>CANQYM010000001.1 GCA_947628085.1 uncultured Clostridia bacterium
AAACAATATCATTTCTGGTACTCTCTTTCAATATTTTATTTTCAATCTACTTGTGACATATCTATTTTAAACCTATAATTAATTATTTTATTAAAATTAAAATTTTTTTATCAAATTTAAATTTTGTATGGACTTTTTATTTAATTTTGTATATTATATTTATAGTGTATTATTTTAGGAGGTTCTTATGTCTAAAGCAGTAAAAATATTTCTTATAACAGCTTTTATAATAGCTTTAATTCTAAATTTTAATTTTGTTTTTGCATCTTCTTCTAATGATATAGTTTCTTCAGAAGATGAAAATATCGAACAAGATGAAGAAAATGAAACAAATACCACAGAAGATGTTCCAGACACTCCTATTTCAACTTTGTCACCATCTTCAGTAACTAGTGTTTCTAATGTAAATAGTTATGAACAAGCAAATTTACAATTAAATAATATATTATCAATAATTTTAATTGCAATTGGTGTACTGCTTATATTATTTGCAATAGCAATTTTGATAAGATTAAAAAAATAAAAAGTAAAAAGAGATTTGAACTAAAAAGTTCAAATCTCTTTTTTGTTACTAACTGTTACTTTGTGTTGCATAATACCATATAGCTGCAATTATTATAACAGCAGCAACTGCTAAAATAATCCACATCCAAGTTGTTGTTGTCATTGCTCCAGTATCATTGTTTGCTTCTTCAGGAACTACAGTTCTTGTTACATTATAATCTCCGTTTCTTATCATATTAGAAGAATCTTTCATGATATTTCCTGAAACTACATTTCTGAAACTTTCCCCTGTTTTATCCACTGATTGCATAAGTTCATTTCCTAAATTGATTGAATTATTGTTTTCTTCTGCAAAACATACTCCACAACACATAGAAAGGACAATTATAGCTAAAATGCACATAATAATTTTCTTTGTCATAATATTTTTTCCTTTCTTAGTTAAAAAGAATACTTCACAAAATGCGAAGTTATATGAAAATAATAATTTCATATACTCTTATTATTAATCTTATAGAAAAAAATATTCTAACAATATTTGAAAACTAATTTTTTACTTTTTATTCGTTATGTTTATGTTTGAAATTTCCGCATTTAATTCTCTAGATACAATATTTTGAATTTTAGATATCTCTTCTTGAGTTAAATTTTCTGATTCTACTATTACATTCACAATCTCATTATTTATTAATATTACAACATTCTTAAAACCTTTATTTTTTATTAAATTTTCTGCTATCATTATTTCATTTTTTTTATTTGTTAAATTTGAAATTTCTTGTACTGCAATTGCTTTTTGATCTTCTGGAGTTTTCTCTGAGTCAACTAAATCTTGATATGTTTCTATCATTTCCGAATACATTCTATCTCTTTCAATTTTTGTTTCTTCAAAATAATTATCGTTATAATTATCGTCTTTTTTAACTTCTACACTATTTATTTCCTCATTTGGTACTATTTTTCCATTATTTCCATCTAATGATGATTCTTCTACTTCATTCTCTAAAGCTACTGGCTTACTATTTACAAGCTGTACATCTCCTATATTTGTTTCATTACTTGCTCTAGCAGAAACTTCAATATTACTTTTATTTTCTTTGCCATAATTTAAATATCCTAAAAGTATTAAAAAAAATGCAAAACATACCAAAAATATTTGTTTTAATTTTTCTTTGTTCAATTTTTTTACTCATCTCCCATCTCGAAAACTTGTATTTTGTGAGTAGCAATACCTGTTGCAGCCTCTATAGCTGATATAATATTGCTTTTAATATTTGAATTTTCTGCACCTTGTGCTATAACAACAACCCCTTCAATAACTGGCATTGTTGTTTTCTCAGCTATTACATTTGAACTAGAATCTGTTATTACTCCTTTTTCATTATTTTCTGTTTCCGTTTTTCTTTTTCCACCAGATGTATCTGTTTCTTCTACTGTACTTGTGCTAGAGCTTACATTATAAATTGGAACTAAACTACTGCTTTCAGAATATGTAACAAGCACAGAAACTTTTCCAACCCCATTTATTTTGCTTAGTATATTTTCTAGTTTTTTATCTAAACTCTCTGTAACAACGTTTTCACTTGATACTTGAACTGCTGAGTAATCATCTTTTATTTCGTTTTTATTGTTATTATTTTCATTACTATTATCTAATATTTTATTTATAATAATTAAAGTTATTACTAAAATAATCAAAAAAGATACTAAATTTTCTATTCGTTTTTCTTTATTTGTAAAAATTTTTTTTATTTTTTCAAGCATATTCTTCTCCTAAAATTTATAATTTCTTACAAAATTAATTGTTTATTATAATTTGCTCATCGTTTAAGTTATAATTTTCTTTTATATAATTTATTACTTCTTCAAAATTTTCTTTTATTTTATTATCTCCAATAACTACAGGTTCTATCATATTTTTATCATTTTTCTTTTCTACTTTTATTTCTACAGATTCAATGTTTTCATAGGATTTATCAACATTTACTTTCAAATTTTTTACAGAATATCCTAAATTTTCTATCTCTTTTTTTAATTCTTGTTCTATTCCTACAATATAAACCTCTTTCATATCTGTATTTATATTTGCATAAGTTTCTTCTTGAGCACTATATTTAAAAAAATCAAATTTAAAGTCATAATCCATAAGTTTAAGAATAGGATTTATTACTACAAAAATAATGTAAACCCCTATTACTACTTTTACATATTTTTTATTATTTCCATCAGGAACTAATATTTCAATAATTATAGACAAAATTATTGCAACTATTATGCCTTCGCACCAATTTCTAATTATTTTTACCATATTTCCTACCTATACATCAAAGAACTATTTGTAATTTTAAGAACTATAGTTATTCCTATAATAAACATTACAGATACAGAAATTAAAATTGCAAGTAAAATTTTGTAGCTATCTGCTATTTGATCCATAAGCTTAATTATTTTTTCATCTGCAACAACTTCACAAACAGCAGAAGTCATTTTAAACGATAACCACAAAATTAATATTTTTATAATTGGAATTAACACTATCCCTAGAATTATAATTACTCCAATTATTCCAACAGAGTTTTTTAATACATTTCCACATCCAATTACACTATCTACTGTATCTCCTAATATTTTTCCTACTACTGGTATAAAACTTGATACTGCAGCTTTAGCTGTTTTACCAGTTAGCCCATCTACAGAACTGCTTAAAGTTCCTTCTAAAGTTAAAGTGCAAGAAAAAAAAGTTAGAATTATTCCTAATATCCAAACAATAGATGATTTTAAAAAACTAGATAATCTATTTATTTGAATTTTATCTGAAATATTAGAAATAATAGATATTGTTATAGCAACTAATAAAAGTGGAATTAAAAAATTACTAATAAAATTTCCTATAAAATTTACCATAAATAGCAAAATTGGTTCTGTAATACTTGTTGTAACTAAAGTGCCTGTAGTTAGCATTAATGTTATTAATAATGGAATTAATAAACCCATGAATTCAACAATGTTATTTATGCTTTCTCGAGTTATATCAAGAACTGATATAAAAGTATTTATTATTAATGTTACTATTACTAAATATTGTACAAAATATGCAACTTTACTTGAGCTAGAATTTCCTAAACTTTCTATAATAGCTTTAAAAATGCTATGTATTATGATAATTACTAAAACGCTAGTCATTAGTGTTATTACATTTTGAATTTCATTTAAAAAAATATTTCCAATGTTCGAAACTTTAAAAATATTTCCCATATTTCCAGTTAAACTTGCTTTAAATAATTCATTAATATCTAAGTTTGGAAAGTTATTTTCAGTATAATTTTTTGCAGAATCTAAAAAATTATTAATTCCTAATGCTTCTGTTTGTGAGTCTATAATTTCATTCATAGTTTTCTCCTCAAGGCAAAAGTTTCGTAAGTGTTTCTAATGTTGTTGATATTACTGGAATTGACAACGAAATAACTAATATTTTTCCTCCAAAATCTATTTTATTTGCTATTGAATTTTCTCCCACATCTCTGCAAATGCTTACAGCATATTCTGTAAGTATTGATATTCCTGTAATTTTTAATAATAATGATATAAATAAATTATTATAATTTGAATTATTTGAAATTTCTGTTAAGAATGTAATTATAGACTTTAGCGTATCTATCGAATATAAAATTATTAGTGCTCCACCAATTAATACTGCATAAATTGCATACTCTTTTTTATATTCTTTTAAAATTATTGTAATTATTAATGTTAGAAAACCAATTCCTATAATTTTAATAATATCCACTATAAGTTAAACACCGTCCTAACTGTTTCAAAAAGTGAACTTATTTCTTTTACAACTATAGTTAAAACAATTACCATTCCAGCTAAAGTGGTCATCATTGCTTGATCATCCCTTCCAGCTTTTGTTAAAATTTGATGCAAAACTGCAACTAAAATTCCTACACCAGCAATTTTAAGTAATAAATCAATATTCATATTAATCTCCTAAATTAAAATTATGCAAATTCCAATTCCTAAAACAACACCCATTGTTTTATATAATTTCACATTTTTATTTTTTTCGTATTCTGCTTTTTCAATTTGCTTTTTTATTAGATTTTCTGTTAATAAGATTTCATTTACTTGTCCATTAATATCAGTTTTTCCGAGTAACTTCCCTAGCATCTTAATAATATCCTTATCTTCATTAAGTAATGAATTTTGTATTTCATCTGTAGATTTAAACCAAGTCTCAGAAATATTCCCTTCTTTTTCTATTGACATTTTAAAAACATTTTTTTCTACTCCATATATAACTTTTGAAATTTCTTCAAAAATACTATTCAATGGCTCATAAGTAAATTCAATTTTACTTCTAAACATTACTAATGCATTTTGAAATTTATTTAGTTCAATTACTCTATTTTCATAGGTTTTAGATTTTAAAATTCCTATATAAGAACAAATACATACTATTCCAATTAAAATAATTCCTTTTATAAAAATCATTTTTCTCCCTTAGATAAAATTAATTTTATTATTCTCTAAAGTAAAATTTTTTTCATTTGCTTTCTCATATTGAAGACTTTTTTTATTTAATAAATAAATTTCCTTATATTTTCCTTTTTCTTTTTGATCTAAAAAAATTATTGTTTCAATTATGTGAGAATTTATTATATTTTTTAAAATTGAATTTAAATATATGTCTTCAAAACTAGAGCCGTGTGCTGTAAAAATTCCTTTACATCCTGAACACATAGCATAATTAATTGCTTCTACATCATCTAAATTTCCTATTTCATCTGCCACTATAACTTTTGGCGACATTGACCTTACAAGCATTCTTATTCCTATATTTTTAGGAACATTTTCAATTACATCTGTTTTTATTCCTATGTCATTTTGTGGCAAGCCTTTATATAATCCTGCAATTTCGCCTCTTTCATCTACAACTCCTACATTTATTCCTAAAAAATTTAGATCTTTTATCCCATTCGAAACTTCTCTTGTAATATCTCTTATTAATGTTGTTTTTCCAGCTCCAGGAGGAGAAATTATTAGCGTATTGTATATACTGTTTTCTTTAACATTTATAATATATTTTAAAATATTTTTACTGCACCCTATTATTTGTTTAGAAATTCTAAAATTTAACCCATTTAAATAGTTTATATTTATAACTTTTCCATTTTCTAAAACACATGAACCTGCTATTCCAATTCTATGTCCACCATTTACTGTAACAAAACCATTTGCTATTTGATGTTGATATGAATAAATGGAATTTTCACATATTAATTGCAATATATTTAAAATTTCTTCTCTTGAAATGTTATATTTTATTATTTTTTCTAAGCCGTTAAACTTTAATATTATTGGTTTGTCCACTCTTATTCTAATTTCTTCTAAAGGTTTATTATTTATTTCTTGATTTAATATTTTATTAATTTTATCTGGAAAATACTTTAAAATATTATTCATTTTTTATTCCTTTACATACCTTAAAATATATATACTCATAAAAAATTTTTTTAGAACTATAATTTAAAAATAAAAAAAAATACCTAAAATTTAAAGTAAGGTATTTTTTATTTACTTTAAATTTGGGTATTTTTTATTTTCTAATTAAATACTATTTTTTCCAATTTAAAATTTGATTATTAAAGGTTTGATTTTCATCATCTTCATCATCTTCTATAATATCATCTATTGGTTTGTTTTTCTTAAATAGTCCTATTTTTTTCTTTTCTTTAGCATCATTTGTTATTTCTGATTTTGACTGGGCTATTGCCTCTTCAACAGATAATGTTTTCTCGAAATCTATAATATTTTTAACAGGCTTTTGATAGATTTCTTGTGTATAAACATCTTTTTTATTTATTTGACGTAAATATAAATGTTGCAAATAATTTTCTATAATTGCTCTATCTTTTCTGCTTAAAGTTTCTATATCTTCTGATAAGTAATTATATCTCCATATAACATGTCTTTCGTAAGAATCAAATTGTGAATTTTTAAGATCTTCATAATCAAATTCTATTTTAAATTGAGAGTTTTCTATGCTAATACTTATATTGCTCCAAACTCTTATTCCTCTTTTAATAGAATTTTCTCTTAAAAGTTTAATTGTGTTATAGATATCTGTAATTAATTTAGAATATTGCTCTTCATCAATATTAAATAATGATGGAATTTCATATCCATTAACAAACTTCTTTTTAATAATTCCTTTAGGCAAATAGTAAAAATACATTTCGCCTATTGGCTTTTGATGTGGTCTATCAATTACAGAGGCATATAGATAAATACTTTCCCATTTTTCCGGAATAATATAAAACAATTTTTTCTGTATTTCAGCATATAGAATTCTTTCTTTTGCCCAATCTTGCATATATTTCTCCTAAATTTTAATATTCTTAAAATTTTAATATATTTTTATTTTAGTCAAAATTTAATTTTCTATTAAACTTTCTCCTGTCATTTCTTCTGGTTTTTCTAATCCCATTATATCAAGCATTGTAGGAGCCAAATCTGCTAAACGTCCTTCTTTTAATTTTTTATTTGCAGGTAATCCCACAATTGCAAGTGGAACTGGATTTGTTGTGTGAGCAGTATGTGGTTCACCAGTTTTATAATCTACCATTTGCTCACAATTTCCATGATCTGCTGTTATTAGTAAAACACCGTTTACTTCTTTTATTGCTTTTTCTACTCTAACTACACATTCATCTATTGCTTCTAATGCTTTAATTGCTGCTTCTATGCTTCCAGTGTGACCTACCATATCTGGATTTGCAAAGTTTAATATTATTGCATCATACTTTTCAGATTTAATTGCTTCAACAACTTTATCGCAAACTTCATATGCACTCATTTCTGGTTTTAAATCATAAGTTTCAACTTTTGGTGAAGGAACTAGAATTCTATCTTCACCTTCATATTGTTTTTCTTCTCCACCGTTAAAGAAAAATGTTACATGCGCATATTTTTCTGTTTCTGCAATTCTTAATTGTTTTAACCCTTTACTGCTTATATATTCTCCAAAAGTATTTTTTATTTCTTCTTTTCTAAAAGCAACTTCGACATTTGGCATTGTTTCATCATATGATGTCATACATACAAAATATGTATTTAATTTTTCAGTTTCAAATCCATCAAAGTTTTTATCAACAATACTTCTAGTAATTTCTCTTGCTCTATCTGGTCTGAAATTAAAGAAAATTATTGAGTCGCCATTTTCTATTTTTGCAACTGGTTCTCCAGTTTTATTTGTTATAACTGTTGGTTTAACAAATTCGTCAAAAACTTCTTTTTGATAAGATTCCTCTATTGCAGATATTGGAGATAAAGATTTTTCACCCTCACCTCTAACTAATGCGTCATAAGCAAGTTTTACTCTTTCCCATCTCTTATCTCTATCCATGCTATAGAATCTACCAGATATTGTAGCAATTTGTCCTACACCTTTTTCTTTCATTTTTTCTTCTAGTGCTGAAATATATCCTTCTCCTGAAGCTGGTGGTGTATCTCTTCCATCCATAAAGCAATGTACATATACATTTTCAAAATCTTTTCTTTTTGCAAGTTCTAATAAGCCAAATAAATGTCTAATATGGCTATGGACTCCACCATCAGATAATAATCCCATAATATGAAGTTTTGAATTATTAGCTTTGCAATTTTCAATTGCTTTAACAAATTCTGGCACACTGAAAAAATCGCCATCTTCTATTGACTTTGTTATTTTTGCCAAATCTTGATATACTACTCTTCCTGCACCGATGTTTGTATGTCCAACTTCTGAGTTTCCCATTTGTCCTTCTGGCAAACCAACTTCTAGTCCACTTGTATGAATTATTGTGTTTGGATTCTTTGTTAAAATTTCATTTAAATTTGGAATGTTTGCTAGTTTAACAGCATTTCCTTCTGTTTGCTCATTAATTCCAAAACCATCCAAAATCATAAGCATTGTTAATTTTTTATTCATTTTGTTACACTTCCTCTTCTTCTATTCTTCGTAATTTACTATTTTACTAAATTCTTCTGGTTTTAAGCTTGCTCCTCCAACTAATCCTCCATCTATGTCAGATGTTTCAAATAGTTCTTTTGCATTTGAAGATTTTACACTTCCTCCATATTGAATTATAACTTCACTAGATACTTCTTCTCCATAAATTCTTTTAATTTCTTCTCTAATAGATTTTATGGCATTATTTGCATCTTCTGAAGTAGCTGTTTTTCCTGTTCCAATAGCCCATATTGGTTCATAAGCTATTATTGTATTTTTTACTTGTTCATTTGATAGTCCATCTAAAGCAAGCCTTGTTTGTGTTGTTATAATTTGCTCTGCTTTTCCAGCTTCTCTTTCTTCTAAAGTTTCACCTACACAAACTATTGGTTTTAATTCATTTTCAAAAGCAGCCTTTAATTTTTTATTTACAGATTCATCTGTTTCATTATAATATTGTCTTCTTTCAGAATGTCCAATAATTACATATTCTACTCCAATTGATTTTAGCATTTTAGGAGATACTTCTCCTGTGTATGCTCCAGATTCTGCAAAGTGCATGTTTTGTGCACCTATTTTTATATTTGTTCCTTGTGCATTTGTAATACAATAAAATAAATCTGTATAAGGAACACATAAAATAACTTCTGATTTTGAATTTTTAACCAATGGTTCAAATGCTTGAATATATTCCATTGCTTCATTAGGAAGCATGTTCATTTTCCAGTTTCCTGCTATAACTTTTCTTCTCATAAAAAACTCCCTTCTTATTTAACTTCTAATTCATAACTTCTATCTCTTGGAAATATATAGTCTTGTAATCTTTGAAAAATTTGAGAATATTGCTTTTCTAATCCTTCTTCATAAGGCATACGCGTCATACCATTTTGTATAAAGCCAATAGCATCTTCAAAATCCAAAAATCCCATATTTATAGCTTCAATATTATCAATTTTTATTTTTTTTATATCTCTCATTCTAAGAGCATATACTGTTACAAAACATCTTAATGCTTTTCTATTTGCTTCATCTTGAAGTGTAGTGTAATCTACGTCCATTTTTCCTAAAAAATGCAAATTTTGGGAATCTTGCTGATCTATTGATAATTCTTCTTCAAGTTCACGAACCATACCTTGCATTGGTATTTCACCGCTTCTTACATGTCCTGAACATAAATCTAATTTACCTGGATCTAAAAAACTTTTTCCTCTTTTTTCAAATAATATTTTTTTATTTTCATCATTTATTACAAAACAAGTAATACAATTTATCCAAGGAAGATTTTCTCCACTCCAAGAATAATAATCTTCCTTAGAAATAGTACCTATTTTCTCTCCTTGCTTTGTAAAGATATCTATCATTTCCGCCATACTAATACCTACTTTTACGAAATAATCTTAAAACACTGTAATCTTTAGTTTACTTTAAGAATTTATCCTAAAACTAGATTATTTATCTTGTAAAGCTTCAATTCCTGGTAATTTCTTTCCTTCTAAGAATTCAAGTGAAGCTCCTCCACCTGTAGAAATGTGTGTAAATTTCTCAGCTAATCCTGCTTTTTCAACAGCTGCTGCAGAATCTCCACCACCAATTATTTTAACAGCATCTATATTTGCTAAAGCTTCTGCTATTTTGTTTGTTCCAACAGCAAATTGGTCAAATTCAAATAATCCAAGTGGTCCGTTCCATACAACTGTTTTAGCATTTTTTAATTCTTCTGTATACATTTCTATTGTTTTTTCTCCAATATCAAATCCTTCCCAACCTTCTGGAATTTCTTTATATGAAACTGTTTTACTTTCAGTATTTGGATCAAATTCTTTACCTAGTTTTGTATCAACTGGTAACATTAATTTTACTCCCTTTGCTTTAGCTTTTTCCATAACTTCACTAGCTAAATTTAATTTATCTAGTTCACAAATTGAATTTCCAACTTCATATCCCATAGATTTGAAGAAAGTGTAGGCCATAGCTCCACCAATTAATAAAACATCTACTTTTTCAAGTAAACTATCTATAACTCCAATTTTATCTGAAACTTTCTTACCACCTAAAATTGCCATAAATGGTCTTTCTGGATTTTCTAATGCTTTTCCTAAGAAATTTAATTCTTTTTCAATTAAAAATCCTGAAACTGCTGGCAAATAGCTTGCAACACCTGTTGTTGAAGAATGTGCTCTATGAGCTGTTCCAAATGCATCGTTTACATATATTTCTGCTAATGAAGCAAATTTTTTAGATAATTCTTCATCATTTTTTTCTTCTCCTGCTTCATATCTTACATTTTCAAGAAGCATAACTTCTCCTGGTTTTAACTCAGAAGCAAGTCTTTTAGCATCTTCTCCTACAACATCTTTTGCAAGTTTAACTTCTTGACCTAATAATCTTGTAAGTTCATCTGCTACTATGTTTAAAGAAAATTCTGGTTTTACTTCTCCCTTTGGTCTTCCTAAGTGAGAACATAAAATTACTTTACAATCATTATCAATTAAATATTTTATAGTAGGTAAAGCAGCTACTATTCTTCTATTATCTGTAATTTTTCTGTTTTCATCATAAGGAACATTAAAATCACATCTAACTAACACTTTTTTGCCTTTAACATCAATGTCTCTAACTGTTTTTTTATTCATATTTTTTTCCTCTCTTATTTTTAATATATATTTTATTTAAAAAAAAGAGCTAGCAATAAAGGTCCGACCTCCACCACTAGCGCTTTTATTTATACAATAATAATTAATTTAATTCAGCGAAATATTTTATTGTTCTAACCATTTGACTTGTATAAGAATTTTCATTATCATACCAGCTTACAACTTGAACTTGATATAATCCTTCTTCTACTTTTGTAACCATTGTTTGTGTGCTGTCGAATAAAGAACCATATGTAATTCCTATTATATCTGATGAAACTAATGGCTCGTCTGTATAACCAAAAGAAGCACTAGAAGCTGATTTCATAGCTGCATTTATTCCATCTACTGTTATATCATTTCCTTTAACAGTAGCTACTAAAATTGTTGTAGATCCTGTTGGAACTGGAACTCTTTGTGCAGAACCAATTAATTTTCCATTTAATTCTGGAATAACTAATCCTATAGCTTTTGCTGCTCCTGTTGAATTTGGAACAATATTTACAGCAGCTGCTCTTGCTCTTCTTAAATCTCCTTTTCTATGTGGACCATCAAGTACCATTTGATCTCCTGTATAAGCATGTACAGTAGTCATGATTCCTGATTGAATTGGTGCATAATCATTTAATGCTTTTGCCATTGGTGCTAAGCAGTTTGTTGTACATGAAGCTGCAGAAATAATAGTATCTTCTTTTGTTAATTTCTTTTCATTTACCCCATAAACTATTGTTGGTAAATCATTTCCAGCTGGTGCTGAAATAACAACTTTTTTAGCTCCTGCTTTAATGTGTGCTGAAGCTTTTTCTTTAGATGTATAGAAACCTGTACATTCTAATACAACATCAACACCAATTTCTCCCCAAGGAAGTTCCTCTGCATTTGCTTTTGCATAAATTTTTATTGTTTTACCATCAACTGTAATTGAATCTTCTCCAGCAACAACTGTATCTGCTTTTGCATATCTACCTTGTGCTGAATCATATTTTAATAAATGTGCTAGCATTTTAGGACTTGTTAAATCATTTATTGCAACAATTTCATATCCTTCTGCTCCAAACATTTGTCTAAATGCAAGACGTCCTATACGTCCAAACCCATTTATAGCTACTTTAACTGACATAATATAAATTCCTCCTATCTTGATACTTTTATATAACTTTATAGTTTTAAGTATCTTTTCATTTATTTTAGTCTAATTGACCAAAAATATTCTACATCATTTCTAATGTTTTTTCAAGTCTTTTTTTAGTTTTATTTTTATCATGCAGAAACAAGCTTATTTTAGTTCAGTTCCACCCCACTCTACTACTGTATAATCTTATGAAATTATATTTATTGCTTTCCATTTTTGGTAGCCAATAAACTATGAATTCTTCTGCCCAAATATTTTATTCTGCTATATTTATTACATTTGGAGAACTAAAACCTTCAATGCTTGGATTATAATAATCATAAAATCTTATTGCTCCCCCTGTAACATTTTCAGGATATAGTGCTTTATAATTTACATTCAAACTTATTGTATTTTCTTTCAAATATCCTCTTATATAAATGTTTATTTTTTCATAATTATATTCATATTTTTCTATTACACCTTGAGTTTGTAATTGTAAAAGTGAATCTTCTACTACACTACAGCCCTGTGGTATATTTATTTGAAGTAATCCATTTTCTATATTTACATCACTGTTTTTAGACACTGTTATTTTTTGTGATATTACATCATTTACTTTGGCATTTTGATTTATTTCTTGGGTAACACTAATTTTATTATCAGTGCTAGCTACTTTAGAATATTCTTGATAATATTCTTTTATTATTTCATAATTTATTTTTTCGTTTTCTGGATCAATTGTTATTTTGTTTTCATTAGTAGGATTATCAAAAGTAATTTCATATAAATCTAAAGAATCTTCTCCTACTTCTATTATTTTTTCATTTCCGTTTAAAGAAATCGTTATATTTTGATTTTCGATTTTTGAATTCTTTTCATAAGCATTTATTGCCTTTAATGCTAAAACTGTTGATTGAGTTGTTCCCCAAGTACCTCTATGATCTTTATAAGCAATTATGTAAGAAATTAAAGAATCATTTATTTTCTTTTCTTTATCAAGTTTAGTTAGTGCTAATGATGTAAGAGCTGTTGTTTGAATATTTTGATAAAATCCTGTAGTTCCATAATAATCACTTGTATTAGAACTTATATAGTATTTTAGTTCAGATTCCTCTTTTTCGTCTAATATATTTTCTATAAAATCTATTGCCTCATCTTTCATATCTAAATTTGCAAAAATATTTGCAATTAAAGCTAAACAATAATTATCTGTATGTTCATCAATATTACTTCTTAAGTAATCTATTGACTTTAATAGTCTTGTGTCTTCTGGGCAAACTTCTGATAAAGCCCAAACTATATATGCATCTTTTGTTAATTCATCAAGATTTGTCATTCCACTTATATATCTTGTTTCAGAAGTTCTAAAGTCTCCACTTGTTTTTTGCTTTGAAAACAAAAACTCTATCATATTATCTATAACTTTTTCGTCTACATTATAAACTTTTGAAAGTTCGTTCATTTCCATTAATCCATAAGCAGTTAATGAAGGTTCTGCCGGATATTTTCCATATAAAGAATATCCACCTTTTTCTCCTTCTACTTCATATGTTAATAATTTTTGATATCCTGTAGAAATATAATTTAAAGCTTTTTCTCTTAATTCTGGATTATCTAAATTATTTTTCTCTAAATAATTTAATACTAAAATATCTGGATATAATGAAGATGAAACTTGTTCAAAACATCCTGATGGCATTTTTAGTATGCTATCAACGTTTTCTATTATTTCTGTAATAACAGAAGGATATACTTTGACTTTTATTTTTTTTGTGCCATCTATTGCTTCATCATTAAATATTAAATTTTGAGTATATTTATCATCAATTTTTCCGCTTGAAATAACTTCTTCTTTTTCTAATCCATTAATGTTTACATTCATCGTTTTTTCTACAATATCTGTAACATCTCCTGCTTTTGTTTCTATTCTTAAAGTATTATTACCTGCTTTTATTATTTCTAAAGGAACATATACCATTTGAGTAGAATTTGGATTTACGGTAATATTTTTTGTATAGTTTTCAATTTTACTCCAATCATTTTCTTTTACATTTATTTCACATGATAATGCACCTTCAGTATAATTATAAACAGTTACAGGTATACTTGTTTTATCTGTAACAACAGAATTGGTTGGAAGAGAAAAATCTACAAATATTGGTTTAAATACTTTAAATGATTTTGTATTATAACCTACTTCTCCATTTTTAGTATTTCCAACTGCTTGAATATTCCATGTAGTTATATTATCACTAATTGTTGTTTCATATTTTGCATTACCATTCTCTGTTATAAGTTCTGGAACAAAAGCCAAGCTTTCTAGAAATACATTTCTTACATTTTGTTCAATTTCAAATTGTTTTTCTAAATTTTCTTCTACATTTATTTCTGTACTAACTAATTCTTCATTATTTTGTTCCATACTATTAGTATCTTTCATACTTTCAAAACTAGTTTCACCAGAAGATTTAAAACTTCCACTCATAGATGATTCCATTGTGTCTGAGAAACGTGAAACACCACCTGAATTACCTGTTGAGTCAGTGGCATATTCCCAAACATAGCCTGGAGAAACATTTTCAGCCATCGCTGTATCATTAATTGAGTAATTATCAAAAATATCAAAAATATTTAAATTTTCAAAGTATTCCATAGGTGTATATTCATAGTAATAATAATATGTATAATCATCATACATATAAGAAGCAAATATTACTAATATAATTAATGCAATAACAACTACAATAAATGCTATTAAATCATTAAAGCTAAAATTAAATGTAATTTTTCCTTCTTTCATTTCAATGTTATTCTCTTTTAATACAAGTTTTCTAAATAAGACATAACATGCTAGTACTACTAGTAATCCAAAGATGCCTAGTAATTGAGAAACTAAAAATACAGCTATCCAAAATAAAGTTCCTTTAAGTATACTATCCAAAACAGATTTTACTATCTGAGAAGTTTTATTTAATTGTTCCTTTCTTTTAGCTACTATTAGTAGTAAATAGAATAATATTAAAAATCCAGCTATTGCTATATAAATGGTTTCTATATTTACAATAGAAGTATTATCATACAACCAATTTGCAATAAAACTAATTATAACTGTAAAAATAATTGGAATTATAGCAAAATCTTTTACAATATTAAAAATGAGATCTTTTTCTTTATATAAAACTAAAACATATATTGCTATTGCTATTATAAATTCAATAAATACTATTACTATTTCTGATGCATTATAAAACACATTATAAAATAGTTCTGACAAATATAATGAAATTAGAGCATAAATTGCAAATACATTACAAATTACTTTTAAAATTGATTTTACATTTTTAGCTTTTCCGTCTTTTTTATTTTTTCCTATTCTAATAACTAATATAATTACCAATATAGCAAATGAAATTATTGCTCTAGATAAATATTCATCTGAATCATTTAAAGATCTATTTTCATAATTATATAAAGAAACATCTTCTCTATTTTGCCTTAGCAATATACTTCTAAAAGTTGTTTCTGATTTTTCATCTAGCGCTATTGCATATAAATCTGCCATAGACATATTCTCAGATAATTTAATATCTCCTAAAGCTAATTTTATATTATCTATTGATAAATCATTTTCTGCAAGATTTAATATAGCATCATCTAATATGCTTACTAATAAAGCTGAATCTACTGAGTTTCCGCCGAGAATCTGATGTTTTAAAATCTATATTTAATGGATCTCCAGGAGCATATTCTGGCTTATCTGTATTAATATCTATTTTTAATTGTTTTGAAGGTTTTATAAAAATAGTAGCTTTAGAAATTTTGAATGTATCTACTCCAGTGTATTTCGCATATATATCAACAATACCTGTTACATCATCTAAATTAAAAGTAGTTTCCGCATTATCTGTAGAAATCACTTTTAATAATTGATTTTCTTTGCAAGCATATATTGTAATCTTATTATTTGAAATAGTTTCACCAGTTGTTTTTAAAGAGCTAGTTGAAGATTTTTTTATTTCTACTGAAATATCTTCGCCTTCTTCATATTTTATTTTATCTGTTTTTACAGCTGCATATTGATTAGAAAAATTTTTCAAGCTTTCTACTTTTGTTACTTTTGTTCCATTTACATCTTGTGATTCTATAGTTGCTTCAGCATTACTATCTATACTGCTATCAGTAACTAAAGAATTTATTTCATCAGATGTTAATGTAAACATTCCTACACCTTTATCATCTGAAATTACTTGTTTTATAATATTTCCTATTTTTACTGTTGAATAGGTTTTCAAAGGATTTCCACTTAAGTCTGTTGTTATTACGTAGATATCGTTATTTATTCCTTTTATAATATTTCCAAATTCTGGCAAGAATTCTACTTCAAAAATATCTGTGCCTATAGAAATAGTTTTATTAGCTTCAATCATATAATTTGATTGATCTTTTACATTGCAATTAATATTAATTTTTCCTTTTTCAGTGCAGTTATAAGTTGTTTCAAAAATTCCAGCTTCATTTGTTAATCCGGAAATTTCTTTATCATTAATTGTTCCTGTAACTTCTGCTCCCTTTACAGGTTCTCCAAAGAAATATTTAGAAGATATTGAAATTTTTGCTGTTTCACCAACTACATATGTTTCTTTATCTGTATTTAAATTTACTTCAAAGTTTGGAGTTATGTATGGATTTACTGTAAATTCTTTGCTTGTTTCCTTACTATCAGTTGAAATGGTTAATTTATATGTACCACTATTTACTTCATCTGCAAGTTTAAATTTTCCAGATATGATTCCATATTCAGAAGTTTCTACATCATTTGTATAAACTTTATTATTATTGCCATCATAAATATAAACAGAAACTAATTGTTCAATAGGTGTATTATTATTTTTTGATAAAATTAAAGCTCTAAAATTAATTTCATCACCAGGTTTATAAATTCCTTTATCTAAAGAAATAATAACATTTGATTTTGAGTCATTAATTATGCTTATTGGAACTGTACCAATATCAGAATATAATCCTGACCATGCAGTTACTTTTAGAAAATATTTTCCTGTATCGATATATTCTGGAATTTCTAAATTAAATATATTTCCATTATTATCATCTTCATCTGGATTTATATCTATTTTTTGACTTACATCCTTTATCTTTTTGCTTTGCTCATCGTAAAGTTCAATTTTTACTTTACTTTTGACAAGTTTATTATAGTTTTTATCTCTTACTCTAATTAATCCCATAATTTCTGAATTAGTATAGAAATTATTATTAGTTTCTATAGATACATTTAATTTATTTTTAGTAAAAAGTAAAAATAAATTATAAAATAAAAATAGCAGAATAAAAGCTATAATTATACAAAAAACTACTTTTTTAATTTTTTTCTTATTCATAAAACCCCCCTATTTTATTAATAATCATATTATTATTTTACAGATAATGACATTTTTTTACAATATTATTTTTTTATTTCTTATATAAATATAAAAATTTTACAATATATAAAAAGCAAAAAACTCGCTAAGCAAAATGCTAGCGAGTTTTTATTTATAATTAATTTTCTTTATTCTTTTTAAATTTTGCAAATATATTAATTTCCTTAAAGAAGAAATCATGTAATTCAGGAAACTTAACTTCTTGGAATAAAAAGTCATGAACTTCTGTTAAAACTTTTTCTTCATGCTCAGTTAATTCTAAAACTATTGGTTTGTTCCAATCTATTTCTTTAAATAGCAAGCTTTTAATTTTGCTCCACATACTAACTACTGCTGGCAAATTACCTGCTTCTGAAGTTTCTACTAATTTATATTCTTTCATTGTTATTTTTCCTCCTTAGTATATACAATACTATATAATATATATACTACATAGAGGCTTATTTATCAATATTTTTTGAGTTAAGTTTATATTAAATTTTAATTACTAAATTGTTACATAATTTCTTCAGATATAAGCTCTAAATCTATTCTTTCCTTTATTTTTACTTTTACAATTTTATTTTCTAAATTTTCTTTTGATTTTACTTTTACCATTATGTAATTAGATGTGTGTCCTTTGTAATATTCTCCGTCAAACTCTTCTATTAAAACTTCTATTTCTTTATTAATGTAAGAGTCTAAATATCTTTTTTCATTTTCATCAGATAAATTAAGTAATTTCTTGCTTCTTTCTTCTTTTATATCTCCTGAAACCTGATTCTGCATTACTGCAGCTTTTGTTCCTTTTCTTTGAGAATATTTAAAAATATGCATTTTATAAAAATTTATTTTTTTCAAGAAATTATATGTTGTTTCAAATTCTTTATCTGTTTCCCCTGGAAATCCTACTATTATATCTGTTGTTAAAATTACATCTTCATATGCATTTCTTAATCTATTTACTATTACTTCAAATTCTTCTGCTGTGTATCTTCTATTCATTCTTTTCAAAGTTTCTGTTGACCCGCTTTGAAGAGACAAATGAAAATGATGACATATTTTATTTAAGCTTGTAAGTCTTTTTATAAATTCTTCTGTTATTAATAATGGTTCTATTGAACCGAAGTCTAATTCTTTCAATTCCTTCTATTTTATTTATTTCTTCTAATAAATCTATAAGCTCATATTTTTCTTTAAAGTCTTTACCATAAGAAGCTACATGTATTCCTGTTATTACAACTTCTTTAATTCCATTTTTAGAAATTTCTTCAATTTCATTTATTATGCTTTGTGGACTTCTGCTTCTTACTCTTCCTCTAGCATATGGAATTATGCAATATGAACAAAATCTATCACATCCATCTTGAACTTTAATTACTGCTCTTGTTTTTTCTGTGTATGTAACGCTTCCGAAATCGCCATATTCTTTAGTTTTCATAACATCATCAATTGGAATATTTACATTTTTTGAATTAATAGCTTTTTCTACACATTCTAAAATATTATTTTTTTCATTTGTTCCTAAACATAAATCTATTTCTTCTATTTTTTCTACTTCGTCTTTTGCAACTTGAACATAACACCCGAACTGCTACTACTAAAGAATTCGGATTGTTCTTTTTAGCCTGTCTTAACATTTGCCTAGATTTTCTATCAGACATATTAGTAACTGTGCATGTATTAATTATATAAACATCTGCTTTTTCTTCAAACCCTACTATTTCATATCCTGCATTTTTAAAAATTTGAATCATTCCATTTGTTTCATATTGATTTACTTTACAACCGAAGAGTATAAAAAGCAACTTTTTTTAATTCATTCATTTTTTTTCCTTAACTTTCTTTTTTACAGTAAAATACTCACATGAAAATATGTGAGTATTTTACTGTAAGTATTTGGGATTTTATTATTACTATTATTTTCTCATTCTATCCATGCTATCTAGATTGTCTAAAGCTTTTCCTGTTCCTTTAGCAACACAAGAAATTGCATCTTCTGCAATCATAACATTTATTCCTGTTTTATCTTGCAAAAGTCTATCTAGACCATCTATTAAGCATCCTCCACCAGTCATATAAATTCCTTTATCACTAATATCTGCAGCAAGTTCTGGTGGTGTTTTTTCTAGTACTGAATGAACAGCATCTACAATAAGCATAGCTGGTTCTTCTAAAGCTTCCATCATTTCACTAGAAAAAATTGTTATTGTTTTTGGAAGACCTGTTATTAAATCTCTTCCTCTAACATCCATTTCCATATCTTGTATTTTAGGAAAAACACAGCCTATTTGTAGTTTTAATTCTTCTGCTGTTCTTTCTCCTATCATAACATTATGTCTTTTCTTTATATATTTTACAATGTATTCATCAAATTTATCGCCTGCAACTTTAATGGATGAACTAACAACTGATCCGCCTAGAGAAATAACTGCTATATCTGTTGTTCCTCCACCAATATCTACTATCATATTTCCACAAGGTTTTGATATATCTATTCCAGCACCAATAGCTGCAGCAATTGGTTCTTCTATTAAATAAACTTTTCTTGCTCCTGCATTAGATGCTGCATCTATAACAGCTTTCTTCTCAACTTCTGTAATTTGAGAAGGAATGCATATCATTATTCTAGGAGCAAATAAAAATCTTCCACCTATTTTTCCTATAAAATATTTTAACATTTTTTCTGTAACAGTATAGTCTGAAATTACTCCATCTCTTAAAGGTCTAATTGCCACTATGTTTCCTGGTGTTCTTCCTAACATTCTTCTAGCTTCATGACCAACTGCTAAAACTTCACCAGTTAGATTATTAACAGCTACTACTGAAGGTTCTCTTAAAACAATTCCCTTGCCCTTCACATATGCGATTACTGTAGCGGTTCCTAAATCAATTCCGATATCTTGTCCAAACATTAACAATCTCTCCTTAAAAAAATATGGCAAAATCAACTTTAGTAACATTACATTTGCATTACGATTATATTACATTTCAAAACATTTATCAAGACTTTTATGGTATTTTAATTTTAAATTCATATTTTTTATATTAAATTTATTCCTATTTTATTATATGTAAAAAAACTTCATTTTATTAAAAGATTCTTGTAATAAAACAAGCTCTATGCTATAATGAGTTTGGTAATAAAAAGGAGTTGTGGTAAAAAATGGAAAAAATATCAATAATTGTTCCTTGCTATAACGAGGAAAAAGCACTACCAATTTTTTATGATGAATTAATAAAAAACTTAAAAAATTTTTCAGAAAATATAGAATTTGAATTACTTTTTATAAATGATGGTTCTAAAGATAATACTCTAAATATAATAAAAAATTTTAAGCAAAATAATAGTATGTCAAGTTTAAATATAGAATACATCTCCTTTTCTAGAAATTTTGGTAAAGAAGCTGGAATTTTAGCAGGTTTAGAACATAGCACTGGAGACTATGTAACACTTATGGATGCTGATCTTCAAGATCCACCTTCACTTTTATTAGAAATGTTTAATTATGTGAAAAATGAAAATTATGATGCTGTTGGCACTAGACGTGTTAATAGAAAAGGTGAGCCTATTGTTAGAAGTTTCTTTTCTAAAATATTTTACAAATTAATAAATAAAATGACTAGTTTTGAAATGGTTGATGGAGCTAGAGATTTTGTTTTTATGAAAAGAAATGTTGTAGAAGCAATAATTTCTTTAAAAGAATATAATAGATATTCAAAAGGCTTATTTAGTTTCGTTGGTTTTAATGTAAAATGGATTGAATATAAAAATATACCAAGAGTTGCTGGAAAAACAAAATGGTCTTTTTGGAAATTAACTCAATATGCTTTAGAAGGTATCACTGCTTTTTCAACAGCACCATTAATAATATCTTCTATAATTGGATTAATCTTTTGTGTTGTATCTTTTCTTTTAATAATAGCTATAATATTCAAAACTTTAATTCTAGGAGATCCTACTAGCGGTTGGCCATCACTTGTTTGTATAATATTTATGGTAAGTGGTATTCAGCTTTTCTCTCTTGGAATCATAGGACAATATTTATCAAAAACATATTTAGAAGTTAAACAAAGACCTCTTTATATAATAAAAGAAAAAACTTTAAAATAATATAAAAATAAATGTAATCAAGTAAAATTGCTTACATTTATTTTTTTATAGTTATAAAATATTTTTAAATTTAAGTTTTTCTTTTTCTGCAAAATGATTTAACCAATATTTAAATTCACACGCATTTTCTAAAGAAACTTCAAATTCTTCATTTTTAGCATTTTCTTCTAAAACTACTACTGCTTTAGTTATTTTTTCAAGTTCATTATGTTCTACAAACATAGCAAGTTTTCCCTCTTCGCTATACCAATCATTTTTTAAGTTTTCGATTTCTTTCATTAAGTTATCTTTTGTTTCTTTATTAAAATTTTCTTTTGCTTCTGTAATTTCATATAATTTATTTTGAACAGAAGTAATTTTTTCTGATATTTTATTAACACTTTTCTGTGAACAAAAACTAGTTATAAATTCTAAAATTCCAATTCCTAAAATAATAATTATAATTAAAAGAATCTCTTTTTTAAATTTCATTTAATTTTCTTCCTTCTTCTGGCAAAAAATACTCTGATCACCATTTAAAACAGCTATTAAAGCTTCTTCTGGTTTCATATTAAATTTACCTATTTCTTTTTCTAGCCAATTATAATCTTTTCCAAGTTTTTTTAAATTATCTGTCATAATTTTTCCATCTATTACTAAGTCATAAGCTATTCCTTCATATGGAACTTTCATATTAAAGTCTTCTGGTTTTAGAGCTCTTTTTTCTGGTTTTTGAACAACACTTATTTGTCCGCTTGTTTCCAAAATTGCAAACTCTACATCACCTAAATTATTTATGCTATTTACTCTTAATCTTTCTTGAAGCTCATTAATAGTAAAATTTTCTTCTATTAATGCTTTTTCATCAATTTTTCCTCTATATATTAATATTCTTGGTTTTCCACAAATAATTTCTCTTATTTTTATGCTCTTTAAATTTAATAGTGAAATTATTGTATGAATTACAAGCAAGCCAAAAATAGGAATGATTCCATATAATATTGGAATTCCAATTTCAGCCATTGGTGTAGCCGCTAAATCTGCAATCATTATAGCAATAACAAGTTCAAATGGTTGCATTTGCCCTATTTCTCTTTTACCCATAAAACGCATTACAAATAATACCAGAAAATATATAATTACTGTTCTAACAAATATAAGTACCATTTAAAACCTCAAAAATACAAATTTTATATGAATATTTTTCGCAAAAATTATCAAAATATACTTATATTTGTTTAATAAATTAAAATATTTTTTATTTTATTTTCAAATATATTTTTTAAGCAAGGAGGTTGGCACGATGGATAACAATAACTCAAATGCACAATCCAATAGCACAATGGGAACTGTGGGTCAAATACTTGGAAGATTTATAGTTGCCGCAATTATTTTAGGAATAACAGCCTTTTTTACACCTGGTTTTTCTATAAATAATATTTGGGCTTTAGCAATATCTGCTATCGTTTTAACAGTTATGGACTATCTTATAATAAAATTTACTGGTTTACATGCTATGGCATTCGGAAAAGGATTTGTAGGTTTTGTTCTTGCAGTAGTAATTTTGTATGCAACACAATTCTTTGTATCTGGATATTCTATATCATGGATGGCAGCTATAATTGGTGCCTTAATATATGGTGTAATTGATTATATTATGCCTGGTGAACAAGGTATGTAATTTTTAAAATATATAATTGACTTATTAATAGTTATGTGCATAATTATTAATAAGTCATTTTTTTGTTAAAATTTGTCACTTTTTGCAGGTTTAAATTGTTTTATTAATAGAGGGAGTGTTTGTATGTTAAAAGTTTTAATTATTTGTAAACAAGCTGAAACAGCAAAAAAAATTGTAAATCACGTTTTAATAAATTTAGAAATGTTACAACTAACTGGAATTGCTAGTTCTTTAGAAGAATCTAAAAAACTAATATCAAAAATTAAATCAGATTTAATAATAACTACAGACTCAAATATAGAAAGTTTTCTATCCAAAAATTTTTATTCTTACAAGCCAAAATTAGTTATAATATCAAAATCTAGAAATTCTGATATTGTTTCTAAAAATAAACTAATTGTTAATTACAATTTAAGTTTCTTAGAAATATCTAAAAAAATTTATATTTTTATTAATAAAGAAATAAATCAAACAAGAAAAGAAAAAATCACCAAAATGCTACAAAAATTTGGTTTTGATTTTAAACTTTCTGGAACAAATTATCTTTTAGATGCAATTATGATAACAATTTCGCACAATGAATCATTTGGATTTGAACGTCTTATTAAAGATACATATCGTGAAGTTGCAAAGTTAAATAATACTAGAGATAAAGTAGTTAAATGGGCCATTGCTCGTTCTATTAACTATATGTATGCTAAACATACAAAAGAAAGTTACATATATATTGAAGAATTTTTTAATGTTGAGTATCCAGAAAAAATAACAGCAAAAACCATTATTAATTTGGTTTCTAGCAATTTAAATTTAGATTAATTTATAATAAAAAATGAACTCTATCTTTTAAAGCATGCACTTTTACACATGTGCTTAAGATAGAGTTCACATTTTTTTACTAATTTTTAAGATAAGTTGTCTCTACATCTTTCACATAAAGTAGGATGTTCTGCACTTTCTCCAACTGTTTCTGAATACATCCAGCATCTTTCACATTTTTCACCTTTTGCTCTTTCTACTTTTATTCCTATTGGAACTTCTGAATCTTCATTTCTTCTATTTTCATGTAATTCAACATCAGAAACTATAAATATTTCTTTTAAAAGATCTTCTTTTCCTTTTAAGAATTCATATTCATCATTTTCTGCAAATAATGTAACTTTTGCTTCTAATGAAAGACCTATATCTTTATTTGCTCTTGCAAGTTCTAATTTCTTAGCTACTTCATCTCTAATTCTTATTAGTTTTTCCCATTTTAAAGAAAGATTTTCATTATCATACTTTTCATTAGGCTTTGGATAATATTCTAGCATAACACTTTCAAGATTTTCACCTTTTCTATGTGGCATATATTCCCAAATTTCTTCTGCTGTAAAGCATGTCATTGGAGCTAAAATTCTAACTAAACTTGATAATATTTCATACATTGTAGTTTGAGCAGCTCTTCTTTCTAGTGATTGTGGCTTTGAAGTATATAATCTATCTTTTATTATGTCTAAATAGAATTGACTCATATCTACAACGCAGAATTGGTTTATAGCTTGATATGCTTCATGAAATTCATAAGTATCATAAGCTTTTGTACAAGCTTTTATTAATTTATTTAATCTTGTTAAAGCCCATTTATCTATTTCTTTTAATTCTTCATAAGGAACTGGATTATTTACATCAAAATCGAAAGTGTTTCCTAAAATATATCTTGCTGTATTTCTTATTTTTCTATAAACTTCTGTTACTTGTTTTATAATGTTTTTAGATACACTTACATCTGATTGATAATCTGAAGCTAAAACCCAAAGTCTTAAAACATCGGCACCTGATTCTTTTATTATTTCTTGTGGTGCAATAACATTTCCAATAGATTTTGACATTTTTCTGCCTTGTTCATCTACTGTGTATCCATGTGTTAGAACTTCTTTATAAGGAGCTTTACCATTTACAGCAACGGATGTTAGAAGTGAAGATTGGAACCATCCTCTATATTGGTCTGATCCTTCAAGATACATATCTGCTGGTGGTAGTCCTCTTTCTGCTAAAACAGATTCATGTGTTGAGCCTGAATCAAACCAAACATCCATTATATCTGTTTCTTTCTTGAATTCTGTACATCCACAAGAACATTTTGCACCTTCTGGCATTAATTCTTTTTCAGATAAATCGTACCAAGCATTTGTGCCTTTTTCTTTTACTATTTCTTGAACTTTTTTCAAGCTTTCTTCTGTAACATATTCTTTTTCACAATTTTTGCAATAGAATATTGGAATTGGAACTCCCCATGTTCTTTGACGAGAAATACACCAATCATTTCTATCTTCAACCATTTTAGAAATTCTTTCTTCTCCCCAAGCAGGATACCATTTAACAGTTTTTATTGCATCTAAAGTTTCTTTTCTAAATCCATCTACTGATGCAAACCATTGACTTGTAGCTCTAAAGATAACTGGTTTTTTACATCTCCAACAATGTGGATAAGAGTGATTTACAACTTGGCTTGCTAGAAGTAAGTTATGTTCATCTAACCATTTAATAATTTCTTTGTCTGATTTTGCATAATACATGTCTTTAAATGGTCCAGCACCTTCTCCTCTTTGAACACCTTTGCTGTCTACTAAAACTATTATTTCTCCTCCCTTTTTTAATCCTAATAAATAGTCTTCTTTACCATAGCTTGGTGCAATATGAACACAACCAGAACCTGTTCCTAATTCCACATTTACAGTATCTTCACTTCCAGTTACAACTTTTGAATCTCTATCTAAGAATGGATGTTTACATATAACTCCTTCTAATTTTTCTCCATCGATTTCTTTAAGAATTTTATAGTTTTCTTTTCCTGCAAGTTTCATAACTGATTCTACAAGTTCTTTTGCAAAAATTAGTTTTTCTCCATCTACTTCTACAACTGCATATTTAAAATCTGGTCCTACAGCTATCATTGTGTTTCCTGGTAAAGTCCAAGGAGTTGTTGTCCAAATTACTACATAAGCATTTTTTGCATCAAATAAACCTTTAGAATCTTTTACTGGAAATTTAACATATGCTGTATTTGAATTTACATCTTTATATTCTATTTCAGCTTCTGCTAAAGCTGTTTCACAGTCTGTACACCAATAAACTGGTTTTAATCCTTTATAGATATAACCTTTTTTATACATACTAGCAAATACGCCAATTTGTTTTGCTTCCATTTGTGGTTGATAAGTAACATAAGGATTTTTCCAATCTCCAAGAACGCCAAGACGTTTAAATCCTTCTGTTTGTTTATCTTTATATGTCATTGTAAACTCTCTACAAGTATCTCTAAATTTATTTACTGGTATTTCATCTCTATTTAAGCCTAATTTTTCAATAGCTTTTTTCTCTGTTGGCATACCATGTGTATCATATCCTGGTATGTAAGGAGTATAGAATCCTTGTAAGTTTTTATATCTTACAATAGTGTCTTTTAAAACCTTGTTTAAAGCATGACCTATATGAATTTCTCCATTTGCATATGGAGGTCCATCATGAAGAACAAAAGGTGTTTTTCCTTCATTTTTCTTTAACATTTTTTCATACAAGTCTTTTTCAAATACTCTTTCTTGTATTTTAGGTTCGTTTTCTGGTAAATTTGCTCTCATTGGAAAATCTGTTTTTGGCAAATTTAATGTTTTTCCATAATCTTTCTTTTCTTCACACATTTTAAATTTCTCCTTTTAAATTTTTATAATCAAAAAAGTCATTCCATCCTAAATAGGACGAAATGACTTTAAATTCCGCGGTACCACCTAAATTAATTAATAATAAAATATTAATTCACTTAAAATTCTTTTAACGCAAGAAATACGAATTATTTTACTTATAGTTCAAATAATTAACTCCAAGGTGATAATAAATAAATCTTCCTACTAGTTTTCACCAAGCACTAGCTCTCTAAAAGGTTTCAACTTATTTACCAAGTCCTTTTCAAAGTTTTTATTTATTAATATTAATATGATAACATCATTTACATAATTTTGTCAATATTTATTTTTATAAATTATACTTATAAAAATCTCATTTTGAAAAATCAACAGTTGTAGCATTTATATATAATTTTATAAGTGACGCGTAAGCGACCAAACGAAGCGCAAGCGAAGTGCGATTGGAGCAATCTTCCTTTTTCTTATTTTTTAAAAAGAAGATTGCGACACCAAGTCACGATTAAAATTATATATAAATGCTACAACAGATGATTTGCTGTAAATATAAGTTTTATATTCTCATAATTCCAAAAGCTGCTTTTTTTCCTGCAGCTAAAGCTCTACAAACAGTTGCTTTACTTTCTGTATTATCTCCACCAGCATACACATTTGCTAAATTTGTTTTTCCATTTTCATCTATTTTTATGTAGCCCCATTCATCAAGTTCAATTCCTTGTTCTTGAATTAAAGCTTTATCTGGTTTTAAACCTATTGCAAAAACAACCGTATTTGCTTCTTCTTCAAATTCTTTTGCACCTTCTACATCTACTGCTTTTCCATTAATTATTTCTGTTCTTATGCAATTTACAGATTTAATGTTTCCATCTATTTCATTTGCTGAAGCAACTCTTGTTAATTCCTTAAATTCTACTCCATCTTTTATTGCATCATCTAGTTCTATTTCTCGCGCTGGCATATGTGCTCTATCTCTACGATACAAGATTTTTACTTTATCTGCTCCCATTTTTACAGCTACTCTGGCAGAATCCATTGCAACATTTCCCCCACCAATTACAACAACTGTTCCTAAGTTTTTAATATATTCATTTTCATTATATGCTTTTAAAAATACATCTGAATCATAAACATTTTTTAATTCATTTTCAGATAATGAATATCTTGAAGATTTTGGAGCTCCTATTCCTAAAAATGCAGCATCATATTTTTTAGAGATTTCTTCTAAAGAAAAATCTTTTCCAAGTTCTTTATTTGTTATAAATTTTGCGCCAAGCCCTTCAAGTTTATTTACAATTTGTTCAACATAATTTTTAGATAATCTAAAATCTGGAATTCCATAAACTAAAATTCCACCTGGAATACTATCTTTTTCGTAAATATCTACTGAATATCCATTTTTAAGTAATTCATAACCACATTCAAGTCCTGCAGGACCTGATCCAATTATTGCAACTTTTTTTCCGTTATTTTCTTTCTTATTTATTTCATATTTGTAGCCTTCTTTTTCTGCCCATTCATTAACATATTTTTCTAAAAGTCCAATATGAGTTGGATTTGATTTTATTCCTCTTACGCAACTTCCTTCACACTGTTCTTCTTGTGGGCAAACTATGCTACAAATATGTGAGCAAATATTGTTTTCTTGCAAAATATCATATGCCTTTTTTAAATTCTTGTTTTTAATTTCTGTTATAAATTCTGGTATTTGTGTTTTTATTGGACAACCTTTCTCACTACAAGGTTTTAGTTTACAATTTAAACAATAATTTGCCATTTCTTCTATTTTTTCCATTTTAATGCTCCTATTATTTCTTATATTATTTTTTTAGCTTTTAATATAGTGTTTGAATTTTTAATTATTTTTTCCTATTTTTCTTTGTCATTTTATTTAGTTTATCTGCATTTTCTTTTTGCTTATCTAATGGAAGCCATGCAAACTCTGAACAAACCTCTTCTCCGTATAAAGTGGTATTTTTCTTTTTATTACTAATATCTTTTTTCATAATTTATCCTCCAGATATTAGTATTTTCATTAATTTTAAATTTATGCAAAGTTATAAATTTCATAAAGTATTGTATCATATTTATTTAAAAAAGCAAGATTTCTCTTGCTCTTCTTTAAATATATCTATTTTTCTAATTCTAATAATTTTTTCTTAGTTTCTATTCCACCTGCATATCCTGTTAAATCACCATTTTTACCAACTACTCTATGACATGGAATAATTATTGAAATTGGATTATGTCCTACTGCACCGCCTATTGCTTGTGCAGACATTTTTTCTTTTCCTAACTCCTTAGCTACTTTTTTTGCAATTTCTCCATAAGTAGTTGTTTTTCCATAAGGAATTTCTAAAAGATGATTCCATACAATTTTTCTAAAAGAATTTCCTTCTGGATTTAAGTTTAAGTCCTTATAAGAAGGATTTTGCTTTTTAAAATATCTATCTAGCCATTCCCTTGCTTGATTTAAAATTGGCAAATCATCTTTTCTTATTAATTTACTATGTATTGTTTCTTTAAAGTATTTTTGATTTTCTATCCATAATCCCACAATGCTTTCTTCATCACTTGCAATTGTTAGATTTCCTACTGGAGACTTATAGTTTGTATAATAAAACATATTTATTTTCCTTAACAATATTTTTTATTACTTAAAGCAATATTATTTTTCTAAATTTTGTTTTTTCAAATATTCAGCAAGTTGAGTATATGCTGTATCGTTCCAATAATTAAATCTTTCATCATCTGGAAAACATCCTAGTGTTTTAGTTTCTCCTTTTGGTATAAAAATAAAGTCCCAAGACCAACCATATTGTCCTTGCTTTTCTTGTGCAATGGTTCCTTCTGTTTCACATATAAAAGCTACTGGTTCTTTTCCATACTCGCAATAAGCTAATGCTTCAACAAATTTTGCTTTTCTATTATTCATGCCTTCCATCAATTTTAATATTCCATCTTCTCCAATTGTATCTTGCACATAATGAGTATATGATGATGGAAATCCGTTTAAGCCCTCTATCATAAGACCTGAATCATTCTTTACTACATTAGCTTTTAATTTATCACTTGCCCATTTTGCAGAATATTTTGCAACTTCTTCTATTGTATCTGACTGTATTTCTACTGTATCCATTTTTACGTTATCTATTTCAAAACCTAATGGCTCTAATTTTAATTTAGCCATTTTAACTTTTGCCCAGTTTCCTGTTACTAATATTATTTTCATTTTTTCCTCCAATTTTAAATTGCTATACTATAATATTTTAAATTATATCACATTCTAATAAAATATAATATTCTAATTTAAATTATTTAATTATAAATTAGAAGCTACTGTATTATTTAAGTAAATACATAAAAGCATTATAAGTTATTGACTTTATTAAAAATTCATAGTAACATAAACATATGAAATGGAGAAACCACAAGATGTGGTTTGCCAGTTAATATGTAAAAACACATCGAACGGGCAAGTTACAGGTGTGTTTTTTATTGTTTATTCGCTTAAAATTATAAACAGTATACAAAAAAGCAGATTTTTCAATCTGCTTTAAATGGTGCGGTAGAGAGGACTTGAACCCCCACGGTCTCCCACTAGATCCTAAGTCTAGCGCGTCTGCCAGTTCCGCCACTACCGCATAAAATATGTTGTCAACAAAAATCATTGACAACATTTATATTAGCATAAATAAGCTCATATTGTCAAGTCTTAAATTGCATATTATTTAAATATTTCATAAAAGTTTTTAAAAGCATATCCCTCATTTTTAAAATATTGAATAATTTCTGGAAGTGCTTCTAGTGTTTGTTGTTTATCATTTGCATCATGCATAAGAAGAATTATACTATTTTGATTGCCTTTGGTATTTAGCATTTCTTCTATACATTCTTCTTTCGTTTTTTTGCCTTCAGCATCTCCTGTTAAGCAATTCCAATTTGTATATGCAATTCCATAGCTATCAAAAAGTTCTCTTGCTTCTGCTTTTACAGAAGAATATTTACCACCATTTGATCCTCCTGGAAATCTAAATAAATAAGTATTATAATCTGGATTTCCTAGAGCATTTTTAACTGAATTTTCACATTCAACATATTCTTGAAATGTTGTATCTCTGCTTTCATAAACTTTAGAATATTGATGTGAATATCCATGATTTGCTATATAATGTCCTTCATTAAATTCTCTTTTCAATAAATCTGGATATAGTTCAACTCTAGCACCTAAAACAAAAAATGTTGCTTTTACGTCATTTGCTTTTAAAACATCTAATATTTGTGGCGTAATGTCTTTTGATGGTCCATCATCAAAAGTTAAATATACTTGTTTTTCCTCAGAATTATATATGTCTTTTATTAATTGCTTTGCATTTTCATTCGGTTGTGGAACAAATTTAGTTTTAATTTTCTCTATATCATGCAAAGGAATCTGTGGATGATTTCCCTCATATACATTTTCAGAGTTTTTCTTTTTATCTTTTTGAACATTTTCGGTTTTTTTAGATTCACTTTTTTTAGGTTCATTTTCTACATTTTCAACTTTTGCTATTTCTTGTTCATTTGATTCTGAGTTTTTATCTAAAATGCTATATGATACTTTAAAACTAATATATATTATTAAAATAGCAAGTATTACAGCCACTATAACCAAAACTACTTTTTTTATATTTAATTTTTTTTCTTGTTTTATTGGATAACTTATTTTTTCTTCATCGTCATCCTCATCCATACCATATAACATATTCTTCTCCTAACACTGTTATTATATAGCATTTTATTAAAATTTCAAGTATTTTGTTACATATTTATATTATTTTCAACTTTTTTCACCAATAAACGACAAAAAAGGCATAATCTTTTAATGATTATGCCCATTTTTTATTTATTCATCCTTTGTTGTGTTAATTTTAAAGAATTTAAATATTTCAACAATTATAAGTGGAGAAATTACTAATGCAACCGTCTCTTCTAATTTATGAATTGGAAGCACAGCAATTCCAAATACTTCTCTTAAAGCTGGAACTACTAATACCATAATCATAAGTGCTGCAGAAACTACTATTGCTAAAATTAATTTTCCATTATTAAATGGATTTGTTTTAAATATTGATTCTTTATTATTTCTAATGTTAAATACATGAACAAGCTCTGATAAAGCTAAAACAGTAAATGCCATTGTTTCTCCTATTGCAACTTTTTCTTCTGGTGCTACACCTTCTGTTGCTAATCCTAAAACAAAAGCAGCAAGTGTTAGAAGTCCTATCATAATGCCTTGATAAACAATTCTCCATGTCATTCCTTTTGTGAATATTCCTTTATTGTTTTTAAGTGGCTTCTTTTTCATAATTCCTTTTTCAGCAGGATCTACCGCCAATGCTAAGGCTGGAAGTGAATCTGTTACTAAGTTTATCCACAATATTTGAGCTGGAAGTAAAATGTCTATGTGGTTTGGATCTATTCCAAATTTATTTGCAAATACTGGTGTTAGCATTATTGCTAAAAATAAAACTACTATTTCTCCAACATTACTTGATAATAAGAAAGAAATTGCTTTTAAAATATTATTATAAATTCTTCTTCCTTCTTCTACTGCTGAAACAACTGTTGCGAAATTATCATCTGTTAAAATAACATCTGCTGCCTCTTTTGCAACATCTGTTCCAACAACTCCCATTGCACATCCTATGTCTGCTTTCTTAAGTGCTGGCGCATCATTTACACCGTCACCTGTCATAGCAACAATTTCTCCATTTGCTTGCCAAGCTCTTACTATACGAACTTTATGCTCTGGTGAAACTCTAGCATAAACTGAGATGTTTCTAACTTTTTCTTTTAATTCTTCGTCAGACATTTTTTCAAGTTCTGCTCCAGTTATTGCTTCACTATCGTTTTTCAAAATTCCTAATTCTTTAGCAATTGCTGTTGCTGTAATTTTGTGATCTCCAGTAATCATAACTGTTTTTATTCCTGCAGAAATACATTTTTTAACAGCTTCTTTTGCCTCTTCTCTTGGTGGATCTATCATTCCTACCATTCCAACAAATGTTAATTCTGTTTCTAATTTCTTTATATCTTCCTCTGTTAAAGTGTGGTTGATTACTTTATAAGCTGAAGCTAATACTCTTAAAGCTCCTTCTGCCATACCTTTATTGCATTCTTGAATACGTTCTTTATAATTGGTTAAATCAGATTTTATCTCTCCATTTTTTTGATAAGAAGTACAACAACTTAATAATTCGTCTACTCCACCTTTTGTGTAAACAACAAATTTTTCTCCGACTTTATGTACTGTTGTCATTAATTTTCTGCCTGAATCAAAAGGTAATTCTGCAACTCTTGGATAATTTTCTAATTTAAAGTTTAATTTGTTTCCCATATCTATTAAAGCTGTTTCTGTTGGGTCTCCTGTTAATGTTCCGTCATCTGCAACTTTTGTATCATTACATAGCATATTTGCTTCAAATAGTAATTTTAATTCTTCATTAAATTCTTTTATGCTTTCTAAATCTACAAGTTCTCCATTTGAAAATACTTTTTTAACTGTCATTTTGTTTTGTGTTAATGTTCCAGTTTTATCTGAGCAAATAACTGACGCACTTCCTAAGGTCTCAACAGCAGGTAATTTTTTTACAATTGCATTTTTCTTTACCATTCTCTGTACACCAATAGCAAGAACTATTGTTGATACAGCAGCTAATCCTTCTGGTATTGCAGCAACAGCAAGTGATACAGCTGTCATAAACATATTTAAAGGAGATTTTCCATAAAGAAGTCCTACTACAAATATTACTGCACATATAGTTAATGCAACTATTCCTAAAGTTTTTCCTAAATTATTTAATTTTACTTGAAGTGGTGTTTCTTCATCTTCAACTTCATTAATCATTTCTGCTATTTTACCAACTTCAGTTTTCATTCCAGTTTCAACAACTATTCCCTTTCCTCTACCATAAGTTACTAAGCTAGAAGAAAATAATAAGTTTTTCCTATCTCCAATTCCAACATTTTCATCTTCAATAGTATTTTCTGTTTTTTCTACTGGAACAGACTCACCTGTTAATGCTGATTCTTGAGATTTTAAATTTACAGCTTCAATAATTCTTAAATCTGCTGGAATAAAATCTCCTGTATCTAAAACAACAATGTCTCCTGGAACTAAATCTGCTGATTGAACAACTACTAATTTACCATCTCTTATTACTTTTGCGACATGGCTACTTAGTTTTTGCAAGGCCTCTAAAGACTTTTCTGCTTTACTTTCTTGAGCTACACCAATAATAGCATTAACAATAACTACTATTAAAATAATAAATGTATCTGCTATTCCTTCTCCTTGTTGAATTCCTACAATTCCTGACACAATAGCAGCAATTATTAAAACTATTATCATGAAGTCTTTGAATTGTTCTAAAAATTTAACAAATAGGCTTTTTTTAGGTTTTGCTTTTAGTTCATTTCTTCCATAAGTTTCATATCTTTTTGAAACCTCTTCTGAAGATAAACCTTTTTCTATATCTGTATTTAGTTTTTCAGTAACTTTTTTTACAGATAAATTAAACCATTTTTCTTCCATATTTTCCTCCTTTTTATATAATTTTAAAATATTACTAACAAAATTGAATCTAATTTTATTATATTTTTTAAATATATTAATTGATAAAACTTTTTATATTACAAAAAAGACTTTCAAAGAAACACTATTTTCTTGGTTTCTTTAAAAGTCTCACTTCCTATTTATAAGGTTACTAACCAGATATTAAATATCGAGATTGTTGATTAGTATTTATAGCTACTCCCTTTTAAAATCTATATGAATTATACTAAATAGTTTATATTTTTGCAAGACATATATGATTATTTAATTTCTTCAAGACACATATTTTTTTCAAAGCATTTTTTAGCTATCTTTTTCCCTATATATCTTATATGCCATGGCTCATAATTATATTTTGTTATTTCTGTTTTGTCAGAAGGATATCTTAATATAAAACCATATTTTGATAAATATTTATGTATAATTAAAAATTTTTTATTTTCAGCATACAATTCATCATTTGATTTCGCAAATTTTCCGTCATCTTTTTTTACTGTAATATCTATTGCAAGACCTGTATGATGCTCACTTGTTCCGGGAATAGCTGCTAATTTATAAGCTAAATTTTCTCCATAAAGTTCTACATATTCTTTACATATTCTTTCTTGCTCTTCAAAATCTCTAAAAGAATTTAAAATATGTATTTCTAAATTTTCTTTTTTAAAAACTTCTTTTTTTAATTTTAAAAATTCTTTGTATGTTCTTTTTTCAATTTTTATGGTTTTACCTTCAAAATTCTTAATTTCAATCAAGTTAAATCTTTTACAAAAGTCTTCATCTATTTTATTGTCTTTATTTATAAGAATTTCGAATTTATTCATTAATTTTTTACCTCTTCTTGACTGTAATTCACTTTTTGGTGGAGGTGAGGAGAGTTGAACTCCTGTCCAATAACCCTTCCAAATAAACTTCTCCGAGTGCAGTTTATTATAAAAATTCTTTTAAATATTCCTAATAAACAAAGTTTATTTAAAGTATCTCTTTAAATAGTCCCATTAGCATAAAGAGAAAATACTAATTTCGTTTCCTACTAATTCGTCGCCTTATCTTAAGCCGTAGGTTGCAAAAGTAAGACGTGCCGCCAAAATTAGGCAGCGTATGCTAATTCTCTATTATCAGCGTTTATATTTATTTTATGCCTTTTAAAGTGGCCAGGCATCTCCACTACTCGCTATTTATTCTTCTAGATTACTGTCGAAACCAAATACACCCCCATGTTTTTGGTAAATTAAAATTACCACATTAATTATTATACAATAATTTTGCTTATTATACAATATTTAAGTTTTATGATTTTTTAATTTCAAATTAAACTATCAACTTTTAAGATTTAATTTAATTTAATTTAAACTATTTACCTTAAGTATATTTATTACTTTATAAAATAACTTGGTGTCGCAATCTTCTTTTTAAAAAATTTAATTAAAAGGAAGATTGCTCCAATCGTCCTCCGCTTACACTTCAGTTGGTCGCTTACGCGTTATTTAATAAAGTAATAAATATACTTAGGTAGATAAGATTAAAATAAAAATATTAAGATAGATAAGTTTAATATTTAAATATAATGTAAAAAAATAACAAAATTTAAATATTTCGTTACTAACTCGTAATCTATTTTTTATTGATTTTTAACACTTTTTTGCATATAATAATATAGATAAATTTATATAATTATATTTTTATTCTTAATTTCAAATCCTAAATTTAATTTTTTAAATTTGAGAAAGGATTTATTTATGAAAAAAATTGTTTTTAAAGGCTGTGGAACAGCTATTGTAACACCTTTTAATGAACATGGTGTTAATTTTGAAGAGTTTAGAAAACTAATAGAATTTCAAATTGCAAACAAAGCAGATAGTATTATTGTTTGTGGCACAACTGGTGAATCTTCTACTATGACTTTAGAAGAAAGAAAACAAACTATTAAATTTGCAGTAGATACCGTAAATAGACGTATTCCTGTAATTGCTGGAACTGGTGGTAATTGTACTGCATCTGTAATTGAATTTACAAAATATGCAGAAAGTGTTGGTGTAGATGCAGCTTTAGTTGTTACACCTTATTACAATAAAACAACTCAAGATGGTTTAGTAGCTCATTATAAAGCTATTGCAAAAGAAACTTCTTTACCACTAATTCTTTATAGTGTACCTAGTAGAACAGGGGTAAATATTACTCCTTCTACTTGCAAAAAACTTTCAGAAATAGAAAATATTGTTGCCATAAAAGAAGCGAGCGGAAATTTATCACAAATTGCAGAAATTGCTAATTTATGTGGAGATGAATTACATATTTATTCTGGAAATGATGATCAAATTACTCCTATTTTAGCAGTTGGTGGACTTGGAGTTATTTCTGTTCTTTCAAATATAGCACCAGAATTTACTCATAATATAGTTTCAGATTTTGAAAATGGCAATGTTACTAAAGCAATTAGCTCACAATTAAAAGCAATTCCTTTAGTAAAAGCATTGTTCTCTGAAGTAAATCCAATACCAATAAAATCTGCTTTAAATATGCTTGGATATGATGTTGGCACACCTCGTCTCCCTCTTATTGAAATGAGTGAAGATGGAAAAAATAATCTAAAAAACGAATTATTAACATTTGGATTAATGAAATAATATGTTACAATAAAAGAAAAAAGGAGTTTTAACTTGGAAAATATAAAACATGATTTAATTGTAGTAGACTCAGAGCCTTCTATATTAGAATTTAAAGAAATAATTAAAGACATTGCAAAAAATCCTAATGTGTTAGCTTTAAAAGAGCGAGTTCAACATAAAAATAGATCAAGATATTATCATTGCTTATGTGTAGCATACAATACTTATTGTATATGTAAGAAATTAAAATTAGATTATATTTCTGCTACTAGAGGCGCTATGCTTCATGACTTTTACTATTATGACTGGAGAGATAAAAACGTTGAAGATCAAAAAAAGTTTCACGCATTTAGACATCCACGTATAGCTTTAAATAATGCAACAGATATTTTTGATTTAAATAATATTGAAAAAGATATTATTTTAAAACACATGTGGCCTCTAACTCTTAGATTTCCTGCATATAGAGAAAGTTATATTGTTACTTTGGTAGATAAATATTGTGCTACTCGTGAATTATTTAAAAATTTTAAAAAATAGTTTTATGGATTTTCTTAAAATCTAAATATTTATAAAGAGGAATATTAGTTATGATAAGAGTTTTAATAAATGGATGTAATGGAAAAATGGGTCAAGAAGTTGCTAAATCTGTATTTTCAAATCCTGAAATTGAAGTATTATGTGGAGTAGATAGAATTGATACTGGAGATAATAGTTTTCCTGTTTTTACAAGTATTAATGATATAAATCTTATACCTGATGTAATAATAGATTTTTCTATTCCAGAAGCTACATTTAAAATTTTAGAATTTGCAAATGAACATAAAATTCCTACTGTTATAGCAACAACTGGTTTTACAGATGAAGAATTAAAAAGAATAAAAGAATATTCTAAAAACTTTGCAATATTTAAATCTGCAAATATGTCTTATGAAATAAATTTAATGGCAAAAATAGTTGCTGATCTTTCAAAAAAGCTTACAGATTCTGACATTGAAATTGTAGAAACTCATCATAATAGAAAAATTGATAGTCCAAGTGGAACTGCCCTTATACTTGCTGACAGTATAAATAATGCTTTAGATAACACAATGAATTATGAATATAATAGACATGAAAAACGTGAAAAAAGAAGTAAAAAAGAAATTGGTATTCATTCTATTAGAGGTGGAACTGAAGTTGGAAAGCATAGTGTAATATTCTTTGGTCAAGATGAAAGCCTTGAAATTACACATAATGTAAATTCTAGATCAGTTTTTGCAAACGGAGCTGTTAAAGCTGCATTATTTACTGTTCACAAAGATTCCGGTTTTTATGATATGAGTGATATGTTTTAAAAAACATTTTATAAACAAGAAAAGAGTATTCTAAAATGAATACTCTTTTTCTTGTTATTCAATGCTCTTTTTTAAGTTAATATTCTATAAACATCAACTTATTTTCTATTTTAATTTAGGTATAAAGTATTTTTAAGAGTGTTTCAGAAATTTTGCCTTAAAGAAAAAATAAAATTGACATTTGAAACTTTGAAAAAAACTATATTTTAGGTTTTTAAATACAAAAAGCATTTATATAAAGTTGTTTATTAGCTTTATATAAATGCCCCTAAAATATTTTCTCTTGCTTTTAACTTGATTTTTAAAAAGAAATAAACCTACTTTTAACCCCCTTAAAATAGAATGTTAGTATTATAAATTGTTTTTTTATAAAAATCAAGTAAAAGGTGCGGTTTTATGCTATTTTTCTATTTTTTCTTTTATTCTTTTTATAGTTTCCCCTATATTTAATTTATTTTCATTTGATTCATTTTTCATAGCAAATCCTATTAATATTGCACCTATTACCAATAAATAAATCCACCATGGAATTGAAAACCAAAATTCTCTAGTTAAGGCTAATACATTTACTATGATTGCTAGTATGCTTACCATACACAATGTTCCATATTTTTTTACATAGCTAAATATTACAAGTAACACAATAAACATTACATATATCATTCCGTCAAATTCGTTTAAATATGTTATCATTGAAGAAAGGTAAATTATGCCTAATACTATGCCCTCAAAGATATCTAAATCAGATTGTATATATTTTTGTATTATAGTTCTAAATAATAGTACTGTAAAAATTGTTATACCTATTATAATAGGAGAATTATATTCCAAATTCAAACTATCAATTATAGAACAATATAATAAAAGTCCCCCACAATATAGTAGTCCTTTAAATAAATCTTTTTCTTTATTACTGCTCATAAAGCATAAGTTTGCTAATGACCATATTATAAAAAATATTTCTTTTGCATAAATACTATCAAAATATTTTAATGTACTTAGTAAATATATAAATGAGAAAATAGTTTCTATTGAAATCTTATTTTTATATATAGAAATTATTGTTAATGCAATTGTAGTTAAAATTAATAGTAATGTTGCATATAAAGCACTACTTGAATTAATGCTTCCTTTATCAATATTTCTTGATAACATCATTAATAACCCAGTTGCTGGAATAATTTTTAAAAATTTATTTTCCCTATACTTAATATTATTAAATAATAAATAAGCTGAAAGAATAAATGCTATAAGAATGTGTAATGTTTTATCATTATAGAAAAAGATTGCAATAACATATAGAACAGTTATATATATTTGTGATAACACTAAAAATGCTTTTCTTATATCATTAAAGTTTGCTCTCATTTTCTGCATATTACTAATTTTTAAAAGTATTATTGCAAAAATTATATAAAAACAGAAATTTACATCTAGCTTACCTAGAATTTCATTTACTGATAAAATAATTGTAATTGGTATTAAATATGCCAAAAACTTTTTTCGAACTGTATTTACTTTACTTCTTGTATAAGCTATATAAGCAAAAATTGTTTCTAAAAATGACACAATAAATGATTTCATAATTACAGCATCATCTGATATGGTTTGTCCATATACTATAAAAATGTATAACAAATTAACAATTAATGAACTATTTTGTATGTTAATATCTGAACTTCTAGAAGATAATATTTCAATAGTAATAAATAAAGCTATGGAATATATTAAAGACATTGCTATTTTGTAATCTGCTGAAATATTTAAATACGTGAAAAACAAGTAAATTCCAAATAAATATAAAGTTATATTAAATGAATAAGAAATCATTACAGGATTTTCTTTTCTTAGTAAGAAAAAGTTAATTGCTAAAATCGGGAATAATATTAATAGCCAAAAGTCAACTGTTTGAATAGAAAATACTAGTATAATTGCTACTAAATATGATATTCCTTCACATATATTTCTTATCCAATTTGTTTTTGTATTTAATTTTTCTTTAAACAATATTAACAAACAGTTATATATTAATATATTAATGCATATTAATAATATATTTTCTGAAAAGATTAATGTGAACAATATAACTGCTAAAATTTGAGACAATATAGTTCCATAAAGTAATACTTTATCATGCTTTGTAAGATAATTATATATGTATACAATTGCAGTTATTATAAATACTATGGTTAAATAAATGTATCGTCCTTCTCCCAGTATGGATAGAAATTCTCCAAATAATCCAAATAAAGAACAAGAAATTAAACATATTGGTATATAAGCCATTGCAATATAAAAGAATGCTTTACTGGCTTTAGGTAGATTAAGCTTATTTTTTGCAATATTACTTGCTCCATAAAAAACTCCTATTAATAATAGAATTACCATTGTTTTTACTATGTTTGCAATAGAGTACCAAGTAGAAGTTAAAAATACTATTGCAGATAAAACTATTAATAATGCTCCTGTTACTAAAATTCCTGTGTTTCTGCTTTCTCTTTCTTGTTTTTCTTTTCTTGCTTTTAACTCTTCTTTTGAAATTTGTGTTTCTTGTATTTCTTGCGTTTGCTGTGCTTGTTGTGGTTGCTGTTGTGCTTGTTGAATTTGCTGTGGTTGGTGTGTTTCAGTTACTTGGGTAGATTCTAGTTTTTTCTCAACTACATTTTCTTTTAAGTAATTTTCTAGTTGCTTTTTTAATTCTTTATTTTCATTTTGCAATTTTGATATTTTTTTATTTGTATCATAAGCATATAAAATGAAAATACATATAACAAGTAGTAACATTTTTTTCTCCCTTCCTTATTTTTTCCTTCGTATAATCCAATTTTTTTCTACTTTTGTTGGTATTTGTAATAAAACTTTTTGTTCTGCCTTTCCAGGATTTACAGTGTCTATTTCTTCTAAGGTATCTGCATCCCACAATTTATTAATTGTAAATTTTAAAGGTTCAATTTTACCAGGAATAATTAGTTCTAAATTATCTCCCACACTTAATTTATTTCTTATTTCTATTAAAACTTTATCTTCTCTTGTTTCAATTACTTTTCCACCAAATTCATAATCACTATTATATTGTCTACCAGAGTAATCTTGAAAATCTTTATTATTTCTATCGTTAAAATAAAAAGTTGTAAGTCCTCTTGTTTTTGTTTTTTCTAATTCTTCAATATATTTTTCAGCATTAAAATCTTTAGGATTTCTCATATAATCATCTATTGCATTTCTATATGCATTTATAACTGTTGCTATGTAATATTCTGTTTTTAGTCTTCCTTCTATTTTTACACTATCTATTCCCATATCTATAATTTCTGGAATTTCTTTAATTAAGCATAAATCTTTAGAAGAAAAAATGTATGTTCCTTTTTCATCTGTTTCAACAGGCATTAAGTTTCCTGGATTATTTGTTTCTTCAACATATACATTATAAGCCCATCTGCAACTTTGTGCACAATCTCCTAAATTTCCACTTCTTCCAGCTAAAAATTCGCTTAAAAAGCATCTTCCTGAATATCCAAAACATAATGCACCATGTGCGAATATTTCAATTTCTAAGTCTTTTGGTTTATTTTGCAATATTGTTTTTATTTGTTCTTTATTTAATTCTCTTCCTAAAATTATTCTTTTAGCTCCATTTCTATACCAAAAGTTGCAAGTATGATAACTTACTGTATTTGCTTGTGTGCTAATATGAATAGGAATGTTTGGAGCATATTCTCTTACAATATCTACAACTCCACCATCTGCAACAATAATTGCATCTGCTTTTAATCTATTAAGTTCTTGAGCTTGTCTTTTTATTTCTTCATAAGTTTCATCCCAAGCATAAATATTTATTGCAACATGAACCTTTTTTCCCAAGCTATGCGCATATTCAATAGTTTTTTCTAATTCATTTTCTTCAAGTTCTGATCTTGAACGTAAAGATAATTTTGGAGTGCCACAGTATATTGCATCTGCTCCATACATAAAAGCAATTTTAGCTTTTTCAAAAGATCCTGCTGGAGCTAATAATTCGATTTTTTTCATATATTTTTTCCTTTATTTAATTTTAAAATTTACTTAAAATATTATATCATCATAAAAGAAGTTATTCAAGGAATTTGAAGCCCAAGTTTGCTAAATTTTATTTTTAAAATTTTATATAAAAGTATATATTGGGTTTTATATTCCTTTAATTAGTAACTTGGTGTCGCAATCTCCTTTTTTTAAAATAAATAAAGGAAGATTGCTCCAATCGCCCTTCGCTTACGCTTCGGTTGGTCGCTTACGCGTTACTAATTAAAGGAATATAAAACCCAATATATACTGATTACATAAAAATAATTCTTAAAAAACACAATATGTTTTAAAGCAAATATCTGGAGATTACAAACTCTCCAGATACTTTTTTCCTTCTTCTTTATTTAATATTTTCATATTTATATTTTCTTTTTCAAGTTCTTTTAAAACACATACTGTATCATCTTCAGATTCTAAATCTATAACAACTAAATTATTGTAAAAATTTCTGCCAAAAGACAATTCTCTCACATAATTTTCTATTCCGTTTTCTACATTTTTTACTGTCATAATTAGCTTTATATTTTCTTCTATTTTATGATATGTATTGTTTCTAATAATTTCTTGTATCATTACTAAAATACCATAAAGAGCAAAACACCAAATTATACCATAAACAATAACTTCTAACATATTTTTCCTCCCTTTTAATTATTATGTTATATTTTATGTTTATTGATAAATTTATGTGAAGTATTTATGCATAAAAAAAGAAGCCCTTTACTGAAATAACTCTTAGTTTATTTCATAACTTAAAGCACATTTTTGTGTTTTAAGTTTTGGCTTTCTTCTTTTTCTATGCATTTTTGAATGTGCTTTTATAAAGCACAAAGTTATTAAACTAACATTAAAATTGCTGAATCAGCATTATCGCCTCTTCTTGGTTCCATTTTTAATATTTTAGTATATCCACCAACTCTTCCTTCATATTTTGGAGCTAGTTCATTAAATAATTTATTCATTAAGTCTACACCATCAACTTTGTTGATTTTCTTCATTATTTTTCTTCTAGCATTTAATCTTGATGGCATATCTTTTTGTCTTTTTTCCATTTTTTCTTCTTTAACAACTTTTAGATATTCTTTTCCATTTTTGCTTTTTACTTTTTCTGTAACTTTTCTTCCATTGCTATCTACTTTTGCTTTAACTACTTTAACTTCTACTTCTTCAAAGTTTTTATGTTCTTTAACAGCTAATGCTATAACACTATCAACAATTGATTTTACTTCTTTAGCTCTTGCTTCAGTAGTAATAATTTTACCATTTAAAATTAAATCTGTTGCTTGAGTTTTAAGCATTGCTAATCTTTGATCAGTTGGTTTTCCAAGTTTTCTTGTTCCTGCCACTTTATTTTCCACCTTCCTTAAATATTATTCTTCTTCTGATGTAAAGTTTAAACCTAAAGCAATTAATTTATTTGTAACTTCATCTAATGATTTTTTACCTAAGTTTCTAACTTTCATCATATCTTCTTGTGATTTCTTAGCTAAGTCTTCAACAGTTTGAATTCCTGCTCTCTTTAAGCAGTTGTATGATCTTACAGAAAGTTCTAATTCCTCGATAGGCATTTCTAAAACTTTCTCTTTCTTTGATTCTTCTTTTTCAACCATAACTTGAGTATTTTTAGCTGTTTCTGATAAGTCTATGAATAATTCCAAATGACCTGTCATAACTTTTGCAGCTAAACTTAAGGCTTCAAATGGTTTTAAACTACCATCTGTCCAAACTTCGATTGTTAATTTATCATAATCTACCATTTGACCAACTCTAGTATTTTCAACAGAATAATTTACTTTTTTTACTGGAGTAAATATAGAATCTATTGCTAATACATCTATTGGACTGTTTTCTTTTTTGTTTTTCTCAGCAACATTGTATCCTCTTCCTCTGTTTACAGTCATTTCCATGTGTAAATCACAATTAGCTGAAGTTGTTGCTATATGTAGTTCTGGATTTAATATTTCAACTGTTCCATCTGTAACAATATCTGCAGCTTTTATTTCTCCAGCACCTTTGAAATCTATTCTTATAATTTTTTCTTCATTATCAAAAACTTTAAGTCTTACACTTTTTAAATTAACAATTAACTCAGGAACATCTTCTACGACACCAGGTACAGTAGAAAATTCATGTACTACGCCGTTAATTTTAACACTTGTTATAGCAGCTCCTGGTAAAGATGATAATAAGATTCTTCTTAAAGAATTTCCTATTGTCATACCATATCCACGCTCTAATGGTTCACATATGAATTTTGCATAATTCCTCTTATCGTCTGCCTCTACACATTCGATGTTTGGTTTTTCAAATTCAATCATTCTTACCTCCTAATAGGTTATTTTAACCCTATATAAAAAATTTAATATCTCTTTACGTACGTATCCTAAGTATTTAAAAATTATTATTTTGAATATAACTCTATGATTAAATGTTCCTCAACTGGTAAATCAATTTCTTCTCTATTTACAAGTCTTAAAACTTTAGCACTTAAGTTTTTGCTATCTAATTCTAACCATTCTGGAATTGGTCTAACAGATCCAGCTTCTGCATTTGCTTTTATTATGCTGTTATCTTTTCTAGATTCTCTAACAGCAACAATATCACCTGGTTTTACTAAATAAGAAGCAATATCTGTTTTTCTTCCATTTACTTCTATATTTCCATGTGTTACTAATTGTCTTGCTTGTGGTCTTGAAACACCAAAACCTAATCTATAAACAACATTATCTAATCTACTTTCTAATATTTGTAAAAGATTTGTACCTGTAATACCTTTTTTATTAGAAGCCATTTCAAAATATTTTCTAAATTGTTTTTCACCTACACCATAAAATGATCTAGTTTTTTGTTTTTCTCTTAATTGTGTACCGTATTCAGAAAGTTTTGATCTTTTTTGTCCATGTTGTCCTGGAGCATAATTTCTTCTTGTTACACTACATTTATCAGAATAACATCTTGAACCTTTTAAGAACAATTTTTGTCCTTCTCTACGGCATATACGACATTGTTCGTCTTTATATCTTGCCATTTGCTTAAATACACCTCTTTCTAAAATTCTTTATTTTATTTTCTCTATACTCTTCTTCTTTTTGGTGGTCTACAACCATTGTGTGGTATTGGAGTAACATCTTTAATCATTGTAATATCTAAACCAGCTGTTTGTAATGATCTAATTGCAGCTTCACGTCCAGCACCTGGTCCTTTAACATAAACATCAACAGTTTTTAATCCATGTTCCATTGCTGCTTTAGCTGCAGTTTCTGCTGCTTGGCCAGCTGCAAATGGTGTGCTTTTTCTAGAACCTTTAAAACCTAATTCTCCAGCACTTGCCCAAGAAATAACATTTCCTTGTGTATCTGTGATAGAAACTATTGTATTGTTAAAAGTAGAGTGAATATGAGCTGAACCTCTATCTATATTTTTTCTTTCTCTTCTTCTGATACCTGTTTTCTTAGCACTACTAGCTTTTGCCATTTGGTATTTACCTCCCTTAAAATTTATTTTCTAACTAATTTGCTTTTTTACTTTTACTTACTAATTTTCTAGGACCTTTTCTTGTACGAGCGTTAGTTTTTGTTCTTTGTCCTCTTACAGGTAGTCCTCTTCTATGTCTAATTCCTCTATAGCATCCAATTTCAGTAAGTCTTTTAATATTTAAAGCTACTTCTCTTCTTAAGTCACCTTCAACTTTGTAATCTGCCATAGCTTTTCTTATTTGTCCAACTTGATCATCTGTTAGATCTTTTACTCTTGTATCTGGATTAACTCCTGCACTTTTAAGAATTTTTTGAGAACTAGGTAATCCTATACCATAAATATATGTTAATCCTACTTCTACTCTTTTTTCTCTAGGTAAATCAACTCCTGCTATACGAGCCATAAATTTTTGCACCTCCATAAATTTTCATCTTTACTTTGTTTTGCTAAAACAAATAAACCTGAAATGTATTTTACTTTAGAATATAATCTATTTTAAAAATAAATTTATATCTAACATAAAATAGTAATTTATTTATTTTAACATATATATAAACACAATATGAATATCAGACTAGATAAATCTGACAGCCGCTCCATTTTGTGTTAATATCTAAATAGTTTAATTACTAGCCTTGTCTTTGTTTATGTTTTGGGTTTTCACAAATTACTCTAACAACGCCTTTTCTTTTGATAATTTTGCATTTTTCGCAAATTTTCTTTACTGATGGTCTTACTTTCATTTCTATTTTTCCTCCTAAAAATTTATTTATCGATAAAGATTTTCTCTTAAGCCTAGCTTATTACACACCCAAATTACACTAAACTTTAAAGAACATCTTATTTTTTTAAATATTATTTTGCTCTCCAAGTAATTCTACCTTTAGATAAATCATATGGTGAAAGCTCTAGCTTTACTTTATCTCCTGGCAAAATTTTTATGTAGTTCATTCTTAACTTTCCTGATATATGAGCTAATACTTGATGTCCGTTTTCTAATTCGACTTTAAAATTTGTATTTGGTAATGTTTCAATTACAGTACCTTCTACTTCAATTACATCTTCTTTAGACAAAATTAAATCCCCCTTATATCAGCACAAATAAGCCCTTTCAGGCATATTTTGGCTTATTATTTTAGCTTCTTCGAGCAATAAATCTAGAATATTATATAGTATTTTTATAGCATTGTCAATACTTTTGGCTCATTTTCTGTAATTAAAATTGTATTTTCATAATGTGCAGATAAACTTCCATCTTGTGTTGCTATTGTCCATCCATCTTCTAGTTCCCAAATGTCTGGTTTTCCAGCTATAATCATAGGTTCAACTGCTATTGTCATTCCAGGTTCTAGTCTTGGACCTTTACCTGGTTTTCCATAATTTGGAACTCCTGGTTCTTCATGCATTTCTTTTCCTATTCCATGTCCTTGAAATTCTCTTACAACAGAAAAACCAAATTGTTTAACATAGCTTTCTACTGCATGAGAGATATCTCCAACTCTGTTTCCTGGTTTTGCAAATTTAATTGCTTCAAAAAAAGATTGTTTTGTAACTTCTACAAGTTCCCTTGCTTCTTTACTTACATTTCCAATTAAAAAAGTTCTTGCTGCATCGCCATGATAGCCATTTTTTAATACAACTAAGTCTACACTAACAACATCACCATCTTGTATAATAATATCTTTTGAAGGTATGCCATGAATTACTTCATCATTTATAGATACGCAAAGAGTACCTGGGAAATTTGGTACTCCTCTTACTCCGCTTGGATAACCTTTTTGTGCTGGTATTCCGCCTTTTGATTTTATAAATTTTTCTGCTAAATTATCAAGTTCTAATGTTGACATTCCTGGCTTTATTATTTTTTCAATATAATCATAAGTTTCTGCTGTAATTTTGCAGGCTTCTTTCATTAATTCTATTTCTCTCTTTGATTTAATACTAATCATTTTTGCCCCTTCTTTTCTTTACACATCCTGTTTTTATTTTTTTAAATATTTAATAACATCTGCTGCAACTTCATTTTTCATTCTATTTACAGCTTTACTTAGTACAGTTGAATATAATGCTCCGGTTTCTTTATAGTAATCTGCTACTGGGGCTGTTTCTCTATAATAAACTTCTAATCTGTTTTTAGCTTTTTCTAGTTTATCATCATCTCTTTGATAAGTTTTGCTTCCGCATTTATCACAAATTCCATCTACTTTTGAAGGATTTAAAACTGTGTTATAAATAGCTTTACAATCTGGATTTGAACAAATTCTTCTATTTGTAATTCTCTCTAAAATTTCTTCTTCTGGAGTTTCTAGATTAACTACTATATCTATTTTCTTGTTTTCTTTCTTTAGCATATCATCTAATGCTTTTGCTTGATTTACAGTTCTTGGAAATCCATCTAAAATTAATCCATTCTTTACATCATCTTCATCTAATCTAGAAGTTATAAGTTTTACTGTTAAATCATCTGGAACAAGTTCACCTTTTGTCATGTATTCATTTGCCTTTTTTCCAATTTCAGATCCATTGCTAATATATTTTCTAAAAATATCTCCACTAGAAATTGATGGAATTTTAAATTCATTTGAAAGTATTTCTGCAACACTTCCTTTTCCAGAAGCTGGTGCTCCTAACATAATAATTACCATAAAGATACCCCCTTAAATTTTTATATTTATGCTAATTAAATAATAATTTGTATTTTCACTAATGCATTTAAATCATTATATTTCAACTATTATTATATTAACAAAATTGTATTATTCACTTAAGTTTTTCCGTTCAAGCTAATTTTCATAGAAATTCTAAAATAAAAAAATGCGCCTCTTTCGCTGCTCAAATCTTCGATTTGCCTTCGAACATCCCTCATTTTTTTATTTAAGAATTTCTAAATTCAAATTACTTTCAAATCCAAAACTTAAGTTCATAATAAAATTTTGTTAATAATAAAAATATATTTTTATTATTAAATTATTATTTAATTAACATAAATATAAATCATATATGGGTGGCTTAAAAACCACCCTATATGATTTATATATTCTATTTCTCTAAGAATCCTTTATAATGTCTCATTACTAATTGTGATTCTAATTGTTGAACTGTTTCTAGTGCAACACCAACGATAATAAGTATTGATGTACCACCAAATGAAATATCAACACTTGAAAATCTCATAAGCATTGGAAGTATTGCTATTAAACTTAAGAATATTGCACCAAACCAAGTTAATTTACCTAGTATTGATTTCAAATAATCTGTTGTTGGTTTACCAGCTCTAATTCCTGGTATAAATCCACCATTTTGCTTAATATTTGTAGCAACTTCTGCTGGATTGAATGTTGCATAAGTATAGAAGAATGTGAAACCTACTATTAATAGTAAGTACACAATTGCATTTGCTAAAGAATATCCCCAAGCAACTTGTGATGAAGATGTTGCTATTGAGAATTGATATAAACCTGCTAAAAAGCCTGTTCCACCAATTTTATCTGAAGCAAATATTTGAATCATCATTGCTGGAAATGTCATAAATGATGATGCAAAGATTACTGGCATAACACCAGCCATTGCAAGTTTAAGTGGAATGTGTGTGTTTTGTCCACCATACATTTTTCTTCCAACAACTTTTTTAGCATATTGTACAGGAACTCTTCTTTCAGCTTGTTGTACGAATACAACACCTGCTACTAAAACAATTGCTCCTACTATAATTGCTAATGATGTAACTATACCTACTGTACTTATAGAACCATTTTGTACAATTAGATTCCATAATGTAACTATTCCACGAGGTAATCTTGAAATTATACCAACAAATATAATCATTGATATACCATTTCCAATACCTTTGCTTGTGATTTGTTCTCCAAGCCACATTAATATTGCTGTACCAGTAATTAATGATAATACAACAATTGCACCTGTTAAAAATCCTGGATTTATAAATACACCTGAAGAGCTATAAGATATGTAGATACCTAAGCCTTCAATTAAAGATAGTATTAATGTTACTATTTTTGTATATTTGTTTATTTTTTGTTTTCCAGTTTCTCCACCTTCCTTCATTAGTTTTTCTAATGAAGGTATAATCATTCCTAATAACTGTATTACAATTGATGCTGTAATGTAAGGTGTTATTGTCATTGAGAATACTGATAAATTTGCAAATGCACCACCGGAAATTGTATTAATTAATCCTGTTAAACTTCCAGTTGCTGATTGCATTTGTTCACCAAGTGCTATGGTATCAACACCTGGTACTGTAATAAAACATCCAAATCTAAATATGATTATTAAAACTAATGTGTATAATAATCTTTTTCTTACGTCTGGTGTTTTCAAAGCATTTTTAATAGTTTTGAACAACTAAATCACCTCAATCTTTCCACCTGCAGCTTCTATTTTTTCTGCAGCAGCTTTAGTAAATCTTTTTGCTTTAACTGTTAGTTTTTTATCTAACTTACCTGTAGCTAAAACAACTATTCCATCATTTATTTTTCCAATAATTCCTTCTGCTAATAAACTTTCAGCTGTAACTTCTGTAGCTTCTGATTTGTTAAGCATTGTTAAAGTTACTTCTGTATAGTTTTTAGAATAAATATTATTGAATCCTCTTTTTGGTAATCTTCTATATAATGGTGTTTGACCACCTTCAAATCCTCTTCTTACTCCGCCACCAGATCTTGCTTTTTGACCTTTGTGTCCTCTTCCAGATGTTTTTCCAAGTCCAGAACCGATTCCACGTCCAACTCTTTTTCTAGTTTCTTTTTTTACAGCTGGCTTGATGTTTCCTAATTCCATCGATTTACACCTCCTCTTTTAAAGTCTTTAACAAATTCGTTTTAATTATATCATTAAACATTTTAATTTCAAACAAATTATTTTAAAAAATATTATAAAATTTCGCTAACTTTTTTTCCTCTTTTTTTAGCAACTGCTTCAACAGTTTGCATATTTTTAAGAGCTTCGATAGTAGCATAAACAACGTTTCTTGGGTTATTTGTACCAATAACTTTAGAGTTTATATCTTTATATCCTGCAAGTTCAAGAACAGGTCTAACACTACCACCAGCAATAATTCCAGTACCTTCAGCACCTGGTTTTAGCATAACGCTTGCACTACCAAATCTACCAACGAATTCATGTGGTATAGTTGTTCCAACGATTGGAACTTCTATTAAATTCTTTTTAGCTTCTTCAATAGCTTTCTTTATTGCATCTGGAACTTCAGCAGCTTTACCATTTCCAACGCCGATGTGTCCTTTTTCATCTCCAACAACAACAACTGCGCTAAATCTAAATGTTCTACCACCTTTAACAACTTTTGCAACTCTGTTAATAGCTACTACAGTTTCTCTTAGTTCTACTGATTTTTCTTCCATGAGAATTTTTTTCCTCCTTTTTATCAATGTTTGCTTTTATTTAGCAATACGATTATTATTTTTAGAGTTTGATTAAAAATCTAATCCTGCCTCACGTGCTGCATCAGCTAATTCTTTAACAACACCATGATATATGAATCCACCTCTATCAAAAACTACTTGTTTTATTTTTTTATCTAAAGCTTTTTTTGCAATTAAAGCGCCAACTTCTTTTGCAGCTTCTTTATTTGCTTTTTTAGTTTTTATATCTTTATCTAAAGTAGATACATAAGCTAAAGTTACTCCTTTAGTATCATCTATAATTTGAGCAGTTATATTTTTATTAGATTTACTAACAGAAAGTCTTGGGCATTCTGCTGTTCCACTAATTTTTCTACGAACTCTAGCATGACGTCTTTCTCTTTCAGCTTTTCTATTTATTTTAGTTATCATCATTTTCTCCTTTCTAGGTTTTCCTTATAGGGGTATATCTAATCCCTTATGATATTTCTTTAAGGGATTAAATATACCCCCTAAAGCACACTATAACCTAATTTGAACATTATTAAATTCTATTTCTTACCAGCTTTACCTTCCTTACGTCTAATAGTTTCTTCAGCATATTTAATACCTTTTCCTCTATAAACTTCAGGTGGTCTTTTTGTTCTAACAACAGCAGCTGTTTGACCAACTAATTCTTTATCCATACCTTTTATAACTATTTCATTTGGGTTTGGAACTTCGAATGTAATTCCTGCTGGAGCTTCAACTTCTACTGGATGTGAGTAGCCTAAGTTTAATAATAAATTATTTCCTTTTTTACTTGCTCTATATCCAACACCATTTACTTCTAATTTTCTTTCAAATCCATTAAGTGTTCCTTCAATCATGTTATTTAATAATGTTCTTGTTAAACCGTGTAAACTCTTATTTCCTGGTTCGTCATCTGGTCTAACAACAGTTATAACATTACCTTCAAGATTGATTTTCATATTTTTATGAAATTCCTTCTCTAAAGTTCCTTTAGGACCTTTTACAGTAACTTTTTGTCCTTCAACTTTTACTTCAACTTTTTCTGGAACTGTAATAGGTTTGTTTCCTATTCTAGACATTGTGAATTTCCCTCCTTTTTATTATTATTCAAATTAATTTGTAGTAATAGTGAATTTTTTAGATTACCAGATGTAAGCTAAAACTTCTCCACCTATTCCTAATTCTCTTGCTTTTTTATCTGTCATAATTCCTTTAGATGTAGAAATTAAAGCAATTCCTAATCCATTTAATACTTTTGGTAATTCATCTTTAGATGCATAAATTCTTAAACCAGGTTTACTGATTCTTCTTAATCCATCTATAACTTTATTACCTTTCTCATCATATTTTAGTGATATTCTTAATATTCCTTGTACATCACTTTCGATTTCTTCAAAATCTTTTATATATCCTTCTTCAAGTAAAGTTTCTGCAATAGCTTTTTTCATCTTTGATGATGGAACATCAACAGTTTTGAATTTTTGGCTATTTGCATTTCTTATTCTTGTTAACATATCTGCTATTGGGTCAGTTGTATTCACGATTTTCCCTCCTTTTTTAATATAATTTTTACCAACTTGCTTTTTTAACTCCTGGTATTTCGCCTTTATGAGCTAGTTCTCTAAAGCAAACACGGCATATTCCATATTTTCTAATATAAGCATGTGGTCTTCCACATAATTTGCATCTATTATATTCTCTTGTTTTATATTTTTGTTTTTTTGCACATTTTACTTTTAATGATTTTTTAGCCATTTTTTTCTCCTTTCTTTAAAAAATCACTTTTCAAATAAACATTTTTATATGTTTTAGTTCATATTTTTTAAACTCTAAATGGCATTCCTAAAAGTGTTAACAACTCTTTAGCTTCTTCATCAGTTTTAGCTGTAGTTACAAATATAATATCCATACCTCTTAATTTGTCTACTTTATCATATTCGATTTCTGGGAATATTAATTGTTCTTTAACACCCATTGAATAATTTCCTCTACCATCAAAAGAGTTATTTGGTACTCCTCTAAAGTCTCTAACTCTAGGAAGAGCTACATTAAATAGTTTATAAGCAAAATCATACATTTTTCCTGATCTTAATGTAACTTTGCATCCTATTTTTGCACCTTCTCTTAATTTGAATGCTGCTATTGATTTTTTAGCTTTTGTTACTACTGGTCTTTGACCTGTAATTAAGCTTAAATCATTCATAGCATTATCTAAAGCTTTAGGATTATCTTTTGTTTCGCCTAATCCTATATTTATAACTATCTTCTCTAATTTAGGAACTTGCATTACTGAAGAATAATTGAATTTTTTCATTAATGCTGGAACTACTTCTTTTTCATATTGTTCTCTAAGTGTTTCCATTTATTTCAATTCCTCCTTTCATAATTTTTATTTTAATTTTGCATTACATTTTTTGCAAACACGTACTTTTTCACCTTTTTCTGTAACATATCCTACTTTTGTTACTTTACCGCATTTTGGACATACAACACCAGCTTTAGCACTATGTATAGCACATTCTACTGATATGATACCTCCTTCATCTCCTTGTTTTCTTGGTTTGATATGTTTTTTTCTTATATTAACGCCTTTAACAACTATTTTGTTTTCTTTAGGCATTACAGTTAAAACTTCACCTGTTTTTCCTTTATCATTTCCTGATAAAATTTTTACAGTATCACCTTTCTTGATTTTCAATCTATTCACCTCTTTTTTCTAATTTTAAAGAAAATTTTATAATACTTCTGGAGCTAAAGAAATGATTTTCATATAATCACCATCTCTTAATTCTCTTGCTACTGGTCCAAATATACGAGTTCCTTTTGGTGTTTTGTCATCACGAATGATAACTGCTGCATTTTCATCAAATTTTAAATATGAACCATCGGCTCTTCTTATGCCTTTTTTAGTTCTAACTACAACAGCTTTTACAACTTCGCCTTTTTTAACAACGCCACCTGGTGTAGCAGTTTTAACAGAAGCTATTATTATATCTCCAACTTCAGCATATTTTCTATGTGATCCACCTAAACATCTGATACACATTATTTCTTTTGCACCAGTGTTGTCAGCTACTTTTAATTTAGTTTGTTGCTGTACCATTTTAGTTCCTCCTTATTTTTATATATGTTAATAATTATTTATTAACTTTTGAGAAATTCTATTTTTTAATTGCTTTCTCAACGATTTCTACTACTCTATATCTTTTGTCTTTAGATAAAGGTCTAGTTTCCATAACTTTTACTCTATCTCCAGTTTGACAAGCATTTTCTTCATCATGTGCTTTTAATTTATATGTTCTTTTAACTGTTTTATTATATATTGGATGTGCAACACTTGTTTCTACTGCAACTACTACAGTTTTGTCCATCTTGTCTGAAACAACTGTACCTATCATTGTTTTACGAAGATTTCTTTCTTCCATTAGGAATTTCTCCTTTCTTTAATTTATTATTGATTATTTTGTAATTCTCTTTGTCTTAATATTGTTTTTATTCTAGCTATGTCTCTTCTAACTTCTTTTACTTTTAATGGATTGTCTAATCCATTTGTAGCTAAGCTAAATCTTAGTTTAAATAATTCTGATTTTAATTCGCTTAGTTCTTTTTCTAGTTCAGGTGAAGACATATCTTTTAATTTATTATTCTTCATCTATTCATCACCGCCTACTTCATTTTCTCTTTTTATAAATTTAGCTTGAACAGGTAATTTTTGAGCTGCTAGTCTTAAAGCTTCTCTAGCAATATCCTCTGTAACACCTGCTATTTCAAACATAACTCTTCCTGGTTTTACAACAGCTACCCAATATTCTGGTGCTCCTTTTCCTTTACCCATACGAGTTTCAGCTGGTTTCTTTGTTACTGGTTTGTCTGGGAATATTTTAATCCAAACTTTACCACCTCTTTTAATATAACGAGTCATAGCAACTCTGGCAGCTTCTATTTGGTTTGATTTAATCCAACCTGCTGTTGTAGCTTGTAATCCGTATTCACCTTCATTAACTACATTTCCTCTTGTTGCTTTTCCTCTATTTCTACCTTTTTGCATTTTTCTATGCTTTGTTCTTTTTGGCATTAATGGCATTAGTCGTTACCTCCTTTTGCTTCTTTTTTCTCTGGAAGAACTTCACCTTTATATATCCAAACTTTTACACCTATTTTTCCATAAGTAGTATCTGCTTCATAGAATCCATAATCTATATCAGCTCTTAAAGTTTGAAGTGGTATTGTACCTTCTTTATAAAATTCAGTTCTTGCCATATCAGCTCCACCTAATCTACCAGATACAGCTGTTTTAATTCCTAAAGCACCTGCTTTAAGTGCTTTTTGCATAGCTTGCTTCATTGCTCTTCTGAAAGAAATTCTTCTTTCCAATTGATTTGCAATTGATTCAGCAACTAATTGAGCATCTATGTCTACATTTTTTACCTCAACAATGTTTAAATTAACTTCTTTTTTGATCATTTTTTCAAGTTCTGTTTTTAATGCTTCTGAAAGATTTCCGCCTTTTCCGATAACTAAACCTGGTTTAGCTGTGTAAACATTAACTTTTACGAATTTAGCAGTTCTTTCGATTTCTATTCTTGAAATTCCACTAATAAATAGTTTCTTTTTTACATATTCACGAATTTTATGGTCTTCAACTAAGTATTCACTAAAGTTTTTAGAATTTGCATACCATTTAGAATTCCAATCTCTAATAACACCTACTCTAATTCCATTTGGATGAACTTTTTGTCCCATCGTAAATATCCTCCTTTCTCTTATTTACTCTCTTTTAAAACTATTGTTATATGACTTGTTCTTTTTCTTATTCTTACTGCTGAACCTTTAGCAGCTGGTCTTATTCTTTTTAAAGTAGGACCTTGATTTGCATAAATTTCAGCAACATAAAGATTAGCTCTATTCATAAAATGATTGTTTTCTGCATTAGCAATAGCTGAATTTAATAATTTTGATAAGATTTCAGCTGATGCTTTTGGTGCATATTTTACTATATTTTGAGCTTCTTCAACTTTTTTTCCTCTTATTAAGTCTGCTACTATTTTAACTTTACGGCTTGATATTCTAGCATAACTAAGAGTTGCTCTTGCTTCTAGCTCTTGAGTTTTCTCTTCCACTATTGTTTCCTCCATTCCTCACTTTATTTAGACTATAAACAAAGTTTTTATTTTTATTTATTTAAATTTGAATTTATTTTTTTGCTGTTTGTGTTGTAGTTTTATCTCCTGCATGGCCTTTGAATGTTCTTGTTGGAGCAAACTCTCCTAATTTATGTCCTATCATTTCTTCTGATATATATACAGGAACATGTTTTCTACCATCATGAACAGCTATTGTGTGACCTACCATTTGAGGATATATTGTAGATGCTCTTGACCATGTTTTTAAAACTTCTTTTTTACCTGTTTCATTCATAGCTTCTATTCTTTTAATAAGTTCTGGAGCTACAAAAGGAACTTTTTTACTTGATCTTGACATGTATTTCTCCTTTCTCAGTTTATATTTCAGGCTCATTTGAAATATAACATAAATTTTTTCTTCGTTTTTTAAAAAACAAATAAAAATTTTATTTTCTTCTCTTAACAATAAACTTATTAGATAATTTCTTTTTATTTCTTGTTTTATATCCAAGTGCTGGTTTGCCCCAAGGTGTCATAGGTCCGCTGTGTCCAACTGGAGCTCTACCTTCACCACCACCATGAGGGTGATCATTAGGGTTCATAACAGAACCTCTAACTGTAGGTCTAATTCCCATATGTCTTTTTCTACCAGCTTTACCTAATTTAATATTTTCATGATCGCTATTTCCAATTGTTCCGATTGTTGCTCTACATCTTATAAATATTAATCTCATTTCTCCTGATGGAAGTCTAACGTGAGCATAATCTCCTTCTTTAGCCATTAATTGAGCTTCTTGCCCAGCTGATCTTACTAATTTTCCACCTTGACCTGGATTTAATTCTATATTATGAATTAATGTACCTACTGGAACATTAGATATTGGCATTGCATTTCCTGGTTTAATATCTACGTTTTCTCCAGAAACAACTTTATCTCCATTTGTTAATCCTAGTGGAGCTAAAATATAACTTTTTGTTCCATCTTCATATTGGATTAAAGCTATGTTTGCGCTTCTGTTTGGATCGTATTCAATACCAATAACTTCTGCTTCCATATTATCTTTTAATCTTTTAAAATCAATTACTCTATATTTTTGTCTATTTCCACCACCTTGATGTCTAACTGTTATTCTTCCATAAGAATTTCTACCAGCATTTTTTCTTTTTGCTGAAAGTAGAGATTTTTCTGGAGTTTTTTTAGTGATTTCTTCATAGTTTGAAGTAGTCATATTTCTTCTAGATGGTGTATATGGTTTATAATGTTTAATTCCCATTTTTAATTCTCTCCTTTTAATATTTATTTTCCGGGTTATTTCCCGATAATTTTTTAATTTTTAAGCTCCTACAAATTCATCAATTGAATCTTTATATTTTTTAGAAACTTTAACTTCTTTTCCACCTTTTCCTAAATATTTCATATCAGAAACATTTGTATCGATGAAAACTATTGCTTTTTTCCAGTCTGGAGTTTTTCCTTGATGAGCTCCAACTCTTTTTTCTTTTCCTTGTACTGTCATAGTATTAACTTTTAATACTTTTACTTCAAATAATTTTTCAACAGCATTTCTTATTTCAACTTTAGTTGCTTTTTTTGCAACTCTGAAAGTGTATTTTCCTTGTTGCATATCAGCAGTACTTCTTTCAGTAACTACTGGAGCTAATATAATATCTTCTGCTACCATCTTATGCGTACACCTCCTCTAATTTCTTGATTGTATCAACTGTTAAAACTAATTTCTTATATTTTAATAAATCATAAACATTTATTGTATTTACAGAACCTGTTTTAACATTTTCTATATTTCTAGCTGATTTTTGAACTGTTTCATTATTAGTTGGTAAAACTATAAATGCTTTATCTTCAACTTTTAAATTCTTCATAGCATTTACCATTTGTTTTGTTTTGATTTCTTTAAAATCAAATTTGTCTACAACTACTAAATCATTTTCTAAAACTTTAGAACTTAATAATGATTTTATTGCTAATTGTTTTTCTTTTTTATTTACTCTATAAGTATAGCTTCTTGGTTTTGGTCCTAGTGCAATACCACCTTTAATCCATTGTGTAGCTCTTATAGAACCTTGTCTTGCTCTACCAGTTTCTTTTTGTCTCCAAGGTTTCTTTCCACCACCTCTAACTTCAGCTCTTGTTTTTGTGCTTTGTGTTCCTTGTCTTTGATTTGCTAAGTAGTTAACTAATACACTGTGAACAATAGCTTCGTTTGGATCTATACCAAAGATTTCTTCTTTTAAATCTACTTTGCTAACTTTTTTACCTTCTACATTATATACATCTATACTTGGCATTTAATCTTCCTCCTTCCTTCTATTTAGATGCTTTTACTGAATTTTTTATTTTTAATATGCTACCTTTATTTCCAGGTACAGAACCTTTTATTAAAATAGCATTTTTATCTAAGTCTACTTTTACAACTTCTAAGTTTTGTACAGTAACTTTATCTACACCCATATGTCCTGGTAATTTTTTACCTTTAAATACTCTACCTGGTGTAGATGTTGGTCCCATTGAACCTGGTCTTCTATGATACATAGAACCATGTCCCATTGGTCCTCTAGATTGTCCATGACGTTTTATAACACCTTGGAAACCTTTTCCTTTTGTGATACCTTGAATATCTACTTTATCTCCTACTGCAAAAGTATCAACTTTTATTTCATCTCCTACTTTAACTGTAGATAGACATTCTGGGCAAGCTCTAAATTCTCTTAAATGTTTTGCATTTTTTACATTTGCTTTTTTGAAATGTCCTTTTTCTGGTTTGTTAAGTTTATTTTCTTTAACTTCTCCAAATCCTAATTGAACGGCATCATAACCGTCTGTTTCAACAGTTTTAATTTGAACAACTGAACATGGTCCAGCTTCTATAACTGTTACTGGAATAACTGCACCTTTTTCATTAAAAATTTGTGTCATTCCAACTTTTTTACCTATTAATGTTTTCATTTTTCTCCTCCTATACGTTTTACCGCATAAGACATCTCTAATTTATTCTTTAAAAAGAGCTGTCTTAACTATTGGCTGATAAATCAGCATGGCCTAATTGACCCTTTTAATTTTTAATAAATTTTAATTATAATTTGATTTCTATATCAACACCTGCTGGTAACTCTAATTTCATTAAGCTATCAACTGTTTTTTGTGTTGGATAAAGAATGTCTATAACTCTTTTATGTGTTCTCATTTCAAATTGTTCTCTTGAATCTTTGTGCTTGTGTGGAGAACGTAAAATTGTTACAACTTCTTTTTCTGTTGGAAGTGGAATAGGACCTGAAACTTTAGCTCCTGTTCTTTTAGCAGTATCTACTATTTTTTCAGCAGACTGATCTAAAACAACGAAATCATAAGCTTTTAATCTTATTCTAATTTTGTCGCTTCCTATTTTTGTGTTTGATGTTGCCATTTGTTTTTTCCCTCCTTAAATTAATATTATGGCTAACGGCAAGTTATTAACGTACCCTGGTGTTTCTTATAACTCCATTTTAAAATCCAAGCCTTCTTTAGTATTCAAAATTAAATTGATACATAAAATTTGTCTTGGATAAGTTAAGTACATTTATCAAACTTATCGCCCGGTCTAAGCCAAGACATACTCCGCAGAAGTTCCCTCCATCATATTTTTTAAATATGTGTAGCCACATTCTGCATCATCGCTTAATCTTACGCTTTACTATTATACTACGGAGCTATAGGTTTGTCAACATATTTTTTCTAAAATTTTACAAATGTTTTTTAAAGAAAAAATTTAATTTGCCTTTTTTATTTTTGCTTTTTTTTAACATTCTTACATATGTATCTTTTATTACAAATAATGTAAATATATAAAGAGTTATTCCAACATATATATTTGCATTAAAAAATGAAAATGGATAAGTAATCAAAAATGTTTTTTGAATATTAAGGTAAATTCTTATATTTTTTGCGCTAAGTAGTGCAAAAAATGATGATAACCAAATAACATACCATATTTGAAAATTAGTTAATAGTAAAAAAGTAAAACTTATTATAATATAAAAGCATCTATTCATTAAGTTCTTTAATACTATTTTTTTAGAAAGCAATATCTTTAAACATACTATAAAATAAACAATAGCAAAAATTCCTAGTGCCACATTTTTTAATATATTAGTTAAATCACAATTAAAAATATACATTATAGTATAAATTCCATGTGAAAATCTTGATCTTTGAACAAGCATACAAGTAAATATAGAAAGATCCTTCATATAAATTAAAAATGGTAAAATTGTTATAATTAAAAATGCTATTCCATACAAAATACATTTTTTAATTCTTCTACTAACACTTTCTTTTCTTAAATAATATAAAACTATAAATGGTAATAGTAATATCATTACAAATTTTACATTTACTGCTAAAGATAAAAAGATTAGAGAAAGAGTTATATTGTTTTTTCGAACGATCATATATATAGATAATAGTACTAGAAATATCATAAATAAATCATTATGCATATTACCTATACCTTCTATTAGTATAAGTGGATTTAATCCATATATTACAGCATATTTTTTTCTTCTAGAAATTTTATAAACTAAATAACAATTAATAACATTTAAAAATATGTTCATAACTTTAAATGCCATTATTCCGATATCTGCATTTCCAAATGATATTTTAGAAATAAGCTTGCATACGATGCTCCAAATTGGACCATATACTACAGTAGTACTAGACCAACAATTATTATATCCTTCTTCAAGCATAGAATCTTCGCTAAAATCTATTTTATTTTCATTTACAAATGTCTTTATTGATGTATAGTATGGATTTTGATTATATTTTTCATCTAATCTTCCTGTGCCTAAATAATAATAAATATCTGATGAAAGAAATGGTGTAACAAAAACAAAAACCAAACTAATAAAAAATACAAATATTAATATACTTTTTAAATTTTTAAAATTTTCTTTATGGTGCTTTATTAAATTCATATAAGTAAAAGCAAGTAATACCACAACTAACATAAAAGCAAGTTGTTGTATATAAAAATTCATATCATTTTGTAAAAAATATGTTTCTTTATCAAAATAAGTAAAAGTATACCTTCTTAATAAATACATATAAGAAGGCAATACAAATAATATTATTGATATTACATAAAAAATTTTTCCGTTTAAAATTCTCTTTTTTTCCATTTTTTTATTCAGCTAGTAAAGAACATTTTATATCTGTTTTTCCCTGCATAACTCCATTATTATATTTTAATAAACTTATTGTTGGATTTCCTGTTGCGTGAGGAATTTCTAAAACAATTTCCATTATTCCATCATTATCTACATCTATTATTTCAACATTACTAATACTTAAGTAGTATTCAGCATTAGTATCTTTTTTCCATTTGCTTTTTTCTATTGAAGCAAGATCTGCTATTTTCTTTCCTTGAGAGTCTATTGCCATTATTTTAGAAAATCCAGTTGTTCTATTTGTTAAAATTAAAATGTATTCATCTGTTCCATTTCCATCCAAATCTGCAATTAGTGTTTTTATTGTATCAAAATCTTTTATTTCAGCATTGTTATCTGAAACAACTGTTGGAACTGTATTTACAACTTTTATACTTCTTGGTATTGCTTCATAATCTTCTGAAATTGCAATTTTTCCTACTCCATCTATTTTTGCTAAACCATCATAAACTTGTGATGAAAGCATTCCTAAACTAGAATCTTTTTTACTATAGTTTTCATAAGAATAGTATGTTATAACATATTTATCGCTTTCTACTGCTGTACTATCTATATATTGTAGAGTAACTTCATCCATTTTGCTCGTATCTAATATTAAACCATTATATAAAACAACTAAAGATTCATTCATAAGTTTTTTTTCTGAATCACTTGCAACTCCTACCGTATTTGTTTGATTTGTAGCTTCTGTTATTGCGGAATCTAAAATATTTGCAATAGTATCAACTTCATTATTTGCTTCATTTAAAGGTAAATTAGATACCAGCTCATTATATTGTTTATCATAATCTTTTTTTGCTGTGTGAATTAAGTAATAAGTTAATGCGCCTGTTCCAATAATTATAATAACCAAAGCAGCTAATATAAAATTTCCCAAAGTTCCTAATTTTATTTTTGTTATTTCGTTTTTCTCTTTTTTTGTTTCCTTTTCTATTTCGCCCATAAAATACACCTCTTAATTTTTTGTCTTTAGCAATTTAGAATTATATAAAAATTTACTCATCAATATTTTCACTATCAAGATATTCAACTATTCTGTTTATTTCATTTGCCATTGTATCTTGATATTTTGGCTCTTCTTCATTATAGAAAGAATTTAAATCATAACCATATTTATTTAAAAATCTGTATGTTTCTATTTCTAATAATTCTTTTTTAGATATTTTTTTATCTCTAACTGGTAAATTCCTTCCTTCCTTTTCATCAATTATACTTCTTACTTTACTTTCTAGTATTATATAATTTTTTCTTAATTGCTCTGAAATTTCTTTTAAAGCTTTTACATCCTCTGCAATTAGCTCATCATCTTCATTCTCTTCTATAAACATTTGAACTTCTGCCATTAATTCATGAATACTATAATTATGTGCTAAAGTTAATTTTTTAGATAAAGTTTTTCTTATTGCAGTTTGTCTTACTTCAATTTGTTCTAATCTAACATTATCCAATTTATTTTGTCCTGTAAAAAATCCTAAAAAGTTTGAAAATTTTCCTTTTTCTTCTATATATTCTAAATCATCTTTTAATTTTTTAAGTTCTGCTTCTCCTCTAATGTCTCTAATTTTTTCTGCAATACATCTTTTTAATTCATTTTCCTCAATTACTTCCATTTCTGCGAATCTATCTAATTTTGAATTTCTGCTAGCAATTTTAGGATTATTTAAATAATTAAGTAATGTACTTACTTCAAAATTATTTCTTATTATTTTATTTAGGTCATCTATAGTTTCTTTATTTTGCTCTTTCTCACAAATAGCTCTTGTTTCTAAAGTTGTGTTTTCCTCGATTTCTAATAATTTTTCTGCTGATTTTCTCATTTCAAAAGCATTATTTAAAGCACTATAAGAAGCACCTATGCTTCCTGCAAGCTTTGCATGGTTTTGTTGTTTAGTAATTAGATTATTTATATTATTTAGAAGCTTTTTTATTTCTATTATGTTCTCTTTGCAACCATTTTTAGATGCATATGTAATTGACTCTTCATCTTCTCCTTCTAATTCTTCACTAATTTCTTCTTCTAAAGTTTTTTCTTTTTCTATTAATTCTTCTTTTTCTTCATCATCTTCATTTTTGATTTCTAATTCTTCATTTTGTTCTTGACTTTCTTCTTTTGGTTCTATACTAGTTTCACTATTATCTTCTTTTTCATCTGTAGCAATAGCAGTAATAGTAGAATTTTCTAAATTAGTTTTTTCTTCTAAAGAATCATCACTTTCTTTAAATTCTTCTACATTATCTTTCTCTTTTTCTAAATCTACATTAATATTTGTTTCTAAAATATTATTTTCTTGTTTTTCATTTTCTTCTTGCTTTAACTCTTCTTGCTTTATTTCTTCTTGTTTTTCTCTTTCTTCTTTTTCTTTATTTTCTCTTTCTTGTTCTTCTTTTTCTTCGATTTCAATTTGTTCTAGAAGTTGATTTCTTAATATATCAAATTTTTTCTCTATTTCTCTACATTCTGCAATTAAATATACTGCTATATTTCTTTTCCAACTATTTACAAATTCTATATTTTGTTTTCTTATATTAAATAATTCATTAGATTGCATTTTTAAATCTTCAAGTTCATCAGATATTCTATCTATATCTTTAAGTTCTGATATATTATTTTCACTAAAGTCATCAATTGTGTCTTCACCATTTTCTAATTTATTAAGCAATTGTTCGAATTTACGTATTTTTTCAAAATTAAAAGTATTTTCTTTTTCAAGTTCAATACATTCTTCAATTTTTCTTTTTATTGAATAAGAATTATCTAAAATGTAATTATAAAGTCCTATTCTATCTTTCTGTTCTAATTCATCTAATTCTTGTTTTTGTAATCTCACATCATAAGTTTTTACTGTTTTGGAATTAGTATTTGAAACTACTTCTCTTCCTTCTATTATAGTTTCTATTCTAGTAAAAGGAGAAATTAAAATAGCATCACTATCGTTATTTAAAACATCTTTAATAAAAATATGAGGCACATCTTTTTTTAGAGCAATATTCATACAAGCAGGTCTATTCCAATTTGAGGCATATTTATCTATAGCATCATTTTGATTTTCAGTTGCAACTAAAAATCTATCTATAAATAGTTCATTTTTTATTCTTTCTATTTCTGCTAAATTTGTTCCTCTATAAAAAACAACGTTTTTATTTTTTCTTTCTTCATTATAGAACTGTTTTAAAATTAGTTTATAAACTAATTTTATATTCTTTATATAATCAACTATTGAATTTCTTAAGTAAGATATACGAACAACTTTATTTTCTACATCTTCACTTAATAAAGCTATATCTGTTTCGCTATCACTTATTAGCATTTGATTCATAGCTTCATAATCTTCATTTATATATGTTTTTAATGCATTCAATTCTTCTTCTGTAATATTAAGATCTGTCATTTGTATCACCTCATATTTTATTCTGTAATATTTTTATAAATTTATTTTAGAATTTCAATAGCTTTGTTTAATTGTTCATCTTCTTCTGTTTCTGTGTTTAAATCAACCTCATAATCAGGAGAAATACCAACTTTATTTATTTTTGTTTCTTTAGGTGTAAAATATTCATTTACTGTAAGCTTTAATGCACTTCCATCTTCTAGCATAAATACACTTTGGATTACACCTTTTCCATAAGTTTTTTTACCTACTATTTTTGCTTTTTCGTTATCTTTTAAAGCTCCAACTAATATTTCTGAAGCGCTCGCTGAGTATTCATTAACTAAAACTACTATATCTTCATTTATAATTGGTTCTTCTTTTGAAATGCTTTCTTCTTTATTACCTTTTGAGTCTACTGTTATTAAAATTTTATTATCTTTTGGAAGCATCATATCTGCAATTAAAAGAGCTTCATCAACTATTCCACCTGTATTGTTTCTTAAATCTAAAATTATTTTTTGAGCTCCTTCTGATTTTAATTTTTCGTATCCTGCTCTAAATTCATCACTACAACCTTCATCAAATGTTAGTAAAGATATATATCCTATTTTATTTTCTAACATTTCTGTTTCTACATGATATACCTTTATTGCTTTTCTTTCTATTTCAAAATCCAAATATTCTGTGTCTCTTGCAACAGTTAATTTAACTTTTGTTCCTTCTTCACCTTTTACTTTTGAAGAAACAACATCTGAACTCATTCCTAAAACATTTTCATCATCTACACTAACTATTATATCTCCAGATTGTAATCCAGCTTCTTCAGCAGGTGTACCTTTTATAGTAGAAACAACTACAACATTATTATTTGTATCTAGTCCCATGTAAATTCCTATTCCTACATAATTTCCCAATGCATCAGCCTGAAATTCATCCCATTCTTTTTTTGTCATATATTCAGAATATTCGTCTCCAAGCCCATTAACATATCCTTTAATAGTTTCATCTAATATTTTTTGTTCATCTATTTCATTATTTCCAATATAATATTCATCAATAGCTTTTCTAAATTCTTTTAAGCTTTCAGCAATTACTTCTATATTTTCTTCAGAATTTTTTGAAGCTTCTTTTTTCTCTAAACTATTACTTTTTAAATAATAATATACTGTAAATTCTGATGATATAACTGCTGCTACTAATGCAACAATTATCATTGTTAATATAAATTTTGTTTTTAAAGTTTTCTTTTCTTTTTCAAACTTAACTTCTATATCATTTTCATTGTTTTCAAAATCTTCCATTTTTTAGTTAATCTTATAAACTCCTTAAAATTATTTAGGTTTTTAAGTTTTTGCCTATAAACTATGTATAAATTAAGGTAAGTATGGTACTGGATTTGTTGGATCTCCACCTATAAGAACTTCAAAATGTAAGTGTGGTCCTGTTGAATTACCAGTAGATCCTACTGAACCTATTTGCTGTCCTTGTGATACTGTTTGATTTGTTGATACAGCTCTTGAACTCATATGTGCATATAGTGTCATTGTTCCATCATGATGATCTATAACAACATATTCTCCATAAGATCTATATGAACCATTTGGATATCTTAATGCTAATGATTTAACAACTGTTCCAGATTTTACAGCTAAAATTGGTGTTCCTGCACTACATGCAAAATCTACTCCAGTGTGTCTTCCACTACGAGTTTGATATGAGCCATAACCTGTTGTTATATTCGCTTTAGTTTTTCCTGCTAAAGGTGAAATATATCCTGCGGCACTAGGTGCTACAACATTTTTTACAGGATTCTTTTTAGAAAGTGCAGCAAGTTCTGATTGTATTGCTCTTTTATCTGCTTCAAAGTCTTCTAATTTTTGTTGTAATTCTTTTTCTTCTTCTGTTAAATTAGAAACTAATTGATTTTTTTGATTTACAGATGTTGATAATGCACTCTTTTTAGTTTCCACAGCAGATTTTGAACTTTGAACTTCATTTTTTGTATTTTCTAATGAAGTTTTTTCTGATTCTATTTGATTTTTAGTATTTTGTATTCTATCTAATAATTCTTGGTCGTACTCTGCTAATTGTTCTATTAAATAATATTTAGAAATAAAATCTGCTAATCCATCTGATGATAATAGAACATCTAAATAAGTAGTACTGCCAGCTTCATACATTGCAACTAATCTTTCTTCTAAAGCTTGTTTTTGTGAATCAAATTTTTTTTGTTCTTCTTCAATATTAGCTTCTTTTTCTGTAATTTGATTATTTAAAGTTCCAATTTGATTTTGAAGAGTATTTATTTCTGATTGATATGTTGAAATTTCATCATTTAATTTTCCAATTTGATCTAAAGCTGTTGACTTTTGTGTCTTTACATCTTTTATTTCTGAATTTATTTTATCAATTTCTTTATCAATCTGCGATTGTTGCTGTTGTAATTCAGAAGATGTTGCTGCATAAGTAAAACCTATGCTACTTATTAATGTAATTAAAGCTAATATACTTATACATAATATTCTTCTTATTTTGCTAATATTCATATAAAATTACCTCTAATAGTTTTTTAACTCTTTCTTTCTAAATTTCTTCCGTATTTTCTACGTTTTCTTCTGTATTTGTTGTGTTGTCTATTTCATTGTTTGTTGTATTTGCTATAGTATTTACTGAATTTGTATTTTCTTCTTTATTATTTTGTTCTAAATTTTTAGTAGCACTTTCTGAATAAGATGTAATAAAATCTAATGGTTCAACATATTCTCCATTAATTCTTACTTCGAAATGAGCATGTGGCCCTGTTGAATAACCTGTTGATCCAACTTTTAAAACTGGCGTTCCTTGATAAACAGTTTGTCCTACCTGAACTAAAATTTCTGAACCATGTCCATATAAAGTTGTTATTCCTCCACCATGATCTACTATAACCATATTGCCATAAGCATTGTTCCAGCCAGCATAAGTTACTATTCCGTCATTTGCTGCAATAAATGTTGCACCCATTGGGGCGCCTATATCAACACCAGTATGAAGCTTGTATACACCTGTTATAGGATGTGTTCTCATTCCAAATGGTGAAGTTATTCTTGTGTAGCCTGGAACTGGCCATGCCATTGCTCCACCAACATATTGTTCACTTATATTTGCTAATGCTAGTAATCTAATTTCTGTTTCAATATCTGCAATTTCTTTTTGATATTGCTCTACTTTTTGTTGCATTTCAAATTCTTCTTGTGATAATTGCTGAAGTCTGCTGTTTTTTATAGTTGCCATATTTTCAAGAGAAATATTATTTTTTTCTATTGTTTGTCTAGATTTTTCTAAAGTTGTTTTTTTAGAATCTAAACTTTCTGTTAATTTCTGATTATAAACTTTTTCTGATTCGGCAGTTTCTAATAAGTCATTATCTGCTTTAAAAATTTCTTCTATTAAAAAGTAGTTTGAAACAAATTCCATAATATTTTTTGAACTTAGTAATAAGTCCAAATATGAAACTTCTCCAATTTCATACATAGCAACTAATCTTTTTTCTAGTAAATCTTTTTGATTATTATATCTTTTATTTGAAGCTTCAAGTTCTTTCTCTGCTGCATTAATATATGTTATTAAATTTTTTTCTTGAGCTTGCAAAGTTTCTATTTCCATTTGCTTATCATAAATTTTTTGATTTATTTCTGATATTTCTGCAACAGTAGTTGTTAATTCATTTGATATAAATTGAATTTGATTGTTAGATTCTTCTAAGTTAGATTGCAATTCTGACTTTTCTATTTGTAAATCATCTAAAGTTTTTTCTTCTCCGAGCATCTTCTTGAGGAGTGCTTTGCTCTAAACTTTCATTCTGTTGTTCTCCCCCCAAAGGTTCTTCTGAAGTAGCTTGAGTTTTTATAAAAATAAAATTACAAGATAAACAAAATATTACTAAAATTATTATATTAATTTTAATAAATCTTTTCACTCGCTTTTTTTATACCTCCAAATATTTTTTCATTGATACTGAACTTCCTACTATACCAATACCAATACCTAAAGCTGCATAAACTATTGTAACTGGTTTAGCAATTTCTATAAAAGAAAGCAGTGTTATTCCCATTTTTTGTAAAACATTTGATGCTTCAATATTTTGTATAACAACATCATATAATATTCCTACTATTAAAAGAGTAATAATTGCTGCTATAATTCCTATTATTATACCTTCAATAATAAATGGCCATCTAATGAATCCATTTGTTGCACCAACATATTTCATAATAGAAATTTCTTTTCTTCTCGCATGAACTGTAAGTTTAATTGTATTTGAAATTATTGTTATTGATATTACAAGAAGTACTAAGAAAATAACTCCTATTGTTATTCTAACACCTCTAACTATTTTTATTAAAGTTTCAATTGTGCTATCTCTACTAGTAATATTTTTTACAATTGAATCGTGCTCTGTTGTTTCAGCGATTTCTAAATCTACCTCTTCACTTCTACCCTCTGTTGCAATTTTTGCTCCAATTCTTAAAACTTCTTCTTCTATATTTTTAGCTTTTTCTAGATCTGTTAATGTAACAACAAAAGATGCTGGGAAAATATTATTTTCTCCCTCATAAGCTGTTAATAATTCTTGGCTATTTTTTAATTGCTCTTTAACAGTATCTAAAGCTTGTTGTTTATTTTTATATACAACAGTATTAACACCATCTAGAGCCTTTAGCTCTTTTTCAAATTCTTGCTTTTGCTCATCAGTTGTTTCATCCCATATAAAAACTTCCATACCTTGTTTCATTTGAACTTGTTCTAATACAGAATTTATATTAACACCAATTGCAAAAAACACTCCAAAAAGGAACATTGTGCAAATCATTGTTATTACTGATATTACTGTTGATTTTGTGTTTTTAAAAACATTTCTAAAACCTTCTCCTATTGCATAGGATAAACCATTATACCTCACTACTATAACCACCTTTTTTATCATCTCTTATGATTACACCTTTATCTATTTGTATAACCCTTTTTTTCATTCTATTTACTATATCTTTTGCATGTGTTGCCATAACAACAGTTGTGCCTCTAGCATTAATTTCATTAAGCAAATTCATTATGTCCCATGCTGTTTCTGGGTCTAAGTTTCCAGTAGGCTCGTCTGCTATAATCATAGAAGGATTGTTAACTAAAGCTCTTGCTAAAGCTACTCTTTGTTGCTCACCACCAGATAATTCATGTGGATAACATTTTGCTTTATCGCTTAATCCTACTAAAGATAACACCATAGGAACTTGTCTTCTAATATGTTTTGGTGTAGCTTTTACTATATACATAGCAAATGCTACATTTTCATAAACAGTTTTGTCTGGAAGAAGCCTAAAATCTTGGAAAACAACTCCCATACTTCTACGCAAAAAAGGAACTCTTTTTGCTTTTAAAAATGTTATATCTTTTCCATTTATAATTATATTTCCTTTAGAAGCTTCTTCTTCTTTTAAAATTAATTTTATTAATGTTGATTTACCAGATCCAGAAGTTCCTACTAAAAATGCAAACTCTCCTTTATCAATAGTAAAAGTAGCATTATGAACAGCTTCTGTACCGGTATCATATGTTTTACTAACGTTTCTAAATTCTATCATTTGATAAATTTATATCCTTTCTTTTATAATTCCCCAAATACTATTTTTACCAATATATCATATCAATAACCAATAAAAATTGCAATACAAAAAACGAATAATTTCTAAAGAAAATTATTCGTTTTTGTAATTAATTTTATTATTTTGAAAAATAAACTAATTAGACAATATCTCTATTTTTCCACATTTATTATATATGATTCTTCTGTACTAACATCTTTTGAAACATATACAGAAAAGTTTATTTTTTCATCATTTTTATATGAAACATTATATTTAACATAAGCATAACCAGTTTTATCACTATCATTAGAAAAAGTTTCTTTTTCTAAATCTAGTCTATACGAAGTTGATAAATCAATATTTCTTTGTTTTAATTTTTCAATCATATTTTTAAATACTTCAAAATTTGTTATTCCAAAATTATATTCTATAATTGCCGTGTTTTCATCAAAATATTTTTTTAGATTTTCATCATCATATTCTTTTACTTCATTGTATAGTTTTGGTAAAACATTTATTGTTATATCTTCTAGTTTAGCTGCAATTTCAGAAGATTTAAAGTATCCATCATATTTTTCAAAAAATACTCCAAAACCACTTAAATTTAGTACATCATCATCTTTTGGATCTACAACTGGAGTCAGTGGTTTTCCTGTTTGTTTTTTAGCACTATCTACTTTGTAGTATATAAAAACTAAAATAATTAATAATATTACACACATAATTATTAATTTTAATATTTTTTTGTTTTTTTTCATTTATTCCTCCTTAATGCTACTTTTCTTTTATCAAAGGTTCCATTTCTCTATCAACACCCCATAATTCATCGCCTTTATCGAACTGATTATTATTATTATGATCCCAATATCCAACTAGTATTATATTTGATTGTCCTGGTGCACCATCTCCATATCCACCTTGTTGGCACATTGCTCTTGGTATTTCTGCACCAGCCGATATAGTAGTGTAGCCATCTGCCACAGTAGCGCTACTTAAATTAGATGCATAAGGTTTATTTTGGCTAGTACAATCATATGTTAAACAATATTCAGCATATTCTAATTCTTTTTGGGTATAGTGAGAAGGTCCACCGTTAATAAATGCTTCGATTTCATCTCTTACAGCATACCAATCACTTGTTAATACTTGTGCCAGAGGAGATCTATCAGTTCTCGATTCATTGTACAGATGTCCATACCACTGTTTATTCTGTTCAAGTAATTTGTTTACTATTGAATATCCCATACAATACATTTCAAAATCTGCTTCTTTTTGATCACTTCTAAATTTATTGCTTAGACTTGCCAAATAATCATATCCTGCTTCTAAATGTATTCCTTCTGCTAGTATTTCTAAGTCTCCTTCCCAAGCTTGATATTCTTGATCTATGCTTTTTCCATCTTCTGATGTATCTAATTTCATATAATCTTCTACATTTTCTACAACTGTTTTATCTAAGTTTCTCATAATAATTCTTATATAGTTTCCTATAATTTTATCTTCATCTTTCTCTTTTGGTTCATTTGAATTAGTTGTATTGCTTGTTTTACTAGAAGAACTTGATTTTCTAAAATCTTCATAAGATTGTTTTCTATAGTCTACTATAAGCTCATAATCTGTTAATGTTCTTCCAAGTACTGTTCCTTCTTTTATAAATATTAAATCTTCTTCTGGAAGATAAACTGAAGATACAGCCTCTTCTTTTACTAGATTTTCAGCTTTTAAGTTTTCTGTTGCCTTTTTGCTAGCAAGCTTATATTCCTCATCTTTTTCATATAAAGAATCTAATAATATTTCTTGATTTTTAACTTTACCATTAGTATCAAACAAATTATATAGAGTTGTTTCTTCAAATGTTTCTTCTTTGTCAATTGGATCTCCACTTGGTGATTCGCTTTCTAATTTCTGTCTGTTTGTGTTATCAAATTCTTCATCAGGTTTTTCACACTTAAATCCATCTATATATACTACATATCCTGATATTCCAGCTTCTTCATATCTTTCTGCAAATTCTTTATATCCATACAGTGTTTTATCTATATCTGACCAACCTTTTTCTTTATCTTTTATTTGATCTTCTGTTAGATTTTCTATATTCTTATATGTTCCATTTTTATTTATAAATGAACTTCCTCCCCATCTGCATCCTGGATAACTTGACATTTGATTTTCTAATTTTCTATAATTTTCAGCATCTAAAACTAAAATTTTTGCATATCCTACTTTATCTGCTACAATCTCTCCAGTTTGTGTTGCAGTTTGAGTTGCAGTTTGTGTTGTAGTTTGCGTTCCGGTTTGGGTTGCAGTTTGCGCATTTGGTTCTTGGCTACTTTCTTCTATGCCACTTAATGGATTTGGTGGATATTTTAAATCTACATTAGTTCTATATTTTTCTCCTGATACAGAATCTATGTCATTATCCGTATAAGTTCCATACTCTAAAAGTACTCCTGTTACTGGTGATACTACTGCTTCATTTCCTAAATATCCTTCATAACGGTCTCCCTTTTTCATTCCAGTTGGAGGTTCATCTGCTATCCAAAGAGCAACCAAAGTTGAATTAAGTGACTCAATGCCTCTTGGATATGTATGTCTTTCAGGACTTGATGATCCAGAATCCAAAGTTATTATATTTCCGCTTGAATCTTGTCCAATCATTGCAACAAAGTGCCCACCTGATGTCCAGAAAGTATCTCCTGTTTTACTAGCATGCATAAGTGTTATGATAGGTCTTCCTTCTGAAAATGCTTCTTCTATTTTAGATGTGTATTCAGCATCACTCAAGCCAGAAAAGCTTTCGCCTTTTACACCATATTTTTCCATATATGCTTTTACTCCACTGATTGTTGCATCAAAATGAGCTCCTACTATATCTTTAGATGGATTTACATCTAATCCATATCCTGTTAGTATATTTACACATGATGTTGGTCCACAAGCTGCCCTGTGTAGTGTTTTTACAGCTCCTGACCAAAAGAATGTTTTTTCACTATAAGAACCTTTAAATTGATAATAATGGGTATATTCTACGCTTCCAGTTCTTACTTTAAAATCATATCCATCTCCTGATTCTGAAATTCTCTCAAAATCATATCCCATTGAGCCAACAGTTTGTGCAATATTTACATTTGAGTCTAATTGCTGAACCATACTACCAACATTACTCAATGATGGTTCTGCATTATTTAATGAAATGTCTGATGTTAATGATTTATCTTGTGTTGTTTTTTCTAGTGCATCTACTACTTCTATTTGATCATCTGGTAAATCTCCAGAATCAATAGTTTCATCAACTAATCCTTCTTGTTTATCCTTTTCAGCTTTTTGATATATAGCCATTAATGTTTTAGCATTATCTGCATCAATATCTCCTTTTGAATGAATCATTGTTCCATATTCATTCTCGTTTTTATCTATTGATCTTTTTGGATACATATATGAGCCTATATCTGGTACTAAAAATTCTAATAATCTTGGTGTTTCATCTGTTAGTTCTTCTTTTTCAAAATATCCAAGTTCTACAATTAATTCTTTAAAATCTCTATATATGTAATCTGCATCTAATGTGTGCTCATTTTCTAACATACTAAATGCGTTTAATGAATCTTGATTTAATGATACTGTTCCTATATAATCTGATACTTTTTCATTTTTTCCATCAACTTCTAAAGATATATTTGAATAATCTACTTTTTTTGTATTAGAACCATCTATTGTTATAGTTCCTTTTATTGGTCCATAATAGCTTGAAATGTCATCGCCATCGTTTTCTGCGTTATATTTTTTTGTTACCTCTTTTCTTAATTCTATTATTGTATTTGCTGTTTTGGTTGAGCCATCAAATCTAAAATATTCATTTTCTAAAAACATTTTTTTAATCTTTTCATTCGTTTCTGTTCTTTGGCCCTCACCTGTTTGCTTTACTGTACCTGTTAAACTTGTTTTTACATAAATGTCTTTTTTTAAGTCATATTCTGGATCACTTTCTTCAACATTAGGATATGCTGGTTCATAATCACTTGTTGTTGTATTATCTTCTGAAGAATAAGCCGAATAATGTCCATTACTTAATTGAACCCAATCTAAGTCTTCTGCCATGCTTCCTATACTTCTTGTTACTGCTTTTTTTGTAACTTTTACTCCTTGTTTTTCTGCTTCTTCTTCTGTTCCATCAAATAAATTTCCATCTAAGGTATATAATTTATACTCTCCCTCTTTATCTCCACCTTCTTCTCCATAAGTTTCATATAAAGTCCATCTTTCTTTCATTAATGCTTCATAATCATAATCGTAATCTACAAACATTCTATCAGCATTTGATACAAAATATACATCTCTGTACCAATGGTCTGTTACTGAAGCAATATATGGTTGATATATTTCTAAGCTTGATACATCTGCTTTTTTTAGTTTATCATATATGCTTTGAATATAGTCCCTACATACACTACAACATTCTGTTTCATTTTCTTTTTGACTACACTTTGCATCTTCTGTTGTTGAAACATTATTTTCTTCCATCCAATTATGTAATTTTTCACTAGACCATGTACCTGTAATTTTATATGTAAATCCTGCGTGTTTGTAATCTATTGATGATCCCGTACCGCTGATATCCACGTGTAGTACTATGGTAATTGTCGTATTTTAATGAAATTTCTGCTGTATATAATTGATATTCTGAGTCTCCTTCTTGAGCCTGCCATTTTACTATAAAAGATTTTTCTTTTGAAGGCTCATAATATGTATACGTTGTATCTGAAGTAGATTCTTTTTCTTCTATTTCTTCCAACATACTTTTAAAGTCTTCAATGCTTGATATTGAAGAAGATAATCCTGCATTTTGTAAATCAGTATCTGTTGCTCCATATTCTTTAAATTTCTGTATCATTGTACTATATTGTTCTACAATTTTATCTGAATCTAAACTTACCGAATTCTGATAGTTGTGTATATCATCTTCTCCGACATCAGATACTCCTATACAGTCATCTGGACTTTTTATTCCATATGTTTTCATTATTTTCATAGCTTCTTCTTTGTTTATGTACCAACCACCTAAGCCACCGAAAAAGCCTTCACTAGCAAGTTTTTCAAAATCATCATAAGATACATAGTTACCACTTGCTGTTTTAAAATAACTAACTGCTGTATTTGAATCTTTTGGTCCACCACCTACATAATGTAATAAGATTTCTATTAAAGTTTCAAAACTTGTTGCCATATCATAAGATAAATCTGGCATCATTGTTGCTACATGGACTGATAATAAGAAATCTATTGGCATTCCATATCTTCCTGTCCAACCATCTAAATTATATGTTACAGAGTTATTAAACCATCCTTTAGATATTTCCATTGTCTTTCTAGCTACATCTATTTCTATTGCTCCTGGTTCATAAACATTGTAATACCCATTTGCTTCATCTTTAACTCCTATTTCACCAGTGTCTTTCCAGATTTCTATCATTCCTCTAGACCAATATCTATTTGATTGTCCTCCTGTAAAAAATGAAGCTATATGTTCAAGTATTCCTGTAAACCAACCGCTTGATGTCATATTAAAATTTTTAATTGTATAAACATAATTATCTGATATTAAATAATTTCTAATAAAATCACTTTTTGCTTCTTTTATTTTGCCTTCATCTGTTCTTTCTACCCCATCTTCATTTGATCCAACTGTATCTGTTAAAAATCCATATCCTTTCAAATCATATCCCATTTGCTCTAAGTAATCTAAAACTTCATTAATATCTTCATCACTAATCTGCTTTGTTTCATCTTCTCCAAACCAAGAAGCAACTGCTTCTCCTACGTTTCGAGCTAATTGTTTTATTTGTTCAATAACCATACCAGGCATAGTCAAGAAAAACATTACTATGCCTATTATGATTATTAATATTATTATGAAAACTAATACCCAAGTAAGTATTGGAAGTAGAAATTTTATTAAGCTCTTTTGGGCTGCATTTTTTGTTGCACTTTTAGATAATTGCTCTTGAATTTTTTTATCAATGTTTTTTTCATTTTCACTTTTTTTACTTTCCTCTTCTTGTGGTAAATTTTCTTGCTCATTATTTAATTCTTGGTTATTGTCTTCTTCGTTCATTTTCTCTCTCTTTCATCTTAATTTTTTTAGTTTGCTTTTATGGAGTAAAGCTAACTTTTTCTGCTCCATTTTCATCTACCATTAAATCTTGAAATGGTGTTTTACTTGTAAAATTATATTGTAAAGTAATCGGTTTTGTACTATGTACACCAACAACATAAGCCTCTTTAGTATACATATAATAATCACACATTCTACGTCTCTTTCCTTTTGGTGTTGCATTCATAAATTGATCCATTGATGGTGTTCCACCTCCTGCAACAGTACTTGGTAATGAACTACTTCTTAAATATGCCGCTCCTGCATATGCTGTATCCATTAAAGCAAATGTTTGATGGTCTTCTAGTTCTTCTATATCTTTGCCACATTTTGCTAATGCATCTTTTACATGGTCTTTAACAACCATAAGCTCTTGATAATAAATATCTATCATTTGCTCTCCTGTACACCATGTGCTGTACATATGGATATAATTTACACCTGTAACCTTTCTAAATATAGCTCCACCACTTGAACCATATCCTCCGTTTGCCAGCCATATTCCTGGGCATAAGTTTAAGTCACCAGCACCACCATCACACACAGCATAGTCGTGTCCATATTTATCTGATGGATTTTCTCTTCTACATGTATGTCCATTATTTTCTAAGCATACAGGTCCATCTGGTCTTAAATCATAGAAAAATCCTTCTGGCTCCATAGCTTGCCAATACATAAATTTTTCTATTTCACCAAGTCCTTCATCTTCAATGTTATCATCTAGTTTCATATAGTCTTCTACATTTTCTACTACTGTTGTATCTAGGTCTCTCATTATAATTCTTATATAGTTTCCTATAATTTTATCTGGTTTTTGCTTTCCATTTTCATCATATTCTTCTATATCTCTAAAGTCATGATACTTTTGATTTCTATATTTTTCTATTAATTCAAAATCTGTTATTGTTCTTCCAAGTATAGTTCCTTCTTTTATAAATATTAAGTCTTTATCCTCATCTTCACTATCTTTATCTTCAAAACAGAAAGATGGTATAGCTTGTTCTTTAACTATTTCCTCTGCTTCTAATTTGTTAGTTGCTCTTTCACTTACAAGCTGATAATCATCTTCGGATTCATATAAAGTATCTAGTAAATCCTTTTTATTTTTTATATCTCCATTTGAATTAAAGCTACTCATTGTTGTTTTTTTATAGTCTTTAAATAGAATTTCTTCGCCCTCTGGTGCAGAAGATTCCAATTGATTTTTGTCTTCATTATCAAATTTTTCATCAGGTTTTTCGCACTTAAATCCATCTATATATATTACGTATCCTGATATTCCAGCTTTTTCATATCTTTCTGCAAATTCTTTATATCCATATAAAGTTTTTTCTATATCTGTCCATCTTTCCTTATTATTATTTTTATCTCCATTTATGTCTTTTTTAGTTAAACTGTCAAAATCTTTATATGTTCCATTTTCATTTGAAAAACTACCATCATTTTTCCATCGAGTTTTAGGTAAGAGTTCTTCTTCTAGTTTCTTATAGTTTTCTTGATCTAAAACTAATATTTTAGCATATCCTACTTTGTCCACCTGTATTTGTCCACTTACAGGTGACTGTCCGGTTTGAGAATTAGTTTGATTTGTTGGTTCTTCATAAGTTCTCTCTAATGCATCTGAAGGATATTTTAAATCAACATTTGTTCTATATTTTTCTCCAGAAATTGAATCTTCATATTCATCATTATAAGTTCCATATTCTAATAATATTCCTGTTACTGGAGATACTACCATTTCATTTCCCAAATATCCAACATAAAGTTCCCCAATATCACCCTCTGGTGGTTCATCTGGTATAAAGAAAGAATATAAGTGTCCACCTTTTTGTGCTGCTCCAACTGTTAATAATTCTCTTAAATTCTCAGAGAATCTTGAGCTTGAGCCATAAGTTGTAACAACTCCACCCCAAGGATTGTAATATAATACTTTTCCGTTATCATCGGCTCCTAATAATACTATGGCATGATATCCTGCTGAAGATCCAAATCCACTATAAAAGTATACTGGTTTTCCTTCATTTAATGCTTCTGATATTAAACTTCCTTGTTCTTCAACTGTTGATGGAATTGGTGCATCTCCTGCTCCATAAAATACTCCTTCTACTCCAGCAGTTTTCCAACAATTCCATGTTAAACCACCTACCCAATATGGTGGTTGTTCTTTCTTATATTCTTCAAAACTTGTATCTGTATATACAGAAGCTATAAATGAGAATGAATATAATGTACATGTAACTTGTGATTGGAACCAACATTCATAATTTACTCCATTAAAGTTTAAATCTGCAATTTTCTTTGTTTGTCCGCTTTGTCCTGTTGGTGTATATGTATAATTAGCTGGTGCTACTTCTACTATACTTCCAACTGCTCTTAAATCAGCTATTGGTGTACTTCCTAAGCTTGCAACCTTTCCAATAATATTTAAAGAAGAATCTTTTGTTAATTTTGAAACTGATTGTTGAGGTTCTACATTATTGTTATCAGGTGATTCTGGTGGAGTTTCTGGTTCTCCTTCTTCTTCAGCCTTTTTCAATAATTCTGCAATAGATCTTTCCTTTGCTGCATCAATATCTCCTTTTGAATGAATCATTGTTCCATATTCATTCTCGTTTTTATCTATTGATCTTTTTGGATACATATATGAGCCTATATCTGGTACTAAAAATTCTAATAATCTTGGTGTTTCATCTGTTAGTTTCTCTTTTTCAAAATATCCAAGTTCTACGATTAATTCTTTAAAATCTCTATATATGTAATCTGCATCTAATGTATGTTCATTTTCTAGCATGCTAAATGCGTTTAATGAATCTTGATTTAATGATACTGTTCCTGATACATCTGATATTTTTATTTTTTGCTCTTTATTATTTTTATCTTCTATTTCTGTTTCTGTATAGTCTACTTCTTTTCCATCAGAATCTATTCCTTTTACTGGTCCATAATATAAGTTATCTTCGTTTTTACTTATCTTTTTTCTTAGCTCTGTTATTTTATCTGCTGTTTCTGAAGATCCATCATATCTAAAATATTGATTTTCTAAAAAGATTTTCTTTATTTCTGAATTTGTTTCTGTTCTTAGTCCTTCTCCTGTTTGTTTTATATTTCCTTCGTTTGTTAATTTATATGCTGACCACAATGAATTTCTTACTTTATTCCAATTTACATCTTCAAATTGTTCTTCATCTTCATAATTTATTGTTTTTGCTTTTTTGGCTACTTTTATTCCTTCTCTTTCTGCATCTTCTGTTGTTCCTTCAAATAGTTTTAGCTCTCCATTTTCTTCTTTATATGTTCCATCATCATTTATCTCGTAAAGTTTATATTCACCGACTTTACTTTTGTCATTTCCTACTTCATCTTCTTCATATGTTTCGTATAATGTCCATCTTTCTTTCATTAATGCTTCATAGTCATAATCATAATCTACAAACTCTATATTTTTTTCTTTTTCATCATCTAAATTTTTTACAAAATATACATCTCTATACCAATGGTCTTTTACATATGCTATATATGGAAAATCATTATGTAATAGTAATGTTATTTTTGTGTCAAAAGATTCTACCATATCATAAGCCAAATCTGGCATCATTGTTGCTAAATGTATTGATAGTAAAAAGTCTATTGGCATTCCATATCTTCCTGTCCAACCATCTAAGTTATATTCTAATGTTTCTCCTCCGATTCCTCTTTTTATTGATAATACTCTTTTGTTTTTTTCTTCATCTATTTTTATTTTTATTTTATCAAATAATCCGTTTCTATAATACTCTCCTTTTTTTCCTAATATCGAATTTCCCCAAAAGTCTTTTTGCTCATCATATAGTTCTATCATTCCTCTGCCCCAATGCTGTCCTAATTGTCCTCCTGTTAATATGTTTCCCATTTTAAGGAGAACTGATTTTATTGCTGTAAATATACTTTGCCAAAATCCTCCGTTTCCTCCTGTTGTTTGATTAAAGTTTGCTATTGTATAAATATAGTTATCTGATACTAAGTATGTAAATATAAAATCGCTTTTTGCCTCTTTTATATCTCCTTCGCTTTTTTCTTCTTTTGATTCTGCTTCTTCTGCTGTATATCTTTCTACACCTTCTCCATCTTCTGCTCCTACATAGTCTGTTAAGAATCCATATCCTTTTAAGTCATATCCCATTTGCTCTAAATAGTCTAAAACATCACAAATTTCTTCATCATCTACCTGCTTTGTTGTGTCTGCTCCAAAAAAAGCTGCTATTCCTTTTCCTACATTCTTTGATAGTTCTTTTAATTTATCCATAACCATACCAGGCATAGTTATAAAGAATAGAACTACACCTATTATGATTATTAATATAATTATAAAAACTAATACCCAAGTAAGAATTGGAAGAAGAGATTTTATTAAACTTTTTGTTGCCGCGTTTTTTGTAGTTGTCTTTGATAAAGCCTCTTGTATTCCTTTTCTCATACTATTAGAAGATTCATCTCTAATAGCTTCATTTTCTTCAGAGCCCTCCTCAGGTAAGTTTGTTCCAGATAAATCATCTGGTTCACTATTTGGATTTAAGTCATCATTATCTTCGTTCATTTTTTCCGTCCTTTATTGTAATTTTGGTTTATTTTTCTTTTGTATTTTATCTAAATTTTACTCTTTGAGCGCCATTTATATCTCTCATTCTTTTACTTTTGCACCAAAGTTACTAGCTATTCCGTTTCCTATTTCATTCATTAATAATATTCTCTTTCTTTAATGATTAAAAGTTCTTTTTTCTGCTCCATTTATGTCTCTCATTAGATCTTGAAATGGTGTTTCACTTGTAAATTCATAATATTCTTCTATCTCGTCTTTTTTATTATATACACCTACACCATATTTTCCTTCTGTGTATATGTAGTAATCACACATTCTACGTCTTTCACATCCTTTAGCATTCAAATCCCAATAAGATGTATTTCTTATTGTGTTAACAAATTGTTCCATTGTTGGTGTTTGTCCATCATCTATTATATCTAAAATATGACTATTTAGAAGAATTCCTGTTCCAGCATAAGCTACATCTATCATTGCATACAGTTTATCTTCCTTTAGTTCTACGTTTTTCAAATTATTCTTTAAAAACTCCGCTTCTCCCATTAATTCTTTATAATAAATATCTAGCATTTGCTCTCCTGTACACCAAGATTCATACATAATAATTGGACTTTTTCCTGTTACTTCTATAAAATATTGTCCTATAGATGTAGGTGCTTGTCCCTTTCTTCCTAAAAATATACCTGGACATAAATTTAGCTCACCTACACCACCATCACACACAGCATAATCATGTCCATATTTATCTGATGGGTTATCTCTTCTGCATACATGTTCTTTATTTTCTAGGTTTTTAGGTCCATCTGGTGATAAATCATAGAAAAATCCTTCTGGCTCCATAGCTTGCCAATACATAAGTTTTTCTATTGATCCAAGACTTTCATCCACATTTTCATCTAGTTTCATATAATCTTCTACATTTTCTACAACTGTTTTATCTAAATCTCTCATTATAATTCTAATGTAGTTTCCAATTATTTTATCTGGTTTTTCTTCTGGTTCTTCTGTAGTAGTTTCTACACCAGTTTGTCCTATTTTATCTTTTTCATTTCCTTGATTTTTAAATCTTTTTCTAAAGTCATAGTAATTTTGTCCTCTATAGTCTACTATTAATTCCTTATCTGTAATTGTTCTTCCTAAAACTGTTCCTTCTTTTATAACTATTATATCTTTATCTTCTTCATCACTTGTAGTATCTTCAAAACAGAAGGATGGTATAGATTCATTCTTTACATATGTTTCTGCCTGTAACTTTTTAGTTGCTCTTTCACTTGCTAACTTATATTCCTCATCTGCTTCATATAATGAATCAAGTAATTCTTTCTTATCATCTATTTGTCCATTACTATTGAAATTTCCTATTGTTGTTACTTTAAAAGATTCTTTTTCTAATTCTTTTCCTTGTGGTGTATCGTGTTCTAATTGTGATTTATCTTCATTATTAAAGTTTTCATCTGGAAGTTCACATTTAAATCCATCAATATATACCACATAACCTGCTATTCCAGCTTCTTCATACCTTTCTGCAAATTCTTTATATCCATATAAAGTTTTATCTATATCAGACCAACCTTTTTCTTTATCTTTTATTTGATTTACTTCTAAGTTATCTATATCCCTATAAGTTCCATTCTCATTTAAGAATGTTCCGCCTCCCCATCTACATCCAGGATGACTTATCATTTCATTTTCCAATTTTTTATAGTTTTCACTATCTAAAACTAATATTTTTGCATAACCTACTTTATCTACTTGAGTTTCTCCTGTTTGAGGTTCAGTTGTTTGATTTTGTGTTTGTCCATTTGCATTTGGCTCTGTAGTAGTTTGAGTTTCATCATTGACATTTAGTACAGTAGAAGGATATTTTAAATCTACATTAACTCTATATTGTTCTCCTGATACAGAATCTACGCTTTTATCATCATAGGTTCCATATTCTAATAATATTCCTGTTACTGGTGATACTACTGCTTCATTTCCTAAGTATCCTTCATAGCGTTCACCCTTTTTTCTATTTCCCCAATTTAGTCTTAATGCAAATTTAATTTTACCACCAGGCCAACCACTTATTTTTTGAATTGCTGAAGTACCAGTATATTCTTGAGCTCCTACTATAACATAATGACCACCATTATATTTTTCAAATTCTCCTCCACCTAGCTCCATTCCAACCATATCAATATGTCCATCATAACATAAGATATCTCCGGCTTCTAAAGGTTCTCCTATTTCAATAATTTCAGGATCTAAGTTATCTTGTATCCATGTTGCAAGTCCTTCTGCTCCGTCTAAGTGTGCTGAATCTGGCATTACTCCAACATTTTGAAGTGCCCATGATATTAAAGTTGCACAACAGAAATTATGTTTAGATACACTTTGCTGAGAAATTTCAAAAGTTTTTCCTAAAAAACAAGGATTGCCGTGAACTTGTTTGTGATAACAATGTTGTACTTTTCCTGATGCATTAACTCTACCTGCATCTGTTGCATAAACACAATAATCGTATCCTACTTCATTTATATATTCGCACATTTCTCTTGTTGTTTCTAGAAATTCATCTAAAGATACTTCTTCTACTGTTCTTGTTACTTCATCTATAGCTCCAACTTCTGAAATAGAAATATTTTTTCCAGTACCCATCATTGCTCCAAGTCCTCTAACCGTGTCTGATGAAGTTGTATCTGGTGAAGTTGTATCTGGTGAAGCTGTATCTGGTGAAACTACATCTGATGAAAATTCGTTTACGACAACTTCATCTTCTTGTCCACTACTATCTGGTTCTCCTTCCTCTTCTTCCATTTGCTTTATAAGTTCTTGTAATTTATACTTTTTATTAGCATCAATATCTCCTTTTGAATGTATCATTGTTCCATATTCATTTTCGTTTTTATCTATTGATCTTTCTGGATACATATATGAGCCTATATCTGGTACTAAAAATTCTAATAGTCTTGGTGTTTCATCTGTTAATTCTTCCTTTTTAAAGTATCCAAGCTCAACTATTAATTCTTTAAAATCTCTATATATGTAATCTGCATCTAATGTATGTTCATTTTCTAACATACTGAATGCATTCAATGAATCTTGATTTAATGATACTGTTCCTGAATAATCTGATACTTGCTCTTCTTTTTCATCAATTTTCTTTTTTACATCTGTAAAATCTACTTTTACTTCTTCTTCATCTATTGAAGCAATTCCTTCTACTGGTCCATAATAATTTTCCAATTTTTTATTATTTTCTGAATTATATTTATCTGTTATTTCTTTTCTTAGTTCCGCTATTACTTCAGCTGTTTCACTTGAACCATCATATCTAAAATATTTATTTTGTAAAAACATTTTTTTAATTTTTGAATTTGTTTCTACTCTTTGTCCTTCACCAGTCTGTTTTACAGAACCTGCTGAACTTAATTTTACATAAATTTTTTTCTTTATTTCATATTCAGAATCTTCTTGTGATAAATCTGGATATGCAAGTTCATAATCTCCTGTTTCAGTAGTACCACTACCTGCATAAGCAGAAAATGCATTTGAACCTTGAACTTCATTCCAGTTTATATCTTCTGCAATATCTTTTATTTTGCTTCTTTTTGCTCTTTTTACAACTTTTATGTTCTCTCTTTCAGCATCTTCTTGTGTTCCATCAAATAGTTTAGGCTGACCATTCTCTTCTTTATATGTTCCATCATCATTTATTTCATAAAGTTTATATTCGCCTATTTTGCTTTTATCGTCTCCTACTTCATCTTCTGTATATGTTTCATATAATGTCCATCTTTCTTTCATTAATGCTTCGTAATCATAGTCGTTTTCTACTACTTCATCTTCTTCATTTATTACAAAATATACATCTCTATACCAATGATCTGTTACTTTTGCTATATATGGTTGATATGTTTTAAAGTCTTGGTCATCTACACCTTTCAATTCACTATATAATTTTTCTACAAAACTTTCACATTCTGAACAAGCCTCTGTATCTGTATCATCTGAATCAGAACATTTTGGGGTTTCAGTACAGTTTTCAGGACTACTTATTCCTAATTCTTTTAACACAGACATTGCTTCTTCACTGTTTACAATTAGCGCATCTAATGTTCCAGCCACTCCTCCTCTTTTACTGCTTACAATATCTAAAATATCTACATAAGACACATATTTTTGTCCAGATTTATAAAAAGCATTAGCAGTATTTCCTTCTCCACTTAATCCGTGTAAATATAATTCTATAACTGTTTCAAAACCTGTTGCCATATCATAAGATAAATCTGGCATCATTGTTGCTACGTGAACTGATAATAAAAAGTCTATTGGCATTCCATATCTTCCTGTCCAACCGTCTAATTTATATGTCATAGCATTATTAAACCAGCCTCTTTTTATCTCCATAGTCTTTTTTTCCGGATCTATTTTTATTGATCCTAAGTCATAAACACTATAATAACCGTCCCTTTGACCTATTGTTCCATTATCAAACCAAATATTTATCATTCCTCTAGACCAATATTGATTTGATTGACCACCTGTGAAAAATGATGCAAGATGTTCCAATGCTCCTAAAAACCAACCATTTGATGTCATATTAAAGTTTTTAATAGTATAAACATAGTTATCTGATATTAAATAGCTTTTAACAAAGTCACTTTCTGCTTCTCTAATGTCTCCTATTTCTTTAGTGCCTTCCTCGATTTTTCCAGCTCTTTCATCTTCTTGGATTTCTTCATCACTTTCATATCTTATAACTCCATCATTATCTCCATCTTTATTTCCCTCTTCTTCTCCAAGATATTTTGTTAAAAAGCCATACCCTTTTAAATCATATCCCATTTGCTCAAGATAATCTAATGTTTTATTTATATCCACTTTTTCAACTTGTTTTGTTGTATCTTCTCCAAACCATGAAGCAACGGTATTACCAACATCTTTGGCTAGTTCTTTTATTTGCTCAATAACCATACCAGGCATAGTTATAAAAAATAGTACTATGCCTATTATGATTATTAATATTATTATGAAAACTAATACCCAAGTAAGTATTGGAAGTAGAGCTTTTATTAAACTTTTTTGTGCTGCATTTTTTGTTACACTTTTTGATAGTTTCTCCTGTATTTTTTTTCTGCTTAAGTTTTTACTCATACTTTCATTTTGTTCTGTATCATTTTCTTCTGACATATTTTCAGTTGGTAAGTTTTCTTCACTATCATTGTTTGGCTCTAAATTATCATCATCTCTCATATTTTTCTCACTTTCATTTATGCTCAAAAGTTACTTTTTTTGCTGAATTTATATTTCTCATTAAATCTTGGAATGGTGTATTACTAGAAAATTCATAACACTCATCTATTTTGTCTTTATTGTTATATACTCCAACTCCATATTTATTTTCTGTATATATATAATAATCACACATTCTACGTCTTTTTGATCCATTAGGATTCATATCCCAATAAGATGTACCTCGTAATGTATTTATGAATTCTTCTTTTGAAGGCGTTTTTCCACTATCAACAGTTTTTAATATTCCCTTTTCTTCCATAATTCCCTTGCCAGCATAAGCTACATCTATAAGTGCAAACATCTGCTGTTCTGTTGGTTCCACCTTTTTTAGATTATTTTGTATATATTCCACTTCTTGCATTAGCTCTTGATAATAAATATCTAGTAATTGCTCTCCTGTGCACCAAGTTTGATATTTAACAATATTACTTATTCCAGTTACATTCTTAAATATCGACGCTCCGCTTGAACCTTCTCCCAGCCAAATGCCAGGGCAAAGATTTAAATCATCAGCACCGCCATCGCACACTGCCCAATCATAACCATATTTATCTGAAGCATCGCTTCTTCTGCAAGCATATACATTTCCTTTTTTATCTTTTTGGTTAACTGTATTTCCAACACCTTTTATATCATAATGAAATCCTTCTGGCTCCATGGCTTGCCAATACATAAACTCTTCTATGTTTCCAAGACTTTCTATATCTGCATTTTCATCAAGTTTCATATAATCTTCTGCATTTTCTACAACAGTTTTATCTAAGTCTCTAATAATAATTCTTAAGTAATTTCCAATAACTTTATTAACTTCACCAATTTTTACATAATCTTGTTTTTTTCTAAAGTCCTCATATTTTTGATTTCTATAATTTACTATTAATTCATAGTCTGTTATTGTTCTTCCTAAAACTGTTCCTTCTTTTATAATTATCATATCTTTTTCGTCTTCATTTTCGCTTTCAAATCCATCTAAATATAATGAAGGTGCAGCATAATATTTAACTATGTTTTCTGCTTTTAATTTATCTGTTGCCTTTTGACTTGACATTCTATAATAGATTTCTTTTTTGAATAATGAATCATTTAATTCTTTCCTTTCTTTTATATTGCCTTTACTATTAAAACTACTTAAAGTTGTTTTTTTGAAAGTATCTAAATTAATTTCTTCTCCTTCTGGTGCCTTACTTTCCAATTGTTCTTTGTTTTCATTATCAAAGTCTTCATCTGGAAGTTCTAATTTAAATCCATCTATATATACAACATATCCTGCTATTCCTGCTTCTTCATAATTTTCTGCAAATTCTTTATATCCATATAATGTTTTGTCTATATCTGACCATTTTTTGCTTCTTACTTGATTTGTAGTTAAATTGTCAATGTCTTTATAAGTTCCATTTTCATTTAAAAAGCTATCATCATTTTTCCATTGTGATTTCGAACGCAGTTTGCTTTCTATTTTCTTGTAATTTTCGGTGTCCAGAACTAAAATTTTCGCATATCCTACTTTATCTACCTGATTTTCTCCATTCGGCGGTGATTCTGCTGTTTGCGATGAATCATTGTTTCCACTTGAGTTTTGATTTTCATTATCTGTGTCAAATACATTTGCTGGATATTTTAAATCTACATTTGTTCTATATTTTTCTCCTGTTATAGAGTCGGTTTCTTCATCATAAGTTGAATATTCTAACAATATTCCCGTTACTGGTGATACAACTTCTTCGTTTCCTAAATATCCTTTATAAAGTTCACCTTTTGTTTTTAGTCCTAATGGAGCTTTATCTGGAATAAATACTCCTCTAGATGCTTTTAAAGAATTTTGCATAAAGTGATATACAAAGTTTTCAATAGGATTATCTGTTTCATATTTTCCAAAATCATCTTTTCTTAAAACATATTCATGTGTGGTTGAAGTTGTATTAACATATATCAATTTTCCATTATCATCTATTCCAATAAGTACAAAATAATGTCCTCCAAAAGTATATTGCCAATTCTTTCCCTTTATTTTTTTACCTTCACCAACTAAAACGATTATTGGTTTTCCTTCTTCTAATGCCTCTTGCATTCTATCAGCCAATGCTTTTGCTGAAGCAGATAAAGTGTTTTCATAATTACGTGGAATTGTATAAACTTCTCCCTCAATACCAACAGATTCCATTCCTTTCTTTATTCCATCTAAAGATGGTGGACAGCCATATATATGTCCATAATATAGAGGGTTTTTATAAATTCCATATCCTGATGAAAAGATTGATGAAGATATAGGTCCACATCCACTAGTTACATAATTACAACTTCCAAATGGTTTTTTAGCATAACTTCCATAGCCCTTATTTTGCATATATTTTCTATATGTAACTCCATGAAGTTCTAATCCGTAAATAAATCCATCTCCATGTACACTTTCATCTATTGTCCACGTTCTAGAACCTCCAGCATATTGACTTGTGTATGAAGATCCTACAGTTTGAGTTAAACTGCTAAGTGATTTATTTTGTATTTGTTCTAAAGATGTTTCTTGCTCACTAAGTGAAATATCTTGAGTTTCAGTTTCTGATTCAATTTCATATTCTGAATCTTCCATTTCTTCATATTCCTCATCTGGAATAGTTGGATCTCTTTCTTCTTCTGTTTGAGTATCTCCATCTTCTATAAAACTATCTCCCTGATTTCCTGTTTCATCTTGTTCATCTGGAATTTCTGGTGTATCTGGTATGTCTGGAATTTCTTGACTTTCATCATCCTGTGTATCTGTTCCCTCTTGATCTTCTGTTTCTTCTGGAGCTGTTGGATTTTCTTCTTCTTCTGTTTGAGTTTCTTCATTTCCGTCAACTAATTCTGTTTTTGTAAATTCTTTTATTGTTTCAAGATTTCCGGCATCTATATCTCCTTTTGAGTGTATCATTGTTCCATATTCATATTCATTTTTATCTATGTATCTTTTTGGATACATATAAGAACCAATATTTGGTACTAAAAATTCTAATAATCTTGGTGTTTCATCTGTTAATTCTTCTTTTTTAAAATATCCAAGTTCTACTATTAATTCTTTAAAGTCTCTATACATAAAATCTGCATCTAGAGTATGTTCGTTTTCTAACATGCTAAATGCATTTAGAGAATCTTGATTTAGTGATACAGTTCCTGATAAATCTGCTATACTTACTGTGTTATTTTCATCTGTTGATTTTTCATCATCTATACTAACAGAAATGTTTGTGTGATCTACTTCATTTCCATCTGGTCCTATTCCTTTTACTGGTCCATAATATAGCTTGTCTGAGCCGTTATTTATTGCTTTTCTTAGTTTTTCTATTTTATCTGCAGTTTCACTTGAGCCATCATATCTAAAATATTCATTTTGTAAAAACATTTTTTTAATTTCTGGATTTGTTTCTGTTCTTAAACCTTCTCCAGTTTGAACTAAAGTACCATCATTATCATATTTATAAGCAGACCATTTACCATCTGTAAGATTCCATCTTATATCACTATATTCTGAGCCATCATTATTTTTTATAGTTACTGCTTTTTTTGCTACCTTTATGTTTTCTTTTTCGGCTTCTTCTTGTGTCATTATTATGTAGTTTCCGCTTTCATCTGTTTTATATGTTCCATCATCATTTAATGCATATAGTTTGTACTCACCTATTTTGCTTTTATCTCCTCCTGCATCTTCTTCTGTATAAGTTTCATATAAAGTCCATCTTTCTTTTACTAATGCTTCATAATCATAGTCATAATCTACAAAATTTTGACCTTCTTTTTCCACAAAGTAAATATCTCTATACCAATGATCTTTTACATATGCTATATATGGAACATAATCATCTGTTAATAATAATACAAGTTGTGTATCAAATGATTCTACCATGTCATAAGCTAAATCTGGCATCATTGTTGCTATATGGATTGATAATAAAAAGTCAATAGGCATTCCATATCTTCCGGTCCAACCTTCTAAGTTATATTCCTTTATATTACTTCCCCATCCATCTTTTATTTGTAAAATTCTCTTTCCACTATCTGCATTTACTTTGACTTTTACAGCACTTCCAGTAAGTTTATCGAAAAATTTTCCATAATAATCTCCAGGCACACCTAAAGATTTTTGATGGTAAACTGATATCATTCCTCTACCCCAATACTGTCCTAATTGCCCATCTGAGAAAAGGTTTCCAACTTTTTGGAAAACAGCAAATATTGCTCCTAAAATTCTATGGCCATTATTTGCAAGGTCATTTGTTTGATTTCCATTAGCTATTGTATAAGTATAGTTATCTGAAACTAAATATGTATATATAAAGTCACTTTTAGCCTCTTGTATGTCGCCTTCTAGTTTTCCTGCCTTTTCTGCATCTTCTTCATTATATCTTTTTACTCCATCTTGTTCTCCTTCTATGCTTTCTGTTAAAAATCCATATCCCTTTAAATCATATCCCATTTGCTCTAGGTAATCTAAAACATCATAAATTTGCTTATCTTCAATTTGTTTTGTTTTGTCGCCTCCAAAAAAAGCTGAAAGTTTACTTCCTATTTTAAGAGATAATGATTTTAGTTTTGACATAACCATACCTGGCATAGTTATAAAGAATAAAACTATGCCTATAATAATTATCAAAATGATTGCGAAAACTAGCACCCATGTTAGTATTGGTAGTAAAGTTTTTATTAAACTCTTTGCTCCCGAATTTTTAGTTACTGTTTTTGATAAGGCTTCTTGTACTTTTTTACTTGTACTTTCATCAGAACTTTTACTCATGCTTGAAGTCTCTTGAGTTTGTGGTAAGTTTTCATTAGATAATTCATCTGACTCATTATTTAGTTCTACATTATCTTCTTCGTTCATATTAATCTACTTTCTCAAAAACTACTGTTGATCTATTGCTCATATCTCTATTTGCAAAAGATACTCTAAATTCTAAAGGACTATCTAATCCTGAAAATGACATTGTCATATCAAAAGAAAGATAATACTTTGTGTTTTCAAAAGTGTCTGTATCTATACTGCTTGTTTGGTATTTTCCTAAATCTCCATATGAATTAAATCCATCTACAAATGTTTTAAATTCTTCAAAATTTAAAACTCCTAGATTTTCATCAAGTTCTTGTTTATTATCTGTATAATAATCTTCTAAATTCTTTGCTTTTTTAGCATCTTTTAAGTAATCTGGTAAATTATTTACAAAATTATATAAGCTTCTATAAAAATCATATTCATCTAAATCGCCTTCATAATTAGAAGCAAATAGAAATGATCCATTTGGTATAACTTTATCTTCCATCAAACTTTCGTAAGACTGTTCATCTAATACTCTATTCATTATTTCAACTGAATTAAAATATAGATATATGCAAACAATTAATAAAATAAGTAAAATTACAAATAAGATTATTATTTTTGTTTTTGCTGGTATTGATTTTTTGCTTTTTCCATTTTTTTTCATATGAATATTTATATGTTTTTAAAAACATATTCTCCTTTCTTTATATATCTTTTGCAAATTTTATTTTAGGCTTATCATCTTGAAATTCATTTATAATATACATTTTAAAAGTAATACTAGAATTATTTTCAAAATTTATTTCTAAATCTAAACTAGAATAATCATTTTCTTCATTAGATGCAAAGCTTTTTGAAACAAATCTTGAACTTTCATATGTGGTATTCTCTAATTTAGATACTTCCTGAACAATTTTGTTATAATCTTCAAAATTATCTATTCCAAGATTTGAATAAATTCTTTCTTTATTGTTTTGATAGTAACTTTCTATTTCTTCAGCACTTTTATTTTTTAAATTATTACTAATCTCTGGAATTTCTTCAAAAACTAATTTGTATATTGCTGAATAAAATACTTTTTCATTTAAATTTCCTTCATATAATCTAACTAAAAAATTATATTCTTCTGGTATTATCATTTGTTTTTCGAGATATTCTTCATCTACTTCTTTTTGTGCCTCTAAGTTTTCTTCATATATAGGCTCATCTTTTTCTTTTAAAACATTATAAATAATTACAAAAGTTATTAATAAAACAAGTAAAATGATAAATATAATTGTTGCAATTTTTATATATTTTTCTTTTTTCATTTTTACTCCTTAAAAATTAGAGAATTTTCTTATATCTAAAAGTCATTTCTTTGTTTACTTTTTCCGCCCATACTTGACTACAATATATTGGTCCTATTTGTGAAACATAAATATTTTTTCGTTTCAAGTAGTACGGAGAATATACCATTAAGTGTCCAAAGTCATCAACAGCTGCTGCAAAACTTGGGTAAGATTTCCATACACCTTGTGAATGTCCATTATAACTTCCTTTTATACTAAACCAGTTGTGTGTACTTGGATCTATAGCGTCCCAAGCTTTTCCACCACCAGATTCTATTATTGTAACACAAGCAGCGAAAACAGCATTAACATGATATTGTTCTTGCATTCTCATAAAAGCTTCTGTATTTGCTAAAATAATTTCTCTATCTGCAAACATTGTTCTAAATTGATCTTCTGTAACAAATAAAGATTCATCTGTAACATCATAATCTTCACATAAACGAATTCCTTTATCCCATGGTGTATCTAGTTTCATATAATCTTCAACATTTTCAACCACTGTTCCATCTAAGTCTCTCATTATAACTCTTAAATAGTTTCCAATTACTGAACGCTCTGAATCTGGATTTTCTCTTATTTCTTCATAAGTTCCAAATTCTTTATTTCTAAACTCTTCATCTTCTAATAGCTCTTTATCCGTTAGAGTTCTTCCTATTACAGTTCCCTCTTTTATGAAAACTAACTTTTCTTCTCCTGTATTAAAATATAGAGAAGGGCTTGCTTTTTGTTTTATTAATGATTCAGCATTTAATTTATCTGTTTCTCTTTTACTTGCCATCTTATATTTAGCATCTTTTTCATAAAATGATTTTAATTTATAGTTATCTAGATTTAAGGAATTTGGTGATAAACGCCCATCTTTAAAGTAACTCCATGATATTGGTTCATCATTTGTAACAATTCCATTATTTAAATCTCCTGGAAGGCTACATTTAAATCCATCTATGTAAACTATGTATCCTGCTATTCCATATTTTTCATACAGTTCTACGAACTCTTTATATCCATAAACTGTTTTATCTAAGTCGCTAAAATTAGAAACTTCATCTTCATTATTTAATCTATCTAAATAAACATTATGGTCATTTAATAAACTATTATTTTTCCAACTATTATTTGTGCCTTTTTCTAATTTTAAATAGTTTTCTGTATCAAGAACTAAAATTTTTGCATATCCTACTTTATCTATTGGTATATTTTCAGAATTTACTTGATTTGCTCCTGTAGCAGGGTCTTGAGATGTTGTTGAATTATCGATACTACCTTCTCCACCAAGAATAGATTTTACATCATATTTATAGTCTACGTTTTCTCTATATTCTGTTCCAGATATACTATCAGTTTCATCTTTATATGTACCATATTCAAGTAGAATTCCTGTTACTGGTGATACTACTGCTTCGTTTCCTAAATATCCTTCATATTTTTCTGTTGCTTGTAAATCCCAAACATGAATTCCTACCCAACCACTTGCTGCTGGCATTGCACTTCTTGAAGCACTTTTAGGAATTTCACATCTAAAGTTTGCTGGATCTGTATAGTCATGTCCTGTTTTATATATTGTAACAGTATCTTCTGTTTCTTCTCCAACATACATTATGTGATACCATCCTGTCCAATCTTCTGGATTAGTACTATTATTTCCATTTGATTCATAGCACTGTATTAAATCTCCTAAATGCAAATCTCCAATTTCAAAAACTGGTTGTCCACCAAATTCGTTTAATAAGCTATTTATATCTATGGTACTTTTAGGTTGTCCTTCTCCACCAACTAAACCTGCCTTCATATAAACTTTATCTGTTGTATAGTTACAACAAGTTAAGAATATTTGGTTTACCATACAGTCATCTATTCTTTTTGGCAAACCATTATGTGGATGATGTGGTACAGCTCCTGCTGAATAATTTGGATAAGCATCTAATGGAAGATAACTATCTCCTAAATTTCTTCCAAACATTGAGCATCTGTTAAAGTCATAGTCTGCTGATCCACCATATGCACAATAGTTAAATCCAAGCATATTCATTAAACCATAACAATATTCTCCTGCATCTTTTAATGCATCTCCTGTTCCATCTCCTATTACATCATCTCCAGCATATCTAGCAAAAATTCCACCTAATTTATTTAAGAATTCTTTATATTCCTTTTTATTTCCTTTGCTATAATAATTTCCTATTGTAGTTGAATTTAATTTATCTACCCACTTTTCTACAATTGCTTTTGTTTCAGTCCAACCTGCTTTATCAAAATCACTTGTAACTTTAGAAGAAGATCCAACTGTTTGTGAAGTATTTATTGTTTGACTTGAAGATGCTGAAACACTATTTTTATCTGTTCTAATTGATGATACTACTGTTAAATTATCTGGTAAATCATCATTTGCTAAATAATCGTTTCCACCATCATCTATAATTCCATCCATAATAGGCTCAACATTTTCATATTCTGTTACATTAAATTCTTTATAATCGTATTTTGAATGTGCCATAGTTCCGAACTCATTTTCACGTTTATCTAAACTTCTAATTGGATAACCATATGAACAAATTTTAGGAACTATAAATTCTAATAATCTTGGTGTTTCATCTGTTAGTTCTTCTTTTTTAAAATATCCAAGCTCTACTATTAATTCTTTAAAATCTCTGTATATATAATCGGCATCTAATGTATGTTCATTTTCTAACATACTAAATGCATTTAATGAATCTTGATTTAAAGAAACTTCTCCAGATACATCTGCTACAGTAATAGTATTATTGTTTTCGTCTACAATAGATCTTTCTGTATAATCTACTTCATTTCCATCTGGTCCTATTCCTTTTACTGGTCCATAATATAGTTTATCTCCGTCTCCACTTATTGCTTTTCTTAATTCTATTATTTTATCTGCTGTTTCTGAAGATCCGTCATATCTAAAATATGTATTATTTAAAAACATTTTCTTTATTTCTGGATTTGTTTCTATTCTTAAACCATCACCTGTTTGGTCAATAAATCCTCCACCTATTTCTTCATAAGCAGTCCATGTTCCGAAACTTGTTTTATTCCACTTTATATCTTCAAATTGTCCATCATCTTCATATTTAATTGTTTTTGCTTTTTTAGCTACTTTTACTCCTTCGCTTTCAGCTTCTTCTGCTGTTCCATTAAATAATTTGTATCCGCCATTTTCTGTTTTATATGTTCCGTCATCATTTATTTCATAAAGCTTATATTCTCCATATTTTGGATCGTCTACATCATCATATGTTTCATATAGAGTCCATCTTTCTTTCATTATTGCTTCATATTCATAATCAGATTGTACAAATTCCTCATCTCTATCTTCTCTATTTTGAACAAAATAAACATCTCTATACCAGTGATCTTTTACATAAGCTATATATGGTACATAATATTTTTCATCAAAAAATCCTCCAACTTCGCGTAAAATCATTATAACTTTTGTATCAAAAGATTCTACCATATCGTAAGCTAAGTCTGGCATCATTGTTGATAGATGTATTGATAGTAAAAAGTCCATTGGCATTCCATATCTTCCTGTCCAACCATCTAAGTTATATTCTACTGGTCCACCAAACCAGCCTCTTTTTATTACTAATTTTTTTGTATTATTTTCTTCATCAATTTTTATTTCTATGTTATCTCCACTAAGAAAACCTGCATCATAATATGGTCCTACTATTCCTAAACCTCCACCCTCACGATGAAGTTCTATCATTCCTTTGCCCCAATATTGTCCTAATTGTCCTCCTGTAAGAATATTTCCAATTCTTAGTGCAATTGATCTTAGTCCTCTTAATATTGCAGCCCAAAAACCTCCACCGCTTGGACCGGTTGTTTGATTGAAGTTAGCAATTGTATAAACATAATTATCTGATGCTAAATATGTGAAAATGAAATCGCTTTTTGCTTCTTTTATTTTTCCTTCTTCTGTTCTTTCCACTCCATCTTCATTATTTCCTACTGTATCTGTTAAAAAGCCATATCCTTTTAAGTCATATCCCATCTGCTCTAAGTAGTCCATAACATCATAAATTTCCTGATCTTCAATTTGTTCAGTTGTATCACCACCAAAGAATGCTGCTAAACTATTGCCTAATTTTAGTGATAATGATTTTAATTTTTCCATAACCATACCAGGCATAGTTAAGAAAAATACTACTATACCTATTATAATTATTAATATAATAATGAAAACTAATACCCAAGTGAGTATAGGAAGTAATGCTTTAATTAAGCTTTTTTGAGCTGCATTTTTTGTAGTTTTCTTTGCTAGTTCTTCTTGAATTTTTTTCCTAGAGTTTTTAGAAACACTACTTTCATTACTACTTTCTGTTTCTTCTGGTAAATTGTTTTCTAAATCTTCATTTAAATCTTCGTTTTCTTCATCATTATTCATACTTTTTTTCTTTCTTTTATAAAAAAATTATTTTTTATTTTCCCTAATAACTGCATTTAATCTCATAATTATATAATACCATTAACATATTATAATTTCAACAAAATATTGGTAAAAAAACATAAAAAAATGCTAACAATTTGTTAGCATTTTTTATATATTTTTGTTAAAATTTAAACTTGCTTTTTTGTCAATTTTTAAGACTTATTTTTAGCTGTTTTTTTATATTTTTATTTAATTTTTTGTTCTAATTTTTTTATCTAATTTTTTAATTTCATTAATTTTATTTTAAATTTTTCAAATTTATTTTTCTTTTATTGCTTCAATAATTTTATCACTTGTAAGTCCAAAATATTTTAATAGTTCACTTGCACTTCCAGATTTTCCAAAACAATCTTTAATTCCTAAACGAATTAATTTTTTAGGATAGTTATCTGTTAAGACTTCTGAAACAGCTGTTCCTAAGCCTCCAATTATATTGTGCTCTTCTATTGAAATTAGTTTTTCTGTTTCTTTTGCACATTTTACAATTGTTTCTTTATCTATAGGTTTTATTGTGTGAATATCTACAACTCTTATATTAATGTTTTCTTTTTCAAGTTCTTCTTTAGCTTTTAAAGCTTCTGCAACCATTATTCCTGTTGCAAAAACAGTTGCATCTTTTCCTTCTCCAAACTGAATTGCTTTTCCAAGTTCAAAGTTTGCAGTTTCATCATAAATAATTGGTGTAGATGCTCTTCCAAATCTAATGTAAACAGGACCATTTATTTCTGCTGCTTTTTTTACTGCCCATTTTGCTTCTGTATCATCTGCTGGAGAAATTACAGTCATATTTGGAAGCCCTCTCATTAGATTTATATCTTCTAGCATTTGATGTGTTGCCCCATCTTCTCCAACACTTATTCCACAATGTGTTGCACATATTTTTACATTTAAGTTTGGATAGCAAATGCTATTTCTAATTTGATCATATACTCTTCCTGTTGCAAAAACAGCAAATGTACTTGCAAAAGGTATTTTACCACATGTAGAAAGTCCTGCAGCTGTAGCTATCATATCTTGTTCTGCAATTCCCATATTAAAAAATCTATTTGGAAATTCTTTTAAAAATATTCCTGTTTTAGTTGCTCCTGCTAAATCGGCATCTAAAACTACTACGTTTTCATTTACTCTTCCAAGTTCTGCCAATGCTTCTCCATAGCTTTGTCTTGTGGCTTTTTTATTTTCAAAATTCATACATTTTTCCGTATAATAATTATTATTATACTCTCCTATCTTAAATTTTTAGCTTTAAATTTTTTATATTTTATTTTGTTTTATATTTTGTCTTGTTTTTTATTTTATCTTGTTTTTTATTTGCTTATTTTAAATCTTCTAATGCTATTTTATATTCTTCATCATTTGGTGCTTTTCCATGCCATCCTACTTGATTTTCCATAAAAGAAACACCTTTTCCTTTAGTTGTTTTAGCAATTATAACTGTTGGTTTTTCTTTAATTTTTTTAGCTTCTTCAAATGCATTTATAATTTCTTCAAAATTATGTCCATCTATTTTTAATACATTAAATCCAAAACTTTCAAATTTTTTATCTATTGGATATGGGCTCATAACATCTTCTATTTTTCCATCTATTTGTAAATTGTTGTTGTCTACTATAGCACAAAGATTATCTAATTTGTATTTGCTAGAAGACATTGCTGCTTCCCAAATTTGACCTTCTTCTATTTCGCCATCACCCATAATGCAATATACTCTATAACTTTTTTTGTCTAATTTTCCTGCAAGAGCCATACCATTTGCAACAGATAGACCTTGACCTAATGAACCAGAAGTCATATCTACACCTGGTATTTTTTTCATATCTGGATGACCTTGAAGATAGCTATCTATTTTTCTAAAAGTTTTTAAGTCCTCTTCTGGGAAAAAGCCTTTTTCTGCTAATGCTGAATAAAGTGCTGGTGAGCAATGTCCTTTTGATAAAACTAGTCTATCTCTATTTTCATCTTTAGGATTTTTTACACTCACATTCATTTCATGAAAATATAAAACTGTTAGAACATCTGCTATTGATAATGAGCCACCTGGATGTCCAGATGAAGCAGAATGTACCATTTCCACTATATTTCTTCTAATGTTTTTAGCATGATTTTGCAAATTATTATATTCTTGAGAATCAATCATAAACAAGCTCCTTATAAATTATATTATTCCAAATAAGTATCCAGATGGTAAATACCATAAAATAACTCCACCTGCAATTGCATAGCCCCACCAAGGTACTGAACTTAGTATACTTACTGTTACATCCCAGGCATTGCTTCCTGCTGTTTTTATGCTATCTACACTAAATATGTCTGTTAATTTAACTCCAAAAATTGTTGCATTTGTTAAGTCCATTCCAAATACATTGCTTAAATCTATTTCCCAACCGAATAAGCTAATTATGTTAGTTTTGTCTGGAACTAAACTTTCATCAACAATTGAAATATTATATTTTCTTAATTCATTACCTTTTAGTTTTATTTGATATTCCTTAGTATCACCAACATTTAAATCTTCTATTTTAATATATTTAGTTGTTGCTAGTAAATTTTGCTTACTAAATAAATCTATTTTTAAATAAAGGTTATTTTCATTTCCTGTTTTATTTGTTAATTTTATTCTCATATTTCCATTTACATTTGTTGCTCTACCATACACATCATCTATTGAAACACCATAGCTAGAAGGGCTAATAGTACCTGTCATTTTAACATACATTGCATCTAATAGACCATCTTCTAATATAGTAGATAAGAAAATAAAACCTACTATTCCTAAAGCATATAATAGAAATGTTTTCATTCTATCCATATTTATTACCTCTTTTTATATTATATATACTTTAAAACACGTTATTATTATACCTTAAAACGCTTTTTTTGTAAATATTAAGTAATGTCAAATTTTTATTTCTTTATTTAAAAATATTGAATAAATATATGTTTCTGAAACTTGCTTATTTAAAGCTTCTTCTAAGGCCTGTTTATAAATTAAAAGTTGTTTTTCATATTTTTTTACTAAGTCTTTTTCATTTTCTACAAAATCTGTTTTGTAATCAACTAAAATTATTTTGTTTTCTTCTGTTATTCCATATAAATCTATTATGCCTTGTACTAAAATTGTTTCGTCTGTGGCATTTTCAAAGACTTCTTTTGCCATCATTTTTTTGCAAAATGCTTTTTCTTTTTCTATAACTTTACATTTTTTTATTTTGCTTGCTAAATTAGATTTTAAAAACATATTTATTTTTTCTAAATCTATAAATTTTGCTTCATTTTCAGATATTAAATTTTTAAATACTAAGTTTTGCTTTAAATTCTCTAACTCATCTAAATTATACTCTTTCTTCAAATTTATGTTTTGAAGGAATAAGTGAGTTAATGTACCAATTCTTGCTCCTGTTATTTTTTCTTCTTCTTTCATAAATTCAGGATTTATGCTTGCTATTCCAATTTGCTTTTCATAAAGTTTTTCTAAGTCTATAGCTTCATTTTGCATTTCTTTAATTTTACTAACAGTGCTTTTTATTGGTAATGTAGTTGCTATTTGCTTTGGATAAATCCAGTTGAATTCTTTATTATATTTTTCAAAATCAATTTTCTTTTCAAAATCGAATTTTCTTATTTCTTCTTTTGTTTCTTCTTCTTTTAAGTTTAAATCTTTTTTTGAATATTCATTTAATTTCACTAATCCATCTAATTTTTTGCTTAGTAAAATAAGTTCAATCCAGTCTAAATAAGAAGTATATTTTTTTATTATTATTGGATTTATTTTTTCTTTGCTGTTATAAATTTTTAGAATTTCTTTTTTCTTTTCTAGTTCTTTTTCATAATCATTTGCAGTTCCAGTAATTATTAGCTTTTCTTTTGCTCTTGTAAGTGCTACATAAAGCACTCTCATTTCTTCTGAAATACTTTCCTCTTTTGAAACAATTCTAATTGCATCTTTAGCTGATGTAGAATATTCAATCATTTTTTCATAGTTTATATACTCTGGGCCTAGTCCTAATTCATTATGCAAAAGAAGGTTTGAATTTAAATCTTGCATGTTCATTTTCTTAGAGGTATTACATAAAAATACAATTGGAAATTCTAGACCTTTACTTTTATGAATACTCATAATTCTAACAACGTTTTCATTTTCTCCTATAACTTTTGCAGAAGATAAATCTCCATTTCCTGTTTTTAATTTTTCTATGAATCTAATAAAATTAAACAATCCTTTAAAACTAGTTTTTTCATATTCTTTAGCTCTTTCAAAAAGCATTTTTAAATTAGCTTGTCTTAAAGAACCATTTGGCATAAGTCCAACATAATTATAAAATCCCGTATCTACATAAATTTGCCAAATTAATTCTGCTAAACTTAAATAATCACTTTCTTTTCTCCAGTTTTCTAAATTTTCTAAAAATTTATTTATTTTAATTTTTAAATTTCCTTGCAATTTGTTTTTGGCAATATTTAAACTTTCATAAAAACTAGAGTTTTTATTGCATAATCTAATTTCTATAATTTCGTTATCTGTAAAAGTTCCAATTTCTGAACGTAAAACAGAAACTAGAGAAATGTCATCAATTGCTGGGTTATCTAAAATTTTTAATAAACTTATTATTGTTTGTATTTCAATGGTATCTAAATATTCATTTGATGTGTCTGAAAAAATTGGAATATTTCTCTTCATTAATTCTTTTTCATAAATTTGAGATACTCTTGAAGTTGAACGAAGCAAGATTACTATATCTTTATATGTTACATCTCTAAAACCAAGCTTTTTATCTTTTACTTGCATTTTGCTTTTTATTATTTCTTCTATTTTTTTAGCAACAAATTTTGCTTCTATTTCTTCTTTTTGAATTTGCTTAAATTCTTCGTCATTTAATTCTTCATCTTCTTCATTTTGAAAAATATTATCATCATTTTCTTCTTTTAAATTTATAATGTTTAATTCTGATATTCCCACACCATTTTCTATTTCTTCAAAATCACTGCCAAGATTTAAATATTCTTCTTCGTTATAGTCTATATCGCCCAAGGCTTTGCTCATTATACAATCAAAAATATTATTTGTAATTTTTAAAATATTTTCTCTACTTCTAAAGTTTTTGAAAAGTTGTATTTTTAATCCTTTATCATTTCCATCTAAGCTATAAGAATCATATTTTTCTAAAAAAAGCTTTGGACATCCGCCACGGAATTTATAAATGCTTTGTTTTACATCTCCAACCATAAATAAATTGTTTCCGCGTGAAACAGATTTTAAAATTAACTCTTGAACTTCATTACTGTCTTGATATTCATCTATTGCTATTTCTTCAAATTTTTCTCTATATTTTTTTGCAACTTCTGTTGGCTCATAGATTCCGTCATTTTCTTTTACTAATATTTTAAGTGCATAATGTTCAATATCGTTAAAATCTATTATGTTTTTTTCACGTTTTTTGTTATTAAAGTTTTCATCAAATTTTAAAATTACATCTTTTAAAATTTTTAAAATTCCATACATTTCGTAAATATCTCTATAAGCACTTTCAGAGTCATATACAAGTATTTCTTTTACAGATTTCATTAATTTATTTTTTACAGCATCTCTAGAATTTTTTGCTTCATCTTTAGCATCTAAAACTATTTTTTTATCCACTGGCCAAGACTTAAATTTCATGTCTTTTGCTACACTATAAGCCTCATCCCAAGATTTCTCTGCCAAAGAAAAAAGTGTTCTTAAAAGGTTTATATCGTCTTCTATTGTAATTTTATATTTCACAAGCTCTGGATAATTTTCTAGTTTATTTCTAACTATTTTCAAACTATTTATTGAATCTATTATTTCTTCTCCGAGATTTTTAAGTAAAATTTTTCCCCAAACACTCTCTGAAAAATCTTTACTTTCTTCTGCTTTTTTAAACATATCTACTTTTTCTGTTAGCCATTTTTTAGGAAATGGAGAGCTTTGCATAAAATTATATATTTTTAAAATAATTTCTTTTAAAGGCTCATCTCCTCTATAGCCTGTGTATGTATTAACAAGTTTTTCAAAAGAATCATCCTCTTCTTCATATAGCTCTTCAAAAAGGTCTTCCAAAACTTCTTGTTTTAAAAGTTCTATTTCTTCTTCATTTCCAATTCTAAAATTTGCAGATAAGTTTACTTCAAAGAAATTATTTTTTATTACATCTAAACAAAATGAATGGATTGTACAAATATTTGATTTTCCAAGCAAAATAATTTGTTTTTGCAAATTTTCATTATCTGGTTCTTCATCTAACTTCTTATAAATTGCTTCTAGCACTCTTTCCCTCATTTCAGAAGCTGCTGCATTTGTGAAAGTAACAACTAAAACTTTATCTATGTCTTGCTTTTCATTTAAAATTTTCTGAATTATACGCTCAACAAGCACTGCTGTTTTTCCACTACCAGCAGCTGCTGCAACTAATATATTAGAACCTTTTTTGAAAATTGCATTTTCTTGCTCTTTAGTCCAGTTCATTTCTTAATCCTTTCTTTATTTTGAAAGCTATAAAAATTTTATATTTTCTTTAGCAATTATATAACAATTTATGTGTTTTAAAAAGTATATTTTAGAAATAATTGCAAATAATAAGTAAAAATATTTATGGAGGTTTTTATGGACGATTTAACTATATTAAATGAAATTCACAAAGGCATTACTATGGGAATGTCTTCTCTAGAAGAAGTTTCTAAAAAAAGTTCTGATCCAAATTTTAGAGATGAACTAAGTTCACAATTTCAAACATATCAAACTACTTTAAATAAAGTAAATGAAGAATTTTCAAACATTGGAGAAATTCCAGATGATACTCCTATTAACCAAAAAATTATGGGTTGGACTGGTATTCAAATGAATACCATGACAGATACTTCTAATACTAAGCTTTCTGAACTTTTAATTCAAGGATATGACATGGGTGTTATAAAAGGATTTAAACTTCTAAATCAAAGCCCAGAAGCAAGTAAAAGTGTTAAAGATATTTTAAATGGATTTATTAGACTTCAAGAAAATAATATAAATAGACTTAAGAAATTTTTATAAAATAAACAAAGAGTATGATTTTTATTAAATCATACTCTTTAAATTTTTCTTAAAATTAACTTTCTTCTATAGTTTTTGTCTCTGTAATTCCACATTCTGAGCAAGTTCTTTCTTCTGTTCCATCTTCTAAAGTCTGCCAATCTCCATAAGAATGTTCTTTCATTTCAATTTCTGTATTTTCTGCCTGTTTTGCATCGCATTTTTTACACTCTTGATGTTGAATTCCTTTTTCTTTACATGTTGCCTCTTTATCTATTTTCCATTCCCACTCGTGCACGCACTCTTCTGGTGGATTACCTGTTGTATTATTACTTGGTTTTTCAGTATTATCTTTTCCTGCAGTATTTGTATTTGTGTTAGTGTTTGGTGGTACTGGTTTTAACTTTTCTATTTTTCTAGTTTCTTCATAACTACAACCTTTATTTGTACATTTTCTATATTCTAAACCTTCATTTTCTTCTGTTGCAGGTGTTCTAACTTGCCATGCTCCTAATTTATGTCCTGTTTTTGGAAGAACTTTTTTTTCTGTGTCTCCACATGAACATCTTAATGTTTCTTCACCATCTTCTGTACATGTTGGATCTTTATGACTATTTTTAACCACTTCTGTATATTTATGTTCATGTTTTGCTGCTGCTTCTGTTCCATAACTGAAATATGCTATATCCATATCTACATTGCCATTAATTCCTGGAACTGAACCTTTACTTGTATATTGCCACATTTGATGGCTTCCTTTATATGTTGTTTCTTGGCCACTCTCAACATAGTGTGCTAACCAATATTTACAACTGAAGTTTCCTCTTCCCATTGCTCCCATATCTGATATATTAGCATAAACCATGCCTTCATATCCATTAGATCTTACATGATTTATAAAAGTATTTGCATTACTTGCAGCTTGTGGTCCACTAACTCCAGCCGTTCTATGTCCTGCTCTTGCTATTTCTTCGCTATCATAAGCTACTGGATATGTAATTTTACTTGTAGAGATTATTCTAACAGTAGTAATTGCCTCTTCCAAAGCTTCTGTTTCATTTACAGCTGCTGAATAAAAATATGCTCCAACCTTTATTCCGTTTGCAGATGCATTTCTAGCATTAGTTTTAAAAAGTGGGTCTTCTTTTACCTCACCTGTTACATATCCTCTAAAACCTGCTCTAATTATTGCAAAATCTACTCCACTTGCTTTAACAGCAGCCCAATCTATACTACCATTATTTGAAGATACATCTATTCCATAAGATTTAACACCAGTATTTTCAAACATTGTTATTGCTTCATCTTGAGATACTTTTTTACCACCCTTTTTCTTTAATTTTTCTGGGTCTTCTTTATCGTTCATAGAAGCCACTTTTATAACTGGTATCTTATCTTCCAAGTTTCCTATTGTATTGTCTTGAGGAACAACAATAACTTCTTCTTTAACTTCCTCAATAACTTGTTCTTCTGCTACTTGATTATTTACTTTTCCAGTAGTTGCAATTGTTTTTACTTCAACTTTCTTAAATGCAAATATTCCTACTATAACAAGTATAATAATTCCAATTACAGAAGCTATTAAAATTTTTCCACGTAAACTCATTTTCTTCATACCTTTTACACCTCAGTATTATTATAAGGTTAAATTGGCTAGAGGTCAATATTATATTTATTTCATTTTCTTAACTCTGCATGTAAATTCTTCTCTAAGCTTTCCACAATTTTTTCAATAACTGGGTTTACTTCATCATCTGTTAAAGTTTTTGTGTTTGAACCAAATGTTAAAGAATATGCAACACTCTTTCTATTTCCCAAGCTTGCATTTTCATAAACATCAAACATTTCATAATTTACAAGTAAGTTTCCACCTGATTTTTTAATTACTTTTGAAATTTCATCTGATGTTATATTTTTGTCTAGAATAATTGCTATGTCTTTCTTTATGTTTGGATAAATAGAAATTTCTTTAAATTTCATTTTGCTTACCTTTTTAGCAAGTAAAGTATCTAAATTAATTTCAAATACATAAACTGGTTCTTTAGAAATTTCTGGGTGAATTCTGCCTACTATTCCTATAATTTCACCATTTACATTTATTTCTGCAACTTGACCTGGATGAAATTCTGCTATGTTTTGTTTTGGAAGGCAGAAGCTATATCTTCCTTCATATCCTAAATAATTTAAAATTTCTTCAGCTACACCTTTTATTACATAGAAATCTACTTGTTTTTGATTGTTTATTCCTAAATAATATTCTCCAGTCATTAATGCACATAACTTTGTATTTTCACCATATTTTTCTTCTTTTTTAAAGAATCCTTTTCCTATTTCAAATATAGAAACATCTTTAATGTAGTGTGCTTTGTTGTATTCATAAATTTTATATAAAGATGGTATTAAACTATATCTTAAAACATTTCTTTCTTCTGTCATTGGGTCTAATAGTTTTAATTCTTCAAAAGAATCGCTTGTATATTTGTGAACATCTTTATCATTTATTAGCACATAAGATAAAGTTTCATTTAAACCTAAAGATATCATTCTATCTCTAATTTCTCTTTGAGTTCTATCTACACTTCCTATTTTCATTGGAACAACAGGTAGTTTTCCTTCTATGTTGTCTACACCATAAATTCTTCCAACTTCTTCAATTAAATCTTCTTTAATAGAAATGTCTAATCTTCTTGTTGGAACTATAACTGTAATTAAATCGCCATTTTCAGTATATTTAAAATCTAATTTTCTAAATACATCTAAAACATCTGCTTTTGAAATATTAGTTCCAAGTAAATCGTTAATATCTTTAACCCCAATATCTATTTTCTTTTCTGTTTTATCAGTTTTATCATATACAACGGTTCCTTTTTGAACTGTTGCATCTGCATATTCTTCTAGTAATTTAACCGCTCTTTCAATAGCCATATAAGTTCTATTTGGGTCTAAACCTTTTTCAAAACGATTGCTTGCTTCACTTCTTACTATCTTTTTAGAAGTTTTTCTTACTTTTACAGAATCAAATATAGCAGCCTCTATTAAAACATTTTTTGTTGTTTCTTCAATTTCTGTATCTAATCCACCCATAACACCAGCTAAACCAATTGCTCTAGTTCCATCTGAAATTACTATATCTGTATCTTCTAGATTTCTTTCTATTCCATCTAATGTTGTTAATTTTTCGCCACTTTTAGCCATTCTTGTTTCTATGCAATTTCCTAATCTATCTGCATCATAGAAATGCAAAGGTTGGCCAAGTTCAAGCATTACATAGTTACTTATATCTACAACATTATTTATTGGTCTTATGTCTGATGCAATAAGTCTATTTTTAATAAAATCTGGACTTTCTTTTATTTTTACATTTAATGCTTTTCTAGCTAAGAATAATTTGCAATTATCTGTATTTACTCTAACTTCAAAGCTATTGTTTAAATCATCTCCAGACTCCCTGTGAGATAAATCTACTTCTTTTACTTTTTTATCATAGATTGCCCCTATTTCATAAGCCATACCTAAAATGCTAAGCAAATCTCCTCTGTTTGCTGTTAGTTCAAAATCTATAACTTCATCATCTAATTTTAAATATTCTACTGGATCTTTTCCAACAGGAGCATCATCTGGTAAAATGTGAATTCCATTTTTATCTTCTTCTGATAAGAATTTTTTATCTAGTCCAATTTCATAAAGAGCACAAATCATTCCATTAGATTCTTCTCCTCTTATGTTGCTCTTTTTAATTACAAGCCCGTTTGGAAGTTCTGCTCCAGCTAATGCAACTATAACTTTTATGTTTTCTCTAACATTTGGTGCGCCACAAACTATATTTAAAACTTCATTTCCAACATCAACTTTGCAACAATGCAAGTGGTCTGAATCTGGATGATTTTTACATTCTAAAACTTTTCCTATAACTAGCTTTGTTGCTGGAATTAATTTTTCTGCTGAATCATATTCATTTCCTACTCTAGTCATATCTTCTGCTAGAGTTTTTAAATCAGCTTGAACATCTACATAATCTTTAACAAAATTTTTACTTAATCTCATAATATCCTCCTCTTATTCCTCATCTTTTCTATCAAATTGACTTAAAAATCTAACATCATTTGTATATAAGTATCTCATATCTGTAATTCCATATCTAAACATTGCTAATCTATCTATTCCAGTACCAAATGCAAATCCTGCATATTTTTCTGGGTCATATCCATTCATTTTTAAAACATTTGGATGTACCATTCCTGCTCCTAAAAGCTCTATCCATCCTGTTTTCTTGCAAAGTGGACACCCCTTTCCGCCACATTTAAAACAAGTAACATCAACTTCATAAGAAGGCTCTGTAAATGGAAAATAGCTTGGTCTAAATCTTAATTCACTTTTTTCTCCAACCATCTTTTTAACAAAAACTTCTAATGTTCCTTTTAAATCTGCTAAAGATACATTTAGTTCTTTTTTATCTATAACTAAACCTTCAACTTGATTGAATTGGTGAGAATGTGTTGCATCATCTTCTCTTCTATATGTTTTACCTGTGCAAACCATTCTTATTGGAGATTTTTCTGTGTTAGCAAGCATTGTTCTTGCTTGAACTGCAGAAGTTTGAGTTCTTAATAAATATTCATTTGTTATATAGAAACTATCTTGCATATCTCTTGCTGGATGGCCATCTGGAAGATTTAATCTTTCAAAACAAAATTCATCTGTTTCAAGTTCTGGACCATCTACAACATCATAGCCCATAGAAACAAATAAGTCTTGAATTTCTTCAATTACTCTATTTATTGGGTGCTTGCTTCCTCTTTTAACTTTAGTTCCAGGAGCTGTAATATCTATTTTTTCTTTTTCTAGTTTTTGAGATAATGCTTGTTCTTTCAAAGCCTTTTCTGCATCAGAAATAGATTTTTCTATTTCATTTCTTATTTCATTTACAAGACTTCCTATTTTAGGTCTTTCTTCAGCAGCAATACTGCCTAAACTTTTTAGCATTGTAGATAATTCACTTTTTTTACCTAAAAGTTTTACTTTTAAATCTTGCAATTCTTGCAAGTTTTGAATTTTTCCAATGCTTTCTTTTGCGCTTTCTTTAATTTTTTCAAGTTTTTCTTTCATTTTTCCCTCCAAATTTATTTTATAAGTTTTTTTATTTACTTTAACTATTTAATTTTATGTTTTTTACTAAACTTAATTTTAAAATAAAAAAACGTCCTATAAACATAGGACGAATTAAAACGTGTTACCACCTAATTTTATTAATTTTTTAAATTAACCTCATTAAAGTTATAACGTAACAAACGTTTATGGCTACTACTTTTTTCACCATAAAAACCTCAAAAGTGAAATTTCAGTAAATACAATTTAAACAAACTTTCAGCGTAACATTTGTTTTCTCTTTAAAATCAAACTATTTACTTACTTTGCTTTTTAATAACGGTTTAAAAATATTATGTTAATAATATAGCATACTTTTTTTATAAAATCAAGCCTTTATTTTATAATTCAAGATCATCATTACCGTTTTTTTCAATAACTTCTTTATCTATATTATTTTTTTCTATAGTTTCAGTAGCTTTTTCAATTTCTGAAGCTTGTAAAGGTTCTTGAGCCGGCTCAGGCTCTGAAGTTTGCAAAGTTTCTTGAGTTTGCTCAGTTTCTAAAATCTGTTCAAAAAGATCCGGAGCTTCTGGAGTTTCTGCAGGATGTTCTTCTGTTGGTCTATCAAATATTATTTTTTTAGATATGTCAAAAGGCATTTCTCTACCGCTTGCTTCTCTTCTCAATTTTTCTATAATATGATTTAAGTTTGCATTAGGAACACTTTGCAATCCTTTTAAATATGATTCTCCTACTTTACTTGTAAAATTTTTTATATAATCTTCCATCTTTTTAACCTTTCATACTAGATAATTCATTATTTTTAAATGATTCTATTCTTTCGTTTAATGGAAATATTATTGTTGATTCTACAACTTTTGCTGTATTAAATCTACTTGCAAAAAAGTTTTTAATTTTTCCAAATATTCTTATTTTCTTAATATTAGAGGTTAATTCTTTTCCTCCAACTTCCATAGCATCATAAATAGAATTTCTCTTTCTTTCATTAATTCTATCTATTTCACCATTAATTAGAGAGATTTCTCTTTCTACACCATCCATAAAGTCTTTATTATCATTTTTGTCTTTCATAATTTTTTCAACATTATTAGAAAGCTTCGCATCTAGTTCTATTGCAACTTCTTGTTGGTCCAAAAGATTTGTAATCATTTTAGGATCTACTTCAGAATTAGAATTTCTTTTATTTTTTATTTTTTCTAAAACTGCTTTTATATTATCCTTAACAGATCTCTTAACTTCATCGTTTTCTTTTTGATTATTTTTTTCACTTATTGTTTCAGCTAAATATTCCTCATTCAAAATTGATGCTACTAAGCTTGCTTCTAATTCAACTTTTCTTAAAATAAGTTGTTCTATTTTTCCATCATAAAAACCACTCAAATCTATAAGAGCTTGTTGATAATTAGCCATAGTTTCTGAAACTAATTTTCTTGTTGACTCATAGTTTTTTGAACCTTCTTTAAATCTAGGATTGATATTGTAAATACCGGTTTTAATAGAATTCATTTGAGCATTTACTTTTTCATTTATCGTTTGTTCTGAAAGCTTATCTACATAAGCTCTATTTACAATAGCATCTGCTGTAATTTTACCTTCAGATTCTTCATACAACTTCATTAAGTTTTTACACTTTTCTTGATTAGTTAGTTCCAAAGTAATGCCTCCTTATTTTATTCAACATTTCTTATTATATTTTTTGCATTATTAATACTCTGTCTTTTTTCTTCTTCTATTTCTCTTAAAAGGTTTTTCATTTCCTCTAAAGACATTCCGTCTAAATTATAAGCTTTATCACTAAAAATAACTGTTCCTAATTTCATAAATACCTCCTAGATTTAAAATTAATATTCTATAGGTTTATATTCTTTGCCACTTTCTTTTACTCTAAACATTTGATATATTTGAGTATTATCTTTACTATTTTCTAAGTAGTAGATTATGCCATTTGCAATATTAATTTTTGTTCTAGTAGCTTCTAATGAAACTACAACTTTTGATTTTTTGCCTTTTAAGTCTGATTTGCAAATATTTTTATTTACTGCATCATAATAATAAATTTTTTTATTTGTTACATTATACATTTCATTATTAACAAATGTTGCAACAGTTTTTTTAGATTTTCCATTTTTCTTTATTTTACATAAAGCATTTTCGTTTTCACTGTAGAAATAAATCCATTTACCTAAGATTTGTATATTTTTAATGTTATAATCTCTTGAAAGTTCTTTTAGATTATTTCCTTCTAGATTTATCGAATAAAGATGTCCTAAGTTATCTGTGTAATAAATTGTGTCTTTATCTAATACAAAATCTTGAATATTGGCAACTGTTATGGTTTTTTCTTCTGAATTTTCAAGATTTATTTTATTTATTCCTGTTTGATCTTTGTTGGAAATATAATAAGCATAACCATCATTTATATAAAATTTACTATTTGCTGTATATAAAGTTTTTATTTTCTTTACATCTTGGCCATCTGTTTTTACTGAATTTAAATCTATTGTGTTATCGCTAGAAACTGTAATATAGTAGATTGTATCTCCTACTACAGTTATCGAATAGGCAGTGTGATCTGTTATTTGCGTTTCTTCGCCTTTTTCTAATTTAAAAATTCCTTTTTCGTATTTATTATAATACGTTGCACTCCCAGATTCAATAGCTAAGCCCATATTATTATTTGAATAATTTCCAGCTACTTTTTCAGGAGAGAGTAATGAAACTAGCTTTGATACACCAAAAATTACTAAACATAATAGTATTACCAATACGGCTACAACTATAATTCTTCTTATCATTAGTTTTTTCTTCTTTTTATCCATTTTTCATCTCCCCTTGTATTTTATTTTTATTCTTCTGTTATAACAAAGTTTTTATCAATTTTAAATGTATAAGTATCTACAACTATAATTGCTGCTTCATCTGTTACAGTAACAGAAACCTCATAATCATCTAATTTTAAGTTTTCTAAGTCTTTAATTGTGAATTCTTCATTATTTAATTGAGCTTGTCCCATTAATTTTGTAACTTTGCTAATTAATGCATTTTTTGCCTCATCTTTAGTTACGGTATTTAACGCATTTTGAAGATTGCCAATATCTATATTACCATTACTGCTGTTATCGTTATTCTCATTACTACTGTTACTGTTGTTTCCAGAACCTACAAAAGATGTTCCAGCATTTCCGTTAATTAAATTCATTTCTCCTTCTTTTTCAGCTATTACAACAAGTATTCTTCCAAATATTGATTGGAAAAGACTAGCTCTATCTTCTTCTGATAAAGTTTCTAAGAATAAGCAGTTTTGGTCTGTTAAATCATCTATTTCAGGATCTTCGCCAAATGTAATTGAATTATCTACTATAGCTTTATATTCGCTTTCATCTGTGTTTACACCTATTATAATTTCATTTTCTATAGTTTTAGCTTCTGGTGTTCCATTTGTTGAAGCTTCTACTTCTATTTTACTATTGATTTCTTTATTTTGTATTAAACTTAATGTTCCTTTTAATTTTGAATTTGCATCATTGTCTACTTTATTTAAAACTAAAGTAAATCCATTTTGAAGTGATGTTTCTATTCCGTTATTTGCAATATCATCTTCTGCTGAATATGTTACTGTTTCATCATCTGAATTTTTCTCTGGATTTTCTTCTGTGTATAAGTATGCAATTCTAATTGTGTTGTCATTTTGATTTTTTTCGTTTGTTGTAAATTCAAAATCTAAGCTACTTTCATCTGGTAAAGTAAATGTTATTTTTTCAGTTGCATTTTCACTTACATAAACAACTACTTCTAGTCCATTTCCGGTAGTAGCATTTACCTCTTTAATTAAAGAATCTATACTTTCTTGTAATTTTTCAATTGTTGTTTTTGCTTTATTTCCAAGCATAAGATTTAGAAGTATTCCACTATTTTCTGTTTTTTCTGATGCATTGCCTGTTAATTCATTTAAAGCAGAAATTTCATCTTCATCTACTTCTAATTCTAGACTAGAATTGAAATTTTCTCTTTCTACTGGAATTACTGGAACTACTGTATTTTTTTCTGTAGTTTCGTTTGTTTCATTAGAAACCTCATTTTCTACTGCATCTTCGTCTATGTTAGTTTCTTCATCTAAATCTTCTGTTTCATCTTCTATATTTTCTTCATCAGAAACATCTGTAGCTATTAATTTATTTAATAGTTCTTGATCATCTTTAATTGCTGTTAATACTTTAACTAAATTTCCTTTTAAATCGTCTTGTGTTAGTTTTAAAGTATATGAAACAACATCTATTGGAGCATCGCTCTCATTTTTTGAAACTGAAATATTTTCTTGTTTTGTGAATTTTTCCTCTGCAATTCCTTCAAATAATAGTTCTGCATATTTTTTGAAATATGCATCTTTTTCTTCTTGTGTTAAATCAATTTTTTCTGAATTGCCTAAATTTTGAAATTCATCTGATTCTATATCTATTCCAAATAAATCTTTAACTTTATTGTAGTGAACTCCTAAATAGCCCTCCATAATTTCATTAGAAGCAACAGCAAGAGCATCTTCAGTGGAAATAACACTTGCTTTAAATAGATCATTTCCTGAATAGCTTAATCCTAATTCTGAAAAAGATTTTGATTTTTCAATGTTATTTTTAGTTGTAAGATTTAATTCAAAATTACTAATATCGAAGTCTTGCAACTCTTCTGGTTCTTGCGTTGTTGAAAATGTTATTTTAGAAGTTTCCTCACTGTTTTCTTCTAATAGTCTAGTACCAATATCTTCATATATATTTTTTTCAAAAAATCTTTTAACATTTGTGTTTGCAAAACTATTAATAAACATTTCTTTAGGAGTGGTTTTATGCGTGAAATAAAAATATGCACCAACCATTCCTGCTAAAATTAAAATAAGAATTATAAAAACTATTATAATGCCTTTTTTACCTTTTTTTGTAGAATTGTTTGCTTCGCCACCAATATAAATGTCTTCTATATTCCCATTATTCATATTTTTTCCCTCTTTTTCATCCTTTTTCTACTTTTATATACGTATTATATACGTAATTTGTAAAAATAACAATATATAATTTAATTTTTTTAAGTTATTTTTTGAAACAAAAAAAGCGCTACTAAATACGTAACGCTTTCTTATACTATTTAATTATTCTGCTGATTCTGATGTTGTTTCAGCTTCAGGAGCCTCAGGAGCTTCATAAGCTTCTAATATAGCTTTTTGAATTTTTTCTCTTGTTTCAGCATTAATTGGATGAGCTATATCCTTGAATTCTCCGTTTGGAGTTTTTTTGCTAGGCATAGCGATAAATAATCCATTTTGACTTTCGATAACTTTGATATCGTGAATTACGAATTCACCATCGAATGTTACAGAAGCTACTGCTTTCATTCTGTTTTCTAAATTTACTTTTCTTAAACGTACATCTGTTATTTGCATTGTTTTAAGCACCTCTTTCTTCTAGTTTTAATACATAAAAATCTTATGTACTAGTTTTATTATTCTACATAAAAAACTTTTTTCCTTCTTTTTTTATATTTATTTTTTATTTTATTTTACTTTTTTCATAAAATAATTTTTTTGTAAAAAAATGTAGCTCAAAATTTAGCTGTTTTACTTGAAATTCTTAATATATAATAGTATAATTGAATAGGTTTTAGGAGGCAATTACAAAATGGAATTTGAGATAACTGATTTAACTAAATATAAACATATTCATCTTATTGGTATTGGTGGCATTAGTATGAGTGCCATAGCAGAAACTTTAAATAATTGGAACTATACAGTTACAGGTTCTGATATAACTGAAACTGCTATTACAGATAAATTAAATAATGACGGCATTTTAGTAACTATTGGCCACGACTTAGAAAATGTGAGAAAAGCTAATTTAGTTATTTATTCTGCTGCCATAAGTGATTCAGATCCAGAAATTCTTCTTGCAAAAGAGCTTAACATTCCTCTTGTTGGAAGAGGACAATTTGTTGGATATCTTACAAAAATGTATAAAGAAGCTATTTGCATTTCTGGTACCCACGGAAAAACAACCACCACTTCTCTAATTTCAATGTGTTTTATTAATGCTGAAAAAGATCCATCTATAGAAGTTGGGGCAATTTTAGACCCTATTGGTGGAAATTATAGAGTTGGTAATAGTGAATATTTTATATTAGAGTCTTGTGAATACAAAGCAAACTTTTTAAAGTTTTTCCCAAACACAGAAGTTATTTTAAATATAGATAATGACCACTTAGATTATTATAAAACTTTTGATAACATCATTAAAACTTTTAAAGACTTTGCATTACTATTAGAGCCAAATGGTCTTTTAGTTACAAATGCAGATGATCCTAATTGCTATGCTTTAAAAGATGTTGTGAAATCTAAGTTTATTACTTATGGAATAGAAAATAAAGATGCAGATTTTACTGCAAAAAACATTTGGTTTAATGACAGTGGCTTCCCTAAATTTGATGTGTTTAAAAATGGTGAATTTTATTCTACCATTGAGCTTTCAATTGCTGGAAAACATAACATTTTAAATGCTTTAGCTTGTATTGCTGTTTGTGATTATTATGGAATTTCAAACAACATTATAGTTAGCACTTTAAAGGCTTTCACTGGTGCTGAACGTAGATTAGAATTTAAAGGAACACTTCCTGGAAACGTAAATATTTATGATGATTATGCTCATCACCCAACAGAAATAAAAGCAACAGCAAGTGCTATAAAAAACAAAAAATATAATAAGTCTTGGGTTATTTTTCAACCACACACTTATAGCAGAACAAAACTTTTATTAAATGATTTTGCTGATGCAATTTCAAATTTTGATAATATTATTCTTCTAGATATTTATGCTGCTAGAGAAACAAACACTTTTGATATTTCTTCAAAAGATTTAGCAAATAAAATAAATGAACTTGGCAAAAATGCACTTTATATGCCAGACTTTAATGAAGTTGTTTCATACATTAAAAACAACACAAAACAAAACGACATTGTTATAACTTTAGGAGCTGGCACTGTTACAAACATTGGTCCAATGCTTGTGGAATAGTTAAAATAAAAATAATAAAAAAATCCCTATGCTAAACCATATTAGCATAGGGATTTTTTTAATTATTTTTCTACATTTAATCTTTCATATAAAGAGAAAAAGTCATCTTGATATATCAGCTTATAGTTTTTATCATATTTAATGTATGTGCTAATTTTTTCATTATTATATAGTAAAGCATGTGTTATTCCGTATTTATCAAATAACTCATTATAATTCATGAATCCATCAGAAGTATTAAGCCAATCTGATAATAAAGTTGTTCCCGGATTAAATTCTTCTGTGTATACCTCTGACCTTGAATCTATAAATGCTTTTATTCCTTTAAATTCTAAGTAACTTCCATAATTAAAATGATTATATATTTTCATACTATTTAAATCTATATTATTTAGAATATATTCAGTTGCATCTGTAGGGTAAGTTTCAATATTTGCATAATCTGTTAATAAAATTGATAAGAAATTTTTTAAGCAAATAATTATAAACATTAAAACAAAAATGCAACATAATAATTTCTTCAATTTTGTATTAAATAAATTTAAACTTACATTATATTCATCAATAGCATCATTTAATATTCTAATTATACATATAGAAGAAATTAAATAAAAGAAATATCTGCATCTAATAGCCAATAGTGACATTAGCAAAAATCCAACAATATATAGAGCATCTTTTACGTTTACTTTCACTTTTGTAAAAGTAATTATACCAATTGAAAATATTATTAATGCGAAAAAACATATATCATTTAAAAGAACTAAAGGTTGCAATTCTCCAATAAATTTTTTAGATAAGCCACCCATATTTTCAAACATATATGTATATGGATGCAATGCTTTTGGAGTTATAAAAGATAGTAAAATAGAAATAATTATTAATGCAATTATTGAAAGAATATTTATATTATTTTCTTCTATTGATATTTTAGAGTCTTTTTTAAATAATTTTATTTTACTAAATATGAATTCTGCTATATAAGGAAAATATATAACAAAATACATTGGAAATACAGAAGCATGCATATTAACTAAAAAGAAAGGAAGTATAGCAAGAATAATAAAATATTTTTTCTTTTTTGTTTTAACAAAACAATCTAAGCAATAATATTCTAATAAAAATAAAGTAAAAGATACTATTTGTGCTCTAGCAGCAAATTCATTTTTATTAAAATACATAATTACTACAGTAGCTATAAAAGATAGCAGTTTTTTATTTGTTATTTTATTTAAAAAATGAAAATATAAAAATGCTTGCAAAGTTGCTATAATTATTGTTCCAACATATATTCCTGCAAAATTAAATTTATTATAAATAAGTGTAACTATTACATCAAATAACCATCTTGGATTTGTAAACTCTAAATTTTCATGCCATACTAGTTGTTCTTCAACCTGAACACCATTTTTTAAAATTTTTTGTCCCATAGCAATTGTGAAAAAAGTATCATTTTGAAATCCTTTTGGTACTATTGAAATAATAAATATAATTATTAAAAATATTAAAATTATATACTTTGTTTTTTCTTGTAAATTTTCTTTCATTATAAAATATATAAAACCTTTCTCTAATATTATTTATATAGTATTGCTCTAAAAGTTAAAACATTAATATCGTTAGTAAAATAATTCTCAGTTTTTAAAATACTATATCTATTTCTATCTTTATATTCTTCATCATTTATTGTTCCCCTTATGATTACTGTATCATAACTTTCTTCAGAAGTTAATTCAAATACATTATCCAATAAATCGTATATATTATTTTGTTTGTTTCTACCTGACAAAGGCTCTAAATCTTCGTTAAAAATAATATCAGCAAATTCTAAATTAGTAGTTTTCTTTAGCCAATTTAGTGCTGTGTCGTATGCTAATCCATTAATTAGTTTACAACTAAATTTATTACTTTCATACATACTATTTATAATTTCTGTTGCTTCATCTCTGGTTACATCTTTCCATAAATTTACTCCTAATTTAGAAACTGGCTTGTTTTCTTCTTTTCCTATTTCGAATCTAGAAATATAAAATCCACCATTTTCCAAGGTGCTAGTTATAAAGTCTTCATATTCTGTGTCTGAGCAGAGATCTTTACTAATAAAAGCTGGATTTTCAAAATTTTGTTTTTCTAGTTTTACAATTTCTTCATTTTCTATATTACTACATGGAATCCAAACAAATTGATTCTTATTTTCATCTTGAATTACAAAACCTGTATTCCACTCACCTTCAACATATTCAAAATCTTCTGGAATATATGGATTTTTGCAATTATTTGGATTGTATTCTTTTTTTATTACCTCTTTATAAAATTCATTTTCTTGTTTAATTTTTTCATCATAATAACTATACATAGCTTCATTTTCTTTTGAGAAATTATAGCTTTTATAAATATTAATGATTTTAATAATATTTTTATATATTAGTATACTTAAAACTATAAAAGCTAAAATAAAAAAAACTACATAAATAAATTTAAATATTTTTTTCTCTTTTTTTCTATCAATCCATTTTTTTAAATCTTCAAAATTTTTAATGCCATAAATAAAAATACTCGTACAAAGAATAATAATACAAACAATAATTAAGTTTGAATCCATATACAAAAATTTTCCTTTCAAATTATTATTTATATTATATAAACAAATTTTTTATTAGTCAATTGTATTTATCTCTTTCACCATCAAATCTCCAAAAATTGCATATCCTATTTCTGGATTAGATACTAGCACATTTGTGATAGCCCCTATGAACTTTCCATTTTGAATTATTGGAGCTCCAGATAAACCTCTTATTATTCCTCCTGTTTTATTAATTAGTTCTTCATCTGTTACTCTTATTAGCATGCTTTTATTATTATAGTCATTATCTCTATAAATTTTTTCAATTTGAATTGAATATTCTTTTGCAATATTACTATCATCTAAACTACATAGGATCTTTGCTTCTCCTTCTTCTATTTCATCTCTTAAAGCAATTTTTAATGCTTTAGATGTATCTATGTTTAATGCTGTTGGATTAGTTAATTTTCCGTAAACGCCAAACTTTGTGTTTTTTTCTACTTCTCCTATTTTTTGTCCATTTATTATTGTTCCTTTTATTTCTCCTGGATTTTCACTTTCCCCCTTTTTTAATGAAATTACTTTTGAAGTTACAAGCTCTCCTGTATCTATACTTATTAAACTATCCGTATCTGAATCTGTAATGCCATGACCTAACACTGCAAACACTTTGCTTTCTGGTTCGTAAAAAGTCATTGTTCCAACTCCTGTTGCTGCATCTTTTACCCATAATCCTAATTTATATTCCTTTTCATTTGTTTGAGTTGGCACAATACTTGTTGTTATTACATTTCCATTTCTTAAAATAGTGAGCTCTAAATTTTTGCCATTTGAGCTATTTACAACTTTTTTTAAATTATCAATATCTTCAATTTCTGTTTCATTTATTTTTAAAATTGTATCTCCCTCTTCTATGTTTGAATTTTCATATGGTTTATTTAAAATATTATTTTTATCTTCAATTTCAGACATTCCAACAATTAATACACCGTTTGTATATAATTTAAGTCCTATTATTTTTCCAATTGGAACAACGGAAATATCTTCAATTGTTGTAATATTTATGTTTTTCAATGGAATTTTTCCAAATAAAGAAATTTCTGCATTACTTACATTTAAATTATTATTTGATGTTTTTGCAGTTTCTGTTATTTTCATTCCATATAAAGTTTTTAAATTTAAACTCTCTCCATTTAATAAAATAATTTCTTTTGGTATCGAAAAAATGCAGGATACATAAATATATAATAAAAATAAAATAAAAATGGTTAATATAAAATTTAACTTTTTCATAATTTTATATTAACCATTTATTAATTTTTTATTTATAAATAACTCTTATATATTTTATAGCATTTTGAAATATTTTGTTATCATCGACATTATCTCCTGGTGTATTTAAATAAGTAGTCGACTGAGTTTCATTTTTGTTTTCTACTGTTAAAATTTCTTTACTAAAATCAATATTTTTATTACCAAAAACATTTGGATTTAGTTTTAAAATTAAAGTAGTATTAGATGATTCATTAGAACTTATAGAATTTGGTTTTACAAAATCATCATCAACAGATGAACCATCGATAACATACTCATATCTTAAATTTTCCTTTATATTACTAGTTTTTATTGTTCCTAAAACAATTTCTATTTGTTTAATGTCACTAATATGTCTTGTTGATGTGTAGCCAGGAGAATTAGAATCTCTATTTTTTTCATTTATTTTATCGTAAATTACTTCGTACCCCTGTGAATTATCTATTGCATTCATTTTGTATAAGTTATTTTTCTCTTTTCCTACAGCTATATAATAGGCTTGTTTTTTTAATTTGTTTTTATTATCTATGTCTTCATTTCCAGTAATTTCAAATATATTGACCCTTCTTTCAATATAATTTCCATCATTTACACAATCATAACAAGCAAAATTTTTGTGGTCATAAAGATATGTAGAATTATCACTACTATTTGTTCTATCATATTTAACTTCTTTAGAAGAAAAAGACATATATCCCGTAATATTTCTTTCTTCTGTACTAGATGGTAATTTTTCACAATCTATTCTGTGATATTCACTTTGCTCATCATTAAAGTTTTCTTTTGGAACATAAAAAATATTTCTAGGTGAAACTGCTATTTCATTATTAGTACTAGACACAATTTTATAATTATTATAAGTTTTTAATTTACATGGATATCCTTGCATAAATGCTACAACAGACACATTGTTAAGTATTTTATTCCATTCTTCACTTTGTATTATTGGCATTTCATATTGATATGTATTAGAAGTCTGCTCATTATAAGTAGACATCGCCAAATTTAAGTTATATTGAATAGAATTTCTTATAACATTTAATTTATGGCTATAAAATGGTGAATTAACTGGAATTTCTGCTACTCCTTCATAATCATAAATCTTTTCACCATCACTACTACTTGGTAAAGTTCCTGTATCAAAAACAGATGCTTCACTATTTTCAAAATTATAAGTAATTTGTTCACTTTTGTTTTTGGTATTATAATCTTGACTTGAAATTCCTGATATTTCAACTATATTTTTTTCCTGTACTTGAAGTAAATTTTCATATACCCATTTAGAAAATATTTGTGCTTTAACATAATAAATAACAGCAGACATTTTATCTAATTCATACTGTGTATTATTAATTTCTTTTCTATTTTCAGAATAATTAAAACTTAAATTATTTGTTAGTGTTGCTTGCTCTAAATTATTTTTTAGTGCTGTTAAAGTATTTGTTAATTCTTCATATGTTCCATTTTCTCCAGATTCAATGTTAATACCATCTATTGTTATTTTAACAGAATTATTTTTTATATAATTTTCAGCATCTTCTTGACTATAATAATTAATCAAATTGTCAAGTGAATTATCATCTTTATCTGTAATTTTTTCAATTGAATTTTGTGGAATCAAATATCCTGATTTTGTATAATATACCGAACCTATTAGTCCTTCAATTGTAACATAATTATCTAATGTATAAATTACTGTAATATCAAAAACAGGTTCACCATCTTCGTTTTTATATCTTGCAGAATATGGCATATATGTTTTAAGTACATTTTTGGTTGTTAATTTAGCATCATTAACATTAGCCGTATAAGTATATTTTTTATTGTCTTCACTATCTTTACTTGTATACAATAATTGTCCGTAATCTGCTCCAATTGCATCTTTGTATGATAACTCTTTAATAGTGCCACTATCATCAAAATAATGAGGCGTCACATTTCCTCTAGCTATAGCAGATGAACATGCCTGACATTTTTCAACTTCTTCACTAGTAGTATGTGTATATTTATAATTATTATCTTCCATTTCCACACCTAAATCTCCAACAGCAACTGCCCTTTCTTCTGGATCAGTTAATACTTCCGGCACTTGTGTCGGTGAAGAAATATAATAGCCATCATATAAAGTATATAAAATGGCTGGTACATATGGTTCTACATAAGCTTTACTTGCGTTAGATAAACCTAAATTAGTTGATAAAGTATTAAAAAATACATTATTGGATGCTTCTATAATAGTGCGTAAAGAATCAGACACAGAAGATAAGTCTTCATTTGCTGTATTAATTTCAAATGAAGACACTGCATCATGCACGGAATTTAATAACATTGCATCATATTTATTTTGTAAAGCTATTGTATCTACTTGTAATTGTATATAATATGTTAAAACTAATATTAAAGGTATTGCAATTAAAGCAAATATTATAGCAAAATTTTGTAATTTCATTTACAACTCCTTATATTAATAAGAACCATTTGCTGTAACAACACCTGAATGTTGTGCTGCAATAGAATATGTATCATTTCCAGATATTGAATAAAATACACTTCTTATTGTTTGAGATAATGTTTTATTTGTATTTTTTACACTTACTGAAAATATATCTCCTTCTTTCATAGTATAAATACCATTTGTATTTGCATCGTCTTCTATAGCTTCAATTATTTGAGACGTATAAATTGAATAGTAAATATTTTCACCTATAACAGTTCCTTGTGTCCATGCTGATTTTTTTCCAACATTTTCATCTAATACTTTTACTTCCATTTCTACATCGTATGAATTTCCAGTAGCATTAATGGTTGATACTAATTCTGTATAATCTTCCATTGTTATTTTTCCACTAGATCTTGCATTATCTACAAATTTCGCAGTAGCAGTTTGTACAGATAGTTCTGCAATATCATCATTTCTTTCAGATATTGATAATAATGGAAATACAAACATTAATATTGCTGCTAAAAAAATTGCAACTATAGTTATAAGAGTGTCACTCATATTTTCCTCCTTAAAATTATTATTTATTAAATTCTAATAGATTTTCCTATTTGCTTTTACTTTATCATAAGTATCTTTATTTTTTTATTTGATATGTTATTACAATTTTATCTTTTGGACTATTTCCTGTTACTAGAACATCTCCTTCTTCTGTGGTCAATGTTTCACCGCTCCATGAATAACTTGTAAAATTTTCATAAAACTCTTTTCCATTTTTTAAAGCATAGAAAAAGTTTTTATTTACTGAATCTTCATCTTCACTTTCTTTTGGTGTATAATTTACATATATATTATTTATGTATCCAGCTTTTCCTTTTACAAATAGGTCTACTCTAAGTTTAACATTTTCCTTATTTCCAAGCCAAGGTACACCATACAAATAATAAGGTTTATTTTGATCATTATATATTTTTTTATATGCATAATTTGCTTTTTGACTTTTGCTTTGTTCTTCAGTTGCCAATTCACTTTGAACCGCTTTTGTATCTGCTATTGCTGCTTGAACTTTTCCTTCTAAATCTAAGTCAAATATTTGAATAAGATTTCCTTCTGAATCAAGAATTTTAACACAAAATTCTTCATCTGCATATCTATATAATGTTGGAATAACAGTATCTGCATTAACAATTCTTGTCGTTTTATTAATAATATTTCCATCTTCATCACGCATTTTACCGGACTCATAATCTATATTATCATAAAACAATGTAGTATCCGCATATAAAGTTAAAGTTTCTGCTAAAGAAGTTATTTGTGAAAACATATACATAGAAATAGTAAAAGCTATTACAAAAACTATAACTGCAAAAGCCATCATCAACGCATGAACAGCATCTTCCATTGCGTTACATCCTTTCTTCTATCAATAAATATATAATAAATAATGTATCTATGAAAGATATATTATTTATTATATATTTATATTTTTCTATTAATTTCTAGTTTTTCATAGTATCTGTATCATAATATATTATAACTGAATCTATTAATCCATCTTCTGAATAGCCAAATTCTACATAATACATATGTTTTATAGAAATATGATTTCTTATTGTGGCCAAATTAATAATATAGTTACCATTAGCTTGAGCATTAGATTCCGTATAGCTAATTGAATTATTATTTTTATATTCGTCATAATCATCAGCAACTTGATCTGCTATAATAACAGTAGGAACTTTTGATGGTTCTGTTTCATATGTATTAGCATTAGCAATTAATCTTCCTAGTAAAGATTTTACTTGTGATCCTATTTGTTCTGCTTCATATGATGAAAAATTACTATTAAAAGCTTCAATTTGTCGTGATGACATATCTTTTAATGCGTCATCTACTTGTGCCTGAGCTGAATCATATATAAACATACCCAAAGTTATTGCCATTAAAATCTCAATTAAAAGAACTCCTGTCTTTATATTGTTCATTTACTATATTTCCTTAATAAAACATATTTTTACATCATATTATTCCAAGATAATAAAGCATTATCCTGGAATAATATAAAATTATTTTTATTAATTAGATTAGAAATCATAACTAATAGTTACTGAACTTATTAAACCTGTTTCTGTATAACCAAATTCTACATAATATTTATGTTTTGTTGAAATATGATTTCTTATTATACCTAAGTTATTAATATAATTGCACATATTACTAACATCAGAATTATCATAATTTACCCAAGAATCATTCATATTATGAAAAGTGTCTGATACCTGTCCATTTATATGAACATTTGGTACTTTTGCAGGCTCCTCTGTATATGTATTACCATTTGCGATTAATCTTCCTAATAATGATTTTACTTGTGAACCTACTTGCTCTGCTTCATATGATGAAAAATTACTATTAAAAGCCTCGATTTGTTGTGATGACATATCTGTTAATGCATCGTTTACTTGTGATTGAGCTGAGGTAAATATAAACATACCTATAGCTATGATCAAAATAGCTAATAAAATTGCACCAGCTATTAAAAGTGCTTTAGAAGCATTCTCCATAACTTCTTCCTCCTTAAATTTATAGATTTGTATTTTATTTTAAAATTAACTAGATATCATTTTTTCTAGTTTAACATTAAAAACTTTAGTAATCTTTAGCTTCAAATGTCATTGATGCGATTCTTCCTGTTTTTTCATGATACTTTACATCTGTACACTTAAAACTAACTTGTCCAAAATATGCCACGAAAGAATTCATTCCTAAATTATTAATTCTTTCCATTCTATAAGTTGTTTCGTTTATTATCATGGTTACATATATTTCAATGCTATATTCATCATCTAAGACATATAAACCTTCTTCATCTTTTGCAATTGAATATTTATCATTGTTACTAATTGCTTTATTTATTAGAGTTGTTATATCCAATCCATTTAAATTATCTTTATTATATTTTTCATATGTTAAATTAAAACTTGCAATTTCTTGTTTTTGCTGTTGTAAATTTTTATAATTTACAACAAAAAAAGTTAAGATTACAATTATTATAATTAGCATTAAAACTAAGATTTTCTTCATAAGATACCTACTTTTATTATATCATATTTCCTATTTTTTTACAATAAATAAAATCATTCTGTTTTTTTATTCTGAAAATTCTTCAAGTATTTCTTTTACATCTCCACGTAAATCATCTTCCACTAAATTATTATCCTTTAAATATGTGTCTTTATTATTTATGTATATACTAAATGTCATACTTTCTATTTGCCCATTTATTTTTTTATAAGACACATTTTCACATTTAAATAAATATTTATATATTGTTTTATTAACATCATTGGCTAATCTAGTTTCTGAAAGTTTTTCATTTTCTTTAGCTCCATGAATATTAGTAATATCTATTTTTTCATCTTTTAATGTTGCTATATTTGCAGAAGCTAAAAGATAAATTGATTTTACTTCTCCACTACCATTTAATATTTGATTTTTACCTATTTGATCTCGTGTATTATCTATTGTATTTGGAATTTTAAATAAAACAGTATTTCCATTTTTAACTGTTATTTCTATAGCATTTGTATTATCATAATATTTTTCTGCCCCAATACTACTTTTAGAAGCTTCGTTAATACTAAATGCTAAATTACAAACAGAAATTATATCCATAATAGTATTATTATCTCTATTATATTGTTCAAATTTAGAATTATATAATTCTAATTGATTATTCTGTTGTTTTTGGTCATAGGCTTCATTTACTTTAGAACCTTCTCTAAATACATATACAAAAATAGTAATTATCATAACACCTATTATTGTTGTACCCGCTATAATTAAAGCCTTTGAAGCATTTTCCATATTTACTCCTCTTTATTTATTTTAGCTTGGCAAATTCTATATTTCACTAAAAGATATTTTATTAACTCTTCCTGTTTGAACATTATATTCTATTCCATCACATTTAAATCGTTTAGATTTAAAATCATATAATGGCGTTTTCCAAATTACTGTACTCCATTGACGTAGTGTAGAAGAATCTGGATTTTTTATTGTAACCTTAAGATCAAATTTCGATAATTTTATCAACTTATATAATTCTTTGCTTGTATCTATTTCTGTTTCACTTTTTAGTAAATTATATTGTTTGTCTTTTGCCATATAACTTATTGAATGTGAACCATTAACTAAAGGGTCTTCTTTACCATCATTCATATAGTATGAAAGAAAAGCAGTTTCTCTTTTGTTTTTTATTTTGTCATTTGCATCTGATATATAACCAAAAGCATCTTTAACTTGAGCAGCTTCGCTTTCATTTGTTTGTAATTGTTCTTTATTACTAGTAGATACTGAAGATTCCCTTCCTGAATCTATATAATATACTTCTAAGCTTTCTTCCAACTCATTTTTTAATGTAACTGAAACATCTATTGCAAACTCTTTTTTATTTCCATACTTAGTTCCAGAAAGCCATCCACCCTTGTAATCTATAATTTTTCCTGTTGTTGAATCTCTTATTTCTTCATCTTCTTCAACATATTTTTCATCAAAATTTACAACTTTATTCAAACATGAAATAACGTCTGTTCCATACATAGCACTTTTTTCATAAATTTCATATTCTTGATTAAATTTTGCTAGTTGCTCTTTATAATCAGTATCATCTTGTTGTTGTGGCCATTCACTAACACCAGCAAAGAAATATGCAATTAATGACATTATAATTACAGCAAGTATAACTCCTCCTGCAATTATTAGTGCTTTTGAAGCATTTTCCATATATTTTACCTTTCTAAATTTTTACATCTTCTACATCATCTTCTGCATGCTTGAGAATGCTGATGTCATACTTGTTAAACCTATTGCGCAAAGTGGAACAATTAAGTATCCAACAAAAAGTAAAACCATTGGTGCAAATCCTATAACTCTACCTATCATAGATTTTTTAGAAATTGTTCTTTCATTTGATTCTTTTCTTTTCTCTTGATGATATGCTCTTTCTGTGTCTAGCTCATCAAAAGCTTCTCTAATTGGTATTTTTTCAACAGCAGCTTGTAAGCTTTCAACTATTCTTATTAATTGTTGGAATGATATATCATTTTTTAATTCCTCTAAAGCTTCCCAAGGTCCACTTTCATAGTTATTAACACATTTTGTGATTGGCTCTTTAAATATGTTTGCATATCTTTCAAGCCATTCTAATATCATTTCAACATTAACTCTTTCAATTTTCATAAGCATTAATATAATTGTTTGGAATTGCATTACCTCGTTTTCCATATCCATTTGCCTCATAATTTTTTGGAAAATTAAAAGCCAAACTGGTCCTTGATATGCAATTACCATTATTACTAATGCTATTAAAATTTCAAACCATTTTATGTATTCTGATTGAACTATTTGTAATTTTCCCCATATTCTTTCTGTAATTGTATCTAAGTCTTCTGGAGAGCTATCTCCATATTCATCAGATTCAGCAATTTCTTCTTTTAATTCTTCTTCAGTAACATCATAATCATATTGGAATTTTCTTAAGAAAACATTATCTTTTTCAGTTGTTTGCATTGCTTTCTTTTCTTGAGATTCACTCATTGTACCTAAAAGGTCATAATCTGATGTTGGCTCAGTAAATTGAAAATTAATTGCTATTTTATGGGCAGCAAACAAAATAATTAGTGAAACAACAAATCCTACAATTGATGCTGTAATTCTGTTTATATATAGCCATTCCATTTTTAACTTTGATGCTGAATCTTTTAAAAGTTTAACTATTTTTCTGTATTCTTTTGTTCCATTTTTAGGAATAAAGCAATCTACAAATTTTTTAACTAATGGTTTCTTATATAATTTTGCTTGCCATGGGTTTTCCATATTGGCAGCAGTGTTTACACTACCATTATCTTTTAATTTTCTTGTAAGAATATAACATAAAAATGTTATTATAATTAATCCAATTTGCATCATGAAACCACCAGTTCCATTATAGAACTGTCTTGTAAAAGAGAATTGCCCTACAGCCCAATTTTTTACTGTATCCAAAAATAGAATTGGAAGTGCAGCAATCATAGATAAGCTTTGGAACACATAGTCTAATTTATCTCTTTTTAAAATTTCAATTTGCATTTCTTGTGTAATATTGTTTAAGTTTTTTAAGTATAAAGATGCACCATCTTTATCTTTTCTATCACCAAATTCTTTTGTTAAATAAGATACTCCAGCAAATTCTTTTAAGTAGCTATTTGGTGCTATATCGTAATATTTTTCAAGTTCTGTTTCAGGATCATCTGAAATTAAAACTTCATAAATTTTTTCTGCTTGTCTTGATACTTCTTTTTCATCATCTTGTGCTACATCATAAATTGCTTCTTCAACCATATTAAATTCATGATAAGCATGTCTTATTTCTGAAAAGAAGTCTAATTGTTCTCTTAATAATTTATTATCTATTCCGTCAACCATACCTTCAAGTAAGCTTTCAATAAAGAATAACTCAAATAACAAAATTGAAGACATTACTAAATAATTGTTATGCGTCATATATATAACTACAGCAGTAAGAGGTATAACTATAAGAACTGCTTTGAACATAATGCTTGCAACTTGTTTTCTTGTTACATATTCATCTTCTAGGTTTATAATTTCTAGTCTTCTTCTAAGTTTTAAGGCATATCTCCTTAAAACTGGATTTTTTGTACATGTAATGTAGAATTTTTGGTAGAAAACATCTAAGCTTAGTGCTGTATTTTTTGTACCTTCTACTAATTTTCTTACATATTTAGTATTGCTTCCTTGCAATTTTTTATTAATTACTAAAAATATAATTAATAATAGTGCAAAAACACCACCAACTCCAGCAATTAAATACTTTAAAATGTCTTGTGACATGTAATTTTCACACCTCTTTTCTATTTAAGAGTTATTCTTCTTCATCTAAATCAAAATTTTTTAGTTCTGTTGGTTTTCTTTGAATATTATTTCCAGATGTATTTTGTGGTTTTACATTCTGGTTTCTATCTAATATTGGTCTTTTTTTCATCACTGGTCTATTTTGACCTGCCATATTTGTTTTTTGTATGTGTGGTCTTTGTTCTGGTCTTACAGCTCCTGAACCAGAATTTGCTCCAACTGAGCCACTAGATGTAACAGTTGCGGTTGCTTTCATTTGAGGTCTATTTGCACTTGCTGAACCTTCGCTTGAAGCACTAGCACTTTCATTTGACTTAGCTTTATTCATCTCAGCTACTTTAAAAGATTCTTTTTTAGCTGATTCTTCGGCAGCAGCTGCTGACTCAGATTTTATTTCTTTTCCATTTTCATCATAAGCAACTAGTTTTGGAGGTTTAATTCCCCAATTTCTTTCTAGGAATGCATCAAATGCATCAACATCTGTATCGTTCATGTTTTCTCTCATACCTCTAATGTTTTCATCAGAAATAGGATTTGTTAAAACATATGAATCATCAACGAATTCTAGTACATTACGATATTTATATAATTCTCTGTTTGTTTGCTTTGTAAAGAATATTGTTGCATTATCGAAAAATTTATCAAATTTTCCTTCCAATGTTTTTTCTTTTCTATGATCAAATGTATACTCGTTTTTCTCTTCTACTGGTATACATTCTGTAATTCTTTCTATGTAACGTCTACCTCTAAAGTCTTTTATTAAGTGAATATCAAAGTTTAAAACTTGAACAACTTGCTCTTCTGCTGTTTTCTCATCTTTGAAAACACCAGTTCTTAACATTGAGTTACGAAGTGCTGTAACTAAGTTTGGGAATGTTTTAGCGTGGTGAGTAAATAATGTAAATTTAGATGCAACCTGTGCAGATTGAATCATCCAAGATGCTACGGGGTCTGTTGCAACCTCACCGATGATGTTAACAGAACCATCTGTTTTCTTCTGAACGTCCAAACAGTCCTGACCAGAAATTGTTTCAGTTTCACGCATTGATACGATGTTTCTTGTTGGATATATTTTTCTTAAGTGAAGCTCGAATGCAGTTTCTGTGATACGAAGGTTCATTGTTTCATATATGTTTTCTATCATAGCCATAAGCATTGTTGTTTTTCCGGCAACCTTGCTCACCAGTTAGTGCTATAATTCTTGCTCCTTTTACTAAGAATTTTAATAATTCTATTGTTTCTTCTTTTCCATCAAATTTAACTATTTGTTCAAGAGTAGCTCTCTTTACGTCGAACTTTCTTACGAAGAATGCCCAAGTTTCGCACATGCTTGGTCTAACAACAACGACACGGGAACCATCTTTCATTTCATTGATTTTATAACCGTTTGTATCAGATAACTGACCTGGGTTATTATATTTATAAATGTTTTGACATACTCTTTTAAGTTCTGCTTCTGTTCCAAAAGATAGGAATGCTAAACGTATAGATTTACCTTGGAAGAATATCCAAATAGCATCGCAGGCTCTTGGTATTTTTGATTCCATTGCTTGTTTTAGATAATCACTATCTGTTTGAGCTACTTGGCTTAAGAATGATTCTGGAAGACCAGATGTACCACCAGAAACACCATCTATGTTCATATCTCTGATTTCATCTATACTACTGAAACCTTTATATTTTTGATATATTCTTTGAACAACTACTTCTAGTTTATCGTTAAAATCTAATTGGAATTGTTCTTTTTCATATATTTCATCTATTTCTTCATTTGTTATAACATAACAAGGTTTTGATTCGCCTTCAACATATTTTAATCTAGCTAAATCGTATTTTTTAATAAGTTCTGTTAAAGCTTCATATCCAAATGTTTTTTTGTATTCATGTATTAAAACATCAAATTTATCTTGTGCAGTAAGAAGTGATGGCGTATCAAAAGATATTGCTTTTGATATGTTTGTTTCATCAACTCCATACTCTTTTGAAAGTAGGTCATATATTAATTCCTTAACATACTTTTTATCGTTAACATCGCCATATGTACAACCTTTTAAAGCCTTTTTTAATTCATATTTTTTGGCTCTTCTTCTTTTTAACTCTTCTTCAGATAAACCAATATCGTAAAGGTTAATTTTGGTAATTTCATCAAGTCTTTGTTTTACAAACTTAATCATTTTATCTAATGTATAAGTTTTGTCATCAACTTCTAAACCTTCAACCATTTCGTTTTTATTCTTTTTAATCATGTGTACAATAGCGGCTACTGCAACTACTAATACAACGAATATTAAAGCGATATTTGCTATATTCATTATTAAAGGCTCCTCCCTTTAAAACTTTTGTATTTTATACATTATATTTTAATTCTTCTAGTTTATTAATTATTGTTTGACAAGCATATTCAACTGCATTTTTAAACATACCATCTCTATCATTTGGTTTTGCTGATGTTAATCTATTTTTTAAGAAATAACTTCCTACACCAGCTTCTGATGCAACTCTTAAATAAGTTGAATTATATGGTATTGCAGGAATTTCTTTTTTTTCTCCAATGTGTTTTGCAATGTTCTTTGAATTATATACTGCATCACTATCTGAATTAGAAAGTAATGGTATTATTTTCTTTTTATCTAATATATCTTTATTTTCATTTAAAATTTTTATATATTCATCTGCTTGTTTTAGGTTTTTTGTAAAATTATAAACTATTATATTTGATTCTTCTAATAATAGTTTTGTTGTGTTATATTTTAAAGTTTTTTCCATATCTACAAAAACCATATCATAGAATTTGTCAGCTGTTCTTACTAAATCGTTATAATGTACTAATGCTTTTGTAAATTCATCTGGTGCACTTGTTTTTAGTCCGCATAAAACATCTAATCTTCCATTAAAAACAACTCTAGTAAAATTTTGAATTATTTCTGGAGTTATTTTGTTACTTGCTACTGCGCTAAGTAATCCTTCTGCTCCAGAAGATATATCTAATTTTCCTCTATTCAATTTTTTTAAAATGTCTTGCTTATCTCTTATTTCCCAGAAGCATCTTTCCATAGTGTCATCATCAAAAGTAGCATCTATAAGTAAAATTCTATAGTTGTGTTCAACAGCCATATGTGTGGCTATTGCGGAAATTGATAAGGTTTGACCTGTTTCTTTTTTACTTCCACTCCAAAAACCAATTATCGCCATTAAAAACTCCTCCAGATTAATTTCTTTCCAAATGATTCATTGCTTTTTTAAGCTCACCCGGTTTTGCTACATTCATTACTTCCATAAGATATCCTAAGGTTTCTATATATTGTTTGCTTAATCCAGCAGTTTGAATTCTTTCTGCTCTTTGATTAGCATATATTGCTGATTGATCACCTTGATCAAATGGAAAGAATATTGTTTCTCCTTTCCATTCAACATTCAAATCTTTAGAAAGAAAGTTTATATATTGATCTTCTTCTACTAACATATTTTTTGAGAAAAGAATTTTTTGAACGCTTACTTTATTTTGCATTTTTTTAAACACTTGTAATCCTCTTCTTAAAGAATATAAATCTAATGAAGTAATAAAGAAATGTCTATCTTGAGGCTTTATTCCGAAATTGTTATATCCTTTGTATGAGTCTATATTTACTAATGCATAATCGTAGTTAAATTCTGCTCCTTCTTTTAAATCGCAATATTCCCTGATTTGAGCAAAGTTTTCAAACCCAACAGCAACATCAACTTTTTCAAATGAAGTTATATATTGTTTTGCTGGTTTTATTTTAGGAACTATATATCTTGTTTTTTGTAGAGAGGTGCTATCTATAACTATAATCTTTTTGCCTATAAAATCTAAAATTTTAGCAACATAAAGTATTAAATCCGCTTTATCATAGCTTCCCATAAAAGCGATTTTCTCCATTAGTACTCACTATCCTCCAATTTTATCTTGTGTATCCAACATCCTCTGATCCCTCAAGGTTCTCAACAAATTCTTGTCTTGCTGTACTGATTGATTCAATTTCACTTGAATTTCCTGCACTTACTAAAGAAGGTTGACTTTCTCTATTTGGATCTATTGCAGGTTCAAAATATCTTGTTCTGTTATCTGCAACATATTGTGCCCATAAGTTCTTTCTAGCTTCTTCTCTTATGTTAGGGTCTGTATTAATTAATGTTAAAACATCACCACTTACTGTATAGTTTGGTATTGCTGCATTTTGTAGGCCAGCTTCAACATATTGAATTGCATAAAGTTTTGAACCTGTTATTGTATATGATTCTACAATAGCATTGCTTAATGTTAATATTTCTTCTTCTGTTAATTCTAGCCATAGTGATTGTACATTTGTACCTACAACAAATTTTTTAGATAAAACTATGTAATCTTGACCATTTGGTAAAGATAGTCTTATGTCTATGTAATCACCATTAACTAATTGTGATGGTAAAACAATCATATTATATTCTTGAATTCTAGTAGTATCTGTTCTTTCACTTTCAACATCGTTTACCATATTTTTTGTTACGATTGTTCCAGCTGGTACATCTATTTTCATAGTTAATGTCTTTTTCTTTTCTGCACCTTTGTCATCTAACTTTGTAACTATTTCTCCATCTTTATTTACGTATTCCCAATCATCTGCACTTATAACTTCTTCTTGATTTACATTTGTTCTAACAGTTGCTGTTGTAAAATCTTCATCAAAATTAATTTCTTCTCCTGACTTCAAATCTCTAGAAGCAACAACGTAACTTACTTGTAATGCACTTATTTCGTTAAATTCTTCCTTTGTTTTTTTCATTTGAATCATTAAAACTGCTACAACTGCGCCCATTGCTATCAGTGCTACTAAAAATCCTATTAAAAATGATAATCTTGCTCTTCTTTGCATCGGATTAACTGCCATGATAAATTCCTCCCTTTATTACAGAAAATTCTTTTTTATATTCATTTTGAGACTATTTTTTCTCATACCATTTATTTTATTCTACAATAATTGACCTTCAAAATCAATAAACAAGCTCAGTTGTAATGAAAACTTATTTTTTCTGTAACTTTATTGTTACATTATTTAAGTACATATTTTTTTATTGCTTCTAACACTCCTTCAGAATTGTTATCAGCAACAACTGCATCTGCTATTTCTTTCATTTTAGGATTGCTGTTTCCCATTACTACACCAAGGCCCGCACCCAAAATCATTTCTTGATCATTAATATTATCACCTATTGCTATTACTTCTTCTTTTTTTATGTTTAATTTTTCTAAAAGATATTCTATAGCTGTCCATTTATTAACATTTTGATTAGTTATTTCTGTGTAGTAATATTGAATATCTACATCTTCAGTTCCATCCTTTATTTTTTTTCTAGACATGTATGCAACTTCTAATACATCTATCCCTTCTATTTCTTTTAATTTTTTCATAATACTATTGAAAATAAATTTAGATTCATCACACACTGTAATTTTTAAAAATTTTTCCTTGGAAGATTGTTTTATATACTCTTCAATATTTTGTACTATGTTTATATGAGTTCTTCTTTCCTCAACTTTTTTTATGTTTTCTTTATGATAAAATAAAATATTATGACTTAAAGAGCTTGCAATAACTTCATCTTCTGTATATACATTATAAAAAAAGCTATTAGCTTCACAAATTCTAGCAATTTGCAAAACTTGTTCTTTGCTTAAAAATCTATCATATAAAATTTTTTGATTTTGAATATCAAAAACAGCAGCACCATTTCCAGAAATTAAATAATTATCTATACCAAGTTCTATGGCTATGCTTTCTGTTGAACTAATTGGTCTTCCAGAAGCAAGCACTACTTCCGTTCCTTGATTTTTAGCTTCTTTTAAAGCTTTTTTGGTATTTTCTGAAACTTCTCCAAAAGAATTAAGTAATGTTCCATCTAAATCTATTGCCATTAACTTGTACATATACGTTCTCCTTTATATTATATTCGTTTTTTATTATATCATTAAACTTTTTTTTGACAATATGATTTTATGTATTTAAATATATCATTTTAGTTTCAAAATTTTAAAAAAATAAAATTGATAATAAAAAAATGTTAAAATAATTTTGTCTTATAGTATAATTTATCTTTAATTTATCTTTGCATATTACTAAAATAGTTTTGTTTTATAATAATTTTACGATTATAAAGTAAAAAGGCGAGATAATTCCCGCCTCCTTACTTAATTTAGAACAAACTTATTTATTTGTCATTTGGTTTTCAGCTTGTTCTATTAATTTTTTAACCATGTTACCACCGATTCTACCAGCGTCTCTAGCTGATATATTTCCGTTATAACCGTTTTTTAAATTAACACCAACTTCACTAGCAACTTCATATTTGAATTTTTCTAATGAATCCATAGCTTCTGGAACTACGTTTTTATTACTTCTTGCCATTCTAATTCACCTCCGAAATTAATAGTGGATTCTACTTTGTTTTAACAAATTGCTTCACACTATTGCTTGAAAAATAAATTAATTATAAAAATAATTAATTCATTTTCAATATATATGTTGTGTAAATTAGAATTTTTTAAACAAGTAATTTTTGGAAAATAAAAAGTGAAAAGCAAAAACTCTTCTTTTAAAGAAGAGCTTTTATTTTCCAGTTTCTGATTCTTTTAAAAATTTGCTCATTGGTTGCGCATTAAACTTCTGGTTCTACTAATCCATAATTGTTGCTATCTTTTAATTTAAAAATTACATTTACTTTTCCTGTGTCTACATTAACAAATGTAAAGAAAATATTTCCTTTTCTTTCTTTTAATTTTATTTTTGCATCCTCTATTGAAATTGGTTTAAGATCATAAGCTATTGATTTTATAACTTCTTCTTCAATTTGCTTATCTGAATTCATTCCATCCATATTCATTTGCTTTAAAGAAGAATCTTTCATCATTTTTTCTCTTTTAGCTTTTGTTTTTCTAATTTGACCTTCAAGAATATCTATATCTTTATCTATTGATGCATATAAATCTTTATCTTCTGTAACAGCTTTATAAGAAAATCCTTTAACTGAAACATACATTTCAGCAATTTCAGAAGATGCGTTTTCTTTTTTTATTGTAACTGTTACGTCTATATTTTCATCTGCATAATATTTTTCTACTCTAGTTAATTTTTTTGCTACATAATCTTTAATTGCTTCTGTAGCTTTTAATTCTTTTCCTGTTATAGTAATGTTCATAATAATCACTCCTTTTTATTTTTGTTTAGTAAAAACATTATATAAGTAAATGCATTATTTTGCAAGTAAATTATTTTTTCCTTTTTTCATTCTTCTGCTATATTTATAATAACTTTAACTCGTGACTTGCTGTCGCAATCTTCTTTTAATTAGAAAAAATTTCAAACGCAAATAAAGATTGCTCCAATCGCACTCCGCTTACGCTTCGTTTGGTCGCTGCGCGTCACTTATAAAGTTATTATAAACATAGCAGAAGAAAGAAATGAATTAATAAATCTTATAAAATTTTCTCTAGCTTATATTCCTTTTCCAATTTCTCATTTAAATAAACATTCGCTATTAGTTCAAGTTCTTTTCTGCAATTTTCTGAAAGCTCAAAAGAAAATATTTTTTTAGGATCCGCTTTCATAATGTAAATAAGAGCATTTCTTGTAGGATCACTTAATTTTAAACTGCCTGTATCTTGTTTAGCACAAGAGCTGCATTTGCAACCATTATCTTTTATGCTAAAAAAGTTTAAATTTTCTTTTGTTTTACAGCTAACACATTCTGTTATGTTTGGTGCAAAGCCTAAAATTTTAAGAAGTCTCATTTTAAAAACAGATGTTATGAAATCTAAATTCTTGTCTGTTTCTGAAATCATATATAAAGTGTTTAAAAATAATTTTAGAGTGTTAAAAGAATTTTGATTTTCTGTTGTTACATCATTTATTATTTTAGTTATATATGAAGCATAAGTTAGTTTATCTAAGTCTGTTCTAATGTTATAAAACATTTCTATAGTTTCACAAGAATTCATTGTATATGTATCTGAACCTTTGAATAACATATATTCTCCAAAGCATAAAAATTGGGTACCGCTAAGAAGAAGACTTTTTGGTCTTCTAGAGCCTTTTGCACTGCACCCAATTTTTCCTAAATTAGGGGTTAAGATTGTAAGCATCTTATCAAAATCCCCCATATTATTTTCTGCTATTACTATTCCATTTACTTTTACTTGTTTCATTTAATACTACCTTCATATTTTCTTCTATATTCTCTACTTCTTTAAATTCCAAGTAAGAATTTATGTTTCCAGTTTGTTTAAAAGTATTCCACGCTAAATTTTTTATCATGTTACTTCTTTCTCCTTCTTGAATTTATCTTTTGTAATTTTAGAAGATTTATACTGGTATTTATTTTAATTTAAATTTATTTACTATATTATCTTTTTCTTGCCAATCTTCCTTTACTTTAACCCAAACTTTTAAATTTACTTTAGTTCCAAGCATTTCTTCAATATCTTTTCTTGCGAAGCTAGCTATTTTTTTCAAAAGATTTCCACCTTTTCCAATAATTATTCCTTTATGTGATTCTCTTAAGCAATATATTGTTGCATCTATGTCGTGAATTTCTTCTCCTTTAGTTGTTGTTCTTTCTTTAAAGCTTTCTATTTCAACATAAATGCCATGTGGCACTTCATCTTGCAAGAAAAGCAAAGCTTTTTCTCTAATTATTTCTTCTGAAATTTGCTTTACAGTTTGGTCTGTGTATTCATCATCTGAATAATATTTTGGTCCTTCTGGTAAAAGATTTACTAGCTCTTTTATTAAATCATCTGTTCCCGATTTCTTTTCAGCTGATATTGGCAATATGGCTTTAAAATTATATTCTTTACTATAAATATTTATAAGATTTAATAGTTCTTGCTTTTTTACTAAATCTATTTTGTTAATTACTAAAATACAAGGCTTTTTGCTTTCTATTATTTTATCTAATATTCTTCTATCTCCTCTGCCAATTTCTTTTGATGTTGCTTCAATTAGAAAAACAATTACGTCTACTTCTGCAAACATATTAAATGCAGTTTCCACCATAGTTTTGCTAAGCTTAGTTTTTGGTTTATGTATTCCTGGTGTATCTGTAATTATTATTTGATAATTTTCATCATTTAAAATTGCTTTAATGGCAGTTCTTGTGGTTTGAACTTTGTTTGCTGTTATTGCTACTTTTTCTTTAACTAATGCATTTAATAAAGTAGATTTTCCAACATTAGTTCTCCCCACTAAAGAAACAAAGCCTGATTTGAATTCTCCCATATTTTTCCTTTTCTTGTTATTGCATTTTTTGTATTGTGCATTTTCTATTTTATATATTTTATATATTTTATTTTTTTATATTTTTTCTGCTCCTTTTAATTTTACTCTGTAATTGAAACATCTGCATCTATTGGGCACACATTAACCCATGTGTTTCCATCATTTACATTTATTTCATTACCCTCTAAATCTACATATTTTGTTTGTTCTTTTCTATCTGTTTTATTACATTTAATTTTTATTGCTTTACCATTTGTTATATAATATCCATCAAGCTCTCCAACTGTTACAACATCTTGCCTTCCTTTATTTTCCTTATCATCTAAAGTATAGTTTCTAGCAAATGTTATTATAATATTTTTTGTTGTAACATCTTCTTTTGAAACTTCGTCTGTCATTTTCTTATTTTTTGAATATCTTGTATATCTTTTTGTTTCTGGATTATATTCATATTTAACTTTATGTCCTGTTGCATAAGGTATTGTTATATTATTTGCAACAATTGCATCAGGGCTATCTAAATTAACCTCTTCTGGAACATAGTTTAACACACTTTCTTTTTCAGATGTTGTAGCATATTTTTTATCTTGAGCAATTTTTAAAATTGATTCAGTATTTGTATATGCATCATGAGGTGCTTTTTTGTGTTCTACTCTCCAATATAAAGAAGTGGCGGTTTGTGGCTTTCCTGTATCATAAACTTGTCCATTTATATTATTTATTCCAAATAATGCCATATCTCCTTGAGCTTGAGGACTCATTCCAAGATGTGCATAAATAGCATCATTTTCCATAGCATAGTCTAAGAAATAGTGTCTTGAGCTTCTAATTGGTCCTACAGAATCTGCATCTACTCCTTTAAATAATGCCATTAGTCTAGTTTCTCCACCTTCAACTATTATTTCATAAATCACATAAGCTTTATTAATTGAAGCTTGTGGTTGTGCATTTGTGTTGTTATCTATCATGAATGCAATTGGTCTTGCATTTCCATTGAAAATTTTAATTTGTGGTTTTGCTGGCTCTGGCTCAGGTGCCTCTTCCTCCACATCTGCTTTTGAAATGCTGTCATCCACTGGTGTTTCTTTTTTTGAATTACGCGTTAATAAAAAAGCTGGAATAGCAATTAATATTACAATTACTACTATGATTACAATTTTTTTCATAAGTACCCCCAAAACTATCTTTATTAGTTTATTTATAATAAAATTTTTATTATTTTTCTAGTTTATTATATTTTTTATTAACTTTAATATTAAATTAAAAGACTTGTTTTTTATATTTATTTAATGAAAAGATTTATTATTTTAGGTAAAAAAATTAATATTCCAATTATAACAGAAAGTATTGAAACAATAAGCACACTAGCAGATGCAACATCTTTTGCTATTTTTGCTTTTTCATTGTATTCTTCTGTATATAAATCTACCACTTCTTCTACTGTTGTGTTTATAAATTCAGCAAATAAAACTATAAAAATAATGAAAATAACTATTATTAATTCTATTAAACTAACTTTTAATAATATACTAGCTAGTATTGCCAATAGCGCAAAAACTAATTCTATTTTTATGTTATTTTCATTTTTTATAACAAATTTTATTCCATTAATTGAATTTTTGAGAGCTTTTAAAAAATTTTGATTTTTCCACTTATTTTTCATTTTAACCTCAGAAATAAGCTTATTTTAAAATTTGAAACCGTGCTTAATTTTTAGTTCTTAATTTCTAATATCTTAAATTTTTAAACTTCTAGTTTCTTAATATGTTTAAGCTTTCTAATACTTTTTCCTCTTTTTCTCTCATTTGTTTTTTATCTGATTCTTCTATGTGATCTTCTCCCATTAAATGATAAAAGCCATGAACTATCATATATGAAAGCTCTCTTTCAAAGCTATGACCATATTCCACAGCCTGCTCTTTTACTCTATCTACAGAAATTACTATATCTCCTAGAACTTCTTCATGTTCTAGATTTTTCAAATTTGGTATTTCTTCTTTTTCAAATATAGGAAAAGAAAGCACATCTGTTTCTTTATCTATATTTCTATATTTTTTGTTTAAATCTTTAATGTTTTTAGGTGTTGTTAAAGTAATGCTCATATATAAGTTAGAATTTTGTAAATTTTCAATTTCAAAGCATTTGCTCACAACTTTATTTATTAATTCTTCACATTCTATATTTTCTTTTAAATCTAAATACTCTATTTCTACAACCTTTTTCATTTATATTTATCCTTTTTTAATAAAGTGTCCATTAAATTCTCTAGAAGGAGCGCCTTTTACAACTCTCATTGCACCTAATGCTACTAATTTATTTTTATAGAATTTTCTAACTTCAGCATATTTTTCATATTCATCTGCTGTGTCGTGCAATTCTCTTTTTAAAGATAATATTTCTTTTTGATCTGAAGATTTTGTTTTGCTATATGCATCCCAGAACTTTTTATATACGTCTCTTTCTTCTGGTTTGTCCCAATAAATTTTTGTTGATAATAATTTTACATTATAATCTTCAATTAGTTTTAATAAAAGTTTATAAACTGCTTCTTGCTTTTCTTCTGTAGGTGCTGTAGAAATAAGATTTCTTGTATCTTTTAAAAGTTTGCTATAACATTGTTCTGCTGCAACTAGTGGCAAACTATGTGTGAATAGAACTCTACTTAAGCCAAGCAAAATCATATTTTTTTCAAGAAAATCTTTTTCATCTAGTTTTCCTACGCTAAATTTTTCATATTCTTCATATTCTTTTAAAACTTTAGCATATTTTTCTGTTCCTTCAACTCTAAATTTTATAGGTAAAATTGTTTTTATATAGTCTTCTAAAGTTTCAAATATTTTTTTGTAAAGATCTACTTGATTAATTCTTTTTGCAAGCATTCCATCTGCTAGTTTTACAGAATAATTTTTTAGTATGCCTTTATATATAGAATCCATTTTTTCTACATATATTGGTTCAAATTTTTTAACTATTTTTTCTTTTTTGTTTGCAGTTAAGCCATCGTAGTCTAAATCTATTAAGAATTTTTGCTTTCTATATTTGTATTCTAAATATTCAGTGTCTTTTAAATGAACAACATTATAATAATTTGCTAAGGCATCTTTCTCAAAAACAGAAGCCATATGATTTTTAACTTTTTTGTAGATTGAATCCATAATATATTTATCTATTGATTCTAAATATAGTGTGTAGCTTTCATCATATCTGTTTTGAAGTTGATCTTTTTTGCTAACATCTGTTATATTTTCAGCATTTTTTACTTGCTCAAAATATTTAATAACACTACTTCTTTTTATGTTTATCATCATTCCGTTAATACCTATTTTTGTAGGTGTTAATAATTTTGTTAATGTACTAGAAACTTTACTAAAAAAAGTTGTGTCATTAGAAAGTACTCTCAAACCTCTTTCTTCAGCCATTTTATTCCCTCCTATTATAATTTTGTTTTTATTCCAATTTTTTCTCTAAGTCTATATTCTAATTTAACATTTATTCCATCGGGCTCTACTTCTACATTTATATTTCTATTTTTGTTTTCTTCTTCATATTTAGAAATTTCAAATTCTTGTTCAAGCTCTTGCTCTAGCTCATTTTCTATTTTTTGTTTTAGCTCTTCCTCTGAATAAGTTTTGCTTTCATTTTTTAGTTCTACATATCTAGTTGTTTTTATTTCGATTGGAAGATAAAAATTAGAAAAAAACTTTACTTTTTGATTTGCCACTATTGTATCATAATTTTCGAATTTTGAAACCCCTTTATTTAAATTTATTTTAAATTTATTTATACAAATTTCGTTTTTTTTCTGTTCGTTTCCAGTTTTTAATGTAATATTTTGCACAAACTCCTCTTTTCTCTCTTTTGTGCAGTAAATTTCGCCAAAAACATCTGCCTCTGCATGAACATTTCTTACTCCCATATTTTCTCCTTCCATAACCCCCTCAACTAGAATATCGCCTTTTTTTACTTCATCTCCCACATCTACTCTTGCTGTTCCGCTTTGAACAACAATTTTTGAAATTACAGCATCTTTGCTTGCCACAATATTGCATATTTCATTTTTATCAATAATCTCTGGAATTTCAGTTGCTTCTTCAACTCTAATTACTGCATTTGTTCCCTTTATATTTATTCCTATCCAAGCTAAATCTTTTCTGTTTAGTCTTATGTCATTACTTATTTTTTGAATATCAATTCCAGATTTTAATTTTCCAACACTTATTCCATATTCTTTTACTAAATTTAAAATTTCTTGTTTGCTTAAATTTTCATTCCCAATAATTTCAACATTCCAAATAAATTTTGTTGCTATAAAAATAAAAATTGCAATTACTAAAATAGCAATTGCAAAAATTTTTCTTTTCCTATATCTATTAATAAAAAAAGGAACTCCTGATTTCTTTTTAATTTTAAGTTTACACTTAGTTTGTTTCGCAATATGTACTATTTCTCTAAAATCAGATTTTAGAATTTTGGCTTTTATATATGTGATTTTTTCTCTTTTCAAATCTTTAATAAAGATTTTTTTATTTTTGCAAATATTCAAAAATCGTTCTATAAAAAAGCCTTCAACTTCTATCGTTATATATCCTGCAAAAAACATATATATTATTTTAAAAATCATAAGTTCTCCTTTTAATTATTAGTTTAGTCAAAATTTAAAGCTATTACCTAATAATAAATTATTTCTTAGCTAGAAAATTTATAGCTATTAGCTTAATTGTAAATTTGTATATTATTAAATGAACTTTTGGATTTGAAAGTAATTCGAATTAGAAATTCTTAGATTATAAAATGAGGGATGTTCGAAGGCAAATCGAAGATTTGAGCAACGAAAGAGGCGCATTTTATAATCTTAGAATTTCTATGAGAATTAGCTTGAACGGAAAAAGTTTATTTAATAATATACAATTTACAATTTTAATAATTAAAAATTAATAGTTAATAAATGCTAATTTTTATTCTCAAAATCTATATTCTCAATTTTCCCAGTAACAACAATATCATCATCTGTCATTTGATTTAATTTCAAATTAAATCCATTTATATTTATGTTCCCAATCTGTGTACTTATTTTTGCAAAAAAGTCTTCATATTCTAAAATACCTTTAAAATTTTCTATTAGGATTTCATCAAAACCTGTTATTGTAATTTTAGGTGCACTACTTATAACTTCTCTTGGAATTTCCAAAAATTTACTTACTCTATCATAATTTTTCATAAAAATCTCCAATCTGCAAATTTAAGTTGCACATAAAAAAATAAACCTTTTTTAATTATATATTCTTTTAAAAAAGGTTTATTACTAATTTTAAATTATAAAAATGTTAATATTTTAAATTTTTAATTATTTTAAGTTTTCACAAAATTTAATTTTATTCACTTAATAATTTTTTTATGTCTTCATCTTCTCTTAAGTTTGGAGTTATATAATCTAATACTTTTTGCTTTCCTTTGCTCACTGCAAGCATTGCAACTTCTTTATCGTTTCTTAATCTGTAACTTGCATATTTTAAAATGATTGGTTTATTTGAAACTGCTTTCATAACAACTTCTTTATTATCTCTAAGCTCTTTACTAGCATAATATAAAGCTTGTCCATCTTTTTCAGCAGAAGTGAGAACAACTTCTTTATCTGCTTTTAATCTATTACTTGCATAACAAAAAGTCCATCCTGCTTGATTTACAGATGCAAGAATTACTTCTTTATCATCTTTCAATCTATCACTTGCAAATTCTAAAACTCCACCATCTATTTTAACAGCTTTTAATAAAATTTCTTTATCATCTTTTATTTCATCATTTGCCCATTCTATTAGTGTTGGATTTTTTTCTACAGCTTTCAAAAAAAACTCTCTATCATCTTTTTTTTCTTTAGCTTCAATTACTTCTTCGCTATCTGCCATTTTTAACCCCTATCTATAAACTAAAAATAAAAATCAGATTTTTTTTCATATTTTTCTCTTTCTAGTTTTCTTTTTATTTTTTTCTCTTTCTGTTTTTTATCATATATAACTATTAAAACAAATATTAAAATACAAAAAGCTAAAAATAATTTATTTTTTAATAGTTTACTAATATTTTCTAAATCAGGCACTGTGTAAATAACTTTTCCTATTATCATATCAGCAGTAACAATAAATTCATCTTCTTCTTCATTATTATCACCTTTAGTTACAAATTGATTTCCAGAATAATCTCTATAAACTTTAGATATTCTGTGAGTAATTATTTCTCCATCTCTTCTTCTAAAAGTAATAATATTTCCCGTTTTAAATTGTTTATCATTATAGCATTTTCTTACTATAATAATGTCATCTTTTTTTAATCTTGGTTCCATACTATCTGAAGAAACTTTATATATTTCAATATTTAAAAAACTAGGAATTCCTTTGGAATTTCCTAGTTCTAGCATTATTAATAGCAAACTAAATAATATAACAGGAATTAGAATAATATATAATACTATGATAGATATTTTTTTTATTTTTTGCCTTCGCTTTATTCTTTCTGATATAACATCATTTTCATATTTCATAAAATTACCTATTCTTTATTAATATTTGATATTAATGATTTTGCATTTTCTACAAAGCTAATATCATCTAAATTCAAATTACTTCTTCTAATGTTATAATAATTAACTATTTTTTCAATGTCCCTCATGAAGTTTTCTAAGTTATCTTCTAAGTCTTCCTGTACTAGTCTTATATTCATTATTTGATATCTATTTGAAATAATAGATGTAATATTAGGCTCTTCTGCAAGTTTTATATTATTAAGCATTACCTTATAAGGTTGATTTATAAAGTCTAATAATTCTTGTAATTCTTTTTGAACATCAACATCTGGGTCATCTTTATATTGCTCTTTTATAAGGTTATAAGCATATGTGTAGAAAGAAGATACGATTTTAAACATATATTTAATTGAGCAATTTTCATCAACATATTCTGCTATTCTAGTATTTACCATCTCCTCATCTAACTCAATATAAAGTTCATTTATTTGCTTTATTTTTTCATTTGTTAAAACTGGAAATGTATATATTTCATGTTTTATTTTTCTTCTAAATAATATAAATAATATATTATTTGCTCTTTTAATATTTCGTTTATTTTTCTCATTTTCTTTAACTAGCTCTTGCTCTTTTTTACGTAGTTCTTTGTTTTTCTTTTCATAAGAATCTTTGAAAGCTTCTTTGTTTTTATATTTTTGTTTTAAATCATCAATAATATATTTATATTTCATATATACATTATATTCTTGAAGAGTGTGTAATAGGCTTACAAAGTTTTTATCTATTTCTTCTTGCTTTTCTGGACTAGAATTATAATAGTCAACTGTACATAGTTTTGTGTATAGAACTTCCATGTCTTTATTTGAAAAATCTTTGATTTTCCATTCACCATCTATAAATTTGTTTAATATACGCTTTTGATCTACCATTTCTATTTCTATTAATTCTTTATTTAATTCGAAAAAGCGCTCAACAAATTTATTTTTATCTAATTTTAATTCACTAAGCACCTTATCATTTTTCTCGTTAAGGTCTTTTTCAAATTTTTTAGAATTAATATAGTAAAGGTATCTTAGGTTAAGTTCTATGTGTGTAACTATATCTGGACATTTCCAATAAATATCTTCAAAAGTTTTCTTTAACTTATTAGAAGAAAAATTTTCCATTTCTTCAAAGAAAACTTTAATATATTCATTTGTATGCTTACTATAATTAAAATCTTTTTCTGTAAGTACTATTCCAAATTCTCTAAACTTTTCTATAAATAGTTTTATGTTTTGGTTTACTAAATTAAAGTCTCCTTCAAAGAAACAATGTAGACTATGAGTTATTCTATCAAGTCCTAATTTTTCATAAGGTGTATTTAATTCATTAAATAAATCAATGTTTCCAATACTATCTATGTTTTTATTTATTCTCATAATATTAGGATTTTCTGTGATATCAACAATTTTATCGTATCTTTCTTTAATTTCATCTAATATTACTTGTTTAATTTTTAGAGCAGCATCGTATAATTCGCTTACTTTTTTAACATATTGACTACGATTTTTCTTTGTGTTTATAGGCAATATGCTTAAAATTTGCTTATTACTAGATATATATTTCTCTATTTCTACAGATATATCGTTCATTTATTCTTCCGTACCTTTCTCTCTTTTTTCTTTTTCTAGAAAATCTATATATTCGTTAATTTCTTTATATAAATTTAATAGACTTTCGTGACTTAATTTCGATAACTCAAAATTTTCTTCCATCGTACTAATTTCCTTTCAAAGAAATTTTATTTTTACAAAATACATTATATATTAATTATTAATTTTAGTCTACACTTTTATTAACAAAATTTCTAATTATTTTATTATAATATATGAGAAAGTATCTCCTATTGGCTGATATTCTCTAACTTGATACTGTTCAACATCTGTAATGTCTCCGCTTTCATCAACTATTTGTCTATCGGCTGTAACCACATTAGTATCATATAACTTGTATACTAACCTATATGTTCCAGTTGTTAATTTTGTTTTTAATTCATAAGTTAAATTGTCAAAAGTAACAGTAGTCATATATTTAGCTCTTTCCTCAATTGTTTCTGTATCTAATGCTATATATTCTTTATCAAATTTCTTCCAAGAATTTATAAAATCAACAACATCTGGATTATTTGCATCATATGAACTTATAATTTCCTGTGGAACCTCTAGTTCATTTGTAACATAATCTTTTAAATCTACTAAAGTATAATTTGTATCGTAAGGATTAATGTTTTCGTCTTCTGCTGTATCATAATTTCTTCTATATAGAGATACTGTTATAAATGGATTTGATAAACCAGATTGATAATCTAAATTAACTTCAAGTTTATTATCTTCATCAGATTCAGAAATATATCCATCATCATTTAAAGTATGTCCTGTTTTATAATCTACTATATATTCTTTTTCTGTTTTGAATCTTGATTTTAATCCATAAATATCATTTATTATTCTAACATTTACTATAGTTGAAGCAGAAGCTTCTACACCAAAATATATACCATCTGCTGAACCAAAGCTTTCAATTAAAATTTGATAATCTCCTGTTTCCAGAACACTATTCGTTGTATCGATTAATATATTTGATGAAACGTTAGAAACCAGTTCTGCAAGCTTAATTCTTGTTGTACCGTCTGCTCTAGGATAATAGTACTGTCCGTTTAATTTAAATGCTGTACCTAGTAAACTACCACCAGTTAATTGAACATATTTTCCAGTTTCATCTTTAACAAAGAATGTTAATTTTACACCTAATTTTTTGTCGAAGTATCTAGTATCGTATAATATTGAACCTTTATTTGCGTTATAAATTGTATCTACAGTTAAATTTTCTTCTTTTCCTAAATAGATTTTGTCTCTACTTAACTCAGCTTCAATATCTATTGTAGAAGCTGCCTGATAAATGTCATATCTTGTTGTGTGTAACTGGTCATTAATTGTTCTTGCTAAGTCTATTTTTCCTTCTTCTCCATACGCATCAAGATCATATCTTAAATACATTTCAAAATAACATCCATCTGGCGTTATTTTTTCGCCATCTTCAGGTGTTCCGAAATCTGCTCCTTCAAAGTTAACTATGAATATAAAGTTTTCATATTCATAATCTAAGTCTGATAGATAATATTTTTCCTTCATTTCTGCTTCCGAATATTTTTCATTAGTACTACCCATTGCTAAGAATTCATCTAACTTAAATTCTCGCTTATCACTTGCTTCATCTTCAGCAGTTACCGTGTAGTAATAATACTCAGGATTGTTTCTATCATATCTATCTATCATTGTAATAGTTGTATCTTTTGGGAAAGTGTAAATTCCTGATGAAATTACTCTATAAGCTTCTTCATAATAATTATCTTTTAATTCATAACCCGCATCTGTTATTGTTTTTTCCAGTGCACTGAAGAAATCTTGCTCACCAATTTCAAAGTATGCTGAAAAACTACTTTTTGTTGTTATGTTTGTTAATGTTCCTGTGAATAAGTCATATTGCATACCTGGAGTTATTGCAGTGTTGTATCCAATACCTTCATATACTCTTGTAAATAACTGACAATTTATGATAACTAAAGCTGTACCTCTATTTAACTCATCTTTCCAATAAGTTACATTCATTATTATTGTATATCTTCCTAAATCTAGATTTTCTGTAATATTATTAGAGTGATATAGGAAAAAGCTTAGTGATGGTGTTGTTTGAGCATTTTCAAATTGATATCTTGTAGTACCATCATAAGTGTTTTTATAAAAGTTTGTACTACCTGGAGTGCTCCAACCAGTATTTCCTGATTTCATAGCTAATCCAAGAGTTTTGTTAGGATCTGATTCTGTATTAATATTTTCAATTTCATTTTTATTAACTAATTTTACATCACTATTTAAACCTGAACTATCAACACTATTCATTGTTAAAATAGCATCTGGTAAGTTCATATTTGAGAATGGTAGTTCTACAGATCCAAATGTTGAGAATTTTGATGCTGTTAATTCTATATCATAAATATATGTATCTTGATCTGGACCAGCATACCAATAATAGTATACATAGTCACCTTTTGGTGTTGTATCTATGTAATCTACATAAGATTTTGCACTATAGTTCTCTGCACTTATGCTTCCATAATCATATCCTTCATCTAATTCTTCAAAATTTGTATAGAATCCATCCTTTTCAATATCTTGCTCATCTGGTTGTCTTGTATGTTCACCATATACATATGTTCTTAAATATTCTCTAGAATTCCAATCAGTTATTTTATCTCCTACTTTATAACTTGCATCATAAATTCCTTTATAAATTCCATCTGGATCAGAGCTTCCTTCTGGTGCTGATTTATACATTCCAAAGAAAGTCATTCCTTTAACAGGTCCAACTTCAAGGTTTTGTGGATCTCCATAACAAATATTCAAATTTATACCATTTGCCATGTAGATTCTATTATCTGAAGATGCTTCAACTGTTTTATTATCTTTTATATTAACTGTTGCATACGTTTTTCCATCTGCATCTAAACTTTCAAATTTTGAAAGTCTATTTGCTCCATTTCTTAAATAAAGAGTTGAACTATTTTGCAATTTTAAATCAGCTATTTTATTAAAGGTAAATGGAGTTTCTTTATAATTACTTGTACTATCTTTTATACCAGCAATCATAAGTACAGAATTATCAATTACAACATCAGTACATCTTTGAATTGATACTAATTTTTTACGATTTTGTTCTGTACCAAAATTATAAATAGTTACATTACCATCTTTAGCAGCATTTGAAGCATTACCAGAACCAAATATACTGCCATCTATAGTTAATGGATTATTAGCACTGGTATCATAATTTTCGCCATTTACATTTATATAAATATAATCTGTAACACTTATAGCAGTATCATCCCAAATATCTGAATTTACATTCATAGATTGGCCTCCGCCATATACTGTTCCAGATATTTGAATTTTTCCTTGTTTATAATTTTTGTTCTGTGAATAATATTTATTAATTGCAGAATTTCCTATATTAGTTACTGTACTTCCATTTATTAATGAAGAGTTTGCTCCTCCATATATGTTTCCATTTATAGTAGCTCCAGCAATATCAACAGTTGCAAATACATCATTGCCTGAAACTCCAGTTTCTGCTGCATTTCCTCCACCGTACAAATTATTTTTTACTAATGTGCTTCCTTCTGAATATACGTGAGAGCCTCCTTGAACAATAGCTCTTGAACCATTTCCAGCTGCATATGTATCATTATCTATAGTTGCAGATGATAAAGCAACATTGGTAGAACCAATTACATAACCATTATCTCCACCACCGTATACATCATTATAAATTTCTGTTTCTGTATTTAACTTAACGTTTGTGTCTCCACCTACATATGCTGTTGCACCTTTTCCTGCTCCAAACACATTTTTAGCAGTGGCTGATTCCATAATTACTTCTGTATTATTTCCAACTTTTCCTGGATTGCTTCCTTGTACAGCAGTTTCTGCACCATTTCCACCACCATATACGTTTTGGTTAACTATTGAGTCTTTTATATTTACAGATGTAGAACCTGTTGCTTCTCCTTGATCTCCTCCTCCATATACATTTTGTGTATAGGCATTACTTAACAATTTTACAGCTGTTCCACCAACATCTGCTGATTTTCCACCGCCAAATATTGCCTCTGTTACTTGTGGTTTAGTTCCGCTTCCATCCCAATCTTGATTTGATACAGTAACATCTGTATTTCCAATAACTGTTCCTTCGTCACCACCGCCATATACAGATTTACTTATATTTGAACTCATTATTGAAACTAATGTATTTTTTTGTACGTCTCCTCTTTTTCCACCACCATATACATTAATAGTATTTGAATTTTCGGTGTAAACACTTGTTGAACCAGTTACATTGGCTTCATTTCCTCCACCATAAATTCCTTTTCCAATAATAGAATCTGTTATTCTAACTACTGTTTGCTCTCCTGCTTGTCCAGCATCACCACCGCCAAATACATTTTCTGTAACACAGCTAGCAACATTATTTCCGAAAACATAGTTGCTACCTATTTTATTTACTTCTACATTTGTTGTTCCATTTACAATTGCAGTTGTACCTTTACCTCCACCATATATTGAATTTGATATTGCAGAAGTTGTTACTATAACACCTGTATCTCCTGTAACTTTTCCTGCATTACCACCACCATATACATTTCCAGTAACAGTACAATTTTCTACACTTACATTAGTTTTTGTAGATACATTAGTGCCTTGTCCATATCCACCGCCATATACATTTTCCATTATGGCATTATTAAAGGCTTTAACATTTGTTGTAGTTAAATCTCCAGATGAATTTGCACCTCCATATACATTTGTAACTCTTGCTCCATCTATATTTATAACTCTAGTGTTATTACCATCTATACCAGCACTATTTCCACCATTAAATGCACTATTTGCTATAGTATTTTTATATACATTTACTGTTGTACTTGTAGTATTTGTTTTTACATGTGATTGATTTCCACCACCATATATCTCATTAACATTAGTAGCATAATTTTCTCCAACTTTTACATTTATGGCTCCTCCTATTGTACTATTTATATTGCCTCCTCCAAATACTCTAACTGAAGAATAATTACCGCCATCTACATTTACATTTACATTTCCACTATTAGTAGCAGCCGTTCCTGAATTTCCTTTTCCTCCTCCATAAACATCATCACTTATTGAAATAGTAGTTGAATTAGTAGTTAAATCTTGCAAATTGATAGTAGATGCACCTGTTACAGTACCTAAAGAACCACCACCATAAACATTTCCATATAAATTAATATTTTCTTTTTCGTCTTTAATATTTACAGTTACCGTTCCTCTAATGTTTGTGCTATGTCCTAAACCACCAGCAAATAAAACATCTGAACTTGCTCCTGTTTTTCCAATAGTTCCACCTTTTATATTTATAATAGTATTTCCCCAAATATCACCTTCTTGGTTAGAACCACCATAAATAGCTCCTTTTACAGTTCCTTTTTCCATATTAATTTGATTAGAACCGTTTGTATTACTGTGATTTCCACCACCATATACATTTCCTTCTATTGTACCATTTAAAATATCTATAGTTGCTAGATTTGTAGCATAAACTGATGATCTTGACGCTCCAACAATTCCATAATTTCCCGCTGCAAATACACTGTTATATATATGAGCATTTTCATTTATAATAATATGTGAGCTATTAACTTTTCCTGCAGTAGTAGCTACGTTTGCGTTTCCTCCACCTGCGCCAAACACACAGCCTCTTTCTGCCCTGTAAAGTAAATCTGCAGAGCCTATACTATTTGGTGTACCAATAGTAGCATTTCCTCCAATATATACTAATGAATTGCCATCTAATGCACCATTAGCACTAGAAGTAGATGTAAATCCATTTGAACCACCAAAAATGCAATTTTCAACAACGCCATCTGTAACTTGAATCATTCTGTCACCTCTTGTTTCAGACTGTCCGTGCTCCTCCAACAATTGCTCTAACTCTTCCGCCTTTTACATATATGTTTGTTTTAGTAATATTTTTGTGAGCTGCATCTACAGCTAAACCGCCTATTATGTTAGCAATATTTCCACCTTCTAATATTAATTGTCTTATTCCATTATCATATGTTGCACTCCAATATCTACCAACATATATTCCAGAATAAATATATTCTCCATCTTCATCACCATGTCCATTAAATTGGTCCATTCCTAATGTGCCACTTTTTATAGTAATATCAAATATTGGTTTACCTGCAAAACGATTTGTAACCGCAGTATTTGTAGTTGGTGGAGAAACTGAAATAGATCCAGTTCCAGATGACATATTATAATATACTTTTAAATTTTCATTATTTTCTTTAGCTCTATCATAATCAGAACCTATTACACATTGTGCACAAAATTTACGAGCTTGATTAGCATAAGCAGTTGATCTAGCTACCATAACATTTGAATATAAACCAGATTCTATAACTAATCTATATGCATCACCTGTGATAGTATTTGGTCCTCCTTGAATTTGTTTTACAGTATTACGATTAGGATAATCAACAGAATACATTCCTCTACCGATTCTAAGATTTTTAGTGTTTCCAATTATATAATGACTTGCATTACCTTTTCCATCCATATAATTATAGTTAGTAGTATCATATAAGTTTAAGAAATCAAATTGTACATCTTGCTTTATAGTTACACTTGTATCAAATAGAATACGTGAATTACTTCTATAATCTACACCATCATATAAACTTGTAAGTGTAAATCCGTGAGCAAAATGATCTATTACCCATTCTACAGAGTTTGCACAATCAACATGTCCGCCTTGATCTCCACCATTTTTTAATACTAGTATATTTAATTCTCTATCTGAAGCAACAGAAGCTGTTTTATATCCATTTGCAAATTCTATTGTTGCTGAACCAAAATATTTTTTTGGTTTATCTAAAGCTCTACCAGTATTATTATTATTATTACCACTTTGACAATCTATAAAAACAATATTTGCAGGTTTCCAATTAGCATATAAATTTATAGTTATATCTTTAGAGCCACCTGTGTTTTTTGTAACTGATTGAAGAAAAGTTTCTGGTATTACTGAAAAAGTATCTCCAGACTCATGTGTTGCCCAACCATCAAATCCGTATCCGGCTGGTCTATCCATATATGGATTATCTATTAAATCTAGTGAAATTTTTCCATCTGTTATAGGTACACATTTTACATAAGTAAATAAAGTTTGTCTCTCGCTTGAATCTCCTGAAACATATCCTACTATATCTTTCTCCATTGCAATACAAGAAATAGATGATGGAGTTGCATTTACAGATGGATTTGGATTTACAATTGTATTTCCTTCTTCATCAAGCATAGAAATATCAAAAGATAACTGAATTGTAATAGTGTAATAATCATTATAATCTTCACTATAATGATGTGTCCAACTATTCCAATTATTTCCAGATATTGTATATGTTCCTCCAGAATTTGTAATATTTGAAAATTTATTACCATTTATAGCTTTCGTATTTGCTAAATCCACAGTTGTTGGAACACTAAATTTTAATTCCCAATTTTTATTTGTATTTATAAGTTTATAATTATCTCTAGAATTTGTTACTTGAAAAGTAATGCTTGCATTTCTATAAAAACCACTATCAGCATATGTTAGACCTGCTGTTGTTTTTACACTAGGATTAAATTGTCTATCTGAATTTAGTGGTATATTATAATCATATCCATAATAATTTATTGTAACCTTAGCTAAATTACTATCACTATAAATATTTTGATTTGTTCCAGAAAAATTATCAGTATAATTTTTTCCCATATAGTAGTTATAATCACTTTGATAGTCATCAAGAGTTACTGTACTCGCAGTAATTGGTTGATTTGCAATTACTGCTCCTACATCTGAAAATTCATTTGTAATAAATTCAATAGTATCAGAATTAGAAATTTCTAAATTTATTTTTTCCAAATTTATTTGATTTTCTTCTTCTTTTACATTAATAACTTTTACTAAACTTGGATTTAATTTTTCTTCCAAATTTTCTAATGAAACAATTGAAACATCAATAGATTCATTAAAATTTATTGGTTGGAAAACATCGCTTCCGTTTGTAATTGAAACATCATAAGCTAATAATATATCTGCCCCTTCAAATTCATCCACACCTGAGATATATTCTTTAACTAAATCTTCTGTTGCATTTCCATTAAGTAAATAATAGCCTTTAGGTATAAATCCTACAACTTTCATAGTATGATTAGAAATTTCTACTTCTAATTCTTGTTTATATAAAATTACATCATCTATAATTTTAGTTTGATAGATAGCTTGTAAATCAATAGATTTTTCTTTAAGTTCTTCTTCATTTAAATAATATCTGTCGCCTATTGTATATTCTGTTAATGATTTAAGTTGATCTATATATTGATTTTGTATATTATTTTCTTCTATAGCAACTTCTTCTGGTGCTGAAGATGTTTCATCATTTTCTTGCATTTCTAATGATTTATCTACAACTACTGTATTTTCATTTTTACTTAACTCATTATTATCAGTTTCAGTATTTGGATTTTCTACTGCACCATTACTACCATTTTCAGAGTTTTCATTTTCTACTGTTTCATTATTATTAGCTTCAGCATTTGAATCTTCCCCTGTTTCGCCATTTGTTACAGTATTTTGATTTTCCGTGGTTTGATTATTATTTTGCTCAACTGTTTCTTTTTCATTATTTTCTTGTACTGCATCATTTTCTTTTGTATTAGCTGTATCTTGACTAGCTACATCTTGATTAGCTGTTTCTTGTTGCTCTACATTTTCTTCTTTAGATTTAATTTGATCATTAATTACTTTTTCTATTTTACTAATAGGTTCTTCTGATAAATCATTTTGTATTTCTTCAACTTTTGATTCAGTATTATCTTGCTGTTCAATATTGTTATTTTCAACTGCACTAGTAGTATTTTCATTAGCAGTATTTGTATTGATAGTATTTTCACTAACAGTATTTTCGTTAACTGTATCTGCATCGCTAGAAACATTATTTATAGGATCTGAATTTTCAGTATTCTCTTGTGCTAATGTAGCAGTGTTTTGATTAGCAATATTTTGATTAATAGTGTTTTGATTTTCTCCTTGATTTTCATCATCTGCTGGAGCAGAATAATACCTGCTAGCAAAAAAACCTTTTACCTTTTCAGGTAATTCAATATAATATTTCCCTTCTTCATCTTGTAATAAATCAATATCTGTTTGCATAACATCGCCAGTGTTTAATTCAGAAATATTTGCATTTATTGCTATTCTTTCTGTTTTTGTAGAAGAAATAAATTTATATATGATAAATAAACATGCTACAATTATAGCAATTATAGCAATTTTATTAATTTTTATATTCTGTTTTTTTCTTTTTCTAATTCTCGTCATTTTGTAACTCCAATTATTAAAATATTACAATCATATTCTATCATAAACAGCTTTCGTTTTAAAGTTTTTTTTGATTTTGTAACATAAATTTTATAATGTAAAAAAATGGATATGTTTATTCAAATTTGAACATAAAACAAAAACTCAAAAGACAAATTTATCTTTTGAGTTTTAAATAATTTATATTTTAATATTGATTATTCTGTTATAGGATCTAAGCTGAATTTAAAGTTATATTCTAGGTTTGTTCCAGATGCATTGTTCTCACAGTCTATATCTTGACCTTCAATCCATAAATAAAATCTATATTTTGTTACACCAGCGCCAACAGCACCTAAATACAAACTTGCTTTTTCCGTTTTTCTTGTTTTGAAAATTGTTGCTCCTGTTTCTTCATTTATTTCATCAAACTTTTCAGCATTTTTAGTTGCTGTAGCTTCTGATAATTCAATTCCTGATCCTTCTGGAATTTCTGCTTTTACACCACTGTAGTCAATAGCAGTAGTTACATCAGTATCTATCCAGCCTAAAGCTTTACCATTATCATAACCTTTTTTAGTATGTGTATCATAATTTGGCTCCCACATGAACACTTTTCCACTTGCTGTTGATAATCCTTGAATTCCATCTACATCATCAACATCTGAATTAGTTGAACTTTGTATCATAGCAATACGAGCAGCATTTTCAAGACCTTTCTTAGCAGTTGCTTCTACATGTTTACCACCTTCATCTTCTGATTCATCATATTCCCATACAGTTCCACCAAAATATAGATGATCTATAGGAGCTGTATCTTTTAAGAATAAATCAAATGCCATATAGTAACCTGGTGCATATTCTCCTTGTCCATCTCCTAACAAATCTTCACGAAATGTATCTTTATCTTCTTGTAATGTTGTTGTAAGTAAATATTTACCATATGTTGGAGAGTCTTCCTTTAAATCAGAAGTAGCAACACCATAAAACATTTTTAAATGTCCTTCACTGTTTTCTAATACCGTTGAAACCGGTGCCATTAATTTAGGTAACTGATTTACTGAAGTGGTATATGTTTTATACGCATTTTGTATATCCTTATAAGGTAATACAGTTTTCCAATCAATTCCATCTGCAGATATTTGTAAACCGCTTGATGTAGCAACATTAACAGTAATATCATCTACATTTACTGTTCTGTTTGCTGTAAACCAAGCATAAGTAGAAATAATTAAAAATGCAGCTACTAATAATAAAACTACTAGTAAATTGTTAAGTCTTTTTTGACTTGCTTTTGTTCTTTTCTTCATATTTTCCTCCTATAATTAATCAATATGCTCTTCCGTAATATCCATATGCATTTTTATTTCGCCACCTAACAAAGCATTTGTACAATCAGGATCATCACCTTCGATAAAAATTACTATCGTGAATTTATCTATATCTCCTGGTGCAAAGTTTTGTCTTGACTCTAATAAGACCGTATTTTCAGAATAAAAAGCTTTAGTATCTTGTTCTGGTTCTTCTGTGAATCCATTTTTCTTAGCGTAAACAGTTCTATTCCCATTTAAATATACCATTACTCTAATTGCCTCATCCACATTAAGCACAACATCATCTATAGGAATGGTATACCAATAGTTTATATTTTCTTTTCCTTCATTTTCAATATAGAAAGTATAAGCTATGTAATTATCTCCATTATGTGAGCCCTCAGCCTCCATATCAAGATTATCCGGTAACCAATTAATAGAAATGTTGTCCATCTCAGGAAATTCTTCCGCTTCTAATCTTCTTGATACTACTTTTCTATTTAATTCTTCATATAGTACTATTCCTCTCTCATTATTTAAAGCTTTATCTAAGCTTACAGTAAATCTTCCTGCTTTATAAATAATTGATAGAATAAAATATAGTAAAATAAGAAAAATTAATAAAATAAGCAAAGCTAGTCTAATTAATTTAATTTTAAAATCTCGCCTGTATATTTTCTTAGAGGTTGTATTAAATTCAAATTTTGTCATTTGAACTACCCACCTCCAAATCTTAGCAATTAAAAATTTTAGACAATTAAATTGAATTTGCATATACTCTAACTTATGTTTAGTTTAGCACAAACCTCTTAAATACTCAATTACATTACTTTTACATTTTTTTTTCATATATATTACATTTTTTTACTTTAATTGACTATAATATAAGATTATGTTAAAATTTTTTTGAAAATAGTTAATGAAAAGCTTTATTTATAGCACATTTTACTGTTGCCAATATTAAAGTATTTTTAATTTAAAATGTTAAATTAAGGAGAATTTTATTTTATTTATGGAAACAAATAAAAAAAATTTTTTTAAAATTTTTAAAATTTTAATTTTTTTATTAATACTTTTACTATTATATTTAACAATTAGAGATGCCTATTCAAAATATTTAACAGCACATGATAGTCTCACAAAATCGCATATATCGAATTGGCATATTTTATTAAATGATGAAGACATTACATCAGAAAGAGATTTCTCAGAAATTGTTGAACTTAAAATTGATCAAACCGAAGATATTGAAGAAAATGTTATTGCTCCTACTTCCACTGGTCACATAGATTTAGTTTTAGATTCAACAGATACTGAGCTACCTTTTAAATATGAAATAGAACCAATTGTAGATGAAAGTGTTAATTTACCAGATTTCAAAATCTATGGTTATTCAATAAATAATAGTGATATATTTGAACTCTCTGAAGATGTTCCTAATGTTTCAGATACAGTTATTCCACCTACCGATGCAGAAGGTAATTTTACTAAAGAAGAAGTTATTAATAATATAGTTTTATATTGTTATTGGTATGATAAGGAAGATAATATTTTAGATAATCAAAATGATGTATTAGTTTCTAAATTAGAAAATGCTATAGCAAGTGTTGGTTTAAAAGTTAAAGTCACTCAAGTAAAAAATACACCTTAAATTTTTTAAGGTGTATTTTTTTGTGTAGCTTTTACAATTAATTCTACAAAAACACTATATTTTCCTTCATTTGCTGGATCTTGCATAAATTCATAAGATTTTTGTCCATAGTAAGTATCTTTTTCATCTCCATCTGCTATTCCAGTTTCTGAAACTTCTCCTGTTTCAAAATCCCAGTCAACTTGTAAATAAACATTAGTTGCTTCTCCATTAACTAAAATATATTCTTTTTCTGGATTATACTGTTCCTCATTAAAAAATATTCTTACTTTAAATGGATAATCATTTAAAAGTTTTTCCATTAGCTCTTTTGGTGTATAAGTTACTCTTGAGCCATCATCTAATTCATATTCTCTATTTGCTACTATTTCCTCATCAAATACCCTTATTTTATTTATTTCACAAGTAAGAACTGCATCTGTTTCTCCATTATTTCTTGCAATTATTTCTTTTTTTGCAACAGGCATTCCAGGATAAACTTGCTCTACTGTAAAGTCAAAGTTCTGGTCTTGATCTACAACTGATAATTCAAAATCCCAACTTTTAACATGTATATTTACATTTGTAGAAACTACAGATATATATACAAACCAAGCATAAGTATTTACTAGTAGTGCTAAAATTACAGCTAAAACAGTTTTTATTTTTAATTCTTTTTTTATTTTCTTTTTTCTTCCAATAATACGTTTTTTTCGTTTATCTTCTTCCTGATTTTCTTCTACTGTTTCTTCTGTTTTTTCTTCTTCGCTATTTTCTGAATTTTCATTTAGCTTATTACTTTTGTTTTCTAGTTGTAGATTTTCTTCAACAGCTTGATATAGAATTTCTTTTTCTAGTTCTTCATTTATATCGTTTTCAAAATTATCAGTTTGCATATAAACCTCCTTTCTCTTTACAATTTTACAAGTAATTATTTATTTTCTTCATCATTTTTTTCTTCTTCTTTAATTTCTTTTTTACATTCAATAAATTCTTTAATTTGTAAAAATACTAAAATTCCTAAAGGAACAAAAACAATAATATAAAATGCTACCATATTTTCTTTTAATTTAGTAAGTAAACTTAAAATAATACATTTATAAATTACTTTTCCATAAATTTGGTCACCATTAATAACTGGATCTTCAACTTCATTTGCTAAACCTTTTGTATGGAAAATTTTTCCATTTTCTGTTTCTTCTATTTGAACAATTTGGTGAGTTACAACTCTTCCAGAAAAATCACTTTGATTTCCTAAGTATGTAACATCATCGCCAACTTTTAAATCATTTATGTCTACTTCTTTTATAATTAGTAAATCTCCAACTTTATATTTAGGAACCATACTCTCTGTGGCCACACTAAATACTCTATATCCACCAAGTGCTATTTGATTTCCAGAAAATCTTTGTAAAGCCAAAAATATGATTATTAAAATTAATAAGATTATACAAATTATTTTTACAATTGCTATTATTACATCAAATACTTTTATCTTTTTATCTTCCATATTTTCCTACCTAATATTATTTATTTGTTGAACATATTTGCTAATATACTTTTTAAATATTTCTTGAATTTGTTTTGTAGTAACTTGTTTTTTATATTTAATTACTGTATATTGTTTGCTTACAAGATTTTTTAATTGTTCTTCTGATATGCTTGCATCTACATCTATTGTTCTTTCTACTATATTAGCAACAAGTTTTTCAATTAATTCTTTTTTATGTTTATTTTTAATTTCAGGGTTATCTATGTTCTGCAAAACTAAATAATCTAGTAAAAAAGTTTCGTCTATGTATCTTTTAGATTTTCCTCTTTCCTTATATTCTTTTACATTAGTTGTGTTTTCACTAACTTTTTCTTTTTCCATTTCTGTAATAAGAAAATCCCAAAGTTTTGCTGCATATTGGAAATTAACATTTTTTAAAATAACGTTATTTTTTCTAAGTGGTGGAGTTATTAATGGTACTTTTAGTCTTTCTAATGCTTGATATGTTGAAGTTAAAGTTAAACTAATAACTGATTTTTCTAGTTCTCTAATTCTTTCTAATATTTCTTTTCTATCATCTTTTGTATCTACTTCTTGAGTAGATGATGTCATTAAAATTTCAATATCTACTTTATTTTTTCCATTATAAGAATTTCCTTTGTAATCAAATTTTTTGAAAAATTTTGAAGGTATTCTTCCTTGTTCTATTATTTTCTTTTTTTCTTTTCTTATAATAATTAGCATTTTTTGAATTAAAGTATATATAAATCTATTTTCATAAGTATTGAATGTTTCTTCCTTAAATACATTAAGTAGTTTTTCTGGTTTTACATCACCATTTTCATCTACATCTTCTATTAAATTAGCATTTTTTGATAAGTGTTTTATGCTTTCTACAGTAACTTTTTTTATTTTTTCAATTTCAACTATTTCTTCTTCATTTATAATTAATCTGGTAGGGGATCTTAAAATATTTTCTAGATATTCTATTGTTCCCTCCATTTTTTCTATCCAAAGACTTTCTATTTTAGGTTTATTAGTTTCTGTTCTTACTGTCATTGTTGATGAAACTTTTTCTTTAAATTTGTTTACTTTTTTTTCATCAGAATCTGCATAAACTTCAAAAACATCCAAAATTTTATCCATTATGTATCTCCTTAAATTATCCTAATTTCTTTAATCTTAATACGTATTCTATACATTCTTTCATTTTGCCTTTTCCAAAAGTTTTATCTAGGAAAATAACGAAACCATCTATTTCATCTTTTATGTATGCTATATTTAATTGTTCAAGTTTTCTTAATATTTTTTTAGCAATAAAGTAATCTATTCCTTCTACTTCTTCACCGCCACAAGCAACATAAGCTGAAACGAATTTTCCTAAGTGGCTTACAATACGGTTACCAAAAGCTACTCTGAAGTGCTTAATAACAAAATTATCCATTTCATTTATTTTCTTCCAGTTTTCTTCTGAAACAGGATGTTCATCTCTTGCTTGCATAAATAATCTATCAAGATAACTAAAGTTAACATTCATAGGTGCAGTATCTTCTGCAACAAAAGCTTGTCCTTTATCGTTTATGTCTATTGGCATAGCTCTATCGTAAACTTTATCTGTAACCATGAATGTAGAATCATCGTTATTGATTGTTCCAATATACCAAGTGTTTGCTGGTATTTGTATTCTTCCTTCTATAATATGTTTTGGATCATTTTCCCAAGGACTAGCAACTACTTCAATTTTCCACTCATCTCTGTTTGGCATTTCTAGAATAGATAACATCTCAGCAAAATAGTACTCAACACGTGCTAAGTTCATCTCATCTAGTATTACTGTATAAACATCATCTGTATATGATGCTGTATATAGTGCTTCTAGAAGTGGAGTTTCATTAAATTTCTTTGTGAATTCATTGAAGTATCCAAAAAGCTCTGTTCTATCTCTCCAAGACGGTTGAACTGAAACAACACAAGAATCATGTTTTAAAAATTTTCCCCATGCATAAGCAAGTGATGTTTTACCAGTACCAGAAATACCTTGAAGAATAACTAACTTCGTAGAAGAAAGACCTGCTATAAAAATTCTTATCATTTGTAAAGAATAATATAAGTGTAATCTAGATGCTGCAAAATTTCTAAATGCTACACATAATTCTTCTAATGTAAAATCATTATTATAGTTTTGAACTTTATATTTAGCAAATTTTCTATCTACAAGTTCAAGTCTAGCAAATCTAATTCCATCTCCAAGTTCATTTTCGTCAGAACCCTTATTTCCATTTTCGTTATCAAATCCAGAAGAATACTCATCATTTTCTGATGGTGGCAAGCCAAGTTGTGAGACTTTCATTGCCATTATTTCTTCTCTTTCCTTTGTCATCATTTGTACTTTTTTATTAAGTTCTGCTACTTCTTTCATCATACTTTCTTGTTCTACAATAGTTTTTCTAAATCTAACATATTTTCTTATTAGTAAATATAGAAGTAAAACTATTAAAATTAGAATAAGAGCTACAGCACCAACTGCTATTGCAACTAATACCCATTCTTGTACAGAAAAATCATTTCTATACTGACTAATTAGATGAATATATGCTGGTATATCAAATAGTTGTTTAATACCATTTAATATTCCAAACACTATTGTTTTTACTCCACTAAAGAAAGTATTTAAAAATTCATATAAAAATCTTACATATGTATCCATTTTCTCATCCTTTGTTTTCTAAAATTTTAATATCTTTGTACATTTTTTTATTTATGTCATTATCACTTACGATAATACAGCTAAATATTTCAAGTATATTTAAATCCTCATTTGATAGTTTTGGCATATTATCATTCGTTTCTAAAGCAAATTTAAAGCCTCTATTTATGAGTTTAAATACATCTACTTTATTTTTTATAAAATCATCATAAGTAATATTAAAATAAATTTTATCTTGTGCTGCCTGATTTTCTAATGTTTCTATTAATTGATCTAATTTCGTTTTTTTCTTTAATAAATTAACTGAAAAATCACATACATATTTGCTTGCAAAATCACCTTCTATTATTTCGAGCAAAACTTTACTTGTAATCATTGGATATTCCACAAATAATCTATCTTCTGCAACAATTTCTGTATCAAAAACATTTTGTATAACTTCTTTGCTAAAAATTTCTGGAAAATCAAAAAAGTAGTTCAGCTTTACTCTATAATAGTTTTTTTGTTTTGGATCAATTTTAGTTATATCTAATTCAAAATCTTCTGATTCATAATATTTTTCAAAGTTCTTTGATTCGCTTATATCATTTTCTACAGTTTTAGTAAATTCTTCTTTAAAGTTTTCTATTGAAGAAGAGTTTAAATTAAGTGTTTCCGCTCTTTTTTTGTCTATTGTATCTATAATTTTTTCTATGTCGCCATTTCTTACATTATCAAAATAATAATAATATTTAAAAAACATAAGAGTGTTGTTTATGATTTCTGTTTTTCTCGGCTCTTCTTCTACTAGTTCATCTCTTTTTCTTTCTAGTGCATCATCTATTCGTTTGTAGAAAAGTCGTATTTTACTATTTAAATCGAAATTATAATATCTAGCATTTACATATGTTTGTATAAAATCTTCCACAACTTCTTTATCATATTTACTTTTTAAGATTAAAATACTATATTTTTTTAATCTCTTTTTTACGTTATTCACATAATTAAAAACAATATTATTCATCTTTAGTTCTCCACAACACTTACATTAACTTTAGGTGGTTCAGAAGAATCTGATACTGGATATGTATAGTCATTTGCAGCTACCTTTTTATAAAACTTTATAACCTTACTTTCTTCTGCATCTATTGCAAATTTAACACTATTTACATAGTCATAACTTTCTCCAGAGGATTCTACTTTCGTATATGTTACATTACTTGTATCTCTGTTTTCCAAATATATTAATGAGGTTGTATCTAGAACTACTTCCTCTGGATTAAAGTCTAATAATATACGCATGGAATGACATTTTGCTTTATTTTCATCTGATAGATTAATGTAATCTTGTATATTTACTGTACTCCCAACAATACGACCATCAAATGCTTCATCCACTGTATAATAATTTAATGTGTTTGTTACTATAACATTCAAATAGGGACTGTATGCTTCATCTTCAATTTGATAACTCATTCCAAGATTTCCTATTGTAACTTTAAAAGTTCCTTTTAGAGTTTTCTTATATGGTGATGTTGCTTCTGCTGTTACTGTAACAAAAACATAATCATCATTTTCTAATTTTTTATTTGGTTTTAAACTAAATTGAAAGTTAAATGAGCTTATATTTGTTTCTGCAAAAATTGTTTTAGAAATTCCTTCAGATTCATTATATTGATCTTCTGTTGTATCTGCTATAATGAAGTCTATTAAATCTTCATCATACTCTTCTCCATTTGCTTTAAATACTTGATAAGTGTATTTTATTGTATAATTAATGTTTACTTTTGAAACTTCTTCAATGTTTTTTCTACTGTTCATATTGATAGTAACTGCATAAGGTTCTGCACCAGACCAGTTATCTGCTTCAAAAACAGCTATGTCTTCTGACAATCTATCACTATTAAAGTAAAAAGCTCTAGAATTGAAATAATAATTTCTAACAACTCTATATACATATCTTGAAAAAGTAATAGATGCAGGTAGAATAATTCTAATAAACACTTGTATTACTATGAATAGTAGTATTAAAAAGAATATTAATTTTTTTACACCACCATTTTTTCTTCTAATTCTTGTTTTTGCTTCTTTCAATGTAAACCTTCCTTTTTATAATTAGTCTCCAGTAATAATTTGATGTGAATCAATTGCAATTTCTATACATTCCATTATATTTTGATATTTGTCATCTTTTGAATATTCTTCTGGGAATGTTATTTTCATCATATATGTACGAGAAAATGGAGTTCCATATGCTATGTCTAAACTTTCCGTTATTCCTTGCTCTTTTATGTCTTCTGGTTCATTTGCTAATACTAAATGTTTAAACATAGTATTGTAATCATCCCAATACACATTATCTGTTACTCTTTCTTCAAGTTCTAATTTATTTTGAAGATTACTTGAAGTAAGATCTTGGTCTATATATAATTCATATTGAAGTGGTAAATTTGTGGTGGTTCTAATTTTAAGATTACATTTCATATCTGTTTCTGAAATAACTTCTTTTCCTGTTTCTTCATCAACATAGAAATTTGAAATTGTAAATTTTACATATTGTGTATCACCAGGTAACATATCTTCAATAGGAATTGTTTTGGTTTCATATTCATCTTTTAATAGATAGAAAGCAACGTCTATATCAGCTGTTGAATTAGCCTCAGATTCATATAATGAAAATGAGTTAAAAATAATTCTATAAAGGACTAATATAATAATTAAACATATTAGTATTTTGACCCTTTTTGCTTTCTTTTCTCTCAAGTATTTTCCTCTAACCATCTTTTCCTCTTTTGAATTAAATTTTTACATCCTTTTTAGTATTTCTTTTGAATAAAAACCATCCTGCAAAAATTGTAATAGTAAGCATTGCTGCAACTTGTGGTGTAGTTATAATACTAATAATCATTGCTACTGGTATTATAAACACTACCTTTCCAACAACATCATTTGAAGTTATTGGTTCATCTTCCATATTATTTGCATCACCTTTTGTTATTATTTGATTTTCTTCCTTTTCAATAACTCTATGTGTTACAAAATTGTCTTTGCTTCTATATGTTATTATGTCATTTACATTTACGTCATTTGTAAGTTTAACTATTACAATGTCATTTATTTGAATTGTTTCTGCCATACTTCCAGTTATAACTTGAAAAATTGTAAATCCTAAGAAATTTATGTGATCTTTATTAAAAATTTTAAGTTGTGCATAGCAAAAACAAACAATTATTAAAATTATAATTAATATAATCGAAATAAAATCTATTTTCTTTCCTTTTATTTTCATTTTTATTCCTTTAGTTTGAAAGATATTGTATTACATTTACTTTAATTGGCATTTGTATTTTTGTTCCAGCCAGTTCTGATGCTTTTGAATCGTTTTTGTTTCCTTCTTCTGTATCTAGGTTTTCCCAAACAACATCAATTTTTAAATTATCTATTGGATCAGATTTTATTTCATCTAATTTTTTGATTGTTTCAATAATTATTTTTCCATCTTCATCAAACTGCATTTCTTGTTTAACATCATCTTTTTCTAAGCCTGTTACTCTTAAATTTATATCTGAGATTTCTCTTAACTTAGATTCATCTATTTCTATTGTGTATTTTATTGAAACTTCTGTACCTGTTGTGTCTACTTTTAAATTAAAGTATCCTTGCATTCCAGGTGCTACTTTAGGTTTTTGTACGTGGCTTTCTTCATTCCAAGTAAAATCTTTTATTAGAAATTCATGTACATCTTGTGTTATATCTTGGTCATTTATTTTAACATTCCACTGAGCAACATTTACGTCTTTTGAAATATCTACTTGATTTACATATTTAGAATATGCATATCTTAATATGAAAAATAGTAATATTAATATTAACAATAAAATTAAAATTTTCTTTTTTTTGCTCACATTAATCACCTAATTACCTGATTTTTCTTTTCTTTTTTTCTCCAATAAAGCTCTTTTTTCTTCTTCTGTCATAGAATTTAATTTTGCTCTTAATAACGCTTTCTTTTCTTCTTCTGTCATACTTTTTAATTTAGCTTCAATTAGTTCTTTCTTTCTCTGTTCTTCTGTTTTTTGTGCTACTTCTGCTTTTGGTTGTTCTTCTACTTTTGATGTTGTTTCTGTTTTTAACTCTTCCTCTATTTTTGTTGTTTCTATTTTTGACTGTTCTTCTAATTTTGGTTCTTCTTTTACTTTTGATTGTTCATCTGTTTCTGATTTCTCTTCTATTTTTGGTTGTTTCTCTAATTCTTGTTCTGTTTCTATTTTAGGTAATTGAGTTTCAACTTTTTTGCTTTCTTCTACTTCTATTTTATTTTCTTTGTTTTCTTCATTCTCTTTTTCAGTATTCTCTTCTAATTTTGCTGTTTCTTTCTTTTCTATATGTTTTTCTTTTTCTTCTATAATAGATTCTTCTGCTGGTTCTTTTTTATCTTCAGAAATTTTATTTTCTATAATTTCTTTTTTCTCTTCGCGTTTTTCTTCTACTTTAGATTTATTTTCTATTTCTTCTTTATCTCCATCTCTAACTTCTAATACAACTGAATATAGTGTGTAAAGGAATATAATTAATGTTGGAAAAACTACTAAAAATAAGAATCCCCATTTTGATTCTATGAAAGATAAAAATTTTCCAACTTTAGGTATTACTGTTGCAGTAGATGTTTTTCCTATATATGTAGAGCTTGAAAGTCTATAATCTCCTTCAACTGTATAAGTGTATTCTTTGTCTGTTACTCTTTCAGTGTTAGTTACTTCAGCAAAGTAAATAGATGTTTCTCCAGTTCTTGTTCTGTAAAAAAATATTTTATCTCCTACTTTTACATCTGATACCTTATTTCTTTTTACCATCAATAAATCACCTAATGCATAATCAGGCTTTAAATTATCGTCTGTTATAGGAATAATTGAAGTAGTTCCTAAAACAGTAACTTTGTAATCGTTGTATGATAGTAAGCATATTGTTACAAAAATAACAACAATTACATATACAAATATCAGTAGATTCTTTACAAAATTCAATATTTTCTTCACTTTTCTATTCCCTTTACTTTCTTTTTTAAAATTATTTAAACACCTAAACATAGTTTTACATATATTAAATTTTACCACTATTTATGGCTGTGTTCAATGTAAATTGTATTTCATTTTCTTATACTTTGTATTTCATTTTTTATCTTATGTAACATTTTTTACATTTTTTGCAACATAATTGTTACAAAAAAGAAATATTTTTTAATCCATTTTGTTAAAAAATCCATTTACTTTTTTTTTTCTTTATATTATAATTCTTTGTATAAATGTAATGTATGTTGATTTATTTTGTCTAGATGGGGGTTCAAAATGTCATTAAATTCAGGGAAAAACGTTGAAAAAGAAGTTGCTTCCGTTGGAAATGTAATTCCTAAAAAAAGAGGTAGAAAACCTGGTCAAAAGAACAAAAAATCTATAATAGTTTCAAATCAAAAAGAAATTACTAAAAAAAGAACTATTAAAAATATTTGTTTAAAGTCTAATTCCGTAAGTGAAGAAAAGACAAAACCTTTAGCTACCTCAAATAAAAAAATTAAAAGAACTTTACATTTAAACTTGAGTAATTTTACTAATGATAACGCTGAAATTACAGATACTACTAAAGAAAAAAATAGTGATAATATCGGCGTTATTTGTGATGCAGTAAAAACTGATGTTGAAGCAAATAACTTTAATGACGTTGATAACCTAATTGATAGTTATGATTTAGTTGTTGATGATGACGTACTTTTCGATGACACTATCAATGATGGTAATAATATAATTGAAAATAGTGATAATTCTATTAAAGAAGCTATAGTTGAGAACAATGATAATTCCATTGAAGAAGCTATGGCTAAAAATGGTGGAAATTCTGATATAGAATCTGTAAGTAAAATATTAAGAAACGTTTCTAACTCTCATGGTCCTGACAATTCTATAAATCAAAACTCTCCTTTCTTCTATGGTCCTTCTGTATTTGATAAATTTGATATAGATATAACATATACTGATAGTTCTGAAGAAGATAATGGAGCAATAATAAATGATGTTCAAGGCAATTATGAACAAGGCTTTGATTCTGATGATAATTTTGAAATAACTAGAATTGAATTCAATGTAGGTAACTATGTTGGAGACGATGAAGAAGAAAACAATGTAAATGATGAAAACAATTTAAATGCAGAAAATGAAGATTTCGATATTATTGGTGGTGTTATAGAACCTTTAGAAGAATCTAATACTGCTAATAATGAAGAAGAAAATGATGAGTTTGATTTTGTAAGTTATGATAAATACGATATCTATTCTTCACAAGAAAACAATGCTGAAGATTTAAGTGATGTTGATAATTTAGAAAATAATAATTCAAATAATAACCATTACTCTTTAGATGATTTAGATGAAATTTATGATTTAAATTATCTAGATATTCCTAATGATGTAAGTAATTTTAGTAATGAGAATATTGGTGAAGAATCTAATGTTCAAGAAAATTTAGTTGGAAATGAAATTTCTGCTTCTCTAGATAACCTAGATTCTGTAAATTTAGAAGATTTACTTACTTTAAATGATTTGGATAATTTAGCTAAATCAGATTCTTCAGATAATTCAAAAATGTTAGATAATCCAGATGATTTAAATGCTTTAGATAATTTAGATGATTTAATTAATTTAGATGACTTAGCTGATTTTATTGCTAATGGCAGTTTAGATGACGTTTCAAAAGATGATGTACCTAAAGATGCTGAAACTGAAAACAAAAATAATGAAGCTGATAGTAATGATGAAAATTCTAAGGAGACAAATACTTCTATTCCAGAAGGTTCTGTTCAATTAGAAAATGATGAAAATTCAGAAAAAATTTCAAATATTACTTATAAACTACTTAACAAAATTTTAGAAGTTGAAAGTGAAATAAAGAAAGAAGCTGCAGATAGTCCTAATGGCTCTTCTGTATTTAAAGAATTTTCTTTTGATGATACCTCTTCTGCTATATCTTCTGCTATTCAATCAAAAGAATTTCAAAATGAATTAGAAAAAATAATTTTAGGACAAGATGTAAAGTCTACTACTTTTGCTGAACCAAAATTAAATTCTGCTGAAGGCGCTACTCCTATTTCAAATTTAGAAACAACACAAATGGTTCAAGAAAATATAGCACCTGCTGAAACAATTTTAGGTGAAAATTCTAATGGTAATAATCAAAATTATGATGTAGATTATTCACAAGTATTAACTCCTTCTGCAGATGTTCAGGATTCTGGTTCTACTTCAAGTGAAGAGTTAAAAGATGATGAATATGATGATAGTAATTTCTCTATTGAAAAATATTTTGGTATTAGTAAAATTTCTACCGATTATGATGATAGCAATGATGATGATAATGCTCTTAAAGAAGAAGATTTAGTAGAAGGTCTTGAAGGTACTACTTTAGACGATGTTTTGCTTGAAAAAATATATGAAGAAGATTTGAATAAAGTTGATTCATCTGATTCTTCTAATAAATCAGATGACCCTGCTTCTGATTTACTTGCTATTACAGAATCTTTATCTCAAGCAATTTCTGATTTGGAAAATACTCCAGATACATCTTCTTCTCATGACTCATTATTAGAAGAAGATAATAAATCATTTAATATTCTTATAAACAAAGACGATATCTTCTCTGTTTATATTCTAAATGAAACATATGATATAGTTACTGATTTTGATGGTATATCTATTATTTCAGAAAACATCCATATATCTACACCAAAAAATAATTTCTTTGTTAAAGCAGGAGAATATAAATATATTGAAATACACAACAACAAAGATCATTTTGATGTTTATACTAATTTTGAAAATATAGATTTTGCAAATGCAATTAATAATGTTGAATTTGCTAAAAAAGATAATAGACTTGAACTTAAAATTAAAGAGGCATTTAAATTATCATCTGTTAAAAATAAAATTCACCTTTCAATGTTAAATACAGTAATTGCTGATATGACATCATCTGTTCCTTCTCCAGATAACATTGATGAAAATTCAATTTGTGATAATAGAACTCTTCTAATTTCAGAAGAAACTCAAAAAGTTTACTTGCCTTATACATTAGAAGAAGTTATGCAAAAGCTAGACAATAATTTTGAATATAAAACTGCAAAAGAAGTTATTGATAAAGAATATACTTTACCTCTTTCAACATTTAGATTTCCAATATTATCTAGATTTAAAGAAGCTTATAGATTTATGAGATTAAAAGAAAAATCTTCTATATATGCAGCAATAGATTTAGCATTGGAATTAATGTTTAACTCTAATTTGAATCCAGCAATAATTAGAGCTTGTAAAGATTTAAAAGAGTTAAATATTTATCTAGATTGCTTATATGAAAATGAATTGGAAAAATTTGATTGTTTCAAAGTAGTATATAAAGTATTACCAAAAGTTAAATAAACAATAAAAAAGAAGCTTTAAAGCTTCTTTTTTATTGCAATTTTTTAGGTCTTATATTTAATCCATGTATATTTTTATCATAATATACTTCTATTTTATCTCCCTCAGTTACTTCATTTCCTATTAATTTTCTTGCAAGTAATGTTTCTACTTGAGCTTGTACAATTCTTTTTAAAGGTCTTGCACCAAACTCCATATCATATCCTTCCTCTATTAACCATCTAATAGAATTCTTTGTAAATGATAGCTCTATTCCCTTTTCTCTTACTCTTTCGATAACACCTTGCAAAATTAGTTCAACTATTCCAAATACAACTTCTTTATCTAGAGCTTTAAAGCAAATGATTTCATCTAGTCTATTTAAAAATTCTGGTCTAAAATGTTGTTTTAAAATTTTATCTATTTGCTCTCTTGCTCCTTCTGTTATTTCTTTGTTTTTAGCTATACTATCTAATATAATATTTGAGCCTAAGTTAGAAGTTAGTATTATTACTGTGTTTTTGAAATCTATAAGTCTTCCTTGAGAGTCTGTAACTCTACCATCATCTAATATTTGTAAGAAAATATTAAACACATCTGGATGAGCTTTTTCTACTTCATCAAATAGAACTACTGAATATGGTTTTCTTCTAACAGCTTCTGTAAGTTGTCCGCCCTCTTCATATCCTACATATCCTGGAGGTGCACCAATTAATCTAGTAACACTAAATTTTTCCATATATTCAGACATATCTATTCTAACCATATTTTTTTCATCATCAAAAAGTGTTGCTGCTAATGTTTTTCCAAGTTCTGTTTTTCCAACACCTGTTGGTCCTAAAAATAGGAATGAACCTATTGGTCTATTTGGATTTGCAATTCCTGCTCTTGCTCTTAATATTGCCTCAGAAACTTTTTTTACAGCTTCATCTTGTCCAACTACTCTTTCATGCAAAATTTCTTCTAGGTGAAGTAATTTTTCTTTTTCTGCTTCTGCAAGTTTTGAAACAGGAATTCCTGTCCATTTTGAAACTACCATTGCAATTTCTTCTTCTGTAACTTTATTTCTAAGTAAAGTATTTTTCCCTTGAGTTTTTTCAATTTCTTTTTCTTCTTGTTCCAAAACTTTTTTCAAATTTGGAAGAGTTGAATATTTAAGTTCTGCTGCTTTGTTTAAGTCATAATTTCTTTCTGCCTTTTCTATTTCTGCGTTTACTTCATCTATTTTCTCTTTTAATTTCTGTATTTTAGCAATATTTTTCTTTTCCTCTTCCCATTTTAATTTCATATCTTGAAATACTTGTCTTGATTTTGATAGCTCATTTCTAATTGCTTGTAGACGTTTTTGAGCATTCGGATCATCTTCTTCTCTTTCCAAAGAACGCTCTTCTATTTCATATTGCATTATTTTTCTAGATATAACATCAAGTTCAGTTGGCATAGATTCTACTTCACTTCTTATCATTGCACAAGCTTCATCTATTAAATCTATTGCTTTATCTGGAAGGAATCTATCTGTTATATATCTATTTGATAAAGTTGCTGCTGCAACTAATGCTGAATCTTGAATTTTTACTCCATGGAATATTTCAAATTTTTCTTGTATACCACGCAAAATTGTAATTGCATCTTCAACAGTTGGTTCATTAACTAATACTTGTTGAAAACGTCTAGTAAGTGCTGGGTCTTTTTCTATATATTCTCTGTATTCATCTAAAGTAGTTGCACCCACACAGTGAAGTTCTCCTCTAGCTAGCCTTGGTTTTAAAAGGTTGCTTGCATCCATTGCACCTTCTGATTTTCCAGCTCCTACTAAATTGTGAATTTCATCTATAAATAGTATAATGTTTCCTTCACTTTTATCTATTTCTTTTAAAACACTTGTTAATCTTTCTTCAAATTCTCCTTTATATTTTGCACCTGCAACTAATAATCCTAAATCTAATTCAAAAATTGTTTTTCCTTTTAAGCTTGTTGGTACATCTCCTCTTACTATTCTTTGTGCTAATCCTTCTACAATAGCTGTTTTACCAACACCTGGTTCACCAATTAAAACTGGATTATTTTTTGTTTTACGAGATAGAATTCTTATTACATTTCTAATTTCATCATCTCTACCTATTACTGGATTTAATTTATTTTGTTTTGCAAGGTCTGTAACATTTTTTCCAAATTTTTCTAAAACATTATAAGTGTTTTCTGGTGTATCGGTATTTACTGAAACATTTCCTCTAATATCTTTTAAAGCTACTAAAAATTTGTTTTTATCTATTTTATAAGATTTTAAAATTTTTCTTAAAGCATCTGTTCCACATTCAAATATACCAAGCATTAAATGTTCTACTGAAATAAATTCATCTTTCATATTTTTAGCTTGTTTTTCTGCTTCATCTAAAATCTTTTCAACTTCATTTGAAAATCTTAAAGCAACAGAACCGGTAACTTTAGGCATTTTTTCTATTTCAGAATTTATTGTTGTAGCCAATGAATTAATATTAACATCTAATTTTTTTAGAAGTAAAGTTATAACTCCATTTCCATCCCCTAAAAAAGCAGACATCAAATGGAAATCTGTAATTTCTGGATTATTATTACTTGTTGTGATGTTACTAGCTGATGTGATTATTTCTTTTGATTTCTCTGTAAAATTAGATACATTCATTTGCTTTATTTAACTCCTTTTCAAAATAAAATTACTTTTGTGTTGTTAATAGTACGCACATAAGTACATTTATGTATTGTAAAACTCCTGCTATTTTAATTATTACTTCCATTCTTTTTAATATTTTTTTGTCATTTTTTTCTGTTTTCTTAGTAAATTCTTGCCAAATTAAAAATGTTACTATTATCATAGCAAATTCAAAAAATATAGTTGATCTTTCTGCAGAACTAAATACTGTTGGTGAAAATCCTAATATAATTTTTGAAGCTAAACCTACTAAAAATACTAGTATTGCCATATTATTCTTTAAATTTTTGAATATTAACAATATTGATAATCCTAAACAAATAAAATTTGTACAAGCAAGCAAAAATGGAATAACATTTACTAAGCTATTACTATTTGATGCTGCAAGCATAACTCTTTCTTCTATAACAAATTCTCTTGTTGAACCAAAATATGGAAATATTGTATTTGTTACGTTTTGAAAAATTCCAAGAAATGCAATAGTTAAAATTGGAATTATAGAAACTACTCTATAAGTTTTTTCTTTATATGTTGTCCATACATATACTGCAACCATTAAACTTAAAATTGTATAAACAAGATTTCTTTTTTCAATAATAATTCCCATAGTTGATGTTAATCCTAAAGAAATTTTGTCTAGTAAATTATACATTTCAAAATCTTTAAATAATCTTACAGCTTCTTGTGATTTTCTTACATAATTTCCAGGGCAAGTTAATATAAATACTATGCTTGCTATTGCTAAAACTGTTTGAACTATCATATATGGATGTATTTTTTTATTTTTTATAATCATAAAAATTGTGAATAATATGTATGTTCCTAATAAAATTGCTGATGTTTGTTCTTGGTTTGCCGCAAAAAGTAATGCTAATGAATATAATGGATATTCCCAAAATTTAATTTTTTCTCCATCCCAAATTTTTCTAATTGGTATTAATGCAAAAAGACATGTTGCAAGTGGCCACATATAAACAATTGTAGTAGTAGCCCATCCAGAACCATTCATTGAATTAAATGGATATAAAAGTAACATAAATAAAAGCATAGCATTATTTTGTGCACGCTCTTCTTTTTTTATGAATAATCTTGAAATTGAATATCCAGCAAGTGCAACCATTAAGCTTTCTATTAAAATCCATAGATATTTTGAAACTCTTAAAACAAAACATTCTGTGATTTCAAGTAGAAGTCTTGATGTCCAAGAAAAATATCTTGAACCTGCAAATGCTAATATACTTTGTCCAGAAGCAATTTGATCTATAAACCATTCATCATCATATTTATTTGGAGTTATAAAAATAGTAACAAGTAAATGTAAAACAAATAGTGTAAATATTGCTCCTCTACCATTTTTAAAAAGGTTTTTTATTTTTTCTTTAAATTTTTCCATTACTCTTCCCCTATCATTCTACTAATCAAAGTAAATGCTAATATGTCTTCCCCATCATTTTGATATAAAACATAAATATCATACATTCCTTTTGGTAGTCCAAAGCGAAGACATTGTGCATGTAGTCCTGAAAGCTTTAATCCTTCTTCCTCAATATTTATATTTTCTTCCATTTGGGTTCTCATTAAATACATTTTTCCTGTTTCCTGATTTTTTAAAACATAGTTTGCATTTACTGTTCCCATTTCTTTTAAACCTTCTTTATATGCCCAACCTGCTATTTCAATTTTCTTTCCATCTGTTTCAAATAAATCTATGTGAGTGTTTATAACTCCTTCTTCATCTACAACAGTAGTATTAGGCCCTAAAGTATATGATTTAAATACTAAAAGTGAACTCATAGTAATTGCTAGAAATACAATAACTATTGCTACTAAACAAATCAGTATTTTAATAAATAATTTTTCATTAATTTCTATATCTAAAAAATTCATTTTCTTCTCCACATTCTAAAATATAAATGTTATTTTACCACAAAAAAGCTTATTTTTCAATGTTTTAGAATTAATCAATGTTAATTTTTTTATCTATAACATAAATTGGTCTATTTTGTGATTCCTCATATATTCTAGCTATATATTCTGATATTATCCATAAAGATAATAATTGTATTCCTGTAAAGAATGTAATTGTTACCATTATAGAAGTCCAACCAGCAGTTAAATTATTTAGTTTATATATGTATGATATAAATGCATAAATTAAAATTGCTATTGATATTAATATTGCAAACCCACCTATCATTCCAACAAATTTTAATGGCTTTGTTGAAAAACTAAATATTCCATCTTTTGCAAGATTAAGCATTTTTCCTAATGGGTATTTTGTTTTTCCCGCATATCTTTCATTTCTTTCATACTGTAATGGAGTTTGTTTAAATCCAACCCAACTAAATAAACCTCTTAAAAATTTATTATGTTCTGGCATTGAATTAATTACATCAACAACTTTTCTATCTGCTAATCTAAAATCTCCTGTGTCTTTTGGTATTTCAACACTAGATAATCCATTTAAAATTTGATAGAAAAGTTTTGCACTAAGTAATTTAAAACATGATTCTCCTTTTCTTTTAGTTCTTTTTGCATAGATAACTTCGTTTCCATTTTCCCAAAGCTCAATCATTTGCTTCATTAATTCTGGTGGATCTTGAAGGTCTGCATCAATAATAACAACTGCATCTCCAGTTACAAATTTTAAACCTGCTTGTACAGCTGCTTGATGTCCAAAATTTCTTGAAAAAGAAATTATTTTTGCATTTCTATCGTTATTTGCTATTTTAGTAAGTATTTCTAAAGTTTTATCTTTACTGCCATCATCTACAAAAATAATTTCATATTCATAATTTTTTAGCTCTTCAAAAACTTTTACTATTCTTTTATAGCACTCCTCTGCTACTTCTTCTTCATAATACATTGGTACAACAACTGATATTTTCTTCATTTTAATGTTTCCTTTTTTAGATTATTTTAAGAATTTTTTAAAGAATTCACTGTTTTTAGGTTCTAAATCGTTTTGAACTATATCTATAAATTCTTTTATCATTTCCTTAGTATATTTGCTTCCTGTTCTTTCATAGAATTTCTTTAGTGGTTTTTGCAAATTCATCATAACTTTTATTGCTCTATTAGTGTGTTGTTCTTTAAGAAGCCTGTCCATATAATCCATTTGATTATCATAAACCATTTTTCCAACTCTTGTATGCCTCAATTGCTCTAATGTATTTTCTTCTGTTATAACTGATAAATCTATGTTTCTATTTGGAATTTTAAATCCTAAAAGTTCTTCAAAGTTTCTATCACTTACATTTTTAACATTTCCATTGTAATACACTTCTGGATATTTTTTAGTTATGTTTTTATCTTCTGAAGTTACTTTTATTCTTTTGCTAAGAACAATATCTCGGCTTGACTTACCAACTAAAATTTTATATACGCCAGACTCTACAGCCCATTTTTTAGATTCTACATTATAGTATTCAAAAGCATCTTTTGATAAAGTAATATGTACTGTTTTTTCTTCTCCAGGATTAAGTTCTATTTTCTCAAATCCTTTAAGTTCTTTTACTGGTTTAAATATAGTAGGATTTTCTTGTGAAACATAAACTTGCGCTACTTCTTTTCCTTTTACTTTTCCAATATTTTTAATTTTAAAATATACTTCTACATTTTTGTTTACATCTATTTTCAAACCAGAATATTTAAATTTTGTATAGCTTAAGCCATATCCAAAAGGGAAAAGTACTTCTAAATTATTTTTATCGTAATATCTATATCCAACATAAATTCCCTCTTTATATTCTACACTTACTTCTGAACCTGGATAGTTATTGTAGCAAGGCGTATCTTCTAATTTTAAAGGATATGTTTCAGCTAGCTTTCCACTTGGATTTACTTTTCCAACTAAGCAGTTTATAACTCCTCTTTCTCCAGACTCACCACCTAAGTATCCACACATTATTCCTTTAACTTTGTCTTTCCATGGCATTACAACAGGTGCTCCATTTGATAAAGAAACAATAACATTTTTATTTACTTTAGAAATTTCTGTTATTAATTTATTTTGATTTTCTGGAAGAGATAAGTTTTTTCTATCTATTCCTTCTGACTCATAATTTTCTGTTAATCCTGCAAAAATTAAAACTACATCATTTCTTTTAGCTACTTCTAAAGCTTCTTTTAGTAATTCTTCATCTTTATCTGAAACTATTCTTTCATAGCCTTTTGCATAATCTATTTCATAGCCATATTCAACTAAGCAATCATAAGCACTTTCTAAATTATATGGATTTATTGTTGAGCTACCAGCACCTTGAAATCTTGGTTTTTTAGCTAAATCACCAATTAAAGCAAATTTTTTATTTTTTATTGGTAATACATTGTCATCATTTTTAAGTAGAACCATTGATTCTTCTGCAATTTTTAATGCTATATCATGATGCTTTTCCATATCATATTCATCTGGATTATCTTTTTCTAAAGTTTTAAATGCTATTTTTAAAATTCTATCTACTAATTCATTTAATGTTTCTTCACTTACTCTGCCTTCATTTACAGCATCTATTATTTCTTGAACAGCACCTGTTCTTCCTCCTGGCATTTCTAATTCATTACCAGCAATAAGTCCAGATACTCTATCGTTATTAGCTCCCCAATCTGTAATAACTATTCCATCAAATTTCCATTCTTTTTTTAGAATGTCTAATAAAACTTTATTTTCACTGCAAAAATCTCCATTTACTTTATTGTATGCGCTCATTACTGCCCATGGTTTTGCCTCTTTAACAATCATTTCAAATGCTTTTAAATAAATTTCTCTTAAAGTTCTTTCATCTATTACAACATTTATGAATCTTCTTTTATCTTCCTGATTATTTGCTGCAAAATGTTTTACACAAGCACCAACATTATTTTTTTGTAATCCCTTTACATATTCAATTCCTAATTTTCCGGCCAAGTATGGGTCCTCAGCAAAATATTCGAAATTTCTACCACATAAAGGACTTCTTTTCATATTAATTGCAGGTCCAAGTAAAATATTTACATCCCAGTGAATAGCTTCTTTTCCTAAAGCATCACCCAATTTATAAGCAACTTTTTTATTCCAACTGCTTGCTATTGTAGCAGAAGTTGGAAAAGAAGTTGCTATCTCACTTTTATTTATTCCTAAGTTATCGGCTTTTAATTTCTGAATTCTTAAACCATGTGGTCCATCAGACATAGTAATCTTTGGTATGTTTAATCTTTTTATTGCCATAGTATTCCAGTAATCTTTGCCAACACATAAACTAGCTTTTTCTTCTAGTGTTAGTTTATCTATTATTTCCCCATATTGCATATCTTTTGTACTACTCCTTTTTATACTTGTATATTATATATCATAACTTAAGAATAATTTCAATTAAAAACTCCTAAAAATAAACATTTTTTTAGAAATTTTTTAAGCTTTTTATCTTTCAAATTCATTTAAATTTTTAAATTCATAACCCATGTTTTTAGCTTCTTTTATAATATCATCTAAAATGTTTGCATTGTCTTTTGATGTTGCATGTAGTAGCAAAACAGCTCCACTATGCAAATTTTCTAATATTTTCTTTTTTCCATATTCTTCTCTATTTTGTTTTTCAGTATCCCAATCATCATAAGCCAAAGACCACATTACAGGAATATAGTTTAATTTACTAACTGTATCTATAACTCTTCTACTGAACTCTCCTTTAGGCGGTCTAAAATATGTCATTTCATAACCAAATTTTTCATATAAACTATTATGTAATTTCATAATTTCATCTTTAATTTCATCATCACTGATATTGGGCAAGCACTTATGATTAACTGTGTGGTTTCCAACAATATGCCCATCTTCTATCATTCTTTTAACTATATCACTTGCAGAATTTAAGTAATGACCTGTTATAAAAAAGCTTGCTTTAACATTGTTTTGGGATAAAACATCTAAAATTTTTTCTGTGTATCCGCCTTCATATCCGCAATCAAAAGTTAAATATAATTTTTTTGATTCTTTATTTCCCATAGAAATACCATTATAATCTTGTATTACTTTATTAGAATTTGCATCTAAAATTGCTTGCTCATGATTTTTTCCTCTTTTGAATCCCCATGCTAAAAGTTTATTATCTAAAGTATTTGCATTAGAATATAAACAAAATTGAAAAATGCATATAATTAATAAGAAAAACGCCAATAGGTGTTTTATTATTTTTTCTTTCATATAAGCCTCCTATTTTTTAAGTTACTAAAATTTATTCCTTATTAATTTTTATATGCATTTAAATTTTTATATATTCAATTGTTTAAAATTTTTAAATATCTAATTTTCTAGTATTTTCCAACTGCCTACTTTTTCAGGATAATATTCAAAAGTCATTTCTTCTTTTTTAGTTGGATGAATAAAACTTAAATAGTATGCCCAAAGTGCAAGTTGTTTTCCTCTTCCTCTCGTTCCATATTTTTGGTCTCCACTTAAACTATGTCCTCTTGAAGCAAATTGAACTCTTATTTGATGATGTCTTCCAGTATGTAAATCTACTTTAACAACCGATAAATTAATTTCTTCGTTGTATTTAATTACTTCATAATCTAAAACTGCTTCTTTTGCATTTTTTGTTTTTTCATCTACAACTTTACTTGTATTTGTTTTCTCATTTTTTAAAAGATAATCTTTAAAAGTTCCTCTTTCGTTTTCTAATTTTCCATCTACTATGCATAAATATTTTTTATGCATTTTTTTATCTCTTACTTGCTCACTTAATCTTGAAGCAGATTTAGATGTTTTAGCAAATACCATAACTCCACCGGTTGGTCTATCTAATCTATGAACTAAGCCTAAATAAACATCGCCTGGTTTATTATATTTTTCTTTTAAATATTTTTTTATTATTGTAAGCATATCTTCATCACCAGTTTTATCTGCTTGTGAAGGTATGTTAACAGGCTTTACAACAACAATTATATGATTATCTTCATATAATACATTTAATGGTTCCACTTTAAATTTTCCTTTCTTTAAGTTTTAGTTTTCCCATCTTCCATATATTCCACAAGGAAGTACTAAGTTAGAATTTTTCATTGGAAGTCCTATTTCTCCTGAAGATAATTTTCCTGTTTTCATTTTTAATTTTATACTTAATATATTTTCTAATACTTTTGAAGATATTCCTGTTGTGTAAGAATTAATTAAGAAAAATAATGGATTATCTGATAAAACAGCTGAGCATAATTCCACTAAATCTGAAATATTGTTTTCAAATTGCCATACTTCTCCATTTTTTCCTCTTCCATAAGATGGTGGGTCCATAATGATGGCATCATATTTATTGCCTCTTCTTATTTCTCTTTGAACAAATTTTGTAACATCATCAACTATAAATCTTACTGGTCTATTTTCAAGTCCAGATGATGCCACATTTTCTTTTGCCCAAGAAACCATACCTTTTGAGCTATCTACATGGCAAACTTGAGCACCTGCATAGCTACAAGCAACTGTTGCACCACCAGTATATGCAAAAAGATTTAACACTTTTATATCTTTTCTTTTTGAACTCTTTATTTTATTTATCATCCAATCCCAATTAACAGCCTGCTCTGGAAACAATCCTGTGTGTTTAAATCCCATTGGTTTTATATTAAAAGTTAAATCTTTATAATGAACTTGCCAACTTTCTGGAATTTTCTTTTTATATTGCCAAGCACCGCCACCAGTGTTGCTTCTGCTATATTTTGCAAAAGCTGAATTCCATTTTTCTGGAAATGATTTTTCTTTCCAAATTATTTGTGGATCTGGTCTAATTAAAATAATGTTGCTCCAAGATTCAAGCTTCTCTCCATTTGCCATATCTAATATTTCATAATCTTTCCAATCTCTTGCTATCTCCATACATTAATCCTCTTTTAATTGTTCATAGTTTCTAATTTATTTTTAACTTCTTCCACAATTTCTGGTGGTGTAGATGCTCCTGCCATAATTCCTACTTTATCTGTAGGGCTAAAATCTAGTACATTTATTTCTTCTGCTGTTTCTATGCAACATGCTTTTTCACAATTTTCTTTTGCAATTTTAAAAAGCTCACTTGTATTTGAACTATGTTTTCCACCAATTATTATCATTTTGTTTACTTCTTGTGCAATTTTTCTAGTTTCTGCTTGTCTTATTTCTGTAGTAGGACAAACATTTTTATCTAATATAACTTCTGTTTCAATAAAATTTTTTTCAATTTCATCCATTAGAAAATCACAATATGAGCTAGATATTGTTGTTTGTGTTGTAACATATACTTTAGATAAATCTGTTTTTTCAAATTCTTTATATGCATCTAAAATATCATCTTCTGTTTCAACAACGAAGCTATTTTCTCCAGCAAATCCTTTTGTTCCAATTGTTTCTGGATGTTTTTTCTTTCCCAAAATTATAATAAAGGAATCTTCTTTTGCTTTCTTTGCTTTTTCGTGTATTAATTTTACTTTTTCACAAGTTAAATCTACTACTTCTTGATTTTTTTGTTTAGCAAGCTCATATACTTCTTCTGCTTCTCCGTGAGCTCTAAACATAACAGTTTCTTCATTTGGAACTTCATCTAAGCTATTTACTGTTGTCATTCCTTTTGACTCTAGTTTTTTTATAACCTGGTCATTATGAACTATTTCTCCCAAACAATATGCTTTTTTACCATCTAAAGTTTCTTCTGCTTTTTTTATTGCTCTTTTAACTCCCATGCAAAATCCACTTGTTTTTCCAACAATTATTTCCATTTTTACTCCTTTTATTTTAAAATTGCATTTTTAATTTTTAAAATTACATTGTTTGAAGTATTGTGACAAAAGTATATAATAAAACACTTAAAACTCCAAAACTAATGCTTGTCCCTATTAACAATATTCCTATAAAAATCTTTTTCATAAAAACTCCTTTTTCACCTATATATTTTTTATAAAACATATATATTCGGAAAAAGAAATTTTATGACTAGATTTATAAAAATTTTCATATTTAGTATTAATAAATTTTATATATTATTCACTAAATTTTTTCCGTTCAAGCTAATTCTCATAGAAATTCTAAGATTATAAAATGCGCCTCTTTCGCTACTCAAATCTTCGATTTGCCTTCGAACATCCCTCATTTTATAATCTAAGAATTTCTAATTCGAATTACTTTCAAATCCAAAAATTTATTTCATAATATATAATTTATTAATTGAAAAATGTGCAAATATTTATAAAATACAAATTTATAATATTCTAGGTTAAAAATATTAATACACTTTTTAAAGTTCTTCCTTTAGTCTTCTTGCCAAGTTTTCGTTTATTCCTTTAACTTTAACTAATTCTTCAATTTCTGCTTCTTTTATTTTCTTTACACTTCCAAATTTTTTAAGAAGTTCTGTTCTTTTCTTTTCTCCTATTCCTTCGATGTAGTCTAACTTTGATTTTGTCATTTCCTTATCTCTAATTTTTCTATGATATTCTATTGCTGTTTTATGAACTTCATCTTGCAAATTTGTGATAAAATTAAATAAATTTTCTGAAATTTCAAATTCTTCTCTTTCTTCATTTATTAATGCTCTAGTTGAATGTTTATCATCTTTAACCATTCCGAAAACAGGAATTTCTACACCTACTTCATCTAAAGCATTTTTAATTGCTCTTATTTGTGTAATTCCACCATCTGCTAAAATTAAATCTGGCAATGTTCCAAAACCGCCTTTTGGATTTTCTATTGAATGTTTTAATCTTCTTGTTACAACTTCTTGCATACATCTAGGATCATCTTGTCCAAAAACAGTTTTTATTTTAAATCTTCTAGATAAGTTTCTTTTTATTACACCATTTTGAGCAACACACATTCCAGCTACTATAAAATTACCAGAAATATTTGATATATCAAAACTTTCAATTTTAAGTGGAAGTCTGTCTAACTCTAAAACATCTCTTAATTCAGTTAAAATTTCTGTTTTATCTTTTACTTTGTTTTCTAATGTTATTTTGCTGTTAAGTTCTGCCATCTCAACAAATCTTAGTTTTTCACCTTTTTGAGGATTCTTTATTTCAACTTTTCTATTTGCATTATTTGAAAGCCAATGTTCTAGAAGCTCTTTTTCTTCTAGTTCATATCTAATCATAATTTTACTTGGAAAATCTTTTTTATCTAAATAATATTGCTTAATAAATCCTGAAACAATTTCGTCTTCGTTCATATCTTTAAGCTCATCAAAAAAGTAGTGCTCTCTTCCTATCATTTTGCTATTTCTTATGAAAAACATTTCAATGCAAACAGTAACTTCATTTTTATATAAACCAATAACATCAATATTATTTTCGGAAATATTTGATACTTTTTGCTTTTCTGATACTCTTTCAATTGCTAAAATTCTATCTCTTATTTCTGCTGCTTTTTCAAATTCCAAATTTTCTGAAAAAGCGTTCATATCACTTTCCAATTCTTTTATTATAGTGTCTATTTTTCCATCTAAAAGCATAGAAATTTGATTTATTTGTTTCATATATTCTTCTCTTGAAACATAACCCATACATGGTGCTAAACATTTTTTTATATGATAATTTAAGCAAGCTCTATCTTGATTTTTAAAATTTTTGCATTGTCTTATTTTAAATTTTTCTTTAATAAAGCTTATCATTTCTTTTGCAGCAGAAACATTTGGATATGGCCCAAAATATTTTGCTCCATCATTTAAAATACGCCTTGTCATAAATACACCTGGGTAATCTGATTTCATGTCTATTTTTATGTATGGATATGTTTTGTCATCTTTTAATAGAACATTAAATTTGGGCCTATATTTTTTTATTAAATTACATTCAAGAATTAATGCTTCATCTTCACTTCCAACAACTATATATTCAAAATGGTCTATTAATGAGACCATTTTTTCTATTCTTGGTGTTTTATTTGTTTTTCTAAAATAAGATCTTACTCTATTTTTTAAAACAACAGCTTTTCCAACATAAATAATGTTATCGTCTTTGTCGTGCATTAAATAAACACCTGGTTTTTCTGGAAGTTTTTTTAATTCTTCTTCGATATTAAACATTTATTTAATCTCCGTAAAAATTATTATTCTAGTTTTTTTATTGTTCTAGATATCCTATAAAAGGAATATTTCTCCCTCTTTCATCTACATCAAATCCATAACCTACAACAAATTTATTTTCTATTTCAAAACAAGTATAATCAACTTTAACATCAATTTTTCTTCTTTCTTTTTTATCTGCTAAAACTGCTACTTTTATGCTATTTGGATTTAATGATTGTAAATATTCTTTTAAATATTTAAGAGTATAACCTGTATCTATTATGTCTTCAACAATTAACACATCTTTTCCTGAAATATCTGAATCTAATCCTTTTTTCATTATAATATTTCCAGTGCTTTGTGTTCCTTCATAGCTTGAAACTTGTATTGTTTCTAGCATTATTGGGGTTTTCATTTTCATTACTAAATCTACTGTAAAAAATATGGCTCCTTTTAAAACTGAAATAACAAGAATTTCTTTCCCTTTATAGTCTTTATCAATTTCATTTGCAACTTCTTGTATTCTTTTTTGAATTTCTTCTTCTGTATACATTACTTTTAATTTTTTTCTTATATCTTCTTTCATAAAATCTCCAAATAATATATTTAAATTTTTATCGTTCCTCTTGATTATTTTCTCTCGTATTTTGAGAATCAGTTATCTCCTGATTTTCCTTTGAATCTTTAATTACTCTCTCAACCTTTTTATTAAATATTTCTAGTTCTTCTTTTGTTAAAGCTCCAAAATTATTAGAAGTTTGACTACTAGCAGCTTCTGATTCTTCATGTATAAGCTCTGCTGAAGGTAATGCCTTTTGTTTAGAAAATATTGTTGATATTCTTGTAAAAATATTTTTCATTTTAGCTTGAAAAGGTGATAATTCTTTATCCATAGCAATTTTCTTTAAAGCAACTGGTGCTACAAAATTATCCCATCCTTCATTAACATAGTATGGATCTAAATATTTCTCAAATGAACTACCTTTAACAGCAAGAATATTGTCTATTTCTTCATCTGATTTTTCTAAATTTATTCCTAGTTTTTCTAGTCCATGTTCTTCTATCATATCATAATTAACTAGGTTTCCTGCTCTTGCCCAATTGCATAAAGTTATTAATTTAGAAACTGATGGAAAGTTTTGTTCATTTCTTATAACTTCGTGTGTATGTATAATTCTTTTATTAGTTTCTTGTATTGCACTCATATTATTAGACAATACACTTTGCGAGATAGAAGGATCTTTGAAATCCTCTGCAAATTTTTCTATTCTATCCATCATTATAACTGTTAACTTTTTTTGATCAAAAGTAATTCTATCTAAAAATTCTTTCGCATCTTCAACACTTTTTATACTATAAGTCATCATCCTATCTTGAATTTTATCTTCACATATACTATAAATTCCTGATAATCCATTTTTTACATTCATATCCATTTGGTTAAAATCCATTCTTTTATTAGGATCTAGATTATACAATGAATTGTTTAGTAATGTTAAATTAGCCTCTAAACTATCTAAAAACTCTTCTGTTCTAAATGGAAGTTCATTAGCTGAAGTTGATAAAAAATGTTTTAAAGTATCTCTATCTTGAATACCATTTTTTAATAGTTCTTGTTCACTAACTCCATATGCTGCTTCAATTGCATCCACAACAAAAGTTACATCTGCATAACCTATAGCATGATGATTTATAAATGCATTTTCCTTGGGTTGTGTAGGAAATACTGTTTTGTATGAAGCTTTTTCTATAAATACTTCTAGTAAAGATGTATTCATTTCGCCTGTATATTGATTAAAACTCATTAATCTATCAGATCCGTCTTGAGTATGAGTTAGTGCATGATAAATTTCATGTGTAAAAGTTTGATATAATTCTTCTGGAGTACATCTTTTAGCATAATCTTTAGCTAAAGTTATTGTTTTATCAACAGGATTATAAAGTCCATTTGCATTTCCATATTCATCAGGCATTTTGGAAATATTAACTTTTTGTAGGCTTTCTTCTAAGCAAGCTAAGTCAATCTGCATTTTATATTCATCAAGTTCATATTGATGAATTCTTCTAAGCAATATGTCACAAACTATTGGCTTGAATTCATCATCAAATTTCATTTTGTCTACTCTTCCTTCAATATAACTCTTTAAGCTTTCATTTAAATCATATTTTTTTGGCATTTGTAACTTTTCCTTTTTTATAATTCTCTTTCTTCATTATTACTTGGTTTTCTAACAACATCGAATTTTGTACTTCTTAGTTTATTCATTATTTTGTCTATAGTTTTTTTGCTTTCTGAATTTAAATTATTTAATTGCACTAAGTTTCCTTCTTCATCTTTTTCATAAATTTTGCCATCACTATATAAAAAATAATCTTTTCCATTTTCAAGTGTAATTTTAGTTATTACTTTTTTTTCTTCAATTTCTTTATTAATTTCTCCTGTTTCGTAAGAAAAATTTTTTTGTTCATTATTTTCCATAAATTTTTCACCATCATTTCTAATATCTTATATTTCTACTTGAATTATAGCATTTAAGCCATTTATTTACAATAGAAAATTTTATTATAAATTGATAATATTAAAATTCACAAAAAATTCATTTGACAATTATTATTATTTTTCATATTATAAGATAGAAGTAGGGAAATTTGTAAATTAACATTATTTAGAAAGGAGTTTTATTAAAACAAACAGTTAGCGCCTGGACTATTTTTATAGTTGACGAGGTCTAGAGTTATCGAAAGATTCGGCGGATTCTCTAGTGGTACAATTATTACCATATACTAAATATAAAAAATAGTAGTAATACTATAACAAAAATTTAGTAATTAATTTTTTAGTTTACACCCTATTTTATAAAATTGGTCTTTAGGCAGTAATTCTGTCTTTAAAAATTATGCCAATTTTATTAAGAAAGGTGGTTTTTTTATGTGTGGAATAGTTGGTTATGTTGGAGAAAAACAAGCAAAACCAATATTAATTAATGGTCTATTACGACTTGAATATCGTGGATACGATTCAGCAGGAATTGCTACTATAGAAAATTCTAGAATTAAATGCGTTAAAAATAAAGGTAGAGTTTCTGATCTAAACAATATTAGTAGTATAAATTCTTTAAAAGGAACAATTGGAATTGGTCATACTAGATGGGCAACTCATGGAAAGCCTTCTAGCACAAATTCTCACCCACATTTAGATAATAGTGGTAACTTTGCAGTTGTTCATAATGGAATTATAGAAAACTATGCAGATTTAAGAGATTTTTTAAAATCTCATCATTATAATTTTTTATCAGAAACTGATACAGAAGTTATACCTAATTTAATTCATTTTCACTATGAATCTGGAAAAGGTTCTTCTCAAAAAAGATTTTTAAAAGCAGTTATAGATGCTTGTAAAATGCTTAAAGGAAGTTATGCAATAGAAGTTTTATCATCATACTATCCAGATAATATGATTGTTGTACGTAAAGATAGCCCTCTTGTTATAGGAAGAGGTGAAAATGAAAATTATATTAGCTCAGATATTCCAGCAATATTATCTTTTACAAAAGATTTTTATCTTTTAAATGATAAAGAATTTGCATTTATTTCTAGAAATTCAATAGAATTTTATGATGAAAATAATAGACCTATTGAAAAACAAGCTAAGAGTATTACTTGGGATGCTGGATCAGCAGAAAAAAATGGATTTGCAGACTTTATGCTTAAAGAAATTAATGAACAACCAAAGTCTATTAGAGAAACTATTGGTTCAAGAATTTCTACAAATTCAGAATCAATTTTACCAGATTTAAATTTAACTAAATCATTCTTAAAATCTATAAATAAAATTGCTATTGTAGCCTGTGGAACAGCTATGCATGCTGGATTAGCTGGAAAATTTATTTTTGAAAATTTATGTGAAATTCCAGTAGAAGTTGAAGCAGCATCAGAATTTAGATATAGAAATCCTATTATAAATGAAAAAACTCTATGCTTATTTATAACTCAATCAGGTGAAACTGCAGATACTATTGCAGCTTTAAAACTTGCAAAATCTAAAGGTGCAAAAACTATTGCAATTTCGAATGTTGTTGGTTCTTCTATTGCTAGAGAAGCAGATTACACACTTTACACTCACGCAGGACCAGAAATTGCTGTTGCCTCTACAAAAGCTTATACTTCTCAAATTGTTTTACTTGCAATAATTGCTATTAATTTCGCTGAAAAATTAGAAATGAATAATCAAAAAATAGAAGAACTTAAAAAAGATATTTTACTTCTTCCTTCTCAAATTGAAGAAGTACTTAAAAATAGTGATAAAGTAAAAGATTTCGCAAAAAGAATTTACAAAGAAAAAGATGTATTTTTTATAGGCAGAGGAATTGACTATACTACTTCTTTGGAGGGTTCTCTAAAACTTAAAGAAATTTCTTATATTCATTCAGAAGCATATCCTTCTGGAGAGTTAAAGCATGGCCCTATTGCTTTAATTGAAAATGATGTAACAGTTGTTTCAATATTAACTAATAGATTATTAGTTGAAAAATCTATTAGTAATATTCAAGAAGTAGTAACTCGTGGTGCTAAAACATTTATAGTTACTAATCAAGAATTAAATTATGATTTTGATGAAGTAATTAAAATACCAAAAACAAATGCACTTATCTCACCTATTCTTTCCATAATACCTCTTCAACTTCTTGCTTATTACATTTCAAAAGAAAAAGGATTAGATGTGGATAAACCTAGAAATCTTGCAAAATCTGTTACAGTTGAATAAAAAATTAAGCTCTAAACTTTTATATAAGTTTAGAGCTTTTATTTAGCTATTTTTATTTTAAAATATTTTTTAACTTTGAATTTCATTTAAAATTTATTTTTGATTTTAATTTATAGAATTTTTAAATTTTTCTTTTTGGCCTGTTTTATAAGATAATTATACTTTGCCTCTTCTGCCTTTATTTGATATGTGTAATAATCTATTAGTTCACTATCTGCAAATTGCAAATTATTATACATATTGCTCAAAGTGTTTTTTACACTCTTTATGCTTTCAATAAGTTCTTCATCTTTTTCAAATTCGTCCTTATCAATTATTGGAAACTCTTTAACAAATTCACTATACATAAATATCTCCCTAAAAGTAGTTTTTATATATATTTATGCATATTAGGGAAAAATATTCACAGTTTTATAAATTGCATATTTGAATCTACAAGATTTATACAATGTAATATTTAATTTTATATCAATATTTAAGAGTAGAGAAGTATATTCTTAAAAATTGACTTGCTGTCGCAATTTTCAATTGCTCCAATCGCACTACGCTTACGCTTCGTTTGGTCGCTGCGCGTCAGTTATAAGAATATACTTCTCTACTCTTAAATTATTTTTATTAGATTGCTTTTAAATTTTTTTATTTATTTTCATTAACTCATTTTGCGATATTATTGTAATTATATGTTGTTTTATAAAATGCCGCGTAAGCGATCAACCGAAGCGCAAGCGAAGGGCGATTGGAGCAATCTTCATATTATATTTTTTAAAAATGAAGATTGCGACACCAAGGCATTTATAAAATAACATATAATTACAATAATATCTTTCAAACATGAATTAAAAAACATACTTTTCAATCTCATCCCACACTTTTTCACTATACACTTTTCTTTCAGAAGAAAATGGAAGTATTGTGCTAAATGAAATTCCTAAATCTTGTTTTATTTTTTCTATTTCACCATTAACTTTTGTAACAGCTATTTTATCAGCTTTATTTGTTAAAACTATAAAAGGTAAATTACTTTTTAAAATATATTCATACATCAATTTATCATCTTCTGTTGGCTTATGTCTTATATCTACCAAAAATATAATTAGTTTTATATTTGGTCCTTTTTCTAAATATTCTTCTATATATTTTCCTGAAACAATTTGCTCTTTTTTAGACATTTTACTATATCCATATCCTGGCAAATCTACAAAATAAAATTTATTATCCATATTGTAAAAGTTTATTTGACGTGTTTTTCCTGGAACATTACTTGTTCGGGCTAAATTTTTTCTACAAACCATAGTATTTATAAAAGATGATTTTCCAACATTAGATTTTCCTACCAAAACTATTTCTGGTAAATTTCCCTTTGGATATTGATTTTTACTTACTGCTGATATTTCAAATTTAGGATTTTTTACTATCATAAATACTCTCCATTAATTTATTTTTTATTTAAAATTATATTTAATATTACGATTTAATAGAAGGGGCTACACGCAGTGCTTTTGACACCACGTGAGCCCATTTCTTGTAACTTGTAAGTGTGGTACTTTTAGCCATAGAGTAGATTGGTTTGTTTGGATTTACGATGACTCTACTACAGTTTTGGACTTTGCGCGTTTGCTTTTGTCAAGGTTGATTTTAAGTTCTCACGATAATGTCGTCGTCTTTGGGACCAACTCCAAGATACTTCACTGGTACTTCCGAGAATTCTTCGATAATCTCTATGAACTTTTTCGCCTTCGCAGGCAATTCATCATAGTTTCTCAAATCACTCGAAATCTCCCAGCCTCCTTTAAGAACTTGATAAATTGGAGTCGGAACTTCCCCTGTGAGTTCCATATCATCGGGATAGTAATCGATTTCTTTCCCCATGTACTTGTACGCGACACACACCTTGACCCTGCCAAGCGCTTGTCCGATTTTTCCGATTGTGTCGAGATGGTTGATGCATTGAACATCGGCGCCTAATGCTTCACCGGCGCACTTCAAAATAACAGCATCAGCCCAACCAACACGCCTCGGACGTCCTGTTGAAACTCCGTACTCATGTCCCATCTCTCTGATTACATCACCATCAAACGGTTCCGCATATGGTAAAACTTTATCGTTTGCTATGTGAGCTCCCAGTTCGGTGGGAAACGGGCCATTACCAACACGAGATGCATATGCTTTTGAAACCATTATGACCTCATCCATGTCTTTATGGTTCAAATGAGCACCTATCATAGCCCCTGCTGTTACACAGTTGCTAGATGTTACGTTTGGATAGTCGCCGTAGTTCTTATCCAACCGATATGCCTGAGCGCCTTCGACGATGACCTTGTAGCCATTCTTACGCGCCCATCGTGTTACGGTATCACCATTGACAACCATTGACCTCAAAACACTTGCGTATTTGCTTGAGAGTTCTCTAGCCAGCTCCACAGGTTTAATGAGGCTATCCTTCATGTTGAACGCCTCAAAAAGGACATTCAGTATTCTGGCTGCCACACTGATTTTGCCGGCAAGCTTCTCTTCAGGAAGAAGCAAGTCATAAACTCTGAGCCCAAATCGGTTGTCATAGTCGGAGTATGTGGGGCCAATTCCCCGTTTCGTTGTTCCTACGGGCTTGTCTTTTGCCCTCTCGTACAGTTCATCCATGTCCTTGTGGTAGGGTAAAACAACGGGAGCTCTTCCCGCAATTTTAATCCTCCCTCTCAAATCAGGGATGCCATACTCTTCGAGTTCTTCAAGTTCCTTCAGAAACAGGATTGGGTCAAATGCAACGCCTTGCCCTATGAGGCAAATGGTATCCGGGCTAGTAATTCCTCCAGGAATCAGATGCAGTCCGATTTTCTTCCCATTGTAAATTACTGTATGCCCAGCATTTGCACCACCGGTTGCGCGAATTACAAGCCGTGCGGCTTTTAACGCAGATTCAGCCGAAGCAATTTTTCCCTTTCCTTCATCTCCCCACATTGCGCCAGCAACGTATGTGGCTATGGGAAGATGTCCACCTTCTACACTATTCTTTGCCAAAAGGTTCCACTCCCTTCTAAAGTTTACACACCCTAGAGCCAAAGTTACCATAATCACTTACGGCAAAAGTATATCATATTTTTGCCTTTTATGCAACAAAAAAAGGCTTGTAAACACATATTTTACAAACCTTTTTAATTTTCTATTATAATATTTATTATTTATCTCTTAATTTTCTACTCTACATTTTAATTTTAATAGTACTTATATTTTTATTTACTTTTCTAATTCTATTTTTTAGGAGTTAAAATTTTTGTTCCACCCATATATGTCCATAAAACTTTTGGAACTTTAACGCTTCCATCTTCTTGATAATTATTTTCAAGTACTGCAATTAATCCTCTAGGACTTGCAACTACTGTGTTATTTAATGTTGCAACTAAGTAATTTCCTTTTTCTCCTTTTGCTCTTATTCCTAAACGTCTAGCTTGTGCATCTCCTAAAGTTGAACAACTTCCTACTTCAAAATATTTTTGTTGACGAGGACTCCAAGCTTCAACATCACAAGATTTAACCTTTAAATCTGCTAAATCTCCACTACAACATTCTAGTGTTCTAACTGGTACATCTAGACTTCTGAAAAATTCTACTGTATAACTCCACATTTTGTTATACCAATCCATTTGCTCTTCTGGTTTGCAAAGTACTATCATTTCTTGTTTTTCAAATTGATGAACTCTGTATAATCCTCTTTCTTCTAGTCCGTGAGAACCTACTTCTTTTCTAAAGCAAGGAGAATATCCTGTAATTCTAATTGGTAATTCTTCTTCTTTTACAATTTGACCTTTAAATTTTCCAATCATTGAGTGCTCACTAGTTCCTATTAAATATAAATCTTCTCCTTCTATTTTATACATCATAGCTTCTAGCTCTTCAAAACTCATAACTCCATTTACAACATCTGATCTTATCATAAATGGTGGAATGCAATAAGTAAATCCTTTATTTATCATAAAATCTCTAGCATAAGCAAGCATTGCTTCATGAAGTCTAGCCACATCTCCTAGTAAATAATAAAAACCGTTTCCACTAGTTCTTCCAGCACTATCTTTATCTAAGCCATTTAATTTTTCTATTATATCTGCATGATAAGGTATTTCATATTTTGGAACAACTGGTTCTCCAAATTTTTCTAATTCAACATTTTCACTATCGTCTTTTCCTATTGGTACAGAAGCATCCATAATATTTGGAATCTTCATCATTCTTGCTTTTATTTCTTCTTTTAAGTTTTCTTCTTTTCCTTCATTTTGAGCTAGTTTTTCGTTTATTTCACTAACTTCTTTTTTCTTACTTTCTGCTTCTTCCTTTTTTCCTTGTGACATTAAAGTTCCAATTTCTTTACTTATAGAATTTCTTTTCATTCTAAGTTCGTCACACATTAAAGTTAAATTTCTGCTTTCTTTGTCTAATTCAAGAACTTCATCTACTAAAACTAGTTTTTGGTCTTGAAATTTTTTTCTAATATTTTCTTTTACCATTTCTGGATTTTCTCTTAAAATTTTAATATCTATCATTTTGCGTCCCTCACTTTTTTTACTATCATTTTTAACGCTTTTTCTCTAGGAATCATAATAATATGTTCACATCCACAGCATTTTAATTTAAAGTCTACACCCACTCTTGTTATTTCCCATTCTTTGCTTCCACAAGGATGTGCTTTTTTAGTTATAACTATGTCTCCTACATTATATTCCATAACGTTTTCTCGTCTTTCTTTTAAATTTTTTATCAAAATTGTTTTGATATAATTTGAAATAAAAAAGTCTTTTAGTTATATCTTTTTAATATATCTTCTTAAATTCTTTTTAATATACGTTCTTTTCCTAAAATTTTTAAAATTTCATAAAGATCTGGAGTGTTGCATCTTCCAGTAATTTTTACTCTTATTACTGTGCTTACATCTCCAACATGTCCTTTAAAGCCTTCTGGATTTGCTTTATATTCTTTTACTTCTCGAGCATATCCTAAGCTTTCGGATAAGTCTTTCATTTTGTTAAACCATGTTTCTTTATCATCTGATTCATCATAATATTTTTCAAAATATAATTTAACAATTTTATCTATTTCATCTTTATCTGTAATTTTTTGATATTCAAATTCACCATTTTTATCAAATTTGTCATCATACATATAAGAAATAATATGTTTTACATCAGACCATTTTGCTATATCTTTTCTAGGTTTTGCATTTCCTCTTTCTATTCCTAATACTTTTAACGAATATTCTTTATTTTCAAGCATTTCTAAAAGTTCTTTATCATATTCTTTTGCCCAATTATATGTTTCATTGTAAACTTCTTCAGCAGAGAATTTTGATATAACATTTTTAGAAACATCTAGCATTTTAACCATGTCAAATAATGCACCACTTACACTCATTTTCTTTATATCAAAATCAAATTCTTCCATTTTCTTATCTGGATTTTGTTTTCTCCATATTTCAAAATTTGAATTTGCAATATTCATTAAATATTCAAGAACAGATTCTTTAGGTATTCCCTCTTCTTTATAGTACGAAACAGCAGATTCTGGGTCTTTTCTTTTACTTAATTTACGTTTTCCTTCTCCATCCAATTTCATCATTGGAGCAATGTGTGCATATTTTGGTGCTTTGAAACCTGCCACATAGAAAAGTTGTAAATGAAGTGGTACTGATGCAAGCCATTCATCTGCTCTAATTACCATATTTGTTCCCATTAAGTGGTCATCTACTAAATGTGCAAAGTGATATGTTGGAAGTCCATCTGATTTTATAATTACAATGTCTTGGTCATTTTCTGGAAATTCAACACTTCCTTTTATAACATCTTTATGCTTAATTTTTTTATCTGGATTTCCTGGAGATTTAAATCTTACAATATATGGATCTCCATTTTTTATTTTTTCAATTGCCATATCTATTGGCATATTTCTACATTTTGTCCATTTTCCATAATATCCTGTTCTTTCTTTTGCTTTTTCTTGATTTTCTCTTATTTTGTCTAAGTCTTCAGCTGAACAGAAACAAGGATATGCATTTCCCTCTTCTAATAATTTTTTAGCATAAGATTGATAAATATCTTTTCTTAAGGATTGTTTATATGGTCCATAATTTCCATGGTCTACATCATTTTCATCAATGTATTCATCTGGGCACAAATCAAAATCTTTTAAAGCATCTAGTATTTGTTTTATTCCACCCTCTACTTCTCTTTTTTGATCTGTATCTTCTATTCTTACAAAAAATACTCCACCATTTTTTGCCATTACTTTTGCAATTAAACTTTGATATATTCCACCAATGTGAACAAATCCTGTTGGGCTTGGTGCAAATCTTGTAACAATAGCATTTTCTGTTAAATTTCTTTTTGCATATTTTTCTTCATAATAAGTGTAATCTTTTGCATTTGGAAATATTAAATTTGCTAAATCTTTTCTATCCATATAATTCTCCTTATAATTTTAAACTTTTTTAATTATAACAAAATATATTGTTTTTTTCAACATATTTATAGTTTAAAATGGTACTAGAAAAAATCTAGTACCATTTATTTTTAGCTTATTATTTTTTCAAAATTTAATAACATATCTAAATCATTTATAGTAGTATAATTATTTAAATTCAATTCTTTTTTATCCCTTTTTCCATTGTAGTCATACAAAATAGATTTCATTCCAACATTATTTGCAGCTAAAATGTCTTTAGCTTTTGTGTCACCTATCATTACACATTCTTCTGGTAATGCCTTTATTTCTTTTAAAATTAATTCAAATGATTCTTTGAAAGGCTTACAACCATATTCATCTGCGCCAAAAACTTTTTTAAAATATTTTAAATATCCAATGTTTTTCAATCTATTTTTTTGAGTTTCTTGAAAATAATTTGTATACACATATAAATTATATTTTTTTGATAATTTTTCAACTACTTCTTTTTTTAATATGATTCGTTTTGTCCAGTATTTTTCAATAGATAAATTAAGCTCATCTATTAATTTCATTTCGTAATTTGTGTTTAAGATTCTATTTACTGTTTCAAGTAATTCTTCTTTGTTATAATACATATTTTCCTTTGTTTTTATAGCATCATACTCATCTATTGAACAAAATATTTTATAATAATTTGCTTCATCATAACCACATTTTTTTAAAGCTTCTTTATAATAAAGGCTATCTTCTTCTTCATCTTTTATTATAGTATTATCTAGGTCGAAAATTAAATTTTTTATCATATACTTCTCCAATTATTCAACAGTTTTTTCGTGCATTAAATAATATTGTATGCAATCATACTGATTTATTAAATCATAATATTTACTATTTTTATCTTCTACATAATACCAATTACCTTCAATATCTTTATACACACCTGCTACAATTACAGGTATTTTTTTTCTTAATTCTTTTAAAAATTCAAAGTATTCTGAATCTTTTAAACCTATAATATCTGATAAGATTACAGGTAAATAATTGATGCTTGTTTCTTTTATATCATATTCGCCTATATCATAATTACTCCATAATGCATATGAAACAAAGCATTTACTAAAGGCATCTTCTGTTTCTAACTTTTCATCTTGTATGTATGGTTGGTGGTCTCCAAAAATAAGAATAATAACTTTTTCATTATAGTTTTCAAAATATTTTACTAATTCTTCAAATGCCTCATCAGACATCTTTTCAAGATTTAAATAATAATTCAATTGCTCATTATCTGTATAATGTTTATTAGGATATTCTTTTTTAAAATTTTCATCTATTTCTTTTATTTCTTCATTATCTTTTTTATAATTAAACTCCATATTATATGGCATATGATTCTGAAGAGTTATACAAAAATGGAATAGCTTTTCATCTTCTTTTTTATTTTCAAACATATTTATAATTTCATTATAAACATTTTTGTCTGTTCTCAACCTTTTTTGCACAATTAGAGTCTGTGCATCATCATCAAATATTGTTTCATCAAATCCCATATAGTCATATATTTCTTTTCTATTGTAGCTAGATGAAAAATATAAATGCATTGCAGATGCTTTATAACCATTTTCTTTCATTACTCTAGGAAAAGAAAAAATATCATCTCTTATGTATTGTTGATATGGTATATTCCTTCCATAAAAAGACGCACTAATTCCCGTTAAGAATTCAAATTCGGAATTAGCTGTACCACCAGCATAACCAGCTGAATATACTTTTGTGTTTCTTGACAGACTATTAATAAAATTTAAATTGTCATTATATCCTAAGTTATATACTGAATTTAAGTCAGCTAAAGATTCATTCATGATTACAATTACATTAGGCTTGTCTTCATTTGTTTCTTCTTCATTTTTTTTATATTTTGCTAATATTTCTTCAACCCTTTGTTTTGAATAATTTTCAGGCTTTTTCGTAAAGGTATTTTTAGTTGTTTTCAAAAATCTATATATAACTCCATAAGTATTATCAGATAAATTTGTTTCAAAATACATTTGAGGAGATGATATTGACCAAATAATAATTATTATAATGAATCCAAACAATGAATATCTTCTTTTTACTCTTGCTTCCATTTCCTTTTCAAAGTTTAATTTTGAAATTAAAAATATATTTAAAATAAAATCAGCTATTCCTAAGAAAAAATACCATTTAAAGTTAACTGTATATTTGTCTGCTACATTTATAACTGTTCTTAGTGAAAAGAAATCTGAAAAAAATAATGGCACTTGCCTTATTTCTACTAAAAAATAATCTATTATTGCTATAATAAAAATTATAATATTAGTGATTAATAATGATGTTTTTATTTTTTTAGTTAATGATGTAAATATTATAAACAAAGATACTATTAACAAAAAATTTATAATTATTATTTCTATGTAATACAACATTGAAAAGCCACCAATTAGTATCTGTGTATTAAAAAATATATTTATTAATACAATTGTGAATAATATCATATTCTTATCTATAATTGAAAACTCTTTTTTATCATTTTTTTCTTCGATTTTTTTTTCTTTCTTCTTAATTTTCATTTCTCTTTCCTCATATGTCATTTACATTATTTTACAAATAAATAGTTTATAAATCAACATAAATTTGATTATAAAAAATAAAACTAAATTTAAAAAATTTAGTTTTATTTTTTAATTTTTAATTATAACTCCATAATTATTGGCAAAATCATTGGATTTCTCTTTGTTGCTTGCATTATATAGTCTCTCAAAGAATCTCTTATTGTCGTTTTTATTGTTGACCAATCTGTTACATGGTTATCTACGCAATTCATTACTTCTATATTTACTAGTTGTTTAACTTCTTCCATTAAATTTTCAGATTCTCTAACATAAACAAAACCTCTTGAAATTACATCTGGTCCTGCTACTACATTTCCTTTAGAATCCATTGTTAAAACAACTATAATTAGTCCATCTTGTGATAAATGTTGTCTATCCCTTAAAACAATATTTCCAACATCACCAACACCTAAGCCATCAACAAATACTTTTCCAACTTGTACACTTCCAGTAAGTTTAGCTTCTTGCTCATTTATTTCCAATACTTTACCATTTTTTAATAAAATAATGTTTTCATCTGGAATTCCCATTAATTTAGCTGTGTTTTTATGTGCTATTAATTGTCTATATTCGCCATGAACTGGAACAAAGAATTTTGGTCTTACTAAAGATAACATTAACTTTTGTTCTTCTTGACAAGCATGTCCTGAAACGTGAACATCGGCTAGTGCACTATATACAACCTCTGCTCCTATTTTCATTAAGTCATCTATAACTTTTGATACAAATTTTTCATTTCCTGGAATTGGTGTTGCAGAAATTATAACTAAGTCATTTGAATTTATATTTACTTTTTTATGCTCGCCATTTGCCATTCTAGTTAATGCAGACATTGGTTCACCTTGACTTCCTGTTGTAATTATAACTAGTTGGTCATCAGTGTAATTTTTAATCATGTCTATATCTATAAATACATTTTTAGGTGCATTAACATATCCTAATTCAACAGAAGTTTGAATCATGTTTATCATGCTTCTACCACAAATAGCAATTTTTCTATTGTTTGCAACTGCTGAATTAACTATTTGTTGAATTCTGTGCATATTTGAAGCAAAAGTTGCTATTACAATTCTTTTTTTACAATTTGCAAATAATTTATCAAAAACTTCTCCAACTGTGCTCTCAGACATAGTATATCCTTTTCTCTCAGCATTTGTACTATCTGAAAGAAGTGCTAGAACTCCTCTATTTCCAAGTTCAGCAAGTCTTCCTAAATCTATTTTTTGATCATCTATTGGAGTATAGTCTATTTTAAAATCTCCCGTATGAACTACTGTTCCAACTGGTGTATGAATTGCTAAAGCTACTGAATCTGGAATACTATGACAGCTTCTTATAAATTCTACTCTCATTTTTCCAAGCACAATAGTTTGACCTTGTTTTACTACATTAAGTTTTGCTGTGCTTAGTAGTTTATGTTCTTCCAACTTATTTGAAATTAATCCTATTGTTAGCTTTGTAGCATAAATTGGAATATTAATTTGTTTTAATAAATATGCAATTGAACCTATATGATCTTCGTGACCATGTGTAATAACTAATCCTCTTATTTTCTCTTTATTTTTCTCAAGATAACTAAAGTCTGGAATAACTAAATCTATTCCAAGCATATCATCTTCTGGAAATGCTACTCCACAATCTACTAATACTATGTCGTTTCCGTACTCAAACACAGTAATATTTTTTCCGATTTCCTCAATTCCACCTAAAGGAATTATTTTTAAATTCTCTTTTTTAAAAGAAAAACCTTCTTTTACATCTAATGCTAATTCTTTCTCTAAAATACTAACATTCTTTTTTACTATTTGCTTTTCTCTTTTTACTAAATCATTTTTACTTTTTATTTTGTTTGTGATATTTTGATTCTCTTTTTTTATCACATTTTGCTTTCTTGGATACCTCTTTTTCTTTGCAATTCCTTTTTCTTTTGAAATATTATTGTTCTCCATATTTTTTTGTATATTAATAATATACACTCCTTTCTTTATTTTACTTTTGTATCTTTTGAATTTATAAAGTTTAATTTTTTAAAGCAAACAAAAATTAGCCTATTTTTAATAGACTTTTAATTTAAAAAATATATTTAATTTTAATCCGTACACTTTTAATATTTTCTAAACTATTTAATTTTTATTTTTTATAAATCTCATTAATACTGTTTAATATTATACTATTTTTTCTAGCTATTGTCAAGGTTTGCAAGTTTTTATATAGCATTTTTAATTTACAAAAATCGACTTTTAAATATAATCTTATAAATAACATAATTAAAAATTGTATGTTAAAATTTATAGTAATTACATATAATATTGAGGCTCTTAAAAAGTATAACTTTTAGCATTGCTTCTATAACTCAAAAAAGTGTATGATTTAGTAATTATATAAAGTAACTTGGTGTCGCAATCTTCTTTTTTTAAAATAAACAAAAGGAAGATTGCTCCAATCGCCCTTCGCTTACGCTTCGGTTGGTCGCTTACGCGTTACTTTATATAATTACTAAATCATACACTTTTGGGTTTTCAATAATTAAAAAAAATATATTTTAAAGGTAATTTTTTATACAAGATTTTTAAAAAATATTAAAAATGTATTTACTTGTTTAAAATTTTTCTATATGATATAATCATCAAAAAAATATAAAAGGAATTTTTATGGAAAATAATATATTATTTACTTTAATTAATGAAAAATTAAATAGAAGAATAGCTAAATTAAATATTTTAATTTCACAAGATTCAGATAATATGAGTTTAAAAAGTGAACTTCAACAAGTTTTAGCAGATAAACAATTATTATATAAAGGAAGTACTGAAGATTTAGAAAAATTAAGAGAAAAATATGGAGAATTCATTAATGAATAATTTAGAAGATTTAACCTTAAAAGTAAAAGAAGTTATAGAATCTGAAAAGTCTATTAACCATGACATTAGATATTTAAATGCTTCTCATGCTAAATTAATTAGTCAAATTATTACTAACTATAATTTAACAGAAGCTCAAAATACCCCTCTTCCACCACAAGCACAGATGATTTTCTTAGGAGCCCCTACAGGAGCAGGAAAGGATATTTTTGTTAAAAAAATTCTAACGGACAATCTTGATAAAAATTTTGTTGTTTTAAATATGGATATGTTTAGACACTATCATAATATTATAGCAACAGATAATAGAGTTCTATCAGATAAATACTTTGCTTCAACAACAAATCCTACTTCTTATGAACTTTATTACATTATACAAGAAATAATTTTAAGATTATTTCCTGGAACTAATGTTATTATAACTGGAACAATGAGAGATTTAGGCTGGGTAAAGGAAATCGTTAATCGCTATAAAAATACTCAAAAAACACATTATCAAACTTCTTTATATACCCTTGCTGTTCAGATTACTGAAAGTGCATTTTCTATTTTTGAAAGATATTTAAATATGGTAAATAACAGAGGAAATACAGATGAACCTTTAAGATATACCGATTTAAACTATTATGCAGATACAGCTTCTAACTTTTTATCTGCAGTATCTTTCTTTGAAGATGATTATCATAAAAATCCACATTCTAAATTATTCGATTCAATAAGAGTTTATCGTAGAAATACAAATATATATGATTCTTCTGAAAATACTCTACTTTTCGATTCAGAAAATTCTCCAGAAGGAGCATCTGCTTCTTCTTGTATAAGTAGCATCATGCATTCTACATTACCAATAAGTTCTGAAAGAATGAATAAATTATTAAATATCATTGAAAAAAATAGTGATTATTTAAAATCACAAGGATTATATGAAAGTATATTAGTTGATTTAAAAAATACATTGCCAAGTTTATATAAAACATCAGGAGAAATTAAAAAATAAAATTTAAAAGAGCTTTGAAAATTTTTCAAAGCTCTTTTTTATTATAAAGTTGCACCTATTATTCCAGCATCATTTTTAAAATATGCAGTTGTTATTTTATGTTCTCCTCTATTAAAAGTTGAATTTGGCTTATTTATTTCTTCTATTAATTTATTTAAAACGGGATGTCCTTCATAATATGAAAAACTTCCTCCAAAACAAACTATTTCTGGTTCAAAAATATCTATTAAATTGCATACTCCTATTTTTAAATAGTCAATAAATTCATTTATATCATCTTGAACTTCATCATGATACTGAACCATAATATGTTCTCTTAAGTATTGTCCTGAAATATCTGAGCCATCTATATGTAGAGTATTTGTTATTCTATTTTTTAAAGCTTTTATTGAACAATATCTTTCAAAACAACCTTTTTTTCCACAAGTACACTGTATTCCATCTTTTACAAGCGTCATATGTCCAAATTCAAATCCAGAATATTTTTTTGGTTCTAACAGCTTTCCTCCAATAAATGCTGCTCCCCCTATTCCTGTTCCAATATTTATAAATACACAGTCATCATAATCTTTCATTGAGCCATACATTTTTTCAACAAGAGCTGCACATTTTCCATCATTTCTAATTTTCACATCTAAATTATATTTTTCTTTTAATTTAGACTGCAAATCAAAATTTTGTATTCCTAAATTCCAAGATGTAATCCTTCCATTTGTAACTGTTCCAGGAGAAGCTACTCCTATTTTTTCTATATTTTCTAGCACAATATTATTTTTATTTAAAAGCTCATTTATTAATTCATCTATGTTTCTTAATATTGCATTTTCTATGTCTTTTCTATCTTCACTAGAAAAAAATTTATCAACTGTATCTAACAAATTTTCATTTTCAACTAAGCCAACTCCTATATGGCTTCCACCTAAATCAATTCCTATTTTCATTTGTAGCCCTCCTAATTTTAAATAAATAGTAGTCCTCCTAAATATAGTTGTATACTTGGTATTAAGAATAATATTAAAAATAATATTAATGTAATTGCAATTAATATGTGTGAGATATTTGTTAATCTTTTTAACAAAATTTCTATGTGTATTTCTATTTCTTGGTCTAAATATTCTATTGTTTTACCAAGCATTTTTGATAAATCACCTTTTTCACTTTTTTTCATTATTTCAATTGTTACAGAGTTTAATTTCTTTGGTTCTTCAAAAGGTGGTATCCAAGATTTTCCTACATATAAGTTGTTAATAGCCTCTTCAACTTTAGAAATCATATATGTGTTTGTAACTGTATTTTTACTAATTTCCAAAGCATCTTGTATTCTCATTTTGCTTTGTAAATTTAAAAATATACTTTTAATAACTCTTGAAAATTCAATTAAATATGTAATTTTTCCAAATATTTTATTAGTATATTTGAAATGATCAAAATTATATCTTCCCTTTTCTGTATTTATATATCTTATAACTGCTCCTACAAAAATTGCTATTATTAGTGCAAATATATACCAAAATCTTGCAATAAAACCTATAATTTTCATAAGAATAGTAGTAATTTTAGGAAGCTCTATCATTCTATAATTTGATTGTATTGCTTTTTCTAAAACTGGTACTCCAAAAATTATTGATAAAATTATTACTATTAAGGTTACAACAAGTGTTATACCACTTGGAATTAAATCTGTTTTTACTTTTTCTTTTATTCTTTCTTCATGCTCTAAATAATTAGTTGCATGCTTTAAATACTCACTTAAGTTTCCTGTTAATTCACCTGTTTTTATAAAATTAACATATACAGGAGAAAATATTTTAGGATATTCGTTCATTGTTTTGTACATTACATCGCCAGATTCAACACTTTTTAAAATTTTATTAATTGCTTCATTAAAATAGGCATTTTTTGTATTTTTTATTATGGCTATTAAAGCTTTTTTATTTGAAAAATCTGACTTTTTTAAAAGGTATAAATCTTGGGTAAATTTTCTAAGTTCTGTAATTGAAACTTTATTTTTAACTGATACATTAATATTAATATCTTGATTTAAATCTAATTTTTTTCTTTTCTTTGTGTATATGTTTGAAGTTAATTTTCTTTTATTTCTAAGATTTTTATCGAAATTCTCCAAAGAAGGAACTGAGAATTTTTGGTCTACACTTATTGGTGTCATACCATTTCTCTTAAGTTTTTTTATACAAGTTATTTTGTCATTTTCATACATTACAACTTTAGTTATTTGTCCTTGTGGTGTTCTTATTTTACAAATAAACTTACTCATATTTCCTCCTTTCTTGAAAATTTTAAATTTATCTAGTAAATGTTTATTGGTGCATATTTCGTATTATTAAAATTTTGATAGTATATATCTTGTTCATCGCCTAGTTTTTTCCAAACTCCAAATATTCCATCAAAGCTACATTCATCTGATATGTTAGATATTTCTTCTCCTACTCTATTTAAATATAAATATTTACCATTTAAATATTGAAATTCCATTTTTATTGCTCTTTTACTTGTACCATATCTAAAATATGTAATATCATCTTTTATTGAAAAATTTGGTATCCAAACATAAATATAATTAGTTACATCTAATGTTACATTATCATAATTAACTATGCTATTTATGTTTCCATTTTCATCTATAAACAAATCTCTTAAATTGTCTGCATCTCTTGAAAATATAAGAACTTTTGCCCACCTTTTTGATGAATAATTATACCATTCAGGGTCATTAACATTAGTTGTTATAAAATGGTTTAAGTTTTCGGCAAATTTTATTGGTATGATATCATATTCATCATTATTAAATCCTAAATCTTGAAAATATGTATCTGTCATAACTGGATTATTACATTCTTCTATGTTTTCTCTTTCTAGCATTGAAGTAATTTCAAATTTTTCTTCTTGATTTAATACATTATATTTTACAACTATTGTTATTTCTTTTGCTATATCAAAATTTTCACTAGTTCTTGTTGCCGTAAAATCCACAACATATCCACTTGGAATTTCTGTTCCTAAAAAAGTTTCATTAAAATCATTTCCTACAATTACTATATTTTGACTACTTCCTACAACTTTTTTAGTAATTCCTGTTCCTGCTATTGTTTGAATATATTCATTAAAGCTATCATATGTTCTAAAATTTATATTTTCTAATATGTTTGTAGCAATTATTGTAGCCTCAATATTTTTATTTGTGCTTTCAATTTTCTTGTTTAAATCAAAACAAATAGCTGTAATAATAATTATTGTAATAACTATTATTACGGCTGAAAAAGCTAATTCAATTTGTATACTTCTATTTTTCATAGTCTTTTCCCAATTTATAGTAAATTAGGCATATACATAATTAATGCACATGCCCTTTTAATTTAAACTAAATTTAATTTTTTTCTTCTGTTATTACTTCTGTTTGATTTTGAGTTTGACTAACCACATTTTCTTCAATTTGATCGACAATACCATTATCTTGAAATACAACATATGCAGTAATTCCTGCCAAAAACATTAGCACAATTACTGTTATCTCTAGTTTAAGTCTAGCAAATCCCTTTTGTGATCTCATTTAATATCTCCTTTTATTTATTTAGAATTTTTCTTTTCAAAATATTTTCCTGGTGTTGATGTATTTGCTGATGTATTTGTTGCTTTATTTTCAGTAGTATTTACAGTGTTTGTAACATTTTTTGTCTCTTCATTTGTTTCTACAGTAGTAGCACTTGGTGCTACAATATTTTGACTTTCTTTTGTGTTTTCAGGAGTAGCAGAAACCTCACTTTTTTGAATTTCTGTGTTAGTATTTGCTGTTATTGTTACAGCTTCTTCTGGAGAAGCTTCTTCAGAAAATGGATCTACTTTTCCACTTGAATAAGAATCATCAGATTCATAAGCTGCTAAATCAGCTTCACCAATACTGTAAGATTTTAATACTTCGTCTGAGCTTTCTTCTGACATTCCGCTTTTATTATTTATTTCTTGTAATGCATTACTTACTGGTTTACTTGTTTCATAGTTTATTGAACTAATTGCTGCATTTGTAACAGAAACACTATCATAAAATAAAATTATAAAAGCAAAAATTATTACTACTAAAAGCAATAAAATAATAGCTATTTCTCTTAATATACCTGGTTTCATTGGCATGTACCTCTCTTTTTATTTTTTATTTTCTTTTGTTATATTAACAAATTAGTTTTCAACAGAAGATAAATTATTTTTTAATGATACTTCTTTTACTGTAAAGGTTGCTTGTAGTTCTTCCCCATTTTCTTTTAATAAGAAGTTGCTTGTTTCAAAATTTAATTCGTCATCTTTTTCAAAATTATACATAAAGTCTGTTATTGCTCCATATTCGCCTTTAAGTGTAAATTTTAAATCACATATTGCATATTCTGGACTTATTGCTGTTGCAGTTTCACTTTTAACAACATCTATCTGTAGCTTTACACCTTTTTCTGCTGCATAATCTCCAATTTTTTTCCACAAATAGTCCATATCAAATAAATCCATTGCATTATATAAATTTTGATTAGATATTTTTCCTTCACTAACTAATTGGTCATATTTAGTTTTTAAATCATTATATTTATTAACTGCTGTGTCTAAAGTAGTTTTTTTCTCTTCAAATTCTACATTATTCTTGTTACTTAATTCAGCAGATAAAGATTTTCTTTGATTTGTTACCTGAATTATATTTTTATAACTATTTATTTTAAAACCACCTATACTTATCCCAACAAAAAATATTACGAAGAAAAGTATTGCTAAAATGATTGAAATAAGAATTAATATATATTTTCTCATGGCAAATCTCCTTCTATTGTAATTTCAGTAACAGAATTATTTTTTGTTCCATCTGATGATTGAACATTTATTAGCATTCCATCATCTTTTATTGCAGTTACAAAATGACCTAATTGTTCATATTTTTCTGAAGATGCTTCTATTACTATATGTTTATTTTCTGTATTTTCTATAGAAATAATTTTTACTTCTTGAGGTATTATAAACATTATTTTGTTTAATAAATTTGGTATAGCATCTTTTTCAATAGTTCTAGGTTTTTTTGCATTTATTACTGTTTCACTTGGTGAGTCTACATTATTTATTATTGAAGAATAAGTATCTACATAACTTTGTATTTGAGAGATTTGGGTATCTATTGTATTTATTTGTTTGTTTGTTTCTGCAAGTTTATCATTTATTAATTTGTTTGCCTTAGTACCATTATTTACAATTACAGCACCCAAAAGGCTAAACAATATTATTGCCATAATAAATACTGCTATTATTCTAGTAATTAATTTTTCTTGTATATTAAATGGCTCTTTCCAGTTTATATCTTCCAAATCTTCTTTTGAAATTTTAATATTTTCTATATCTATATTATCAAACTTTGACACTGGAGCAAAATTCACCTCTTTATTTAAATAATTAATTCCTTCTAGTGCAAGTGCTATTGCTGAATTTACTTCAATATATTCTTTAGTTGGAACTTTCAAAGAAGTAGAATCAATAAAAAATGGTTTTAATATTTCACAAGGTATTGATTTAAAATAGTCTTGAAAATATAAATCGATATTATTTATTGTGGCTCCCATTCCTGTAATATAAATTCTACTAATGTTTTTATTAAGACTATTTAAAGTTCTTCTCATTTCTTGACATATTTTATCTATTGTTGGCATTACTATATCTATATATTCATTTTCATTTTTATCTAAACTCGTTACATCTTGATTATAAATTATAATATTTTTAAACACATCATATGATTTTTTCCAAGATAACTCTGATGAATTTATTTTTTCAACAACATCTCCAAGTCCAGTATTTAATACATCTACTCTTGTAATTTGTCCATCAATAACTGTTGTTATTTTTGTTTCATTTTCAAGATTTATTATTGCTACATTTTTATTATCTTCATCATTTTCATCTGCTTCAATTAAATTTGTAATGCTTACAGAAACAGGTGTCATTGAAGTTAATTTATAATTAGATAATATGTCTAATTTTTGATTAATTTCCTTTTTATTTGCAGATATATATAATGCTCTATATTTTTCAAAATCTTCTTTGTTATCCATTAACAAATATCTTGATTCTAATAAGCTTTTGTCATATCTCTTACTATCACAAAGCATTTCAAATTCTATATCTAAAGATTTAGTTATATCTTTTTTCTCTAATATAGAAAACACGTCAAAGTAATTATAAAGCTCATTTGATATATTAATACTTATTGGAATTTTTGTACTAGTTGTTTCTGTAATAACTCTTTTTAGTGCAGATTCAAGGTCTTCAAAAGTTTCAACATTAAATGCTTCTACTTTATAAATGTCTCTTTTTTTACTTAGTTTAGCATATTTTATTAAGTTCTTATCTACATAAATTCCTAAACAACTTGACATTTGTATTTCTCCTTTGTTATATATAAACGCAAATTTTTTTAAGCACAATAATTACAAATTATATATATTTATATGTTATTTATATATGTTTTTACAAAAAAAGTCAATATTTTAAAGGGTTTTATTCAAAAAAGTAACAAGAATGTAACATTAGATTTTTTCTTTTAAATTACCTTCTCTATATGCTGATAAAAGTTGTTTTAAATCTTCTATTTCTTCTTTTAATTTTTTACCAATATCAGTATCTGCTACTCTTTTTCTATTTACAATATTTTCTTTTAATATGGTTTGAGTTTTTATATCTAATCCTTCTTCTATTGCCTTACTTTTAGATTCAAATGGTTCATTCATTGCAAGCACTAATCCATGAGAATTATAAGTTAATGTATATCCTGCAATTCCAGTTGTTGATTGATAAGCTTTAGCAAAACCACCATCTATAACTATCATTTTTCCATTAGCTTTTAATGGACTCTCTCCATCTTTTGCTTTTACTGGGACATGACCATTTATAATATGTCCTTCTTCTATATCAAGTCCGAAATTTTCTAATATTTTGTTACAAATATTTTCATCATTAATAAAAGTATAGTATGGATTTTTATTTTCTTTATGAGTAGCTTTATCATCAATAAAATATCTTTCGAAAGTTGCTGCTTTATCTTTTCCAAATAATGGTGATTTTGGTCCACACCAAAAATACCACATTAAATCTATTGAATCTTGATTTTCTTCTTTATTTTCTGCAAAATATGCTTTATTTGCTATTTGTTCTATATAATCTAGCAATTCTTTTCCTTTTAATTTTTTTCCTAATATCTCTATTTCTTCAAATTCTCCTTTCTCAGTCAAAGGAATACAACCATGAAATAGTAAATTAGAATTAAAGTTTTGATATATATGTCCTTTTGCATATAAAAAGTTTATATGTCTATTTAATTTCTCACTATGCATAAAAGAGTTTTTTAATCTTTCTATTATTTCCTCTTCTTCTTTTGTTAATTTATATGGATTTTTAGGATTTATAGTTGGGAAATTTGTATCATTTAATTTATATTCTATATTATTTATTTTTACTGTTCCTTTTTCTAAATCCATTTTATCTAATAATAACCTATCCTTCATTTTATATTCAGGATGTTTTTTTATTAAATTTCCTTCTATCTTAAATTGGATTACTGACATTGCTTTTTGAATTTTTGCAAGAATCATTTTATCTGTATTACTATATTTTGATACTTCTTTATTTCTTGGAATAAAGTTTTCACATTTATCATCTTTGTATGTTTCTGTTGCAAAAACTGAAAGTGGTCTTATATTTATTCCATAACCATCTTCTAAAGTTGATAAGTTATCATATCTACTACAAATTCTAACAACTGTTGCTATACAAGCTTCATTGCCTGATGCTGCTCCCATCCAAAGTATGTCATGATTTCCCCACTCTATATCTAAGCTATGAAAGTTTATTAATTTATCCATAATTGTAGGAGCTCCAGGTCCTCTATCGTATATGTCTCCAACAATATGTAAGTGATCTATTGCCATTCTTTTAATTAATTCTGAAATAGCAATTATAAAATTGTCTGCTCTATTTAAATCAATAATACTATCAATAATCTGATTATAATATTGTTCTTTATTAATATCATCTCCTTGAAGATGTAATAATTCATCTATTATATAATCAAATCCTTTTGTCATTGCTTTTCTAACTTTTGATCGAGTATATTTTGAACTAACTGCTTTTGTTACTTCAATTAATTTATATAAAGTGATTTTATACCATTCATTCATATTATCTCTTGATTTTTTTATTAAATTAAGTTTTTCTTCAGGATAATAAATTAATGTTGCTAAATCTTTTCTTTCTTGCTCAGTCAAAGTTTTCGTATATATGTCTTCTATTTTACTTTTTATTATTCCAGAACCATTATTTAAAATATGAGAAAATGCTTCATCTTCTCCATGAATATCACTCATAAATAATTCTGTACCTTTAGGCAAGTTAAGTATAGCTTGAAGATTAATAATTTCTTCACTTACCTCTTGTATATTTTTATAAGTTTTACTTAATTGATTTAAATATTTATCCATTTTTTCCCACCTTTTCTTCATTAATATTTTTAAATTCTATTATTTTATTATGATTTTTATATGAATAATAAATGTATTTTTTGGAAAAATACAAAATATAGAATTTATTTTAAGGAGATGATTTTTTGAAAGCTATTCAAAGTAAAGAAGAATATCAATCTTATGTTGATGCAAAAACGCCTAACTCACCTATTCTAAAAAATTGCTTTAATGCTTTTTGGGTTGGTGGACTTATTTGTGCAATTGGACAAATAATTTTTGGCCTTTGCAAATCACGCGGTATTGATGAAACAAATTCTTACACAATTGTTTCTATGACTCTTGTTTTTGCTAGCGCTTTTCTAACAGGTCTTAATGTTTTTAATAAAGTTGGAAAATTTGCAGGTGCTGGTTCTTTAATTCCAATAACAGGATTTGCAAATTCTATTGTTTCACCTGCTATGGAATATAAGTCAGAAGGTTATGTTATGGGTGTTGGAGCAAAAATGTTTACTGTTGCAGGCCCAGTGCTTGTATATGGAATTTCAACAAGTATTGTTGTTGGCTTAATTTATATTTTACTTAATACTCAAAGTTTAGTTTTAATTTAAACTATATTTAGTTATTTTTAATTTACTTTCTATTTATAGTCATAATTTTAAATTAACTTTCAATTTAAGCTATTAAATTTTTATTTAAGTATGTAATTTTTATTTTAAGGAGATTTATTTATGAAAAAAGTTGGAAATCAAAGCTATATTTTAAATAAACCAGTAAATATTGCTGCTACTGCTTCTATTGTTGGTCCAAAAGAAAAAGAAGGGCCTCTTCATCAATTCTTTGATCAATGCTTAGAAGATGAATTTTGGGGAGAATCTAGTTGGGAAAAAGCTGAAAGTAAACTAGTAAAAGAAGCTGTTAGTATGGCAATTTCAAAATCTGGAATTGCTTCTTCAAACATAGATTTCTGCTTCGCAGGTGATTTATTAAATCAGTGCATAGCATCTTCTTTTGGTTTAAGAGAAACTAATATTCCTTTTATTGGGCTATTTGGAGCTTGTTCTACTTTTGTTGAATCTATGATAATAGCTTCTGCTCTTATAGACGGAGATTTTGCTACAAATACAATTTGTACAGCATCAAGCCATTTTTGTAGTGCAGAAAAACAATTTAGATTTCCATTAGAACTTGGAAATCAAAGGCCTCCTTCTAGCCAATGGACTGTTACTGGTTCTGGTGCTGCTATTCTCACCAAAGATGGAACTGGCCCTTTTATAACAAGTTTCACTCCTGGAAAAATTGTTGATATGGGTATAAAAGATGCTAATAACATGGGAGCTGCAATGGCAGGAGCTGCTGAAGATACTCTTATAAGGCACCTAACAGATACTGGCAGAGAACCTAACTACTATGATGTAATTTTAACAGGAGATTTAGGCTATATTGGAAAAGATATTTTAATAGATTTAGTTAGTTCTAAAGGTTACAACATAAAAGATATTTATAATGATTGTGGAGTTTTAATGTTTGATAAAGAAAAACAAGATACACATTCAGGAGGCTCTGGATGTGGATGTATCGCTACTGTTTTTTCTGGTTTTGTTTATCAAATGCTTCAAGAGAAAAAATATAAAAAAGTTTTAATGATAGCAACAGGCGCATTGATGAATTCAACAAGTACTCAGCAAGGTGAATCAATTCCTGGAATAGCTCACGCTATTAGCATTGAAGTTTTATAGATTTTGAAAAATCTAAATAATTTTTAAGGATTTATTTTATGGATTGGATGATGATTTTAAAAGCCTTTGTAGTAGGAGGCGCAATTTGTGTAATAGGACAAATTTTAATAGATAAAACAAAACTTACTCCAGCTAGAATTTTAGTTGCTTATGTTACTATTGGAGCAATATTAGGTGGATTAGGTTTATATAAATATTTAATTGATTTTGCAGGATGTGGAGCAACAGTTCCACTTACTGGTTTTGGAAGTTTGCTTGCAAAAGGAACAATATCTGAAGTGCAAACAACAGGATTTATAGGAGCATTTACAGGCGGAATTAAGGCTGCTGCTGGAGGTATTTCTGCTGCGATATTTTTTGGATATATCGCCTCTTTAGTTTCAAAGCCAAAAATAAAAAAACAATAATATTTAATTTAAAATTTTAATATTTGCTTTTTAATTTTAAAATTTTTTTGTTGATATTTTCTTGTGTTTTCAACCTTTAAAAAAATATTTTTAAATTACCGAACATTTTTTTGCAAAAACTATTGACATTTTTATTTTAAATATGTAAAATAAAACAAACAAAGATTTTACGAACATTTATTTTGTTGGAGGGTTTAAAAATGAATATTATAAAAAGAATAAAAAACAGTAATATCAATAAAAAAACAGATTTTGATAACAATAGTTTCATACTTGGAAAAGATGAATCTTTAAAGCCAAAATTCACAACTATATTTGATGAAAATTATTCTGTTAATGTTTATTATTTAAGAATATCTTCTCCAGAATTAAATCTTGAAAAAAATTCTATCAATATAAACTTACCTATGAATTATAGAAAAAATAATAATCAAGATTTATTAAATGTTATATTATTAAAAATGTATAAAAAAATAGCAGAAAATGAAATTGAAAATATTATGGAAGAAGCAAGACACGTTTTTGGATTTGCTCCTGAGAACTATGAAATAAAAAAAATAGCTGGAACTCTTGCTTATTGCAATACAGATTTACAATCTTTTATTATAAACCCATATATTGTAATGTATTCTAAAGAAATAATAAAGTATATCATTTTCCATGAATTCTGCCATTTAAAATATAAAAGTCATGGAAAAAAATTTTATGAAATACTTCAAAAATATGTTCCTAATTATGAAAAAATTTCAAAACAAATTCCTAATTTAAAATATTAATAACTTTAGCAAAAAAATAAGGACTTTTAAAAGTCCTTTTTTTCTTTATTTCACTTCTTATTAAGCTTAAGCTTTTTTAGCAATTTCAGCTAATTCTGCAAATGCTTTTTCATCAGATACAGCTAATTCTGCTAACATTTTTCTATTTATAGTAACTCCTGCTTTCTTTAATCCTGAAATCATTTTGCTATATGTTAATCCATTCATTCTTGCTCCAGCATTAATTCTTACTATCCACAATTTTCTAAAATCTGATTTTTTGTCTTTTCTTCCTACATATGCATACATTCCAGATTTCATAACTGCTTGTTTAGCATTTCTATATCTATAATGTTTTGCTCCATAGTATCCTTTTGCTAGTTTTAATACTTTTTTATGTCTTGCTCTAGTTGTTCTTGCTGTTTTTACTCTTGCCATTTATATTCACTCCTTTTACCTACAATTTATTCTAATTACCATAAGGTAATAATCTTTTAATTCCTGCTACAACAGTTTTATCTGCATATGCATCTTGAATTTTTCCAGACTTTTTCTGTCTAGTAGTTTTTGTTGCTAAACGATGTCTTCTATTAGCTTTTGTTCTTTTTACTTTTTCTGTAGCTGTATAAGAATATCTTTTCTTTGCAGCTTTATTTGTTTTTAATTTTGGCATTTTGAAATCTCCCTTCATATTTTATATTTTTTTTGTTAAAATTATAAACATTGTTTTGCCTTCCAAAATTGGCTTTTTTTCTATTGTTGAAATTTCAGCTAAATTTTCTGCAAACTTATTTAAAACTAGTTCTCCAGCTTTAACATTATTTAGTTCTCTACCTCTAAATCTAACTGTAAATTTAACTTTATTACCAGCCTCCAAAAAAGCTCTAGCATTTTTGCATTTGAATCCAAAGTCGTGTTCACCAATATTTGGTGTAACTCTTATTTCTTTTAATTCAACAGCCTTTTGGTTTTTTCTAGACTCTTTTTCTTTTTTTGCTTGTTCAAATTTGTATTTTCCATAGTTCATTAATTTACAAACTACTGGCTTATTGTTTGGAGCTACTAGAACTAAATCTAGATTTTGCTCTTCAGCATATTCTAATGCTTTTTCTATAGAAACAATTCCTATTTTTTCTCCTTCTGCTCCTATTAGTTGAACTTCTTTTTCTTTAATTTGTCTATTTATTGGTAATTCTTGTTTTATTGTAAAACACCTCCAAAAAAAAATTTGACTTATTTTAAAAAGTCAAATCCACATAATAATTTTATAAAATAAAATTTATTGATTTCTAACCTTATGCTTTCACTTAAGATAAGGTGAGAAGTGGATGCTTCTTCTTAAAACAATAAATATTTTACTACTTTTTTCTAGCTATGTCAAGTTTTATAAATAAATTTTAATTAAATTTTATTTATAATTTCTTTTGAATTTAAAAAATTAATTTTTTTTCTTAAATAAAGACATTATTTTTTCTTTAATTTTAGCAAAAAAACCTATATTTTCAGTTTCATTTTCTGTTAATGCAGTATTTTTCTCACTATTTTCTTCCGTTATATCTTTTGTAGTAGAAACTACTTTATTTTCTTCTGTTTGATTTTCATTTTCATTCTCTTCATAATCGGTATAGTCTTTTATGTCTTCATTATTTTTTGCATATATATCATATTTTTGTATTACTCTTGGTTTTGAATAGTCTTCTTCTACTTCTTCATTTTCTTCTTTCGTGGTAAATTGTTCATCAAGCATTTCATCAATATTAAGTTTTTCTTGAATGTGTGACTCTAACTTTTCTTCATTCTCTATCATTATTTCATAAAGTTCTTGCTTTCTTTTCTCATCTTCACACCAATATCTTAAATGTAATAAAGCTATAATTTCTAGACTATATCTTTGTAATCCTTGATTTTCAAGTGGAACATAAGGATTAATTTTTACTTCATAAGTTGGATCTTTAAATTTAGAAAAAAATACTCTAATTTTTTCAGGTATTTTTTTTATATATTTCTCATTCATATGATTAATAATATAATCAATTTCTGCATAAGCTTTTATATCATCTAAAGTAATTACAGTATTCATTTGTAATCTCCTTCCAAAATCTTTTGTAACCTATTCTATATTTTTCTTATCTTTCTACATCTCTTTCTGGGCCTAGTTCTGTTTTTCCATTTTTTAAAACTTCACTTACAATTTGTTCAGCAGTTCTACTATCTTTTTCTAAAGCTCTTAATTGACCAACAATTTTTTGTCCTGCTTGCATAGTTGAATTAACTTTTGCTTGCTTTGCTGTATCTAAAGTAGCATTATAAAAAGCTTCTTCTATAGGATTCATCATTACCTCTTGCTCATATTTTGCCACTAACGAAATATTTTCTTGAACAGATTCTAATTTTTCTTCATTTGTCCATCCAATAAAAGTATATTTAATTTGGTTTTCTGGAGCTTTCTCAGGAGTTTTTCCTTTATATTCTACTCTATCACCTTTATTTACCAATTGTTTATCTAGAACAGTTTCTCCATCATCATCTAGAAAAATTACTTCATATTGATCCACCACTATTCCTCCTTCGTACATTTAGATATATACATTATATTTATAATAAAAATTTTTTTCAAGTACTTTTAGTAAATATTGTTTCGCTTTATGCGACTTTTAGATATTTTTATTAATTTATATTTTTAAACAATAATATAATTATAGCAGTAGCTTGCTGTCGCAATTTTCAATTGCTCCAATCGCACTCGCTTCGCTCCGTTTGGTCGCTGCGCACTACTTATATAATTTTTATTTCTTTGTTTTTTATTTTTAAACAATAATATAATTATATAAGTAGCTTACTGTCGCAATTTTCAATTGCTCCAATCGCACTCGCTTCGCTTCGTTTGGTCGCTGCGCACTACTTATATAATTATATTATTGTTTAAAAATATTAAAATTAAAATAAAATATATAAAAAAAGATACGTAGTTTGTACGTATCTTTCTATGAATTCATATATGTTTATATAAAATTCTATTTTTTATTTACTAAATCTTTTAATGCTTTTCCAGCTTTAA
>CANQYM010000002.1 GCA_947628085.1 uncultured Clostridia bacterium
TGAAAAAATTATTTAAAAAATTTCAGTTATCTATCGGAAGGATTTCCGATTTACACAACTTTTTCTATAGTCTCAAATAAAACTATAAAACAAAAAAGATATAAATTTATATATTTATATCTTTTTTATTTTATAATTATTAAATTCTTATTATTTTTTGAAAAATCCTATTATCATTTTTACAAAATCTATAATATAAACTAAAATATTAAATCCTTTATATGCTAAATATGCATAAATAAAATATATAACACATACAATAATTACAAATTTTGAAATCTTTTTAAAAACTTTTAATTTAAAAAAATCAGAAACTTTAAATACTATTGCTGCTACAAATATTACTGGCAAAGGTAATAAAAAGTACATATATTTATTATATGATTATTTAATATAATCATATACTCCTTTCTTCTTTTATAAAATACAGTATTATTATACCACTTTTTTTAGATTATGTAAAGTTTATTGCAAACTTATTTTTATCTTTATATTCTACCATATATAAATTTATAACTAGTTTAATATAACATTAAGTAACTTGGTGTCGCAATCTTCTTTTTTAAAAATAAATAAAAGGAAGATTGCTCCAATCGCCCTTCGCTTATGCTTCGGTTGGTCGCTTACGCGTTACTTAATGTTATATTAAACTAGTTATAAATTATACTACTACAATAAAATTCCATAAAAAAGCCTCATTGCTTATATTTAAACAATGAGGCTTTTTAAATTATATTATTGATTTAAAAATGCTTGATATCCTTTATATGCTTGATATACATCAAACTTACTTGTTATTTCATAAGGTGAATGCATTCCCATTACTGGAACACCAACATCAACTACTTCCATTCCTCTATTTGCTAAAGTAAGTGCTATTGTTCCTCCACCACCTTTATCAACTTTTCCAAGCTCACAAGATTGATATCTTGCATTTACAGAATCAAATGTTTTTCTAACTTCTGCAACAAATTCTGCTGGTGCTTCTGAAGCTCCAGATTTTCCTCTCGCTCCTGTATATTTTACTAAAGACATTCCTTTTCCTAAATATGCAGTATTATTTTTTTCAAATGCAAATGCAAAATTTGGATTATATGCAGCATCAACATCTGCTGAAAGTGCTTTCGTGTTGGAAAATGTTTTGTCTAGGCTACTAGCTTTAGTGTTTCCTGTTTTTTCTAATAGTTCTGTAACAAAACCATCAAAAATTCTAGTATACATTCCAGTAACACCATTAAATCCAACTTCTTCTTTATCTGTAATTACACATACGGCTGTTTTCCTTGGTTTTTCTATGTTTAATATTGCTCTTAAACCTGCATAACAACAAACTTTATCATCTTGTCCGTAACCTGCTATCATACTATAATCAAAACCTAAACTTTTTGCTTTAAATGCTGGAACAAATTCAATTTCTGAACTTACAAAATCTACTTCTTTTATTCCATAAGTATCATTTAATAGTTTTAATATATTTAATTTTACTCTTTCAGATACTTCCTCTGTGTCATAAGGTATACTTCCTGCCAAAATATTTAATTCTTCGCCTTGAACACCATCTTTTAATTTTCTTTCCATTTGTTCATTTGCTAAGTGTGGTAGTAAATCAGATATTGTAAATATAGGATCTTCTTCTTTTTCACCTATACAAATATTTATTCTTTCTCCATCTGGCTTAACAACAAATCCATGCATACTAAGTGGTATGTTAGTCCATTGATATTTCTTTATTCCACCATAATAATGCGTTTTAAGCATTCCTAGTTCATTATCTTCATATAATGGATTTTGTTTTAAATCTATTCTTGGAGAATCACAATGTGCTACAACTACGTTTAGTCCTTTCTCAATTTCTTCTTCTCCAATAATTGCAATATAAATACATCTTCCTCTATTTATATAAAAAACTTTATCTCCTGGTACTAAAGTTTCTTTTTCTGAAATATCACAAAATCCATTCTTTAATAATATTTCTTTTGAATTTTGTACTATTTCTTTTTCTGTTTTTGAATTATTTAAATAATACATATATTCATCAGCATATTGAAAAATATTTTTAAGTTCCTCATCACTTAAATGTTCCCATCCGCTTTTTTTAGAATCAAATAATTTCTCTTTTAATTCTTTTCCATCTGTTTTTGACATTTTAATCTTCCTTTCTCTTCTTAAGTATTTATATATATTATTTCTACTTTTGCATATTTATATTAATTTATTTATATTTTTTAAATTACTTCTATTATGTTTTTCTTAATTTCTTTTCTAGAACCAATTTTATATGCAGAAAGTATTTTATTGACACATTCATTTGCTTTTTCTGGAGAGCTCGCATGAACATAAGCTAAGACATCTCCTTTTTTTACAATATCTCCTATTTTCTTTTCAAATAAAATTCCTAATCTTGAATCAATTGTATCTTCTTTTTTCATTCTTCCAATGCCAAGTTCAAGTCCCGCTTTTCCTACTTTTTCAGCATTTAATTCTTCTACATATCCATATTGTTCTGAAAGTACTGGAGCTATAATTGGAGCCCTCTCAAATTTTTCTGTATTTTCGATATAGCTTACATCTCCACCCTGTTTTCCAACAAGTTCTTTAAATTTCTCATAAGCCTTACCATTATTAATAACTTCTAATACTTTCTTTTTATTTTCGGTAGATGTTGAATCTTCATCTGCTAAATTTAGCATTTCAGTTGCTATTTTTACTATAACTTCTTTAACGTCTTCTGGCATATCTCCTTTTAGAGCCTTAACTGCTTCTATAACTTCTAATGAATTACCAACAGCATATCCTAAAGGCTCTTCCATATTTGTTAAAACACAAACTGTTTTCCTATTTGCCCATTTTCCAATTAAAGACATCATTTTAGCCAATTTTTTAGCCTCTTCTTTGTTTTTCATAAATGCACCATTACCACATGTTACATCTAGAACTATAGCATTTGCACCTGCTGCAATTTTTTTACTCATTATACTTGATGCAATAAGTGGTATGCTTTTTGTGCACCCTATAGAATCTCTTAATGCATATATTTTTTTATCAGCTGGAGCTAAATTCATAGTTTGCCCAATTAAACTAATCCCTATATCTTTAATATTTTGTTTAAATTCTTCTATAGATAAACTTGTATTATATCCTGGTATAGATTCTAGTTTATCTATAGTTCCGCCAGTTATTCCTAGACCTCTTCCGCTCATTTTTGCCACAGGAATTCCTAGTGAAGCTATAATTGGTGTTACTATTAAAGTAACTTTATCTCCAACTCCACCAGTTGAATGTTTATCAACAATGTTATTAGAAATATCACTTAAATCTAAAACTTCTCCTGAATTTGCCATAGCAATTGTTAAATCTAAGATTTCGTCTTGTGTCATTCCATTTATACAAATTGCCATAATTAAAGCAGCAGCTTGATAATCGGTTATTTCTCCACTTGTATAATTTTTAATAAAATATTCTATTTCTTCTTTAGACAATTCTTTACAATTTTTCTTATTTTCTATAATATCTAAAATATTCATACTTACTTAAAATCCAAAAAATTATTTAGGTTTTTAAGCTTTACCTATAAACTTTTAATTAACTATTTCTAGTACTCTAGATTTAAAGTTAATTCTTTTATTAGTAATTTTGAAAGCATCTTTTAAGTTTTGAGTTGTTCCACTTACCTTTTTCTCTTCATCAGTGTGAATATATGCTAAAGTTTCACCAACCATAACAGTATCACCAATTTTTTTCTTTATTGTTATTCCTGCACTTCTATTTATTTTATCTTCTTCTTTCATCCTTCCAGCACCTAAATAAGTTGCTATACTTCCTACAATATCTGCATCGATTGATTCAACTGTTCCAGATTCAGTAGATAAAACTGGCATAATAAATTTTGATTTTTCTAATAATTCTGGGTCATCTATATAATCGGTATTTCCTTTTTGAGCAGCTACCATCTCTTTAAATTTTTCAAATGCTTTTCCACTTTGTATAGCTTCTTTTATCATTTTTGAATTTTCTGCTAAATCTTTGTGATCTGTAGCTAAAGCTATCATCGTACTTCCAACAGCTTCTAGAACATTTCCTAAATCTTCTGAAATAATTCCTCTTAAAGCCATTATAACTTCTTTTATTTCTAGATTATGTCCTACTTCGTATCCTAAAGGTTGATTCATATCTGTTATAATACATGCTACTTCTTTATCTAAGGATTTGCCCAATTTTACTAATAATTTTGCAAGTCTTTTTGCTTCTTCGTTTGTTGCAATATAAGTTCCTTTTCCACAAGCAATATCAAAAACAATTTTATTGCTTCCAGTTGCTAATTTTAAACTCATTAAACTAGCAGCTATAATTGGTAAACTATTTTCACAAGCAATTTCATTTCTTAATTTATACATTTTTCTTTCAACTGGTGCAAAATTTAATCCCTGATTCATAACAGCAACTGAATTTGCCTTTAAATTATGTTTAAATTCTTCTATAGTTAAATCTGTTTTGAAATCTGGTATAGAATCTAATTTATCAATTATTGCACTTGTTATTCCATATCCTCTACTAGCAATTGTAGCCATTGGAATATCTAGAGAAGCTAAAATTGGTAATAATAGTAATGTAACTTTATCTCCAACTCCTCCTGTTGAATGTTTATCAACAACATTTTCTGCAATATCAGATAAATCAATCATATCTCCGGATTCTGCCATTGCTTTGCTTAATGATAAAATTTCATCAGCAGTAAGTCCATTAATGTAAATATAACTCATTAATGCTGCTGCTTGTCCTTCTGTAATTTCTTCTCTTAGAAATTTACTAACAAAATGTCTTATTTCTTCATTTGTTAATTCTTGTCTGTTTCTTTTTTTTCGAATAATAGATTGTATATCCATTTTTCTTTTCCTTTCTTTAGTATTTTTTATTTATTTATTTTATAAAATTTTTAATAAATGTTTTCCTATGTAAAATGCAAGGTCCTTTTTCTTTTATAATTCTTATATGTTCTGCTGTTCCATATCCTTTATGTTTAGCAAAACCATATATTGGGTATACCTCATCCCATTCACGCATAATTCTATCTCTTGTAACTTTTGCTATTATTGAAGCAGCGGCTATACAATAATTTTTTGCATCTCCTTTTATTACAGAAATGTATGGAATTCCCAGAGTATCAATATTTGTTAATGCATCTACTAATATTATTTCTGGTTTTTGTTTTAGACCTTCAAGTGCAATTTTTAGACCAAGCTTTGTCGCATTTAAAATATTTATTTCATCAATCTTTTTTTGATCTACTATTCCAACACTATAAGCTATTGCCTCATTAGTAATTTGCTCATATAATTTTTCTCTTTTTTTCTCCGAAACTTTTTTTGAATCATTTACGCCTTCTATAAAAGAGTTTTCTGGAAGGATTACTGCTCCAACAACAACTGGCCCTGCCAAAGGTCCACGCCCTGCTTCATCTATTCCACAAATTAATTTTATATTTTTTTGATATAATTTTTTTTCTTCTTCTTTTAGAGAATTTAATCTCTCGATTTCTTTTTCTTTCATATTATAATCTACTTTGCTCTATTCCCTAAGTAATTTTTAATTGTTTCTTTTTAGTAACATTTTTTTAATTTTAATTTTATTTTAATGTTATATTGTTATTATATCTATATGAAAAAAATATTTCAATAAAAAATTGAATTTTTTCTCATATATTTCTATTGTAACTAAATATTTTTTGAGTTATTATATATTTAGTTATCAATAATTCATACGGAGGTAAAAAAAATGAATAATGAAAATGACTTTGATTTAAGTAATGATAACACTTTTAGAAAAAGTCCTATGAAAAATTATTCCTCAAACAACTTTGGAAAGTCTTTTTTCCTTCCTTTTATATCAGGAATAATTGGAGCTACATTAGTTATTGGTACTTGCTTTGGAGTACCTACAATAAAATCAAAACTTATAAATGGAACTTCTTCAAAAGATATTATCACTTCTGCTAGTTCTTCAAATTCTGGAACTAACGTAATTAATTTATCAGAATTTTCTAATACTTCAATAGCAGTTGCAGAAAAAGTTCTTCCATCTGTTGTTGGTATTACAATTACTTATCCAGTAAACTCTTTATTTGGTGGAAGTACAACAACTGAAGCTACTGGTTCTGGAATTATAATTTCAGAAGATGGCTATATTTTAACAAATAATCATGTTGTTTCATCAGAAAGTAGTTCTTCACCTTTTTATGAAATAGGTCAAGCAAAATCAATAAAAATAAATATTTATAATAGTGATCAAACTTATGATGCAACAATAGTTGGTACAGATACTTACACAGACCTAGCAGTTTTAAAAGTTGATGCAAAAGATTTAACACCTGCAACTTTAGGAAATTCAGATAACGTAAAAGTTGGAGAATTTGTTATGGCAGTTGGAAATCCTTTAGGAATGCAATATTCTGTTACTCAAGGTATAGTTAGCGCAGTAAATAGAGAAGTTGAAAGTGATGGAACAGTTTATTATGCAATTCAAACAGATGCTGCTATCAATTCAGGAAATAGTGGTGGTGCACTAGTAAATTCAAATGGAGAAGTTATTGGTGTTAATACTTTAAAACTTGCTGGAACTGGAATTGAAGGAATGGGATTTGCAATACCAATTTCATCTACAACATCTATTGTAAATCAATTAATTGAAAATAAAACTGTAAAAAGACCATATATAGGTATTTCAGGTAGCTCTTTAGACAGCACAACAGCTCAAAGATATAATTTACCTGAAGGTGTTTATGTAGAAGATGTTGAAAAAGATTCACCTGCTGAAAAAGCTGGTCTACAAAAAACAGATATAATTACAAAAATTGAAGGCAAAGATGTAAAATCTGTTAATGAATTAAACAAAGTAAAATATACTTATAATATTGGAGATACTGTTACATTATCTGTATACAGAAATGGCGAAAACATGGAAATCAAAATTGTTTTGGCAGAAGAGCCTGAAGAAACAAAAGAAGAATCAAATCAAACCCCTAGCACTCAACAACAATATTCTGGTTCAATATTTGATTTCTTTAATAATTACTAATAAATAATTTATAAATTATAATAGTAAATACTAAATAGTAATAAATATTATTTAGTATTTATTTTTTTATATCTTAATATCTTATAGCTTCTAAATATAATTTTAGTCAGTGACTTGCTGTCACAATTTTCTTTTTATAAAAGAAAATTGCTCCAATCGCACTTCGCTTTCGCTTCGTTTAGTCGCTGCGCGTCACTTTTAAAATTATATTTAAAAGCTATAAGATAAAGTAATATTAAATAAAAAATAAGCTCTATATATAATAAAGCTTATTTTTATTTCATTATTAAATTTTACTTATCAAATTAAATTTTCAAACTTCTTTTTCCGTCTATTTTATTCTTTGCTGTTTTCTCATATATAACTTTATCTTTATTTAATATTGAATATACTAAAGAAGTAATTGGAACTGTGAATACAACACCTATACTTCCTGCAATAGCTGGTATTATTTCTTCTGCTATAGTTTCTTTATTTAAAATTTCATATATGTTCATTTCACATGCCATAAATAATAAAATTAATGTTAAAGAGCTTCCTACATAAGCTAAAATTAAAGTATTTGTCATTGTTCCAATAACATCTCTACCAATGTTCATTCCACTTTTTAATAATTCTTTCCAAGTTATATCTGGATTTTTCATTTTTATTTCATCTAAGCTAGAAGCAATTGACATTCCAACATCCATACAAGCACCAAGTGCTGAAACTATAATTCCTGCAAATAATAAATCTCTAAAGTTGAAATTCATTGTAGTCATATTAATACTTAATTGAATTGCATCTTCGCAAGCTCCTGTCATTTTAGCCATATGATTAAATATTAAAGATATAATTCCTGCTGATAAAACTCCACCTAACGTTCCTAAAGCTGCCGTTAATATTTTTTTATTAATTCCACTTCCTATTATAATGAATGTTCCAATAATTATTAAAGCAGCTGCTATTACAGCAGTTCTAATTGCATTTGCTCCTTGGAATATTCCTCTTATCATAATAAAATAAACTAGTAATATAGTAAATAATAATCCTAATATTGCTTTAATTCCCTTTTTACCACCAACAAGTAATATACTTAATAAAAATAAAGCAAATAATCCAAATATATATGGAGCTCTAACTACATCTAATACTGTTGCTGTTGCATTACCTTCGTCATCTTCTACAATTTCTACAGAAACATTATCTCCAACATCTAGCTCGTAAGCTAATATTTTTCCTTCTATATCATAAGTTAAAACATAATCTGTAGAAAATTCTTCTCCTATATAATCTCCTTCTGTTATTTCTACAACAACTGGTTGAACTTTATCTTTAACAGTTCCTGTAACAACTTCCTTTACTTCTCCAGTTTCAATAATTTTTCCATAAGTACTAATTTGATTTTGTGATTTTTCAATGAGTTCAGAATCTGCTGTATTTTCTGCTTCTGCTGCATCAAGCGCTTCTTCTGTTTCACTTATTTTACTATCTGACGTTTTGCCTTCTTCTGTTGCAAAAATAAAAGTTGTAAAACTAATTAATATTAAAAAAAATGCAATTAATAATATCGTTCTTTTTTTCAATTTAATTCCCCCTATTAGAAAATTACTACATCCATTTCATTAGTATAATCGTTGTTTCCATAAGCATATACAACATATACATATCCGTCATTTGTTAAGAAAAATGTAGTTGCACTTTCTACTTTGTATATTTCGCTAGATAAATCTCTTTCATATAAATTTCCAAATTCTTCTGCTATAAGTCTTGCATTATTATAAGCTTTTTTAATGTCTTCATTTATTGTATTTTGTACTTTATCTTTACTTGTTCCTTTTAAATTTATTAAATCTGTTAATGATAATAATCTTTCTTCTTGAACAGAATAATTATATGTTTTAACTGTTAATTTTTCTGATTTTCCTTCTTCTTTTAATGAAGATTTTATTGCAATTGATATAACATTATTATTTATAAAAGCAGCATAAGAAACAGTGTATATAGTAGTTCCATCTGTTCTTCTCATTATATTATTTGCTGTATCATAAAATTCTTTTTTTATATCAGAATTAATTTCTTTAGCTTTATCTGTATTGATGTTTAATAGTGGAATTTGTGCATTAACACTATAATAGTTTTCATCTTCATTTACTAAATCATATGTTGTAAAAACTAAATTACTATTTTCACGTCTTAACTTTTCTACTTTAATATTTGAACTATCTCCTACAATAGAATTAGTAAATAAATTATTAAAATTAGATTTTAATGCTTCTATTTCTTCAGCATTCTTTTGACTACCTATATTTATTCCCATCATTAAAGCATCGGTATCTGAATATTTATAAAAAAATTGTGCATATATACCTAAGCATAATGCTACAACACACAATAATATTATTCCAACAAAAAATAAATATTTTTTAGGACCATGTAATGAATCAAAAAATACTCTTACGGCTCTCTTCATTTGAATCTCCTTTTTAAAAATCTAGGTTCATTATAACATTTATGATTTAAAATAGCAATGTGTTAGAAATCTTTTTCTATAAATTCTTATAGAATATATATATCTTTTATTAAGTGATTTGGTGTCGCAATCTTCTTTTTAAAAAATAAAAAAAGGAAGATTGCTCCAATCGCCCTCCGCTTTCGCTTCGGTTGGTCGCTTACGCATCACTTTATAAAAGATATATATATTCTATAAGAATTCAGTGAAAATATTTATACAATAATTAAAAATTAAAAAAATATAAATGTATGAAAAATTTGTATTTTCGAAATAGCACTCTATGTGCTTGTTTGCTATTTTTTTCTTTTTTTATTTAGTTTTTCAATAAAAATCCATTGACTATAAATCAAAAATATTGTATTATTATCTCTATAGAAATATCTTTAATTAAGATATATTATTAACAAATTTACTAATTTTAAGACTAAGGAGAATATTTTATATGATTTGTTCAGTATGTAATAAAAACACAGCAGTTGTATTCTTAAATAAAATAGAAAATGGCAAAAAAACTGTAGAAGGTTTATGCTATAACTGTGCTAAAGAAAAGGGTATTAATCCTCTTGAAGTATTAGCTAAAAATGCTAATATTTCAAATGAAGAAATTGAAGATATGTCAAATCAATTTGAAAATATATTAAAAGATTTTTCAGAAAATATGAACTTAGAAGCATTAGGTATTAACTCTGAAGATTTAGAAAATGTAGATATGGAAGATGATTCTAATCCTATTAAAAATATATTTGGAATATTTAGAGCAACAAATAAAAACGATGATACTGATGACGATACACAAAATAAAGCTCAATCAAATTCTTCAAACGGAAAAACTGTAAAAGTTCAAAAAAAGCCTAAAAATAATAAGAAGAAATTTTTAGATACATTTGGAACTAATCTTACAGAAAAGGCCAAAAACAATGAGTTAGATGAAGTAATTGGTAGAGAAAATGAAATTGAAAGAATGATTCAAATTTTAAATAGACGTTCTAAAAATAATCCTTGTTTAATTGGTGAACCTGGTGTTGGTAAAACAGCCATAGCTCAAGGATTAGCTTTAAAAATTGCTCGTGAGCAAGTTCCTGCAAAACTATTAAATAAAGAAGTATATTTAATAGATATGACAGCAATAATTGCTGGAACACAATTTAGAGGTCAATTTGAAGCTAGAATGAAAGCTCTTGTTGATGAATGTAGAACTTATGGAAATATAATTCTTGTTATAGATGAAATTCACAACATAATTGGTGCAGGCGATGCAGAACATTCTATGAATGCTGCAAACATTTTAAAACCATCATTATCAAATGGAGAAATTCAATTAATTGGAACTACAACATTAAAAGAATACAGAAAATATATTGAAAAAGACTCTGCTTTAGAAAGAAGATTTCAACCTATACTTGTTGAAGAACCATCTATTGATGATACTATTGAAATTATCAAAGGTATTAAAAAATATTATGAAGATTATCATAAAGTAATTATTACTCCAGATATTATAGAAAAAACAGTTAAAATGTCTGAAAAATATATTCATGATAGATTTCTACCAGATAAAGCTATAGATTTAATTGATGAAGCTTGTTCAAAATTAAATTTAAAAAATAAAGCTTTATTTGAATTAGAATTAATAAAAAATGAATTAAAGAAAGTTGCTGAAGAAAAAGAAGATGCAGTTTCATCAGATTCTATTGAAGAATATCAAAAAGCAGCAAACTTAAAAACAAAAGAATGTAACCTTACAGAACGTATGCAACAAATAGAAAAAGATTTAAAACCTGTTGTTCTTACAGTACAAGATATTGCAGATGTAATAGAACGTTGGACTAAAATTCCAGTTACAAAAATTACAGAAGCAGAAACAGAAAAATTATTAAATCTTGAAAAAAATCTTCATAAACACATTATTTCTCAAGATGAAGCTGTAAGTGCTGTTTCAAAAGCAATTAGAAGAAATCGTGCTGGACTTCAAAGTACAAAACGTCCACCATCATTTATTTTTGTTGGTCCTACAGGCGTTGGAAAAACAGAACTTGCAAAAGCCTTAGCTTATGAAATGTTTGGTAGTGAAGACAGTATTATAAGAATTGATATGTCTGAATATATGGAAAGTCATTCAACATCTAAATTAATTGGATCTCCTCCAGGATATGTAGGATATGATGATGCCGGACAACTAACAGAAAAAGTTAAAAGAAGACCATATTCAATTATACTTCTTGATGAAATTGAAAAAGCTCATAGCGATGTATTTAACATTTTACTTCAAGTTTTAGATGATGGAAAACTTACAGATGCTCAAGGCAATACAGTTAGTTTCGAAAACACAATTATTATAATGACTTCAAATGCTGGTTCAAATTTAAATACTAATTCTATTGGATTTGGAAATCAAGCAATAATGAATAGAGATAAAATTTTAGGTGCTTTAAAAGATTTATTTAGACCAGAATTTTTAAATAGAGTTGATGAAACAATAGTATTCAATCCATTAACAGAAGCAGAATTACTACAAATAGTTGATTTACTATTAGAAAAAACTCAAGAAGCATTAGATAATAAGGAAATTAAACTAGAATTAAATCAAGAAGCAAAAGAATTTATTGCTAAAAAAGGAACTGATTTAAAATATGGTGCAAGACCACTTAGAAGATCAATTCAAAAATTAGTTGAAGATGAAATTGCTGAAATGATTTTAAGAGGTGAAGTAACTTCTGGTCAAACAATTTATGGATATATGGAAAACGGAAATTTGAAATTCAGTGTATAGAAAAAAAGCTAACAATTATTTTAATTGTTAGCTTTTTCTTATTCAAAATCTTCTATTGCAGAATTTAAATTACTAATTCCATATACATATATTCCATTTTGTAAGTTAATAATGTCTTCATTTGTTAAATATTCTGTACTTATTCCTGTTGATTTAAAAAACTCTAATTCTTCATCATTTGCTAAATGAAACACATCAATATTTTCATCTTCTAACTTTAAAACATAATGGTTATCACAAACATCATCTACTTTTTTAGAAAGAACAATATTATTACTACTAAATTTTTCTATATTCCAATCTGGATACATCTTTTCTAATTCTGATTTGCTTAAATTTATAATTTCTGTTGGTAATTCTGCATAATTAAATTTTAAATGACCACATTTATCATAATATTTTTTCAATGCAAAAGTTGCATTATAAGAAACTTTTTCTTCTACTGAAGCTGTTTCTTTTACAGTATTTGTAGATACTGAATTATCTAATTTTAAATTACTTATATTCTCTTTTTTCCACAAACGTGCATAAAAATATCCTATTCCTATTGAAAAAACAAATATTAGAATACTATAAAAAATTATTCTTCTCACTTTTATCACCTATTTCTAGTATGTAAAAATAAAGATTTTATATTCATTTTTTTGTCAAATTTAATACTTATTTCTCCACATTCATCTGTTCTAAAAATTTTAATGCCACTTTCCTTCAGTCTTTTTATTACTTCTTCACTTGGATGTCCAAAACTATTGTCTTCACCTACTCCAATTAACGCAATTTCTGGGTTTACTGCATCTAAAAAATCTTTTGATGAAGATGTTTTTGAACCATGATGAGCAACTTTTAAAATTGTTGATTTTAAAATATTCATATTTTCATAATAATTTAAAATTTCTTTTTCTGCTATTTCTTCAATATCTCCAGTAAATAAAATAGAAGCATTTTTAAACTCAAGTTTAAATACTAATGAATTATTATTTAAAGAATTTTCTCTCAAAATATTATTTGCATTTGGCCAAATAGTATGTAAATAAATGTCCTCTTCTATTTTTAATTTATCTCCTGCTTTTAAAATAATAATTTCAATTTTCTTTTCTCTTGCCTTTTCTATTAAATCTGTTAATTGATTTGAATTTTCTGGCTGAACACCTATTAAAATTTTATTTACTTTTAAACTCTCTAAAACTGAAAATGTGCCTCCTATATGGTCACTATCCGCATGAGAAATAATTAAATAATCTATTTTATTTATTCTTCTATCTAGCAAATATGGTAATAAAACATTCTTTCCATAATCATATTTATTGCTATTTCCCTCTCCACCATCAACTAAAATCTTTTTTCCCTCAGGAGTTATAATTAGTGTTGAATCTCCTTGTCCAACATCAATAAAATGGATCTCTAAATTTTCGGTATGTAGAGCTTCTAAAAATGTTATACTAATAACTAAAAAAACTATTATTATCTTGATTTTTTTATAATTGTTTTTGAGTGCTCTAATTGGAAATAAAATAATTCTTAAAATCATATATTTTCTTTTCAAATATACTATTATAATGATAAAAACAATTACATAAAAAATTAAAATACTAATAAAATATGGCGTTTTTACATAAATTCTTGAAAAAGGAATTTGACTTAATATTTTAGAAGAATTTAATAAAACATAAATTAATATTTTTTCTATATAAGACAATATTTTTGTAAATGGATTTTTTATAAAAGAAATAAAAATACTTAAATAGCCTAAAGCCAAAACTGGTCCTATTAAAAAGGAAATTAAAAAATTAGATATAATTATATTTATATTAATTGTATTAAATACATAAATGCTAATTGGAAATGTTAATATTTGTGCAGATATAGTAATTAAAACAACTTTTAAAATTTTTAAATATATTTTTTTGTGAAATACCTTTTTTAAATATAGCTCGCAAATTCTATAAAGTATTCTATAAAATAAAATTATACTAAAAGTAGCTAAAAAAGAAAGCCACATCCCAACACTATAGATATTAAATGGATTTAAAAATATGATTATTATAAAAGAAATTAATATATTTTTATAAATATTATTTCTTTTATTTAAATTAAAATTAATTAAATTTATAGAGTTCATAATACAAGCTCTTATGCAAGATGGCGAAAATCCAGTAAAAAAAGAAAAGCAGAATAAAATTGTAATTATAATAATGTTTTGTTTTTTTACACTTTTTATTAGCTTACTTAAAATGCCTTTTAAACCTAAAACCACATAAGAAACATGTAGTCCGGAAATTGCTAAAATATGTGAAATGTTAACTTTTCTAAAACTTTCTACTACTTCCTCGTCCAAATTATTTGTTTTTCCAAGTAAAATTCCTTTTAAAAAATCACTATATTCACCGCTATATAAATAATCTATTTTTCTTTTAAAAACTTCTCTTAAGTTTCCAATAATACTATTAAAACTAGTTTTTTTACTAATAAATTCTATTTTTTCCGAATTAATTATTCCATAAATTTTCTTTTGTTTAAGATAATTTCTGTAATTAAATCCCTTATAATTTCTAGAAGAATTTGCTTTTTTAAATTCACCAGAAGCTTTTATTATATCTCCAATATTATAAATATTATTTTTTTCTGTGTATAAAATTAATTTTGTATTTGTAGATTTTTTTATGTTTTTATTTTCAATAGTTTTCACAACATATTTTATGCTTCTTTCTTTTTCTTCTATATCAATTATTTCAAAAACTGCTATTATATCACATTTTTCTGGATAAATTTTTTCATAAGAAAAAACAAAGGCTATGTTATAACATAGCCCCATTAAAAATATTAATATTAAAATTTTATTTTTTATTTTTGACTCCTTTCAAAAATGCCCCAACTACTCAGCTAATCTTTTAGCATTAACAAATCTAGAATTATAATATGTACTAGTATTTAAATTATCTGTAACAACTCCTCTATCAGCATTTGCTGCATGAATGAAGTTTCCATCTCCAATATAAATTCCAGTATGACCTATTTTTGTTTTTCCTTCATCATAAAAAAGTATTAAGTCTCCTGGCTTTAAATCTTGCATTGCAACATCAGAACCAACTGAATTTTGTGTTGCAGCAGAAGCCCCTATAGAATATCCAAAATTACTATAAACATATTGTGTAAATCCAGAGCAATCGAATCCTGTAGAAGGACTTTTTCCACCTGAAACATATGGTAATCCTAAATATTGTTTTGCAAATTCTACAATTTCATTTCCATTATTTGTAGCACTTTGTAGTGCTTTATTTAAATTTTCATTTTGTTCTTTAGATATTGTCGTTTCATCATTTACTTGAATTTCATTTACTGTTTCTCTTGACTCAGAAGAACTTCTTGAAGATACATTAATAGTAATTAATCTTTTATTTACATATCCTTTTATATCTCCACTTGTTATTTGATACCAATCTCCTTCTTCACCTACAATATTTACTACATCATCATAATCTAATGAATCTATAGCTTCTGAAGATTGATTTGCTTTTTCTCTTACTATTGCTGTTTCTACATTTATTTTTCCAGTTTTTCCTACATCTGTTTCTTTACTTGATGCATTTTCTTCTGTTTTATTTTCTTGTAAATCTGTTTTTGACTCAGTTTTCTTTGGTTCCTCTTTACTACTACTTTCCGCTTTTTCTTTTACAGTTATTTTTGAAGATGGAACCCATCCTTCTGTGCTATTTTCTATGCTTATTTTTGTCCAATTTGTAATTTCTGAAATTTTTGTTATTTCTTTATCTTTTTCAATTTTTAAAGTTTTATTTGAAGACATATTTGGTAAAGACCTAATATATGTTTCATTAGCTATAACATAAACATTTTGGGAATTTGTAGTATTTGCATTTTCATTATTTACAGAGTTTGTATTTGTACTAGTTGTATTAGTATTTGTATTTGTGTTGGTGTTAGTATTTGTAGTATTATTTACATTTGTATTAGTAGTTACATTTTCTTGGCTTGCAGAATTAGTATTTGTGTTTGTAGTATTTGTGGTATTATTGTTTGTTTGAGATTTTGAGTTACTACTTTCTTTAATGTATTCTTTTTTTACATATCCTGTGTTTTCACCATATTTAACTTTTAACCAACCATCTTCTGTCTCTAATATTTCCAATTCTTCGCCTTGATAGATATTTGTAATTATATTAGAATCTGTAGAAGGATTTTCTCTAAGTCTAACTGCATCTGTATTTACTACTCCAGTAACTGCAAATACATTTCCTATTGAAAAAACATATATTATTAAAATAAATACAATTATTTTTTTAATAAATTTCATATAACAAATTTCCTTTATTTAATTAATAATTTATTCTAAGTTTAGCTTTATATGTACTTCTTCTAATTGTTTATCAGAAACTTTTGAAGGTGCATTCATAAGTAAGTCTCTAGCTTTTTTATTTTTAGGAAAAGCTATTACCTCTCTAATGTTATCTTCTTTTGCTAAAAGCATAATTATTCTATCTATTCCAGGAGCAGCACCAGCATGTGGTGGTGTTCCATAACTAAATGCATTAAATAACGCACCAAATTTTCCTTTTACATCTTCTACTGTATATCCTGCAATTTCAAATGCTTTAATCATTATATCTTGGTCATGATTCCTTACTGCACCAGATGAAATCTCATAGCCATTACATACTGTATCATATTGATATGCATAAATATCTAGTGGATCTTTATTTTCTAATGCTTCTAAACCACCCTGTGGCATAGAAAATGGATTGTGATTAAAGTCAATAGTTCCTTCATCTGATAATTCATACATAGGAAAATCAACAATAAAGCAGAATTTATAAGCATTTTTCTCTAATAAATCTAGTTCTGTTCCTAATTTTATTCTAATGTCTCCTGCTATTTTTACTGCTTTATTATATTCATCTGCAATAAAAAATATTGCTGAATTAGGTTTTACATTCATTATTTTAAATATTTGTGATTTTCTTTCATCATCTATGAATTTACTAATTCCGCCATTTAAGTTTCCGTTTTCGTCTACTTTAACCCAAGCTAACCCTTTTGCTTCTAATTCATTTACAGCATATTCTGACATAGTATCGAAAAATTTTCTAGGTTTTTCATTCATATTTTCTGTAACTATAGCTTTTACAGTTTTATCTTTAAAAGCATTAAATTCTGTTCCTTTAAATACTTCTGTTAAATCTGAAATTATTAAAGGATTCCTTAAATCTGGCTTATCTGTTCCATATTTTTCCATAGCTTCTTTATATGGAATTCTTACAAAAGGTCCTTCATCAACTTTCCAGTCTGTATTTTGTTTAAATACTTTTGGAAGAACTGTTTCTATTACTTTAAAAACATCTTCTTGAGTTGCAAAACTCATTTCAAAATCTAATTGATAAAACTCTCCTGGAGATCTATCTGCTCTAGGATCTTCATCTCTAAAACATGGTGCTATTTGATAATATTTTTCAAATCCTGATACCATTAAAAGTTGTTTAAATTGTTGTGGTGCTTGTGGAAGTGCATAAAATTCGCCTGGATGTAATCTACTAGGTACCAAAAAGTCTCTTGCTCCTTCTGGAGAAGAATTTGCTAAAATTGGTGTTTGTACTTCTGTAAAACCAAGTTCATCCATTGCATTTCTAAAATCTTTTAAAATTTTAGAACGTAATAAAATATTTTTATGTATTTTCTCATTTCTTAAATCTAAAAATCTATATTCTAATCTTAAATCTTCTCTAACAGTTTGTCCTTCTACATTTATTTCAAATGGTAGTGAATTTCTGCATTTTCCTAATACTGTTAAACTTTTTGCTATAACTTCAATGTCTCCTGTTGGAATTTTATCATTTTTGCTACTTCTTTCTACAACAGTACCTGTAACTGTAATTGTGCATTCTTTAGTAACATCTTTAATATTTTCTAATTTTGCATCTTCTGATACAACAATTTGAGTAATTCCATTTTGATCTCTTAAATCTATAAACATCATTTTTCCAAGATTTCTTATAGTTTGCACAAATCCTGCTAATCTTACTTCTTTTCCTACATCTGATATTCTAAGTTCTCCACAATTATTAGTTCTATATTCGTTTGTCATTATTGTTTCTCCTCTTTATAAGATATTTGTTATTATATAATATTTATGTGTTTTTTTCAATACTATCTAAATTCTTTTTATTTTCTTAAAAGTGTTTTTTTTATCTAAAAAACCCTTTGTAATAAAACAAAGGGTTTTCTTTATTTATTGAATTATTTGAATAATACCATTCTAAATCCCCAATAAGGGTCTGTCATACCTTCTGAATATCCTGTATGTGCTGCTGGTGTTCTGCTTGCTGTAGCGCTTCCTCCTCTTACTACTCTAGAAATAGTATTTTCTGAATTCTTTTTACTAGAAGTATCTTTATAAATTTCTGTTGTCCATTCTCTAACATTTCCTGCTAAATCACAAATATTATTTACATTGTCTTGCTCAGTGTATCCACTAGGATATACTGTTCCAGAATAATTTCCATAATTTGTGTTAGAAGAATAATTTGTATATTTGTTATTAATCCATTCAATTGTTGTATCCCAAGCATAACTACTAATTAATGCTGTTTGGCAGTCTTCATATCCAAAATCTCCTGCTGAAGCTACAGAATAGCTTATTGCATCTAATGAATTAATAGCTGTCCATGGTGTTTTTCCTGCCATTGTTGCTGCAACTATTTTTCCATCTTTTTCAAATTGTGAAGCTTCAAATCTAGCTATATAAAATCCATAGTATTGAGCAACACTATTTACTAAAGCTGTAGCTCCACTATCTGTTTCTTCATATTCTGTATTAAGCATTGTATCACGAGTAAGTTTTCCAGATTCAACAGGTACCCAAACATATTGATTTCCGAAGTCATCTTCTATTACATATCCAGAGTCTGGCTCTCCACCAACTTCTTTAAATCCTTTTGGCATATATGGATTTTTAGAAGAAACTTCATCTAGCTCTGAAACTGTAACTGTTTCTGTACAAGATTCTCCACTTGTAGAAAAAGCTTTAAATGTATAATCTCCATTTTTATTAACTTCATAAGTTGTACTTTCTGCAACAATAGATGTTTCATCTGGCAAATCAATTCTGCTAATTTGATCTGTTCCACCTACAGTTGCTTCAATATTTATTATAACACTATTATCAGTTACTTCTTTGCTAATTGTCATTGTTGGTTTAACAACTTCTTCAGCAACATCTGTTGTATTTGTTGTAGGAGTATCTTTCTTTAAAACATTAAAAGTTAAAACACCTATTGCAATAACTATTAAAATTAATATTATAATTATTAAAACTGAAACCCAATTTTTCATTTCGTTTTATCTCCTTATAATTTATTATACTAATCTATTATAATTAAAACATATAATATATTTTTTTTCAAACATTTTATAAAAAATATTTATATTTTTTTACAAAAAAACAAAAAAAGCATCTTATTATAAAATAAGATGCTTAATTTTCATTTATTATGCTGGATAAACACTTACTTGTTTTTTATCTTTACCTTTTCTTTCAAATTTAACTGTTCCATCTACTAAAGCAAATAAAGTGTCATCACTACCGATTCCAACATTAGTTCCTGGATGTACATTAGTTCCTCTTTGTCTTACTATAATATTTCCAGCTTTAACTATTTGTCCATCAGATTTTTTAACACCAAGTCTTTTTGACTCACTATCTCTTCCGTTCTTAACACTACCTTGACCTTTTTTGTGTGCCATGAAAGATTCACTCCTTTCGCTTTATAATTTATTTATATCATTTCTTTAATTTCGATATAATTTATTTTTCTACTTTTTCTGTTTTCTTTTCAGCTTTTTTCTCTTCTGGTTTTGTAGCTGTTTCTTTCTTTTCTTCTGCTTTTTCAGCTACTGCTTTTTCTGCCTTAGTTTTAATTGAAGTAATTTCTACTTTTGTATAATCTTGTCTATGTCCTCTAGTTTTTCTTTCATTCTTTTTAGCTTTATACTTAAAAACTAAAACTTTTTTTCCTTTACCGTTTGAAACTACTTTTCCTTCAACTTTAGCATTGCTTACATAAGGATTTCCGACTTGTACTTTACCATTATCTGATATTAAAACTACTTTATCAAAAGAAACTTTTTTTCCTTCTTCTTCTCCTAGTTTTTCAAAATATACAGTCTCTCCTTCTTGCACCTTGTATTGTCTTCCACAAGCTTCAATAATTGCGTACATTTACAATGCACCTCCCTTTTCGTATACTCGCTAACTTCCAACTTAGGTAGCTTAAAAAAGCATTTATAACCTTAGTTAAGCAGTTTACAGTATAAAATTTTAACATGATTTACGAGATTTGTCAAGGAAAAATTTAAGCATATCTAATATTTTTAATATTAAATATGCTTGTTACTTTTACAATAAATATTTTATTTCTATTATATTTTCTTCTAAATCTTTCTTATCTTGTTCTATCGTCTCTATCGTTACCACCCTTAACACGAGTCTCTTTTTCTGATACTCGTGGTGTTGTTGATACACGAATGTCTTTCATAGTTGAATCTGGCTTTAAATCTGGTTTTAAATCTGCCATATCTGCAGGTGTAAGTTTAACCGCACCATCTTGTTCATGAACAAGTGTATCGCCTCTATTAAAAGATCCCCTTAGTGCTTTCTTTAATTCTTTTTTCTCTTCAGCGGTGACATCTTTTGCCCCATCAATTTGTGAAATTATATCATTTTCATTACTATCACTTACTACAAACTGATCCTCTGCAAAAACTTTTTTTGCAAACTCTTTCAATTGACTTCCTAAATTTTTAAAAAATTCTATTATTCCCATCTTTATTCTTTAGCTATTTTTTTAGCTATTTACCTTTCTTTATTTTATTTAAATCTACTCACATAATTATTATAGCAGAAAAACCCTTGAAAATCAAGGGTTTTTAAAAAAATAATTTACATAATTTTCTTTTTATTAACTCATATAATCTTTTAATCTCTTGCTTCTACTTGGATGTCTTAATTTTCTTAAAGCTTTTGCTTCAATTTGTCTAATTCTTTCACGAGTTACTTGGAATTCTTTACCAACTTCTTCAAGGGTTCTAGCCTTTCCATCTTCTAGTCCAAATCTTAATTTTAGAACTTTTGCCTCTCTTGGCGTTAATGTTGACATTACTTCTTCTAATTGTTCTTTTAATAGTGTATATGCAGCAGAATCATGAGGTGCTGGTGATTCATCATCTGGAATGAAATCTCCTAAATGGCTATCATCTTCTTCACCTATTGGTGTTTCCAAAGAAACAGGATCTTGTGCAATTTTTTGAATTTCCATAACCTTTTCTACTGGAATTTCCATTTCTTCAGCAATTTCTTCTGGAGAAGGCTCTCTTCCTAGCATTTGAAGTAAGTGTCTAGATGTACGAATTAATTTATTTATTGTTTCTACCATATGAACTGGAATTCTAATTGTTCTTGCTTGATCTGCAATAGCTCTAGTAATAGCTTGTCTAATCCACCAAGTAGCATAAGTACTAAATTTATATCCCTTCTTATAGTCAAATTTTTCTACAGCTTTTATTAATCCCATATTTCCTTCTTGAATTAAATCTAAAAATAGCATTCCTCTTCCGACATATTTTTTAGCTATACTTACAACTAATCTTAAGTTTGATTCAGCTAATTTTTGTTTTGCTTTTTCATTTCCTTCTAAAACTTGTTCTGCAAGAACTAATTCCTCTTCAAAAGTAAGAAGTGGTATTCTACCAATTTCTCTCAAATACATTCTTACTGGGTCATCAACACTAACACCTTCGATAGCGTTATTCATGTCTAATTCTTCAAGTTTTATCTCTTCAACTTCATCTAAATCATCTGGATCTGGTTCTAATAAGTCATCATCATCATCTTTTAAAACATTTACGCCCATTTCCTCAAAAGCTTCAAATACTTTATCTATCTGTTCTGGATTTGCTTCACCTAATTCTAAAGCTAACTCACCATAAGTAATGTTTCCTTTAGCTTTTGCTTCATTTACAATTTTTAAAATTTTATCTTTTTCGGGATCATTAGATTTTGTTTCATTTTTTTCTACTTCTTTTTTGCTTTGAGCATCTTCCTTATCTTTTACTTCTTCTGCAATTTTAACTTCTTTTTCTTCTACTTTATTCTCTTTTTCAGCTTTTGCAGTTTTTTTAGAATTCTTTGTTTCTTCTTTTTCTTCTTTTTTTGCAGATTTTTTAGTTTCTTTTTTTTCTTCTTTTGCCACTTTTTTAGAATTCTTGTTTTCTACTTTCTCTTCTTTCTCATTTTTTGCAGTTTTCTTAGTTTCTTTTTCCTTTGCTTTATTTTCTTTTTCTGCTTTCGCTGTTTTTTTAGGTTCTGTCTTTTCTTCTTTTGGCGCTTTTTTAGAATTCTTGTTTTCTACTTTCTCTTCTTGCTCGTTTTTTGCAGATTTTTTAGGTTCTTTCTTTTCTATTTTATCGTTATTTTCTGCTTTTGCTACTTTTTTAGAATTCTTTGTTTCCTTTTTCTCCTCTTTTTCTGCTTTTACTGATTTTTTTGAGTTTTTTACTTCTACTTTTTCTTGTTTTTCAGCTTTTTTTGTTGTTTTTTTATTTTCTTCTTTTTTCTTTGTTGTAGGTTTTTCTTCTTCTATTTTATCTTTTTTACTCATTTTTTCCTAATCCCTCCTACTTCCTTTTAGCTAATTCTATAATAATGTCATTTAATTCTTTTTCAAGTTCAGATATGTTTTCTTTACTTAATGATGATGAATTTTCCAAAAGCTGTATAATTTCCATTTTTCTATTAGTTAATCTTTCTTTATTATAAGTATTTACTAGGTCTTCTATACATTTATTAACTGAGTTTATTTCATAATCTGTAACTAAAATTTCACTAACATGAGACTGAATTTCTGGATCTTCTATGTTAGAAATCAATTGTAAAATTTTGTCGCTTTCTTCTGCTTCAGAATTTAATATTGTTTCAAATAATAGTTTATTTGATTCTAGTTTAAAGTCATCTGCAAAAATATTTGTTACAATATCTTCATAAGATTCCCTAAAATTATTTATTAGTAAATAAATAATCATATTTTCTCTTTTTATAATTGCTGGACTTATTTCTACTTCTTTTTCTTTTTTTACTACTGGTTTTATAAGAGCCTTTTCAGCAGTTTTAGGATTATATGTTGCTTTATTTACTTCTGCATAAATTGCTTCTTTTGAAATGTTGTATTGTTCGGCAATTTTATCAATGTAAATTTCTCTTTCAATTTTATTTTCTACACTTGAAAGAATTTTTGTAATTTCTTTTAAGAATCTTATTTTGTCATTAGAATTTTCAAGATTATATTTGTTTTTCAACATTTTAATCTTAAATTCTATTAATGATATTGCATTTTCTACTAATAATTTAAATCTACCACTACCATATTTTATAACATATTCATCTGGATCTTTTGCTCCATCCATTTGCAATACTCTAGCATCACAGCCTTGATCTTCTAAAATTGTTAGTCCTCTCATTATTGCTTCTTGCCCTGCACCATCAGAATCATAACTTAATATTACTTGCTCACAATATCTTCTTAATAATCTTCCCTGTTCTTCTGTTAGGGCTGTTCCAAGTGATGCAACAACATTGTTAAATCCTCTTTGATACAAAGAAATAGCATCCATATAACCTTCAACTAATATTATGTTTTTAGAATCAGATTGCTTTGCTAAATTAAGTGCAAATAGATTTTTCTTTTTTGAATATACCAAGTTTTCATTAGAATTTATGTATTTTGCCACTTTTTCGTTATTGTCTAATTTTCTACCACCAAAAGCTATAACCCTTCCGCTAACATCCATTATTGGAAACATTAGTCTTTTTCTAAAACGATCTATATATTCACCTCTATCGTTTTTATTTACAAGACCTGTTGATAATATTTCTTCATCTTTAAAGCCTTTTGATTTTAAATATTTATAAAGTTCGTTATATTCACCTGAATATCCTATTTTAAAGGCTTTTAAAGTATTATTATCTAATTTTCTTTGTTTTACATAGTCCTGAGCTATTTTTGCTAAAGGCTTGTATAGTCTTTCATGATAAAAAAGTGTTGTTTCTGCGTTTACTTTATACATTTTATCTTTCAAATACTGGGTTTTATTAAATTCAGCATTCTCTGATACTGGTAATGGAATTTTGGCTCTCTCTGCTAACAATTCTAATGCTTCTTTAAAAGATACTTTTTCAATTTCACTAACAAAAGTAAATACATCTCCACCTTTATGACAACCAAAACAATGGAAATATTGTCTATCAGCAGAAACAGAAAAAGAAGGTGATTTTTCTTTATGAAAAGGACATAATCCAAAAAAATTTCTACCACTTCTTTTTAAACTTACATATTGAGATATTACATCTACGATATCATTCGCTGATCTAATTTCTTCTTTTAATTCGTCAGTGTATTGAACCATTTTTTAACCTTTCTTTTATAATATTCGACACGTATCCCTCAAATCCTTTATTTTTTATGTAAATCAATTCAAGGCTTTTTATTGTTTTTATTAATATACTTTAATTATAAATACATAATTTATTTTAAATATTTTTTTGACATAAAAAAAGATTATATATTTCTATATAATCTTTAATTTTATTAGTTTGCTGAAATTAATTTTTTTACTACATTATCTGTTGTTTTTTCTTCCATTCCAGCTGCTTGTTCTAAAATTTCTGTTCCGTTAGCTCCATGAAGTTCATATGATGTATTTATTTTATTTTCAACTAGTTCTTCAATTTCTTCTTTATTTGTACTTTCTGCAAGAACTAGTTCACTTATTAAAATTTGTTTTGCATTCAAAAGCATTTTCTTTTCTGTTGTTGACAAACCTTTATCTTTTTGTTTAAAACTCAAGTTTCTAACTATGTCTGCTACTTCAAAAATGTCTCCTGATTTCATTTTTTCAACATTGTCTCTGTATCTTTTGTTCCATTTCATAGACATTTCAGTGCTGTCTTGCTCTAAAACATTTATTACTTTTCCGGCTGTTTCCTTATCAATTATATTTCTAACGCCTATATCTTCTGCTTTAGCAGTAGGTACCATAACTTTAACTTCTCCAGGCATTTTTATTATATAATAAGATTGCTTTTCATCTAAAATTGCTCTTTCTTCAATTTTTTCAATTACTCCAGCCCCATGCATTGGATAAACTATTTTATCTCCTACCTTAAACATTAATTTGTCACTCCTTCCAAGTAATATTTTTTTAAATACTACATTACAATTATACTACAAAAAAAGCCAAAAGTCAAAGAATTATAACGAAATTTTAAAAACTTTTTTTCATTTATATAACATATTTAAAAAAATACTTGAAAATATTGCGAGTTTGAGATTTAATAATTTATTTAATTTACTATTTACTTGTTGAACCAAATCCGCCTTTTCTTTCTCCTTGTGCATTATCATCATCTGTGATTAAGTATTTCATAAATATTGCTTGTCCTATTGCATCACCTTTTTTTATTTCTACATCATGGTCAAAGAAATTATAAAATGCAAACATAACATGTCCATCATTGTCTACATTTCCATAATAATCGCTGTCTATTATTCCAACGCTATTAGCCATTACTAGCCCTCTTTTTCCTGGATTAGAACTTCTATTGCAAATCATAAAAAATTCATCTGGTTCACAATATGCTTTTATTCCTGTTTTTACAAGTGTTGGTTTTTGTCCTGGTTTAAAAGCTGGTATAACTGTATCTTCAGCAGCTTCAATATCATAGCCTGCTGAATTTTTTGTTTTTCTAACTGGTAAATTTATTCCAGCATTTTCAAATCCTTTTGCTATTTCAAATCCTCTTTTTCTTCCCATAACATTTTCCTTGTATAATGATAAATTTCATTATACTATCCTTTCTTTAAATTTTATATCTATGCTTTTTGGTTATTATATATTCTTGATAGCAAAAATTCAACATATAAATTCATTTTATTTTAATTTTTGCTTTTTACTTCAATTTAATCTCTTTAGTATTTATATATAGTTTTAATGGTAACTTGGTGTCGCAATCTTCTTTTTTAAATAAAATAAAAGGAAGATTGCTCCAATCGCCCTTCGCTTACGCTTCGGTTGGTCGCTTACGCGTTACCTTTAAAACTATATATAAATACTAAAGAGATAATTTTGAGCAAAAAATAACACTCTTTATTAAAAAATAAAGAGTGCAATTTATTTTTATATTAGTCTTGTGTGTAAGGAATTATAGCAATATGTCTTGCTCTTTTAACAGCTGTTGTGATTTCTCTTTGATGTTTAGCACAAGCACCTGTTGCTCTTCTTGGTAATATTTTACCTTTTTCATTGATAAATTTTTTCAATTGTTCTGCATTTTTATAATCTAATACAAAGTTTTTATCACTGCATAAAGTACAAACTTTTTTTCTTATTTTTCTAAACTTTGGATTAAAATCATCATCTTGGTTGTTTCTATTATTTCTTTTATTTTGTTTTTTATCAGCCATTTCAAATCCTCCAATCTTCTAACTTTATATATTTATTAAATTAGAATGGTAAATCATCATCAGAAGAATTAACTTGGAATTCAGTACTTTGTGTAACTGTTTCTCCAAATGTATTTCCTAAATCTGATGCTTCTCCATCTCTTTTACTGTCTGCAAAATATGCTTCTTCAGCAACTACTTCTGTTACATAATGTTTTTGTCCTTGGTCATCATCCCAAGTTCTAGTTTGAATTCTTCCAACTATACTTACTTGTTGACCTTTTTTAAAGTATTTGCTTACGAATTCTCCTGTTTTGCTCCAAGCTACGATATTAATAAAATCTGCTTGTCTTTCTTCTCCTTGTCTAACAAATCTTCTGTTTACTGCTAAACTAAAAGAAGCAACTAAAGTGTTGTTTGTTTGAGTATATCTTACTTCTGGATCTCTTGTTAATCTTCCCATTAAAATTACTTTGTTCATATTGTTTTCCGCCTTTCTTATTTTTCTTCGTCTTTTCTTACAACGATGAATTTTATAACTTCGTCTGTAATTCTATATACTCTTTCAAGTTCTTGTATTAAAGTTGGAGCAGCTTCGAAGTTAATTAATACATAAATTCCTTCTGAATTCTTTTTGATTTCATAGGCTAATTTTTTCTTTCCTAATTCTTCAACTGATTCAACTTTTCCGTCATTATTAATGATGTCTGAAAACTTTTGAATTAATTCTTTAACTCCTCCGTCTTCAACATTTGGATTAATAATGAATACTGTTTCGTATTTATTCATTATTCTTCACCTCCTTTTGGATATTAAACCCATATTTTAATATGAGTAAGGATTAAAAAATAGATATATAAAAATATATCTATTTTTTATACTGAAACATTTTAACACAATTTTCCTTATTTTACAAGTGTTTTTAAAATTTTTTTAAGTACCTTATAAAATTATAATCTATTTTGTAAATACCCTTCTATTGAATCAAGAACCTTTTCATTTAAGAAGTAGTATGAATGTTTAAGTCCCTCATCTAAAATCATAATATTATCAATTTCTGCAAAACAATTTGATAAATCCACAGAATGTCTATAATTTATTATTTCATCATCATATGAAGTTATTATTAATGGTGGTACTTTTACATTTTTTGCATAAACATCTGAAGTAAACTTATATCTAGTAACATTTTTTAATATTCCATAAAAAATATTTAAATTATCATTATACAAACTAAGTGCATTATCATAAGGTGCTACAAGTATTAATCCATTAACATCTCTTTCTGAGCATAAATATGTAGCTACTCCTGTTCCTATGCTATATCCCATAATAATTATATTATCAGTATCAACACATTCTAGGCTTGTAGCATAGTCATATGTATTTAGTGCTGTTTTAAAAAATGATTTATCGCTTGGAGTGCCTTCACTGTTTCCATAGCCTGGATAATCCATTATTAAAATATTATATCCACTAAATCTTTCAAAAATATTATTTATATAATAGTCATAACATGTAGTAGAAGCATTCATAGTATTTCCGGGGAAATATATTATTAATGGTTTCTTTTCATTTTTATTAGAATCATATTTTATCCAACCAGTTAATTTCTGTCGATTTGCATTAATATTTACTTCTTCAAATTCTTCAATTTCTTTTAACTTATTATAACTTACTTCATCTTTAGTTGGTTTAAAAAACATTTCTCTTTGAATAATTAAAAAAGTGGAAATTGCAAATATAAAAAAAGCAGTTATCATAAGTAAGCAAATGAGTAAGTCTTGATGTTTCTTTATAAATTTTTTCATTATTTCCTCCATATATTAAAAGTTATTTAGTTCTACATATTCATAGTCTAATTCTCTTGTATATATTTTTCTATTATTATATTCTATTCCATCTAAGTAATATATTGTATGACTCTGCTCATTTATAATATAAATATCATTTGGCCCATTTTTTTTATTTCCATAAGATAAATCTATATTTTCTAATTTGCTTAAATCTATTTCATAAAAAACTTCACTATCATTTGGATTTATTGAATTTTTAAAATCTAATATTTCATTTTTTATTGGCAAATTTGAATTATTTAAATAGTATACTGAAACTTGGTCTTCTAAGGTTTCAATATCTTTGTACATATTATTTAATTTGCTAACAGATAAACTATTTCTCATATAAAATAATACTGCAAATATTATTATTAAAAATATTGTTATGTATATTATTATATTTAATTTAAACTTTTCCATAAGTTCACCCGATTTTTTAAGATATTATTTTTTTTACTGAATTTCTTGTTTTCTTGTAAATTTCATATTTTTTTTCTTCTATTATTAATAAATACCATAAATATATAATTAAAAATAAAATCATTATATTCTTTATTTTTATAATAAAAATACTATAAACAAAAGAAATAATAAATAAAAATATTTTACTAAATATTATCATAATTTCATTAGATTTATCAATACCAATAAAAACTTTTAATAATTCTTTTATAATTTTTCCACCATCTAATGGATATATTGGTATTAAATTAAAAAAGCATATTGCCAAATTTGTGTATATAATCTCTTCTTTATAAAACTGATAGTTTTTTAATTTTAAAAATAAAATGGCACAAGCAAAGTTAATAAGTGGACCAATTGAATAAAAAATAATTTTATATAAAGCACTATCTTTCCCATATGAATAGAATTCTAATGAAATTCCAAAAGCATTTAAAGACATCTTTTTTGGAACTCCTCCTATTATTAATCCCACAATTAAATGTGCCATTTCATGAATTAATATAAAAATAAAAAAAATTAAATACATTTCTATATTATTAAAAATAAGAAATATTATAATCATAAATAATATTTTTAAGTTAATTTCTATTTTCATAATATTTTCCTTATATTTTCAACAATCTTAAAGGATCTACAAACCTATCATCTACTCTAATTTCAAAATGCAAGTGTGGTCCTGTGCTATTCCCAGTGCTTCCTACTGTAGCTATTTCTTGTCCTTTACCAACAATTTGTCCTTCTTTTACAAATATATTTTGACAATGTGCATAAAGCATAGTTATATTATTACATCGAATTTTTAAATGTTTTCCATAGTCTCCCTCATTAGATACTAACGTTACAATTCCATCAAATGATGATTTTATATACGTTCCTTTTTCTGTTGCTATATCAATTCCTGTGTGAAATCCCTCTACATTCTTATTTTCAGATTCTCTTAATCCAAACCTAGAAGTTATTGTTCCTTCTATTGGATTTATTAAGCTATATGCATTTTTTAAGTTTTCCACATCCATATCCATTTCACTAATTGAGCTACTTGCTTCAGAATTTACTATTTCAGGATTTTCATTAGGAGTTTCTTCTGCAGTTTCTTCTACTACATTTCCCAAAGTTTCATTATTTATTAACTCATTAGAATTTTCATTACTATCAAGACTTTCTTTAGAAGGATTTACTATTTTTTCTATAAAGCTAACTATACTTGAACTTATATTAACATTATATTCATTTATTTTACTCAAAAATTCATCACTAAAAATATAATCTTTATTTTGAACACAAAAAACAATTATAGCTATGTTAACCATGAGAATAAATTCAAGAATTATTTTATCTTTCATACTACTTTTCACTTTTTGAGATTTTTTATCTACTAATAAAGAATTTTGATTATTTCTTCTAAAATAAATTTCTTCTGCCCTTCTTATTTTTTCATCTTCATTTAAAATTTTTTCCAAAAAAATACACCTCTCTTACATGTTTTAAATATATTCATGTATTTGAGGTTTATGATAATTTATTTAGAATATAATTAATAAAACTAAAGCAATAGATAAAATTATATTAATTATTTTCATTTTTTTAAATTTACTCTCTAATTTATTAACTTTATATTTTTCAAACTCATAATTTTCTAAAGAAATTCTTTGATTTATTATTAACTCTGCTTCTTTTAATATATCAATATTCTCATTCATATCACTTTTTTCTATATTTTCTAGCTTTATATTTTTCCTTAAAATCACTATTGCCTCTTCAATAATATTTGATTCAATGTCTTTTAAAAACACAATATTATTAGTTTTATTTTTTTGCATAATATCTCCTAAAATTTATTTTTTTATATTTTTTCCACTTTTAGTAAAAATATGCAAAAAAAAAAAAGCAATGGCACAGTCTGTGCCAAATGCTTCTGGTCATGCTTGTATGATGGTTACTGTTGTTATTTCTTGTCCTTGGGGTTACGACGGTATTGAGCTCTCATTCTCTTTCTTCTGTCGTACTCATCATAGAGATCATTCAAGAAGCTCATCCCCACGAAGCCCAGAATCACAAAGATGAGAATCATTGCCATTGTGATGTGGCTCGAGAGAATCACCTCTCCAAGAAAGTCGAGAAGCGCTACACCCTTGCCAGCAAGGAATTCAGTCCCAGCAAGCAAGTAACGCAGAATTACCACGGCAGCCAAAGCCACCAGAAGTAATCCTAGTCCATGGGCAATTCCAAGAAGTATTCGCCGAAGTGTCTTCATCTTGCACGCCTCCTTATGAAATAGAAGCCTAGGAGCTTCTTATAGATTATTATAACATATATGGTATTTTTTTTCAAATTCATGCATAAGCTTATGCTAAAGGTAAAGTAACTTTATTTTGAATATATTTTTAGGAGAAATTTCATGTATGATAAAAAAGGTTTAGATTTTAAGCACAAAGAAGTTATAAATATTACAGATGCAAAAAGATTAGGCTTTGTTCAGGATGTAACTGCAGATTTTAAAACAGGAACTATAACAAATATTATAGTTCCTGGCAACACTAAATTTTTTAATATTTTTTCTACAGGAAATGAAATTACAATTCCGTGGTCTTCTATTAAAGTAATTGGTGATGAAATTATTTTAGTAGAAATTTAAAACTATTTATATAACCTTTTCATATGGTCTATTGCTGTTTTTTCAAGTCTTGATACTTGTGCTTGTGAAATTCCTATTTCATCAGCAACTTCCATTTGTGTTCTTCCTAAAAAAAATCTTTTATCTATTATCATTCTTTCTTTTTCATTCAATTTTTTTAAAGCTTCATTCATTGTTATTCTCTCTGCCCATAATTCATCTGTGTTTTTTTTATCACTAACTTGATCCATTATAGATAAATTATCTGTACCATCATTATATACTGGTTCTTGAAGTGAAACTGGGTCCTGAATAGCATCTAAGCTAACTACTATTTCTTCTTTTTCTACATTAAGCTCTTTTGCTAATTCTTCAATACTAGGTTCTCTTCCATTTTGTCTGGTAAGTTTTTCTTTTGCCTGAAGAACTTTATATGCTAAATCTCTTACAGATCTACTAACTCTTACCATGTTATTGTCTCTTAAATATCTTCTAACTTCTCCTATTATCATTGGAACACCATACGTAGATAATTGTATATCTAAACTAGTATCAAAATTATCTATTGCTTTTATTAATCCAACACATCCAACTTGAAAAAGGTCATCTGCATTTTCACCTCTTCCACAAAATCTCTGAATTACACTTAAAACTAATCTTAAATTTCCATTTATTAATTTTTCTCTTGCTTCATTATCTCCTTCATGCATTTTTTTAAACAATTCTTTTGTTTCTTCTTGTGATAAAACTTGTAATTTAGAGGTATTTACATTTGCTATTTCTACTCTATTAATCAAATAAAAAACCTCCTCTTGAAAATAATGTTATTTACATTATTTCCAAAAGAAGGCCGTTTTATACTATTTTGTACTAATCTTCCTCTAATTCAGATTGTTTTAATCTTAAGTGTCCCATCTCTTCCCATTCATTATAAGCTAAGTTTAATCTAAATAGTAATGTTGGCTTTGCACCAGCTCTGTTCTTATCTACAACACAAGCATAAAATCTAACATCTGTGTCTTTTGGTACTTTAATATCATGGCATTTTTCAAATTGATCAGTTTCTGAGTATTCATATTTATATAATGTTTGTCTACTTATTTGTTTCATTAAGCATAGTGTATCTAATACCTCTTTTACTGTTTTACTTGCTGACATATCGTTAATAGTTAAGTTTACTGGTAATGTACTGCTTTCTAGTAATTGCATTGATGAACCAATCCACATCTTGAATTTCTGTGCTAAGTTTGAAAGTATTGTAGCTGTTTTCTTAATTTCATTTCCATTACCAATGTTTTCAGTATCTGCTTTTAAAGTATCATAGAAAATATATTCTATTGCTTCTTTATAATAGTAATTCATTATAATTTTTTTCAAATCATCATTTGAATGCTCTGTGATATGAATGAAATATATAGAGTTGTTTATCTGTGTATTTAGCCACTCTGTAGCAGCAATTGTTTGATTGAATTCTTTAGAATTCTTTTTTAACCTCTTCGCAAATTCTTCCATTGTTTCATCTGGTTTTCTTAAAATATATCCGTTTTCATCACATTTTATTCTCTTATTAGGATCAGGTCTAAATTTTAATTCTAGCAATTCACCTTCTGTTTTTCTAACATTTTGCTTATGCAATTTTTGAATTTCAGGGTTATTCAAAATAGTAGTTATCATACATAGTCTCATTTTTTCTTGAGACATCTCGTTTGATATAACTAATACTTTTTTCTTATGAACAAAAGCTATATAGCAAGCTAGATCAATTGTAAGCCTACTTTTACCAGAGTTTGAAGGCATTGCATAAGTCATTGTTTCACCTTTTCTAATGCCTTTAAACACAGTTGTTAAAGTTGGGAATGGCAAAGATATACCATTACTTAATTCATTATCATCACTTAATAAATAACTTGTTGCATCCTCATTTAATACAGCTCTACTTAATCCAGTTGTAACAGCAATTTGCTCTATTGCACTTTCAACCTCTTCAACAGTCATATCTTTATATAAGTCATAATTTTGTATGTCTAATATTTGTTGTTGTATTGCTGATGTAGGTGCTATAAGATAGTTTTTCTTTAAAATAAATAATTTCTTTAGTTCTGTATAAACTTCTTCTAAATCATATTTTTTAGCAATTGCCATTTTTCTAACTTTATATTTTAAGTCGTAAGTTCTAGGATTTTCTCTTGGTAGTTGGAATTTATCTTTTGCAATTGCAGGGGCATAAGCTTCACCGTCTCTAAATATAATTATTCTGTACAAATTATATAATTCATTATCAGAAAACTTGCAGTCTTCAAATAATAAGTAAAATCTAGAAATAGCTTTAGGATTGTTAAATAAAAGTCCAATGTATACACACTCTAGTTCTAAGTCAATTAGTTCATCTGGATAGATGCTTTCTTCTTCCTCTTCATCTTCGTCGTCATCGTCATCATCATCCTCTTCCTCTTCTTTAGGTTCCTCATCATCAGCAAATCGCATTGGCTCTTCTTTGTTTTCTGTCTCTTCTACTTCTTCTGTTTCTTCTCCTGCATCTTTACCTGATTCTTCTTCGTCTTCTTCATCTTCTTCAGTATCTTCATATTCTTCATCTTCTTCATCTACATCTTCGTATTCTTCTGGCTCATCATCTTCTGCTGTTTCTTCATCTTCCTCATCTACATCTTCGTATTCTTCTGGCTCATCATCTTCTGCTGTTTCTTCATCTTCCTCATCTATATCTTCGTATTCTTCTGGCTCATCATCTTCTGCTATTTCTTCGTCTTCTTCATCTACATCTTCGAATTCTTCTGGCTCATCATCTTCTGCTGTTTCTTCCTCTTCCTCATCTATATCTTCGTATTCTTCTGGCTCATCATCTTCTGCTATTTCTTCGTCTTCCTCATCTACGTCTTCGAATTCTTCTATCTCATCATCATTTTCTGCTTTTTCATCTTCATCGTCAACTTCTTCAAAGTCATCATCTGATGCTTCCTCATATTCTTCTGCATCCTCTTCATCATCTACTATTTCATCATCTTCGCCAACTTCTTCAAAGTCATCATCTGATACTTCTTCATATTCTTCTGCATCTTCTTCATCATCTACTATTTCATCATCTTCGCCAACTTCTTCAAAGTCATCATCTGATGCTTCTTCATATTCTTCTGCATCCTCTTCATCATCTACTATTTCATCATCGTCACCAACTTCTTCAAAGTCATCATCTGATGCTTCTTCATATTCTTCTGCATCTTCTTCATCATCTACTATTTCATCATCTTCGCCAACTTCTTCAAAATCATCATCTGATGCTTCTTCATATTTTTCTGCATCTTCTTCATCATTTACTATTTCATCATCTTCGCCAATTTCTTCAAAATCATCATCTGATACTTCTTCATATTCTTCTGCATCTTCTTCATCATCTACTATTTCATCATCTTCGCCAACTTCTTCAAAGTCGTCATCATCTGATACTTCTTCGTATTCTTCTGCATCCTCTTCATCATCTACTATTTCATCATCTTCGTCAACTTCTTCAAAGTCATCATCTGATGCTTCCTCATATTCTTCTGCATCTTCTTCATCATCTACTATTTCATCATCTTCGCCGACTTCTTCAAAGTCATCATCTGATACTTCTTCATATTCTTCTGCATCTTCTTCATCATCTACTATTTCATCATCTTCGCCGACTTCTTCAAAATCATCGTCTGATACTTCTTCATATTCTTCTTCGTCATCTACTATTTCATCATCATCACTAACTTCTTCAAGCTCATCATTTGTTTCTATTTCTTTATTGCTTTTATTTTTGGTCTCTTCTATTTCGTCTTCTTTGTATTCATCATCGTCTGTTAATTTACCGAAATTTTCAAAATCTTCAACATCCACTATAAGTTCATCATTTTTCTTCTTTTTCTTATTCTCCAAAATAACTACCCCCATTTTTATATCTTTTTGATAGTATTATCTCATTTTATAATGATTTTATATCTAATTGCTTTTAAATACAATCATTTTAATATAATTGTAACAAAAAAAGAAACTAATTATTCATAAAATTAGTTTCTTATAATTTGCTTATCCTGTTTTACTCATTATCTCTTTTTTCATTTTTTTCATTATTTTTTTCTCTAGTCTTGAAATATAACTTTGTGATATTCCTAACATATCTGCAACTTCCTTCTGTGTTTTTTCTTTTCCATCTCCCTCTATTCCAAATCTTAATTTCATAATGTATTTTTCTCTGCTATCTAGCTTGCTTATTGCAATTTTAAGTAGTTTCATATCTACTTCATTTTCAATTTCTCTAGAAGTGATGTCTACATCTGTTCCTAAAATATCTGATAATAAGAGTTCATTTCCATCTCCATCTTTATTTAATGGTTCATCAATTGATACTTCATTTTTAATTTTAGTATTTCTTCTAAGTTGCATTAATATTTCATTTTCTATGCATCTAGAAGCATATGTGGCTAGTTTTATATTTTTATCTGCATTAAAAGTATTTACTGCTTTCATTAATCCTATAGTCCCAATAGATATTAAATCTTCAAAATCTATTCCTGTGTTTTCAAATTTTTTGGCAATATAAACCACAAGTCTTAAATTTCTTTCAACAAGAATTTGCTTTGCATCTTTATCATCTAATATTAATTTTTGTATAAGTTTTTCTTCTTCAATACTATCAAGAGGTGGTGGTAATGTTTGATTCCCTTTTATATAAAAAATGGGAAATTTATATATATTATCTTTATAATAATATTTTCCTAAAATTCTTATTATTTTATTTTTTAAAAACTTAAATAAATTCAATTTTATACCTCCTAAAATATTTATTTAAATATTTAAACTAAATTTTAAATTGTTTCTTTTACTTTTTTTGATTGCAAAATGTCTAAACCAATTAAACTTGTATACATATTGTTTTTCGATAGTTTTCCATCATATATTCCTATTAATACATCATCTCTTACATACTCTTCTTCTCCATATATTTTTATATAATCTGGTTTAAATGCTATTAATAATCCATTCTCATTTCCTAAAGATGAAAACGGTATTAGCTTAAATTTATATTTATGAACGTCTTTACTTTCTAGCCATTTTCCTCCTACTATATATTTTATGTTTTTCAGCAGTTCATTAGAAACTATTCCATCTAAACTATCTTTTTCAACTATAGCCACATCTGCATTGCTAATTGGTTCTTTTAATAAATTTCCTGTATCTAATAAAGTTTTTAGTTTTCTACTTTTACCACCATAAAATATTTCTAACTCACAAATAGTAATTTTTTTACTTATTCTATTTTTTATAATTTTAGATACAACAAAAATAATAATAAAACCTAAACATCCTGCTAAAACTGCAATTTTTAAAGGATATGTTCCCACAAAATGATTTTTCACTACTACGATATTTTTTGGATTAATAAAAAATAATAACATAAATGCAATTCCACCAAATGTAAATGATACTAGATAAAAAAATATAACTTCTCGTATAACTTTTCTTATGCTATATTTTCCAAATGCTATCATTATCATGATAAAAGAAATTATAATTTTTATAATAACATTAAAAAATAAATTTAAACTAACAATATAATTTAAAATTGCAAATATTCCTCCAATTATACTAGATATTATAATTCTCGAAGTTTTTATTTTAGATTTGCTTATTATTGCTGTTGACAAAATTATTATGTAGTTTAAAATGACATTTTCAAAGAATATAACATCTATATAAATTGTCATTTAAAAGATTTTCCTTTCATAGTTTAAATATTAAATTTATTTTACTATTCTTATTTTGAAAATACTGTCATATTTTAGGGCAGAAAAAAAGAAATAATCTACAAAAGTAGATTATTTCTTAACGTATTTGATAAAATATATTATTTATTTCCTAAACCTTTGTTTTTTCTTAAGAAAGTTGGAATATCTAAATCTCCAGCAGAATCATTGTTTGAAGACATACCACCTTGTGCCATACTACTTGCATTTCTTTTTCTCCAAGCATCTGCTACAATATTTTCATATTGTGAATTTACTTTTCTTTCTTCTTCTTTTTCAAATCCAGTAGCTATAACTGTAATTTGAATTTCATCTCCCATTGCATCATCAATTACTGTACCAAAAATAATATTAGCTTCTGGATCTGCACTTCTTTGAACTAATTCAGCAGCAGTATTTGCTTCATGTAATCCCATATCACTTCCACCAGTAATATTTATTATGATTCCTCTAGCACCTTCAATAGATGTTTCTAGTAATGGACTCTGAATAGCTTGTTTTGCAGCATCTTCTGCTCTATTTTCTCCACTAGCACATCCAATTCCCATATGTGCCATTCCTTGATTTAGCATAATTGCTCTAACATCTGCAAAGTCTAAGTTTATTACACCTGGTACACAAATTAAATCTGATATACCTTGAACACCTTGTCTTAAAACATCATCTGCCATTCTAAAAGCTTCAAGCATTGATGTTTTTCTGTCTATAACTTGTAATAATTTATCATTTGGAATAACAACTAATGTATCAACTTTTCCTTTTAGAGCAGCTACTCCTCTTTCAGCCTGTGCTAATCTTCTTTTGCCTTCGAAAGTAAATGGTTTTGTAACAACACCTATTGTTAGTATTCCTAATTCTCTAGCTGTTTCTGCTACTATTGGTGCTGCACCTGTACCAGTTCCACCACCCATACCAGCTGTAACAAATACCATATCTGCACCTTTAAGTGCTTCTGCAATTTCTGATCTGCTTTCTTCAGCTGCTTGAGTTCCTATATCTGGATTTGCACCAGCGCCTAAACCTCTTGTTAACTTTTCACCTATTTGAATTTTTGAAGAAGCTTTTGATTCATTTAAGGCTTGTCTATCTGTGTTAACTGCGATAAATTCAACATTTCTTATTCCAGCATCAATCATTCTATTTACTGCATTGTTTCCTGCTCCTCCAACACCAATAACTTTAATTGTAGCTGTTCCATCCATCATGTAATTCAAGTCATTCTCATCCATAATCATAGGATATTTCCTCCTTCTTTAAACTCTATATATTTTAAAAATTAAAAACTTATTTTTATGAATAGAAAAAGTCTTTTACTTTTTCTAAGATTGTTTTTAAAACATTCTTTTCTGTTTTTACTGATATGCTACTAGAAACTGTTTTTGCATAAGGCCTTGCAGCTATATATCTAACTAGTGCATAGCTAACTCTATAAGTAGATTTTACTGTGCTTATTAGTCTTCCAGTAGAAATTTTTACAGGAATATTTAAAATTATTTTTCCTGACATATCACTTTTATTTATATTAATAATGCCTTCACCAGTTAAAACTACATTGTTTATATTATTTTTAACTCCATGAGCAATTATATCTTTATTAACTAATGTAAATATTTCTTCGATTCTCGCTTCTATTATTTCTATTAAATCTGAGCTTTTTATTGTCATATTTTTTGAATCGAAATCTTTACATGTGTTTAAAACAATGTTGTTGTCGTTATCTATAAAAGATCTTAAAGCTAATCCATATTGTCTTTTTAATTTATCTGCCTCTTCTCTAGAAATATTTAAAACATAAGATATATCGCTTGTTATATTATCTCCACCTAAAGAAATAGTATTAGTATAAACAAAAGTTGAGCCATTAAATATTCCAATTTCAGTATTTCCTGCACCAATATCTAATATCATTACATTATCTGTTAGCTCGTTTGTATCTAATACTAAGTTTCTCTCTGCAAGTGATATAGGAACTACCCCATCTATTTCTATTCCAGCCTTTTTAAATACAGAAGTTAACTGTCTAATGTATTCTCTTTCAGCTAATATAATTTGGGCAGTTAGAGTAAAATTGCTACTATTTTTACCAACAGGATCATCTACTGCTTTGCCATCTTCTAAGATAAATTTATCTGGCACTATATCTATTAAAACTTTATCTTCTGGGATTTCAATATCTCTAACTTGAATTATTGCTGAAGCAACATCTTTTACTGATATACCAGCTAGTTTATCTTTTGTATCTTTTACGATACTATTTTGGACTATTGTTATATACTTGCCTGGTATTGTAGTATATGCTGAATTAATTTGTAAGTTTGAAATATCTTCGACTTCGCTAATTGTTTTAGATATTGCATTACTTAATTCTTCTTCATCAACAATTTTTCCTTTTTGAATTGCTGAACATTTACTACTTGTACTACATATAATTTCAATTTGATTGAAATTATTAACTTCGCCAACGAAAGTACTAACTTTAGACGTTCCAATATCGATACCAACAATTATATCCCCTATTGCCAAAGTTAACTCCTCCATTAAAATTAATTACTTTTTATTCTTTTAAAAATCTTATGCGATAAGAATATTACATTTTTAGTAAAAAGTCAAGTAAAATTGATATATTTTTGTAATTAAAATGTAATGTTTTTGTAGCTATTGAAAAAATTTAGATATATTTTGTAAAAAAATTATTTTTTTTCTTAAATAGTTACATTTTTATATATTATTTGAGTTTTTTTATATTTTAAACATTATAAAAGAACTAAAAAACACTATGTTTTTTTAGTTCTTTTTTTTATTAATTATATTATTTTTAAACTTCTGCTTTATTTTCTACTTCTTCATTTTGAACATCTTTTTTCTTTTCTATCATCTTAACCCATTTATCAATATAATATCTTCTGATAATTGCTAAATTTGTAAACATTCTTCCAACAAAAACTACTATTGCTGCTAAATATATATCTACATTTAATTGTTCTCCTAAAAATGTTAATGCTATTGATAAAATAGAATTTCCAAAAAATCCTGATAAAAATATTTTTAAATCAAAATTACCTTTTAAAACAGAAGCAATTCCACCAAAAACTGTATCAAGTGCAGCAACTATTGCTATTGATAAATAGCTTGAATATGTATAAGGTATTACTGGTGCAAAAGAACCTAATATAGCTCCAATTACACATCCTAATATTATAGCAATATATATCATTTTTTTACTTCCTCCTCTTCTTCAATATATTCTTTAGCTTGTTTTAAAACTTGTTCTCCATCGTAAGCTGGTATGATAATATTATCATCAACATAATATTCTATATCTTTTCCATCTGATTTTATTAAATCAACATATCCATCTTTTATAGTTAAAGCACTTTGAAGATATTGTTTATCTCCTATTGCCTTTACAACATATGGGCCAGCTACTCTTTTGGTGTTTACTAAAATCATAGTATTATTTACTAAAACAACTTCAGAGTTTGATACAATTCTTTCGTCATTAATAGATATTGCTTCAGCTCCAGCTATATTAAGCTCATTTATTAAGTCTAATAAATCTGAATGTATAATGTCTCTAGTGTCATTATCTTTTAATGTAACAACTATTCCTTCACCCTGTAAATTAGTTTTACCTAAATAACTTTCTGCTTCTTTTACTTCATTTTCCAAAATAGTTGAAGCGTTTTCATCATTTTCTAACTCTGCTTTGTACTCATTTATTCTATTTTCATTTTCATCTATTTTTGCTTCTATTTCTTCATATTTTGCTTTCCAACTTGCAAGTTCTGATCTAAGCTCTGTTTCTCTCATTGTTTCTATTGCTGTTATATCTGTTTCATCAACTGTTTTAAATTGTGTAAACATGACCATAGTTAAAATAAGAGCTGTAAAAGCAATAGATATTGCCATAGTTACTTTTGCTTTCAAATTTATCACCCCTACTCATAAATTTTTGCATGTTCAAATTTATAAACTCCGTTATATTTAGGTATAATTATTGATTCTTTTTCTACTTCTTGTATATCAACTTGAACTCCTGCATTTTCTAAAATTTCTAAGTATCCTCCCGGCATAGTAAGTGAACTATAAAGTTGTATTGGTTTGCCTATTGCCTTTATAACAAATGGTGCTGCAATTTTCTCATCATTTATTTTTATTACATTTCCTACACAATTTATTGGTGTTCCGCCAACAATTCTCTGATCATTTATTGAAATTGCATCTGCCTCTGCATTTTTTAATGCATTTACTATTTCTAATAAATCGCCATTATGAACAATATAATCATTTGCAAATCCTTTTAACAAAGAGCTGTCTCCATCTTTTAAAGTTATTATAACGCCTTTACCAATAAGTTCAGTATTTCCAAGAATTAAATTGTATCTTTTTAATTTATCTGTTAATCCTCCATAGCTTTCATCTTTATTCGCAACTTTTTCTCTTAAAGAATCTAATTCTTTCTCTTTATTTTCTAAGTTTTCATAAGCATTTTCGTATTTTTGTTTCCATCTTAAAACACTATCTCTTAATTCGTTTTCTGCTAGTGTTCTTCCTACAGTTGTTGTGCTATTGTTTACAGTATTAATTTGAATTGAAATTCCAAGTGTTAATAATAAGCACATTATTCCTAATAATAATGAAACTTTTATTTTATTTTCTTTGCTCACAGTGTGTTCTCCTTTCTTTTGATATTAATTACTACTAGGTCTAAAATATACATTCTCTGAATTTAAATCTACATTTAAGAATATTTCACCTGTTTTTCCGCTAGAAGCTTCTAATATAGCTTTAAGGTTTAAAATTCTTGTATTTAAATTAGAGCAATCTCCTAAATAAACCGTTTTTCCTTCTGTTTCTAAAATCATACAATAATTTTTATCATTTGATATATCTATTTTAGTAATTAAATTACTAATTCCATTACTATTTGCAGTTTCATAAATTTTAATAACTGTAGCTAATTTTTTTAAGTCTTCCACATTTATTCTTTCACCTGCTTTAATATTAGATAAATCTGTTGAAAATCCTGTTAATATTGGTATATTTAATTTTTCAGGTGTTATTTCCAAAATATATCCCTGATTATTTATATATGCATAACTTTCTGCATATTCTAACATATATTTTGGTTCTCTTTCTTTTATTTTTATTTCAATTTTATTTGGTAATTTTCTTATTATAAGCACATCTTCAATATATGCATTTTCTTTTATTTTATCTATAGTTGATAATTTATTAAATCTAAATATATTTTCGTGTAGTTCTAAACCAGATAAGCTTACTATTGTTTCATTAGGAATTTTATTATTTCCTGATATTATAATTTCTTGTATATTAAACAAACTTGAACTACATAAAATAATAGTGACTATGATAATTAGAAAAACAATAATAAATATCTTACTTTTAATTCTAGATTTATTTTCCTTTTCATTTTTTTCTATGTCTTTTTTATTTTTTTTATTATTTACGATTTTCTTCTTAGTCTCTTTTTTCTTTTTACCTTTATTTTTAGAATTATCTTTTACATCAATTCCTATAATAATTTCATCATCCAAACTTATTATTCACCTTCTTCTCGAATAATGTCTGCACCTAGATCTCTTAATTTTTTATCTAAATTTTCATATCCTCTAATTAAATATTTTAAATTACTTACTCTAGTTGTTCCTTTTGCACATAATCCAGCTAAAACCATAGCTGCTCCACCTCTTAAGTCGGTACTTTCTAGGTCTGCCGAATGAAGCCTTTTTACTCCTTTTATAATTAAAGTTTTGCCTTCTATTGCTATTTGAGCTCCCATTCTTTGAATTTCTTGCATAAATTTAAATCTGTTTTCAAAAATGTTTTCACTTATGATTGATGTTCCTTCACATATTGTAAGTAATGTAGAAAATAATGGTTGCAAATCTGTTGGAAATCCTGGGTATGGCATAGTTTTAATGTTTACTGCTTTTAACTTTTGGTTTGCATTAAGATAAACTGCATTTTTAGATATTTTTATTTCACATCCAACTTCTTCAAGTTTGTTTAATACTGGACTTATGTGCTCTGGTATAATGCTATTTATTTTTACCATTCCGCCAGTTATTGCTCCAGCAATTAAAAGAGTTCCTGCTTCTATTCTATCTGGCATAATTTTATATGATGTATCTTTTAATGTTGTAACACCTTTTATTTTTATTACGTTTGTTCCCGCGCCATATACATTTGCACCCATTCGGTTTAAAAACTGTGCTAAGTCAACTATTTCTGGTTCCATTGCAGAGTTTTTTATAACCACTTCTTGTGTTCCTAAAACTGAAGCTAAAATTAAATTTTCTGTTGCTCCTACGCTTGGAAAATCTAACTCAATATTTTTCGACTCTATTTTATCACAACTACACTCAATATATCTAGTATTTTCATTTATTTTTATGCCGATTTTTTTAAAATTTTCTAAATGCAAATTAATTGGTCTAGAACCAATATCACATCCTCCTGGATATGAAAATTGTGCCTTCTTAAATCTTGCTATAATTGCACCTGCTATTATAACAGAAGATCTTAATTTTCTCATTAAATTTTCTGGTATTGTAGTTTCTGTCATATATTTTGAATTTATTATAATTTTATTTTTTTCTTTTTTAACTTTGCATCCTAAATCTTTTAAAATTTCAAGGGTTATTCTAACATCTTCTATATCTGGAACATTATATAATTTTGTAGTTTTTCCGCTTATAATACATGCTGCAAGTATTGGTAAACTAGCATTTTTAGAACCAGAAACATAGCTTTCGCCATATAGTTTCTTTCCACCATTAATTATGTATCTATACATAAACTTTCCTCCTCATAACATTATGTTACATATTATGAGGATTTAACATAAAAAGTTCTAAGTAATTTACATATAAGATTTACTTTTAGCTAAATTCTTTTTTCTTATAGCAATGTATTATATATCTTTATAAAACAACGCGTAAGCGACCAACCGAAGCGTAAGCGAAGGGCGATTGGAGCAATCTTCCTTTTGCTTTATTTTTAAAAAAAGAAGATTGCGACACCAAGTTGCTTTATAAAGATATATAATACATGCTATAAGAATTTAAGTTAGCAAAAATTTTATTTTAAAACTAATTTATTTATTTTTGAATTTATGTATTTTTTTAATTTATCCATAAATATTTCTGGTTTTATTTCTTTTTTAGCAACTAAATCTAGTCCCTTCTCCCAGCTTGCTGTTAATTCTGGATTAAGCATATCTGGTATAGACTTGCTTACTATATCGTATATTGCCTCACCTTTTGCTGTTGGAGTTATTATTTGGGTTTTAGAATTTATTTGAATGTAATTAATTCTTTCTAATTTTTTTATTATTTCACCTCTTGTAGCAGAAGTTCCAATTCCAGCTCCCTTTATTTGTTCTCTTAAAGCTTCATCTTCTATAAGTTTTCCCGCATTTTCCATTGCTAAAATCATACCACCAGAATTATATCTAGAAGGTGGAGTTGTTTCTGAGTCTTTTGTTTCATAATTTACAACATTTAGTTTCATACCTTTTTTCAAGTTTGAAAATGCTTCTAAATCTTTTTCTTCATCATCTTTTATTCTGCTTTTTAAAACTTCTAAATATCCTTGTTTTGTACAAACTCTGCCACTACTTGTAAAAGATTCTCCTTCTACATCAATTGATAAATTTACTTTATTATATTCTGCTGGAGGATAGAAAATTGCAATAAATCTTTTCACAATAAGTTTATAAACATTTTTCTTTAGTTCTGACAATTTATCATAATTTTCTAAACCTTGTCCTGTTGGAATAATTGCATAATGGTCTGTTATTTTGCTATCATTTACATATTTAGTTTTTATAAGATTTGTACTATATTTTTCATTAATCATTTTTGAAATATATGCACTTATTTCTTCATCTTTAAAATTCTTATATAAGCCGTTTAGATTTTTTCCAATTTCTTTTGCAATAGCTGTTGATAAAACTCTAGCATCAGTTCTTGGATATGTAACTAATTTCTTTTCATATAGCTCTTGAATAATTTCCAAAGTTTCATCTGGCTTTATTTTAAACATTTTTGTACATTCATTTTGAATTTCCGCCAAATTAAATAAAAGAGGAGCATTTTCTTTTTGCTTAGATTTTTTAAGTTCAGTTACAACTGCTTTTTTATCTTTTAAACTTAATATAAAGTTTTTTGCATCATCTTCTTTTTTGAATCCAGTTTCATTATATAATAAATTGCTATTATAAACTTTAGAAGTTTCTGTTACTTTCCATTCTGCTTTTAAAGAATTATTTTCTTCTCCAAAATTTCCTATAATTTTATAATATTTTGTTTTAACAAAATTTCTTATTTCTCTTTCTCTTGAAACTACCATCCCTAATACGCAAGTCATAACTCTACCAACAGAAATAGAAACTTTTTCTTCATTTATATCTTTAGCAATTCTTTTTCCAAAAATTATTGATAATAATCTTGAAAAATTTATTCCTATTAAATAATCTTCTTTTGCTCTTAAATATGCTGAATCTGATAAACTATCATATTCTTTTAAGTCTTTTGCTTCTCTTATTCCTCTTTGAATTTCTTCCTCTGTTTGCGAATCTATCCAAACTCTTTTCATTTCTGCTTTGGGATTAGGCTTTGCCATCATAAAAACTAATCTTTGAATATATTCTCCCTCACGTCCAGAGTCTCCTGCATTATAAATTTCAGTTACATCTTCTCTTTGAAGAAGACTTTTTATAATTTCAAATTGCTTAGCTTGTATTCCGCCAGAAATTACCTCATACTTCCATTCTTCTGGAATAAAAGGAAGTGTGTCTAATCTCCAAAATTTAAGCTTTTCATCATATGCTTCTGGATAGCTCATTGTAATTAAATGGCCATAGCACCAAGTTATAATCCAGTCTTTATCTTCTATGTATCCATTTTTTCTAACAGTATTAAGTTTTAAAACTTTTGCAAAATCCATTGCAACAGATGGTTTTTCTGTTATTAATAATTTCATTTATTACATCCTTTTAAAAAATAGTATTTTTATTATATATTATGAAGTTTCATTTTTCAATTTTTTTAGATGAAAAAAAGGATAGCTTAAAAAAGCTACCCCTTTATTTATTTTTAACTTTTATAATTTACTATTTACTTTTTCAAATTTAATATAGAATACTATTGATAATATGATAAGTGCACCTACAATATATATTAATGTATCTTCAACACCTGTGTAAGGTACATCACTTTCTGTAGTATTTTCTTCATTTACAAATGAAGGTGTTACCATATTTACTTTTGGAGCAACATTTTCTTCTGTATTTGTGTTTGTATTTGTATCAGCAATTAATACAAGAGGATTTGAATTTTCAGCATTAGTATTTGCTTCGTTTGTAACTTCTCCTCCTACTGTAATTGATGTTGAAATATCAGAAGCTGGAATAGTTGTTTCGCTGTTGCTTGCTGTAATTTCTGTGAAATTAATTTTTCCAACTGTTCCTGGTTCTACATCAGCTTTTGTTTTAAATGTTACTTGAAAAACTGTTTCTTCTGTTTTTACGAAAGTTGTTTTTGTTAATTTTATTGCTTTTGTTTCAGCATTATATGAATGACTCCATGTATTCATACCTTCAATACTGCTATCGTTTATTTCTTCAAATACATCTTCATCATAGCTTAATGTACCAGTTAATTGGTTTATTCCGTTATCCCCAACATTTAAATTAGATACTTTAACTTGTATTGTAACTTCTGCTGAAGGATCAACATTTTGGCTACTAGATGTCATTGTTGCTGTAAAGCTAAGAGCATTAACAACTGTTGTATAAACGAGCACCATCAAAACAGCTACAATTGTAACTTTTAAAATTTTCTTTTTCATATGCTATTTCTCCTTTTATCTAAGTATAACCGTTATATTTGCAAAAATCAAGATGTTTTACATACTTTTTTATTACATTTAATTAACAGTTTTGTTATATAAAGTTCATAATAAGCTATATGGAATTATATAAAACCATCATTTGAGCCACATCTGTTATTGTTATTTTTCCATCTAAGTTTAAATCTAAAGCCTTTAATTCATAACTATCTAATGTATTATTTGCACCGATATAATATGTTTTTAGTCTAGAAACATCTAGTATAGAAATCTTTCCATCTGAATTGTTGTCCCCTCTTACAATTAAAACATATTCCTCATTATTAGACAATTTTATTATCATTCCTGTTTTTATTACTTCGTTTTCGTTAGATATTTCATTTCCATTTTCATCATATACTTTCATTACTAAATTTGAATTCAAATTATTTAATAATTGTGTTTTTGTAGTATTGTAATTAATATTCATAATATATTGATTATTTATTGTATAAATTGATGAAGTTAAATTATTATTTTCTTTTTGTTCTATTGTAAATGCTTTTATACACACATCTGTATCAGACATATTTACTCCATCAACTGTTATATCTGCTAAATTTGACCACTCTGTTCCGTCTACAGATATATAACTTTGTCTATTAGATGTTATTCCATCATAAATTGTGCCATCTACATTAGCTTCTACTTGGAAGGCAAAAGTATTTCCTGATAAAGTTGTTTGTTTTATAACAATTGCAAATTCTTTACTGCTTAATTTTGTAGGTGTAATATAAATTCTATGATATCCTGGATTTAGTGTTGAATTTAATTTTCCAACTAATGTTAAATTTTTTGAATCTAAACTACTACCATTAGGATTTACATATATTTCTACATTAGCATATTCACATAAGCTAACACCAACACTATTCATTATTTCAGTTTCTTTATTATTTCTACTAAAAACATTTGCAAAATATCCAGTTTTTCCACCATCTGATATTAATTTTAAAATTCCACCAAAATCATCATATTGATATATATTATCATAATCTACTGATGATGTTGAGCATACTCCATAAAGTTCACTCTCTATAAAGAAGTCTTCATAAGAAATATAGATATATCCATTATCAAATGAATTTTCTCCATATGTGTTTAATACTATATATGCTCCATCTGAAGAAGGTTTTTTTCCTTCTCTAAAATTATTTCTTGAATAATTATCATCCCAACCTACTATTGTTATTCCATGGTCTCTTGTTATATTTTCATCATTACAATTATAATTTGTTGATGAAAATATTGAAGATGGATTGTTATAGTAATTTGCTTTTGATCCAGCAGTAAATGCAGCTATTGCACCATTGTTTATTAAGTGTTCTTTTATAGTTTTCCTAATTGCTTTAACTTCTTCATTTGTGTAAACTTTTCCTGAATCGTCTTTATAAGTAACAGATATAGTATTTCCTTGGCTATCTTTAGTATAGCTTTTATTCAAAGTAGGTAAAATTTCATAATCTGTAACAATTGTATCTACTTTTTTGTCTAGTTCTCTTAAATATATTTCGTTTGAATTATCTTCAAATGGCATATCTTTTTCTAAAACAGCCCCTTGTCCATTTGTAAGATATGCAAGTCCCATTATAGGAAGACCTCCGTCTCCTGTTTTTCTATTTAATCCTTTAGGATTTGTTCCATCTAAAAAGTTTCTTACAGATGAATAATCCATATGTCTTTCAGAAAAATCTTTTAATTCAGTTACACCTGATTTTAATGCAATATTGGTTTCCAATGATTTAATAGTAGAAAATGCCCAACATTCATTTGTACTTCCTTGATGCTCTACTCTTATGTTTAATTTATTACTTAAAGTAAATCTAGCATCAGAACTACTTGCAGACACGGTATTAAAATTTGTTTCATTACTTTTTAGTAAAGAACCAATAAAATTTGGTGTACTTCTATCCTCATATTCTTCTAAAATTTCTTCTGGTATTTCTATAGAATATGGTTGTGGCATAATAGTTTTTTCTTTTTCTTCTTCTGATAATTGTTTCCAATTTTCAAATTCTTCTGTTGTATCTAATCTTACTTCCAAAGCAAATGCTTTACTTGTAAAAATTATCATTAAAAGAAAAATAATTAAGAAAAGAATTTCCTTCTTTTTACTTTTAATACTTTTCATAAGAATCTCTCTTTCAAATTTTATTATCACTATTAATTATACCACTTTTTAAAATAAAATCAACTGTACTCCTCTATTCTAAAGGGTTTGATGGCTTTTTTGCATTAAAAACACTTACGGATATTATATTTTAAAGAGTTAGTGCCCTTATATTAAGTTTTCATAACATTTGAAAAATCCCAATTGTTACTAAAATGTAACCGTTTCTTAACGAACTTGATATTTATATTTACTTTTTTTGATGTATAATATATTTGTGATACTAAAGATAGAAGGGGTTATTATGAGCATAAGTTCTACTCTAAAAAATGAGGGTATAACAATTATTGGAAAATTAAATACTGATGAAGTAAATAAGATTGCATCAAATATATCTAAAAAAATAGCCGATGCTTTTCCAGAACATCATATTGATGAGCAAGATTTATTTAATTCTATCTGTAATTTAGACATGTACATTGCTGACATGCCAAATGATAGTGCTATGGCTAAATACTTTTATAAAAACAACTCTATCTATTTTAGTAAAGATATGGATTTAGATGATTTAAATACTCTTGCTATACATGAATGTTTACATTTTATTCAAGAAGTAAAAAATAAAAATGGAAAATTATTGCGTTTAGGTCTTTATGATATGCAAGGATTAAAAAATAGTGGTATGGCATTAAATGAAGCTGCTGTTCAACATATGGCTTCAATTGCAACTAATTCATCTAAAGATACTGTAAAATATTACAATATGGATCTTTCTACAGAAAGTCCAGATTTTTATCCTATACAAACTGCTTTGCTTAATGAAATGATGTATTTTACTGGCACTTATGCCCTATATCATAGTACCCTTTATAGTGATGATATATTTAAAAACACGTTTATTGCTAAAACAAGTAAAAAAATATATGAACAAATTGAAACCAATTTTGATTTAATTTGTCAGTATGAATCTTTATTATCAAATGAAACTTATAATTTATCTGTTTCATCTGAAAATTATAAAAGTGTAAATAAAATTAGAAACATAAATGAACGAATTGAAAATTTAAAAAGAATTATTTTTGAAAAAACATTAGAAACTCAGAACATAATATTAGTTAATTGCTTTAGTAATGAATTATCTTATGTTCGTTCTTTAGAAGATGTTGATGAATTTAAAGAAAAGCTACATAATTTTAAAAATGTCTTAATAGATACAAACAATTATAATTTCTTTAATGACTTTTCAAAACATATTTTAGGCTTATTAGAAGAAAAAAGAGAATATATTTTAAAATATGGCAATATTTTATCTTTAGATCATGTTTCTAAAGAACTTGCAAATGTTAATAAACACACATATGGATATCAATTCTTTAAAAAGTTATTTAGTAAATTAAAACTATTAATTGAAGAAGCAGTAAGACAAAAAGAATTTTAAAAATTAAGAGAAGGATTTTTTTAATCCTTCTCTTTTTTATTTTTTTCAATTTCTTGTTTTACAAGTTTTAAGTCTTCCCAAAAGTAAATCTTCTTACTTTCATCTCTTAAAAGTGCTGCTGGATGAAATGTTGGAAGATATTTTATTCCTTTCTTTTCTATCCACTTTCCTCTTGAAGCTGTTATTCCATACTCATCTCCTAAAATGTTTTTCAAAGCAGTATTTCCAAGAAGTACTATTACTTTAGGCTTTATTATCATAACTTGATTTCTTAAATAATCCAAACATGCCATTGCCTCTTCTTTTAAAGGTGTTCTATTACTTGGTGGCCTGCATTTTACAATATTTGCAATATAAACTTTTTTTCTATCAATTCCTAATCCTAAAAAAGCTTGATTCATAAGCTTTCCTGCTTTTCCAACAAAAGGCTCTCCTTCTTTATCTTCATCTGCTCCTGGACCTTCACCTATAAACATAATTTCAGCATTTTCATTTCCACTTCCAAAAACAGTGTTTGTTCTAGTTTTGCAAAGTTCACATTTAGTACATTTTTTTACAATTTCATTTACTTCTTCTAATTTTTCATACATTTATATCACATCCTATAAACTTATTATTGCAGTTGCAAGTTTAAAATCTTTTCCTTCTACTCTATAAGAATTAATCTTTTCAGAATTACACACACTGCAAATATTGCAGTCTATAATATTTTCTTCTTTTAAACCTAATTCTTTAAAAAGTATTTTATTTATCATTACTGTATCTATCATATATTTTTGTTTTTCTTCTACAACTTTTCCTTTTTCAATAAATTCATTTGTTCTATGTGTAAATGAAAAAATTTTTTCACATAAATCTTTTACATCTTCATCAACTTCAAAATGGCATTTTCTTATACTAGGACAAATAAAGCAATTTATGTCTTTAGGATTACAATTATAATAAGTTATCATTTTTACTACTGCTTTTTCTCCAATTTTTTGAAAAGTTCCCTTCCATCCAGAATGAACATTTGCTATAACTTTTTTAATAGGATCATAAAAGAAAAATAATATGCAATCTGCATTTGTAGTAGTTAGTGCAATATTTTTTTGATTTGTTATTAATCCATCTACATCTTTTAATTCTTCTTTTTTCATTACTTTTGAAATACATTTTACATTACTAGTATGCTTTTGCAATGGCTTAACTAGTGTACTTATATCAAGTCCAATTGCATCATAAATTTTTGCATATGAGCTTTTTTCTTCTTCTGAATTACTACGAAAGTTTATACCTTCTCCTTTTAATGTATATGCATGTTTAATTCCAAAATCTAATAATTTCTTAAACTGTATATATTCTATTCCGTTTTTATTATTATAAATTATTTCATCATTTTGAATATCAAACATAATTTTCTCCTTTAATTTTTATAAATTCTAGGCACTCTACTAGAAATTGTGCTTATTACTTCATAATTTATAGTATTTGTTAAACTTGCTATTTCTTCGACTGTTATTATTTTATTATCCCAAATATATACCTCTTCTCTAAGCTTTACACTCTCTATTTCTGATACATCTGCCATTATGCTATCCATGCAAACATTTCCAACAATCGGAGCTTTTTTGCCTTTTATAACTACAAATCCTTTATTTGAAAGCAACCTACTTAGTCCATCTGCATAACCAATTGGAATAGTTGCAATTTTTGTTTTCTTGTTTGTTATGAATTTTCTAGAATATCCAATTGAAGTTCCTTCTTCTACTTCTTTTAAAAATGTAATTTTAGATTTTAAACTACATACTGGCTTTAAATCTATCTTTTCATAAGTATTTTCTTCAGACTTATATCCATATAGAATTATTCCTGGTCTTACTAAATTATAATTGCTATTTTTAAAATTTAAAATTCCATTTGATGCTAGAGAATGAACATATTTTATATCTCCTAATTTTTCTTTTGCCAAGTTTACAGATTCATCAAATAATTTTAATTGATTTTGAGTATATTCAAAATCTGTATCTGGTGAAGATAAATGTGTATAAATTCCTTCTACTTCTATATTGGAATATTTTTTCACTTCATCTAAAAAGTTTGGAAGTTCTTTTGGATTTATTCCTGTTCTTCCCATTCCTGTGTCTATTTCAATGTGAATTTTTGCTTTTTCTGAAGCTTTAGAAAGTTCTTTTATAAACTCTATTTCACAAGTTCCTGCTATTATATTATATTCTACTATTTTTTCTATTTCTTCCCTTGAAGGCTGATTTAATATTAAAATATCGTTTTCATAACCAGAGTTTCTTAAATCTATTGCTTCATCTACTATTGCAACTGCAACTACTTCAAATTTATTTATTATATTTTTTGCTTCATTTATATAGGTTCCATATCCATTAGCTTTAACAACAGGCATTAATTGTATTTTTTCTCCAACAAATTCTTTTATTTTTTGAACATTATATTCAAAAGCATTTAAATCTACTTCCATAACTGTAGGTCTAGTTATTTTCATTTGAATTTATTCCTCTCTTGTTAATTTTTTATAATCAATTTAATTCTTTTTTAGTAATATAATTATATTCATTTCCCTTTATACTAGTATTAAACATGCAAATTGTTTTAAACTTGCAATAGTCACATCCTGTTTTTTTATTATAGCTATATGGTTTTATATCTATTTTTCCTTGTAAAATTTCTTTTACTATATCTTTTATTATTTCTTTTACTTGTGCTTGTAATTTTTCAAAATTTTCTTTGCTCATAATACTAGATTTTTTCTCACTTAAATCTCCTTCTTTTCCAATATATACTGGAATTATGTCTGATGAGCCCTTTTCTAGTTTATTATCCATCATTTTTACAACTGAAATATCTGCTAAAATTAAACCTTTCATTTTAAAGTTATTTCTAATTTTACTTGCAATTTCCTCTTCTGTTAAATTTTTAGCATTTTTAACTACATTATCTATAAGTCCCATGTACAAAACTCCACTTGGAAGAAAATCTTCTTGATCACAAATTGCGTCTAAATATGTAATTAGTTGTATTTGAAGTCCTGATAGCACTTGTGATAAATCTAAATCTCTCATTGATGATTTATAGTCTATTATTCTTACATATTGCTTATCTGAAAGCTTTGCGGTGTCTACTCTATCAATTTTTCCAGTAATTTCAATTTTTTTATTCTCAGTTTCTAGTTTTATTGGTTTAAATGCACCACTATCTTTAAATTCTAATTCATGTCCTAGTATAGAAAAATCGCTATATTTTAAAGAATATACTATATAGCATATAGATTGATAAACAACTTTTTTAAGCCTTCTAGTTAATAATTTAAATTTTGCAGAGCTTGAAAAAGTATAATATTTGCTCATTTCTAAAAGCTCTTGCACAATTTTATTTACAATTTTTAAAATTTCATCTTCTTCAATTTCTTTAATGTTTATGCCTTTTTCATCTATTTCTTTAAAAAATAAGTCTATTACTTCATGCATGAAAGAACCTGTATCTATTGCCTCTAACTTCAATTCTTGTTTTTCTTTTAAATTTAAACCATATGTTAGATGAAATGCAAAAGGACATCTTCTATAAGCCTCTAACTTTGAAACACTCGTTTTTAAAGTGCCTTCATATAATTTTTCTATATTTTCTTTCGAAATTACTTCTGCTTTATTTGTATAGTAAATTCCAGAAATAGCTCTTTTAAATCTATCACTATCTTTTGAAAAGAAATATCTTAAAATTTCTTTCCATTCATCAGTTAATTCTTTTCCTTCTAAATATTCTTTATAGGCAACTAAAGCCTCTTCGAATGTTGCTTTTTCATTCGTTTTAACTAATTTTTTTGAGGTTACATCACTTTCTTCTATTAAATTTGGAAAAATTCTTTTTAATTTTTTTATTAAAATTGAAGGTCTAATAGATGTTCCATCTTTATCTGAAGATGAGTAAGACAAATATAATTTTTCTTCTGGTGATGATAATGTTCTATAAATGTTAAATTGCTCTTCATATAAATTATCAACAGAAGTTTTAGCAAGTTCTATTCCAGCACTCTTTAAAGCAAGTCTATCTTCATCATTAAAATATCCCTCTACTCTATTTGTTTTTGGAAAAGATCCATCATTCATTCCAATTATAAATGCAACTTTTAAATTATTGCTTCTTGTTCTTTCTGTATCTCCTAAAACAACTTGATCTTGTGTTGCTGGGATTTTTCCTATTTCAGATGATTTTAAAGCCACTTCAAGTAAGTCTTTATATTTTTCAAAAGTTATTTTTTCTCCATCAAAAATTAAGCAAATTTCATCTAAAATTTCTACTAAAATTTTATAGCTTGTGTTGTATTCATCAGATAGTTCAATGCTTCCATATTCTTTTATTTTTTTATCTAATTTTTCATTAATTTTATTTTGAATTAGGAAATTATATATTTCTTTTGTTATTTGATTTACATTTTTTTCTGAAGATACTTTTTCTTTAAATTCTAATAGAGGTGTTATTATTTTTTTTCTTAAATTTTCTAGCTTTTCTTGAACATCGTTTACAGGCTCATAATTAAATTCTCTATTATAGAACTTATTTCTTTTTATTCCCCATTTTCTGCAATAATTTTCAAACAAATAAATATCTTCATTTTCTATATCTAGAAGTCCGATTTTTAAATAATTAAATACAGAATCAAAAGACCAATTATTCACAAAAATATCAAGCATAGCCATAATAAATTTAATTAAAATATTTTGATTTAATTCTTTCTTATCATCTATAAAAAGTGGTATTTCATACTTTCTACATATTGCTTTTGCATCTTCTGAATATTTATCTATGTCTTCAGTTATAATTCCAATTTCACTATATCTATATCCACATGTTTTAACCAAATTGTGGATATTTTGAGCTACATATTCTATTTCTGTATAAGGATTATTTGCTAAAAATAGTTTTATGTTTTTATTTTCTTTATCATACTTTTCAAATTTATTTACAAAGCTTTTCTCTAAAAATTTTAATTCTTCATTTTTAAATTTTACTGTTTCTTCTAAATAAATTTCTTCTGTTTTCACATTATTTTTTTCTGCAATTTCTATTAATTTATTTGCATATTTTTTATTAAAATAAAAAATATCTTTTTCTTCTGGTAAAATATTTTTTAAATTATCTGTTGTAGTTGCCACTGTTATTTCGTGAGCTTGCACTAAAAGTTTTTCAAATACTCTATATTCTTGAGGTGTAAAGCCTAAAAATTCATCTATATAAATTTCAGCATTTTTAAACATATCTGTTTTATCTAAGTTTTCTGCAAGAATATTTAAAACATCATTTTCATCAATGAATTTATTAGCAAGTTTTTCTTCATATTTTTTATATAAAATGCTTATATCTTTTACTTTTAATTTCATATATCCATTTGAAATTTCTAAGTTTTCTAAATCTGAAACTGTTACTTGATGCTTTTTAAATTCTGTAAAAAGATTATTTACAATATCAATATTTTTTTCTGATTTTCCTAAAAAGTTTAAAGATTCTTTTTCTTTTGAAAGCAAATCAAAAATAAGCATATCTTTTCCAACTTTTGAAAGGTGATTCTTATTTTCACCAATCTCATTTGAAACTCGATATGCCATTCTACTAAGAGTTAAAACTTCAACATCTATTAAACTATTTACTTTTAGAACTTCAAAAAGTTTATTTTCTGCAGAAAGATTGCATTGTTCTGGAACAATAAGGAAAATTTTTCTTGTTCCTACTTTACTTTTTATATTTTTATAAATATATTCACTTTTACCTGTTCCACTTCTTCCAAGTACTAAGTTTAACTTCATTTATAATTTTTTTCCTCCAAAATTAATAATCTTCTAAACTTATTTCTGGGTAATTTAGCTTTAGATGTCCCAAAAGATAATCATCTTCAACATGACTTCTGAAAAACTCGTTTGAACCTTTTAAGAAATTTGAATATCTTACGTTTTTGGGCAAAGAACCTGGTAAAAATCCATTTATAATTGGATCATCCCAAGTTACATCAACAGCATACCACTTATTATTTATAAAAACATAATTCCATGCATGACTCTCTGTAAGACCTGCACTATTTGTTCCAGTTCCACAAACTATTATACAAGGTATTTCAAGTTCATCTAAGAGACTTTTAAAAGCTTTTGCATAACCTTCGCAAACAGCTTGTTTTTCTATCAAAGTTCCATAAATACTATAAACAGAATCTCTTCCATTTGCATTATATTCTGTATTATCTATTAAATAATCATGTATAAACTCAACTTGTTTAAATCTGTCTAATCCTCTCGTTTGATCTATTATTTTCTTTTTTTCTTCATTTATTTTATCTGCGGCTATTTTTACTTCTTCTATAGAATTAAAATCTCCTTCTAAATAGTCATTTCCATTATTTCCGCCTATTGATACTTTATATGTTGTTGAGAAAAGTTTTGTTGTTATATGTGTTAATAAATACATTTTTGAAATATCTATATAAAATATATCTGGATTATCTAAAATTAAAGAATTTGTTGCGCTATCTAGTGCTTCTTTTAGAATATTTTCTCCATCTTCTGTTTGTAATAAATCATTAAATGTCATTCCATAATCTATTGTATATGTTCCTGTTTTTAAATCTTCTCTATGGTTGTATAATCTATCATAAATTCTTTTTCCATATTCATCAAGTTGGCTATAATAAAATCTATTTGTAGCTATTGCATTTTGTGAATTGTTAGAATTGCTAGTAGAATCGTTTTCAGATTGCATATTTTGCAAAAGATTTAGTGGATTTTCAACATCTGGTAATGCTGATTCTGTGCTATTTTCTCCCTCTCTTACAATTATTCTTTCTTTATTTATATCATCAACTTGTATTGCCTCATCTGAATCTATATCACTTGCCATACTATCAATTTGTTTATATAACATACTTGCAATGCTATACTTTTCTGGAACTGTTATTACTTTAAATGCATCAAGACAAAAATATACTGTGCATAAGAAAATAATAATCATTAATAAACTTATAATAAAAGTTATAATTTTTCCAAATATTTTCCCCATATATATCCTTTCAATTATCCTTCTAATTCTCTTTTCCAGTAAAATAAATACTGTTGAGCAATGCCGGATAGTCCCTTAAATTTATCTTCTGCAAGTTTTTGTAATTCTTTTTTATTAACCTTATTTTCATCTTCATTATGAATGTATAAATCATTCATTACTCTTCTTACCCAAACATCAATTGGAAAAGCATCTACTCTTTTTAAAGAAAAAAGTAAAATGCAATCTGCAACTTTAGGCCCAACTCCATCTAATTTTAATAATTCTTCTTTCATTAATTTTGTATCATTTAATTTTTTTAAATTTTCTAGATCAAATTCTTTATTTAAAATCATTTTAGTTGTATTATAAATTCGTTTATCTCTAAAGCCTAACCCTAAACCTCTTAAATCTTCTACAGATGCTTTTGAAAGTTCTTCCACAGTTGGAAAAGTATAATATTCTTTATTTTCAAATTCTAATTTTCTTCCATAAGCCTTGCTTATTCTTTCTATTATTTTTTTAATTCTTGGAATATTATTATTTGCAGATATTATAAAAGAAATTATTGTTTCCCATAAATCTTGTCTTAATATTCTTATTCCTTCTCCAAATTTGATGCTTTCTCTCATATATTCATCAATTTGAAATAGTTTTTCTTTATATTCCGTATAATTTGTATCTAAGTCGAAATAATATCTAACAAGTGATTTAAAATCTTCATTATTATTGCAAGTTCCAGTAAAAATAATCTTATTATTTTCTTTTTTTACCTTTATTACAGCATTTTTTACAACACCAATAAAAGAGCCATCTTCTGCTTTATTCCATCTAAAACATTGTCCACATTCAAAAATATGTTTTAAGTTAAAAGACTCTTGATTTTCTAATACATACTTTTCCATATACCTATCCTTGTTATATTTACATTGTTAATTCATTTTATTACATTTTGAGCAAATAATCAATAGTAAATTAAGTCTATTTAAGTATTCAAATAAATACAATAATTCAGTATCTATTTGAATACATGATAGAATTATAAAAAAGTTTAAGAGGATTCGTTCAATGTATTTAAAACGTTTAAAAGATTTAAGAGAAGATAATGATTTATCTCAAGAAGCAATTGCTGAAATTTTAAAAATAACTAGACCTCAATATAGTCTATATGAAACTGGAAAACGTGATATTCCAGTTGACTTGTTACGCGTTTTAGCAAAATTTTACAATACAAGTATTGATTACATTGTTGGTGATACAAATATTTATAAAAGATATCCCGAATCTAAATAAAATTTTATATCGAAAAACATTATTGTAAAATCTTTTCTCTCTATATATAATCTATATAGATTACATGAAAGGATTTTTTTATGTTTAAAAGATTAAAAGAATTAAGAAAAAAAAATAATTTAACTCAGAAAGATATTTCTAAAAAACTTAAAATATCTCAAAGTTTATATTCATATTATGAGAGTGGAAAAAAGAATATTCCTGTTAGAATTCTTTCAAAACTTGCAAAAGAATATAATACCAGTATTGACTATATAGTTGGAGATACAGATAAAATAGAACCACATATACTATTTAAAGCCTAGTCCATATACCTCTCTTGCATCTGTTATTACTATAAAGGCATTTATATCTATTTTTTTAGAAATTGACTTTATTCTTTCTAAGTCTCGTCTTTTTGAAACACACATAATTACCATTTTATTTTCTTTAGTAAAGCTACCTTTTCCATATAAGCCAGTAGCTCCTCTTTTTATTTCCAAATTTATAGCTTTCATTATTTCATCATACTTATCTGAAATTATATAAATAATTTTGCAAAAATTAATACCTTCAAAAACGATGTCTATCATTTTTCCTATTAGAAATATTACTATTGCTGAATATAATCCAATTTCCAATTCTTTAAAAACAATTAAATTTGAAATTACAACTGCAATATCAATTAACATTATTATATTACTCATTTTTATATGAATATTATAGTTTTGAGAAATATATGCAATTAAATCTGTTCCTCCAGTTGAAGTATTTGTTTTAAAAACTAATGCTAAACCACTTCCAACTAGTATTCCACCATAAATACTAGATAGTAGTCTATCATGCACTAAAAAATTAAATGTTCCAAAAATGTCTATAAATTTTGAATATAAAAATGTTGCAAAAATAGTTTTTAAAATAAATTTAAATCCTAATTTAAAATACCCAATAATAAAAAGTGGTATGTTTAATATTAGTATAGTTGTTCCCATTTGAACATGAAACACATAATAAAAAATCGTTGCAATTCCAGCAAAGCCTCCACTTGACAATTGGTTTGGAAGTAAGAAGCAACTTGTTCCAAATGATGCTAAAATGCAACCTGCTATAATTAATATTCCATTATAAAAAAACTTAAAAATATTCATACTTTTAGTATCAATACTTTTAAGTTTTTTATACTTTATTTTACAGTTTCTTTATCATCTATAAAATCTTTATGTACTTTTGATATTAAAACATCAATTTTATCTGGCTTTTGCTTTATGTCTTGTTTAATTAAAACATCTATATCATACATTTCTTTAATTTTATCTATGTTTTCTCTTTTATATCCAACAACATTACTTACATTTTGAGGATTTACAACAACCTCTACTTCTTTTACTTTTGTATTAAATTTTTTAATTTTTTCAATTATTGTATCATAATATATTGATGCTTCAACTAATTGTCTAAATGTTTCATGGTATGGACCTGCAACAACCTCGCTTGTAGCTTTGTTTGGAGATGTAATTGTTTCTGTACTTTGAAGACCTATTCTAATAACATTAATCTTTTTCTTGCTAAATAAGTAGCATATTTCTTTACATCTTTCTACTGCTTGGTTTACAGTTAAAGGTTCATATTCTCCATTTTTATATTGTCTTTCTAGTTCTGTATCTTTTATTACAAGCACTGGATAAATTCTTACCATTTTAGGCTTTAATTTTATTAAATCCTTTGCTGTATTAATATCATCATTTTCTGTGCTTTCTGGAAGCCCTATCATCATTTGATGTCCTAAATTAAATCTATATCTTCTAATTAATTTTGAGGCTCTTACCACATCTTCATAAGTATGTCCTCTTTTGCATTTTTCAAGAATATAGTTATTTGTAGATTGAACTCCAAGCTCGATAGTTTTTACTTTGTATTTTTTTAATCTTTTTAAAGTAGGTTTATCTATATAGTCTGGTCTTGTTGAAACTCTAATTCCATCTATTTTCTTTTCTTTTATGTAGTCATATACTGATGAAAGTAATTTTTCCTGTAAGTCTACATCTATTCCAGTAAAGCTACCACCATAAAAAGCAACTTCTTTATATGCATCTTTTTCTTTAAAATTACTTAAATAAAATTCAATTGTATCTCTAACATCTTGTTCTGTTACATTCTTTAGTTGACCACTAATTTTCTTTTGATTGCAAAAAGTGCAATCATTTGGACATCCTAAGTGTGGAACAAAAATAGGAATTATATATTGTTTTTTCATGATGCACCTCCTTATTTTAAATTTTTAATAGCCTTTCTTGCTGCTTCCATTTCAGCTTTCTTTTTGCTTCTTCCTTCTCCTATTGCAAGTTTTTCTCCATTACATTCTACTTCTGCAGTAAAACTTTTATTGTGATCTGGGCCTTCTTCTTTTATTATGGTGTATTTTATTTGCACCTCACCATTTTCTTGTAATTTTTCCTGTAGAACCGTTTTGTAGTCTTTTTTGCCAATGTTTTTACTTGCAACTTCAATTTGATTTTTTATATTTTCTAAAATAAAGTTTTCTACAATATTTAAATTTTTTGAATCTAAATACATAGCTGCAATAACAGCCTCTACAACATCTGCTAAAATAGCTTTTTTATTTGTGTTTGTTGATTTTTCGCTTTTTCCAAGATACAAGAAATCACTAAAATTATGCTTTAAAGCAACCTCATATAAGCTATCTTCACAAACTGCAGAAGCTCTAACTTTAGTCATTTCTCCTTCTTTTAAGTTCTCAAAATTTTCAAATAAATATTTACTACTTATAAATTCTAAAATACTATCTCCTAAATACTCTAATCTTTCATAGCTTTTTACCTTGTTTTCATATGCATATGATGTATGTGTTAAAGCAGTTTTTAATAGTTGTTTATTATTAAATGTATATCCAATGTTATTTTCTAAACTACTTAAGTTATTTTCCAATAATTTCACCTTCTTCTACTAATGCTTATATTTTACACATTTTCACCGCTATTTACAAGTCATTTAAATAAAAAAATATATAAATGAGAACATAATGTAAAAAAATGGATTCTTAAAATACTTTTTAAGAATCCTTTTTTATATTTTGTATTTAATTTTCTAAAATTATACGTTTTCTTTGATATATTCTACTACATCTCCAACTGTAACTACTTTTTCAGCATCAGAATCTGGAATTTCTAAATCAAATTCTTCCTCTAGAGCCATAACTAGTTCAACTATATCTAAAGAATCTGCTCCTAAATCATCTATAAAAGATGATTCCATTTCTACTGAAGTTTCAGCAACTCCTAATTGTTCAACAATTATTGCTTTAACTTTTTCAAAAATTTCTTCTGTATTCATAAAGTTGTACCTCCTTTTATTTGTTACTAAATTTTATATTCTAGTTTTATTATATGTTAATAAAAAAGTCAAGTATTTTTTAGTTTTTTTCAAATTCCTCTTTCATTTTGTTAACTGCATCACTTTTAACAAAGTTTTCAGCTTGTTTTATAGTAAAATAGAACAAGTATTCATCACTACTTCCATGTGCTTTTACAACAGGTTTCTTTACTCCTAAAAATAAAGCTCCACCATATTCTTTATAATCCATTGTTTTAGAAAATCTTTTAATTGCTGGCAAACATGGAATTGAACAAATTGTTGTTAAAATATTTCTTTTTAAATTTTCTGTTAAATTTCTTTTTACTAATTTTCCAATTCCTTCTGTTGTTTTCAAAAATACATTTCCTGTAAAACCATCAGTAATAACTGCATCAACTTCTCCAGAAAAACAATCTCTTCCTTCTACATTTCCTACAAAATTAATACCAAGTTCTTCTGATTTTTCTTTTAACAAATTATATGTTTCTTTTACTAAATCATTACCTTTTGTTTCTTCTGTTCCAATATTTAATAGACCTATTTTTGGTTTTTCAATTCCAAATGTATTTTTTAAATATATTGTAGACATTTGTGCAAATTGAAGTAAGTTTATGGGCTTACAATTAGTATTTGCACCTGCATCCATTAGCATAAAACTTTTTTTATAAGCAGGTAGCATTGGTGCAATTGCTGGTCTATCTATTCCTTTTATTCTTCCTACTAATAAAGTTGCTCCTGTAAGTAATGCGCCAGAATTTCCAGCAGATATGAAAACATCTCCTTCATCTTCTTTTAGCATTTTAAATCCAACTACCATAGAAGAATCTTTTTTGTGCTTTATAGCAACAGTAGGAACATCTTCCATATCTATTTGTTCTGTTGTGTGTTTTATAGTAACTTTATTTGTAATTTCAGATATAGAATTTTTACCGTAAATTTCTTTTATTTTAGAATTTATAATTTCTTCATTTCCGATTAAAACTATTTCTGAATCTATTTCTTTTGAAGCTCTAATTGCTCCTCTAATTGTTGCATCTGGAGCATTGTCACCACCCATTGCATCTAATAATATTTTCAAAATGTTACCTCCAAACTTAAATGCTAAAAGTGTTTTTATATTAGACATTTAATATTTTAATTTTTTTTATTAAAAAAAGCAATAGTTTTTTGCTTTTCTGACCACTAAGTCATTTTATATCATAAAAGATATAAAAAAACAAGAGTTACTTAAAATTAAGTAACTCTTGAAAATATAAATTATTTTTTATCCTAATATTTCTGATACAACACCAGAACCTACTGTTCTACCACCTTCACGAATAGCAAATCTTAATCCTTTTTCGATAGCTATTGGTGTGATTAATTCGATTGTCATAGAAACATTATCACCTGGCATTACCATATCAACACCTGCTGGTAAATCGATAACACCTGTAACGTCTGTTGTTCTGAAATAGAATTGTGGTCTATATCCATTAAAGAATGGTGTATGTCTTCCACCTTCTTCTTTTGTTAGAACATAAACTTCTGATTTGAATTTTGTATGTGGGTTGATTGTTCCTGGTTTTGATATAACTTGACCTCTTTCAACGTCTTTTCTATCAATTCCTCTTAAAAGAACACCTATATTATCTCCAGCTTCTGCTTGATCTAATAATTTTCTGAACATTTCAACACCAGTAACAACTGTTTTTCTTCTTTCTGTTGATAATCCAACGATTTCAACTTCGTCTTGGATTTTAACAACTCCTCTTTCTACTCTACCTGTAGCAACTGTTCCACGTCCAGTAATTGTGAATACGTCTTCAACTGGCATTAAGAATGGTTGGTCTGTTGGTCTATCTGGAGTTGGTATATAACTATCTACAGCATCTAATAATTCTTTAATTGGTGTATAAACAGGATCATTTGGATCTGTTGAGTTTGACTCTAATACATTTAATGAAGATCCTTTTATAATTGGAATTTCATCTCCTGGGAAATCATATTTAGATAATAAGTCTCTAACTTCCATTTCAACTAATTCTAATAATTCTGGATCATCAACCATATCGCATTTATTTAAGTAAACAACGATATATTTAACTCCAACTTGTCTAGCAAGTAATATATGCTCTCTTGTTTGAGGCATTGGTCCATCAGCAGCTGAAACTACTAATATAGCACCATCCATTTGAGCAGCACCTGTAATCATGTTTTTAACATAGTCAGCGTGTCCTGGGCAGTCAACGTGAGCATAGTGTCTTTTATCTGTTTCATATTCAACGTGAGCTGTGTTAATTGTGATTCCTCTTGCTTTTTCTTCTGGAGCTCCATCGATTTGATCATAAGCTGTATATTGAGCTTTTCCTAATAATCCTAAATATTTTGTAATAGCTGCAGTTGTTGTTGTTTTTCCATGGTCAACGTGTCCGATTGTACCAATGTTAACGTGTGGTTTTGTTCTTTCGAATTTAGCTTTAGCCATTTTTTAATCCTCCTTTAATTTTTTGAGATTACTCTCTTTTCTTTATTTTTAAAATTTAATGACTTTATTTGTAATCACTTGCATTTTACACTATAACTATTAAAAAAGCAAGTAATTTTTTACAATTTTATTACAATAAGCATCTATCGCTTACGCGGTACATATTTGTATTTGATATTTGTATTTGGAAAGTTAAAATATCAAATACAAAACATATTTAGCCTATTCATTATTTTTTGCTCTTGAAGCAACAATTGTTTCAAGAATTGATTTTGGAACTTCTTCATAATGAGAAGGTTCCATTGAGTATGTTCCTCTACCTTGTGTTTTTGAACGTAAGTCTGTTGCATATCCAAACATTTCAGAAAGTGGTATAAATGCACGAATTTCTTGTAATCCGTCTACACCTTCCATACCTTCCATTCTACCACGTCTAGAGTTTACATCTCCTATAACATCTCCCATATATTCTTCTGGAACTGTTATTTCAACTTTCATAATTGGCTCTAATATAACTGATTTAGCTTGTTTACATCCTTCTTTGAATGCCATAGAACCAGCAATTTTGAATGCCATTTCTGAAGAGTCTACTTCATGGTATGAACCATCAACTAATGTAGCTTTGAAGTCTATAACTGGATATCCAGCAAGAACACCGCTTTCAGCAGCTTCTCTAATTCCTTCTTCAACTGGTTTAACATATTCTTTTGGAACAACACCACCAACGATTTTGCTCTCAAATTGAATTCCTGTTCCTGGCTCTAATGGTTCCATTTCTAACCAAACGTGACCATATTGTCCTCTACCACCAGATTGACGAATGAATTTTCCTTCAACTCTAACACTGTTTCTAATTGTTTCTTTGTAAGCAACTTGTGGTTTACCTACATTACATTCAACCTTGAATTCTCTTTTTAATCTATCTACTATGATGTCTAGGTGTAACTCACCCATACCAGCAATAATAGTTTGACCTGTTTCTTGGTTTGTGTATGTTTTAAATGTTGGATCTTCTTCAGCAAGTTTTGCTAAAGCAATTCCCATTTTTTCTTGAGCTGCTTTATCTTTTGGCTCAATAGCTATATCAATAACTGGTTCTGGGAATTCCATTGATTCTAGAATAACTGGGTGATCAATATCACATAATGTATCACCTGTTGTAACTTCTTTTAATCCAACTGCAGCTGCAATATCACCAGAATATACTTTATCTATATCTTCTCTGTGATTTGAGTGCATTTGAAGAATTCTACCAATTCTTTCTTTTTTATCTTTATTAGAGTTAAGAACTGTAGAACCTGATTCTAATGTTCCTGAATATACTCTAAAGAAGCATAATTTTCCAACAAATGGGTCTGTTGCAATTTTAAATGCAAGAGCTGCAAATGGTTCATTATCTGAAGTTTTTCTTTCAACTTCGTTTCCATCTAAGTCAACACCTTTGATATGAGCTATATCAAGTGGTGATGGCATGTAGTCAACTACTGCATCTAATAATTCTTGAACACCTTTGTTTTTATAAGAAGAACCGCAAGTAACTGGAACTATTGTGTTATTTATTGTTCCAACTCTTAATCCTTTTTTGATTTCTTCTTGAGTTAGTTCTTCTCCTTCTAAGTATTTCATCATTAATTCTTCATCTTGTTCAGCAACAGATTCTACCATTTTTTCATGATATTCTTTTGCTAAATCTTTCATATCATCAGGAATTTCTATTTCTTCAACTTCTTTTCCTAAATCATCTTTGTGAACAAATGCTTTCATTTTGATTAAGTCAACAATTCCTTTGAAATTGTCTTCTGCACCAATTGGTAATTGAATTGGAACAGCATTTGCTTTTAATCTATTTTTTAATTGGTCTACACAAAGCATAAAGTTTGCACCTGTGATATCCATTTTATTTACATATACCATTCTTGGTACATTATATTTATCTGCTTGTCTCCAAACAGTTTCTGTTTGTGGTTGAACACCACCTTTAGCAGCTAATATTGTAACCGCACCATCAAGAACTTTTAAAGATCTTTGAACCTCAACTGTAAAATCAACGTGTCCAGGAGTATCTATAATGTTTATTCTGTTATTATTCCAGAAACATGTTGTTGCAGCAGAAGTAATTGTTATACCTCTTTCTTGTTCTTGTTCCATCCAGTCCATTGTTGCAGCGCCTTCATGAACTTCTCCTATTTTATGAGTTTTACCTGTGTAAAATAGAATTCTTTCAGTTGTTGTGGTTTTACCTGCATCTATATGAGCTACTATTCCTATATTTCTTGTTCTTTCTAATGAGTATGCTCTTCCTGCCACTTTATTTTCCTCCTTTTACCATTTGTAATGTGCGAAAGCTTTATTAGCTTCAGCCATTCTATGTGTATCTTCTTTCTTCTTAAATGCTCCACCATTTCCGTTTATAGCATCTATTATTTCTCCGGCTAATTTTTCAGACATTGTTTTTTCATGTCTTTTTCTAGCATATGTTACTAACCATCTTAAACCTAAAGTTTGTCTTCTTTCTGGTCTAATCTCTAATGGTACTTGGTATGTTGCACCACCAACTCTTCTTGCTTTAACTTCAAGAACTGGCATTACATTTTCTAAAGCTGCTTCAAATACTTCTAATGGGTCTTTTTGTTCTTTTTCTTTTACTATATCAAAAGCACCATAAACTATACTTTGAGCAACTGATTTTTTACCATCTAGCATTATATTGTTAATTAATTTTGTAACAACTTTGCTATTATATAGTGGATCTGGTAATACATCTCTTTTTGCTATATATCCTTTTCTTGACACTATACTTCCCTCCTATTTTAATATTTTACTTCTGCACATAATGCAGAAAGGTACTCTGAAAAGATTATTTCACTTTTCCGTAATAGTGCAAGAATTTCTTTTTTATATAACATATATTCCATAAAAAGAATTATGCACTATTATCAATTAATAAATTTAATTTCAAATTTTATTTTTTAGGTTTTTTAGCACCATATTTAGATCTAGCTTGCATTCTATCTTTAACACCAGCTGTATCTAATGTACCTCTAATTATATGGTATCTAACACCAGGTAAGTCTTTTACTCTTCCACCTCTTATAAGTACAACACTGTGCTCTTGTAAGTTGTGACCTACACCAGGGATGTAAGAAGTAACTTCATATCCATTTGAAAGTTTAACTCTGGCAACTTTTCTTAAAGCAGAGTTAGGCTTCTTAGGAGTAACTGTTTTAACAACTGTACATACACCTCTTTTTTGTGGTGCTCTATTATCTGTTTGAACTTTTTTTCTAGAGTTGTAACCTTTTTGAAGAGCAGGGGCTGTAGATTTTGTTGTTCCAGTTTGTCTACCTTTTCTTACTAATTGATTAATTGTTGGCATTCTTCTTTTTCACCTCATTTCTTTTTTAAAATTAATTTTTAGAATTTAATTTTTTAGAATATCTTGATTATCAATTTTTTATTTTGCCATTAAATTCTAATTTACTTTTTATTTTTTATAATAAAAAGATACGTTAAATGTAGGTTTCCCTAACAAATAACGTATCTATTTTATCATTTTTGAAATATAATGTCAACAGTTTAAAATAAGTTTATTTTCTATTTATACAGGCAATTTAAATTCATTTTTCATATTGCTATTCTCTTTCTTCATAATTTTCATCTTTTAAATTCCTATCAAAAGTCTTTCTGCCTTTTTCTACTTCTGTTTGTGCATCTTTTACAACTGTTTCTACTTTTGTATTTTTCATACGTATAATTTTCTTTCTTGCTTTTTGCTTAGCTTTTTCAATTCTTTCTTGATCTTTTATTTTAAAATCTTTCATCTCTTCTTTTGTTAAAGCCCATTTCTTCTTTTCTTCTTCTGTATTAACTTTTTCTTCAGTTCTTTTTATTTCAGATCTAATAGCAGATTCTACATTTTCATATGTTCTCTCATAAGCTAAGCCCTGTCTATATATAATATTTTTAATTGGATGTTTTATACTTTCGATTGGATGTCTTAATATCCAACCTATATTATCCCAAAATCCTGGCTTTTTAACGCTTATAGGTAAATATGCTTTAATATTTTCTCTTTTATCTGGATCAGTTAGTATGTTATCTGTTAATTGATTTATAATTGTCTCTCTTTTTGATTTTTCTATTAGATCAATTGGTCTTCCCTCTTCTCTTAGTTCAAGATCTTGTCCATATACAGAAATTTTTTTCCTTTTCTCATCACGTTCTTCTCTTGCTTTTACAGGTTTCTCTAAATTTCTTTTTCTCTTTTCTAAATCTGCAAGTTTTACTCTTAATGACCTTACTAATTTTAATTTTTTTGCTACCTCATCACTTGAACATCCTTTTACTTTGAGATCATATTTTCGTTTTGTTTCTTCATAATCTTTTTCTGCATCCTCGTAATCTTTTTTCGTAGTTTCATATTCCTTCATTGTAGCTTCAAGACGTTGTCGTAGTGTTTTAACTTTTAATTCAGGAGTATCCGATATTTCCGATTCTAGCTCTGTAAGTCTTCTTTGCGCATCAGCAGTTCTTCCGCCTTCTGTAAAACTTTTTTCTGCCTCTTCTATAGCTTTAACATCTCTTTCATCAGTATGTTTATCTTTATATTCTCTCATTTTGGCAGTAACTTGGCTTACTATTTCATTTATTATCTTATTAGCATCGTCAGTTCCCCTAATCATTGATGCTTCTATTTCTTTACCTCTACGCATTATTGTACTGTCAATTTCTGCTAAAATACTTTTTATTCTTGATTGCTTACCATCAATTTTGGTTTTCTTTTCTTGTCTGTCTATTTCTTCATCTAACTTATCCAATAATTGATCTAATACTTGAAGTACATCGCTAAATTCAGTATTTACTTTTTTTTCAGCAACTAAATTTCTCATTGCTTCGTTTTTAGATTTTTCTTCTCTATCTTCCATTTTACTCTCCATTTTTATAAATTTTCTAACAAGTCTAATCTTGCTTTTATTTTTGATAGTAAAATTATGTATTCTTGTAATTCTTCCTTAGACATTTGTTTAATTGCATCGTCAGTTAACCTACTTTCAATTAATTCTATATTTTTTCTATATTTTTCTATCTCTATTCTATCCATACTTTTCCCCCAAATTTTATATGAATATTTTTTATTCACGTTCGGCTTTTTCTTCTCTGCTCATCCTTTTATATTCTTTTCTTGAAGTTGGAACTATATCTCCATCATCATATTCATATCTTCTTTCTTTTCTTTTATTATTTTGAACACTACTATGTGTATTTCTTAATAGTTCTGTCATATTAATAGAGCCATCTGCCAATACAGCAATTTTACCAGCATTTGCTAAAGTTCTCAATGCTCTTAATGCCCTTTCGTTATCAACCATTGCTGTAGTTCTTGTAATTCTATCAACCATTGTTGTAACTTCTTCTATATGTGCGGGAACATCTATAACTGAAGATACTTTTTCGCCTACTTTTACTTTATCAACTATACCTTGCATTAAATCAGATGCTTTTACCCAATATTTGTCTCCTATTGAAACATAAAGTCCTGATAATGTTTTACTATCTGTTGTTGATCCTAATGCTTGTATAGCATCTTCTAAAGATATATCTTGTCTTAAAACTCCTCTTCCATCTAGAAAACTACTATCAAATGATCTATTTGTTAATCTTGGTGCTTTCATTCCTGAAGCATCTGATAATCCTATTCCTTTTTTTCCATCTGCTTGGAAAATTGCAGTAATTCTATCTTTGTCAGATAAAGTATATGTAAATGGTCTTTTCTCTCCGCCATATACAGAATAGTATCCTGTAACTCTTTTTCCTGTATTTTGTGCTACTATATTTTTCATTGTTGATGAAGTTGCAAATCTTTCTTCATAAACAGGAACTGTTTCTGTTTTATATGTTGCATCAACAAACGTTCTTTTTGTTTCTGGAACTTGTGTAACTGTTTCAACTTCTTGTGGTATTTTTGTTCTTTCTGCTAACCATTTTTCTATTCTTGGTCCAACATACTTAATAGCTAATCCGGTTGCAAATCCTTTAATTACCGTTGCACCAATAGTAACAACTTCCTTACTTGCTTTAGAGTGTTGAGAATCGCTTATTGCATCTGTTTGTTCTGTTTCTAAAACTTCTTCTGCTGTTTCTTTTAATTTTGATTGTTCTAATTCTAATTTATCTTTTTTTTGTTGTAGTGCCTCTCTTGCTTCATCAGCATTTCTAGAATCTGGATGATTTCTTAATTCTCCTTCTAAAAATTCTATTTGTTCTCTTAATTCACTTATATTAGCTCTTAATATGTCACAGTAAATAACAGTTCCTTTTTGTTCCACAATGTTTCTTCTTATATCTGCTGATCCAGCTCTTAATACTGCTTCATTTCCTTCTTTGTATTTAAAAATAGCATTAAATCTTGATGTTATGTAATTTTTTATTGGATGTCTTACAGGTTTTACTTCTGTATTTTCTCCTGTTTCCTCCTGTAATTCTCTTGTTGCTTCTTCATCACGTTGTTTTGCTTTTTCCTCAAAATATTCTCTTCTTGCTACCATTCTGTGATATAAATTATTTCTATAAGGAGAAGCATCTCTGTCTCCTTTAATTAATCTATGCACCGGTTGAGCTACAAGCTTTCCAATTCCTCTATATACTGGTGATACAATATTTCTAACTAATATTCCTCCATTTAGCACAACTCTTCCAGCATTTTTTAGTATTCCTTTTTGTCTTGGTATATATGGCATTTTTTCTCCGTATTTACCAATGGTTCCTAAATCTCTTCTGGTATACTCATTCTGATCAAATGTATGATTTCTAGTTTCAACATATATTCTATCCTTTTGATATTGCATATCAATTTCTTCTGGTGTTCCTTTATATACAGATGTATCTCCACTTTCATATCTAGTTGATCTTTCTAAGCATTCTTTATATCTATCTAATAATAGAAATTTTTCGTCCTCTTCTCTTTCGCCATATTGTCTTACTGTTTGATATTCAAAATCTAAATCATCATATCCTTCTACGTCATCAACATGAGAAAAATATCTTTTAGCCCTTTTCGCATATTCTCTTCTATATTTTCTGTCTCCATAATATTTAGCATACATATCATCTTTTCTACGTTGGTATTCTTCTTCAATATCTGGTTCATGCCTTCCCTGATATTCTGCTATATTTCTCATTTCATCTGGATCTTCTGGTATTTGTATTTGGTAATCATAAAATTCAGAATATGGAAAATACATTTCATTTGGCTTTTTAATACGAGAAATAATATACCTTTGAAGGCTTTGCCTTCTTTCAATTAATTCTTCAAAATCCTGATGTGTTCTAACAATTTTATATTTTTTGCTTTGTCTCAAAACACTTTCTAGCTCACTAATTGCCAAATCTACTGTTTTATTTTTAGAATCTTTTGGTTTTATTGTAGTTTTTTTCTTAGTTTTTCTATTTGTAGTTTTTATTTGTCTTATTTCTTCTATTAATTTTTCTAAAGTTTCTCTTCTTTCTACACTTTCCTCAACTTCTAATCTAGCTTTTATTTTAATAATTATTTCTTCTTTTTTTGCCTCAATAAAATCTGCTTTTTTATGAGCAAAAATCCTTTGTTTTTTAGCTTTTTTTTGAGCTATTTCATCTGCTATCTTTGATTTTCTCTTTGTTTCAATAGAAACTTCTAATTCCTCTATTTCTTTTCTTTTTTCTTTTTCTGTTACTTTACTTTTTAATTCTGTTATTATTTTCTTTTGTTTTTTTCTTATTTCCTCTATTTTTACACTTATTACTTCTTGGTGTACTTCTGTTTTTTTAATTCTTAAGTCTAATATTTTTTGCTCTATATATTCTATATATCTATTTTTTAGTACAGCCTCGCTTTTAGGCATTCTTTCTTGTTGCTTTGCGAATTCTTTAAAATCGGCACTTGCTCTTTCTTCTTCTGAAATAGGTCCTTTTTCTTGTAATTTTTTTAATTTCTCTTTTAATTCTGAAATTTTCTCATCTGTAGTTCTATAATCTTTTAATGTAATTTTAAGAGCTTCTTTTAATTTTTCTAAATCTTCACTTTCAGATGTTAAAGAGCTTATTTCTTGTGTAATTTTCTGCATTTCTTCTTGTAAAAATTTTATTTCTGAATCTATTCTAATTATCTCATCTTCGCCACTAGTTTCTCTTATAAATCTTTCTATCTCTTCATCTGATTCTTCTCTTTCATATGCATCATTTCTATCTTTTTTCTTTACTGAAAAATTTCTTCTTCCTTTTATTTCTTTTATTAAATGTAATTCTTCTTCTATTTCTTGAGTAAATGAAGATTCAAAACTCTCTCTACTTTCAGAGTGAAGATAATTTCTAATTATTTCATCAATTTCATCTGTTACAGTAGTTTCTTCTTCTGATTCTTCTACTGATACTGCTTCTTCAGTTCTTGCTCTTTCAGCACTTGTTCTTAATTGTGATATGGCTTTATTTATATCTTCTATTGAAATATGACCTGTTTCATCAGCTTTACCTAAAAGATTCTCTAATTCTTCTATAATAAAATCAACTTGATTTTGTTCAATACCTTCATTATTTTTTCTTAGCTCTTCAATTCTTCTACGTATAACATCTACTGAAACACCTTCTAATTCAATTTCTTCTGTTTGTGATGTTTCAAGTCTTTCTCTTCTTTCTTCTAATTCATGAATTTCAAATTCAACTCTAGCTACTTCTTCATCTAATAGATCTGCTCTTTCTTGTTTTAAAAAATTAAATCTTTCTTCTTCTGCTCCAATTCCGTCATCTCCTCTAGAAGCAAGCACCATGCTAAATTCTAGAGCTTGATCTAAGTTATATACTAGTCTATGTATACCAATATCTTCAAAATCTATATTTTCTCTTTCTTGTAATATTTCTCTTATTGCATCTAATCTTTTTTTTGCTTCGTTATAATTTCCCCTAGCAACTAAATTATTAATCTCTATTATTACTCGATAAATATTTGTATTTATTCTTTCTCTTAGTTCTTCTTTAAAATTATCTTCCATAGTTATTCCTCTTTAATATTTTATTTTCTCTTTCTAACTAAGTGTTTTTAATTTTAGGCATAATCCTACTAATTATTATTTTACAGCGTTTTAAACTTTATGTCAACTATTTTTGATGTTTTTACCATTTTCTATACAAAGATTTTAAAAATTTATTAAATGTTTTCTAGTGCTCTACTTGCAAGTTTACTATTTTTTTCTTTTTTATCTTTTAAGTTTTCTTCTAATTGTGGCAAAATTCCAAAATTTGCATTCATTGGTTGAAATTTATCGTTTGATGTAGATATGTAATTTGCTAAACTTCCTATAACTGTTTTTTCTGAAAAAACCTTCTTTCTTTCCTGATATTTAGCATTTGTTTCCTCTTCATTTAAATTATTACCTTCTAACACATTTTCTTCATAAATTCTATATAACTCTACCGCATTAATTCCAGCAACAAAACCCGAAGAAATAGATTCAACATATCCTTCAACTCCTGTTATTTGCCCTGCAAAAAATATATTTGAATTATTTAACTTATATGTGTTATCTAGTATTTTTGTAGAATTTATAAATGTATTTCTATGCATTACACCATACTTTACGAAATTTGCATTTTCAAGTCCTGGTATTAATGAAAAAACTCTTTTTTGTTCTCCAAATTTTAAGTTTGTTTGAAATCCAACAATATTATAAAGATTACCTTCTTTATTATCTTGCCTTAATTGAACAACAGCATAAGGTCTTTTTCCAATTCTTGGATCATCAAATCCAACTGGTTTTAAAGGTCCAAATCTTAAAGTATCCATTCCTCTTTTTGCCATTATTTCTATTGGCATACATCCTTCAAATATTTCTCTTTTCTCAAAATCATGCAATGTAACTATTTCTGCACTTATAAGTTCATTATAAAAATTCTCATATTCTTCTTTATTCATTGGAAGATTAATATAACTTTTTTCTTGAAGCTCTAATCTTTTTCTCCACTCATCAAACTCTTCATCTTTTTTTCTTTCCTGTTCATATCTATTTCCATAAAAAGCTATATTCATATTTATTGACTCTTTTTCTATGATTGGTGCTGCTGCATCATAAAAAAACAATTTATCATTTCCGGTAATTTTTTCTATTGCTTTAGACATTTTTTCTGAAGTAAGAGGTCCTGTAGCTATAATAACAATTTTATCTTTAGGAATTTCAGTTATTTCCTCTCTTACTACTTCTATATATTCATTAAAATTTATTTGCCTTGTAACTTCTTCTGCAAATTTTTCTCTATCTACAGCTAAGGCTTGTCCTGCAGGAACTGCTAAACTATCTGCAATAGGAATCAAATAGCTTCCAAGTCTTCTTAGTTCTTCTTTTAAAAGTCCGCAAGCATTTGTTAATAAATTGGATTTAAAAGAATTACTACAAACAATTTCTGCTAAATTCTCATTTGAATGTGCTTCAGAAAATTTTTGTGGCTTCATTTCATATAATTTAACTTTTATTTTTCTTTTAGCAATTTGAAGAGCTGCTTCACAACCTGCAAGTCCTCCACCTATTACAATAATTTCATTCATTTTTTCACCTTTTTATTTTATCTTCCCATTACTATTGCGCCATTATCTAAATTAATAAAACTACATTCAAGTAATTGATTTGTTTTATTGTTATATACTAAAATTTCTATTCCTGGATGGAAACAAGATCTTTCCTCTCCTTCAAAAACTATTGATCCACTTTGTGTATTTATTTGAACTGGTCTATTTACATCAATAACAGTTTTAACATCTAAAACTTCATCGCTTCCCTCTTCTTCTTTTAGCACACCATTTTCAAATATTGCATAATAATTAGGTTTTTCAACTTTTTGCAAAGTTAATCCTAATCCATTTATTATTTTATTGTAGTTTTCATTATTTGTATTTACAAATTGATTTTTTACATAAACAACACTATAGTTTTCTTTTTTTATTGCTTCTACATATTGTGCCACATCAAACATATTTACTATTTTTCCATTTTGAACGGCATCATTATATTCTTCTAGCTGTTTTTCTAAATATGAATATTTTTCATTTCCTCTTTTATCTTCAATTTCATAATTTTCTTTTATATATTTTCCAAGATAATTTGTTATTTTTTCGGCTCCATAAATATTTGTATGATTCAAAAGCTCACAATCTGCTGCATAAAGGAAATCTATTTCTTTTGATATTTTTTCTAAATTAAAATCTATGTATGGAACATTAAATTTATCTGCTACTCTTTTAACTGCATTATATCTTTGCATATCCCAGTCCATATCTGGATTTTTATATAAAATTAAGCCTATATTTTTCTTTTTACAATAATTTATTATTTTTTCAAGATATTCTTCATAATCTGCTATAAAAGGTTTTTCTTCTTTTATGCTTTCATCGAGGGTAACATAGTCTAAATTTCCACAAACCTCACTTGATAAAGAATATCCTCTATAGTTTGGTGGACCTAATGGCTCTTCTTTATTACTTAATACCTCACTAAATCTTGAATGATATCTTAATATTGGAAATATTAAACTGGCAAAATTTTCAAAAGAATTTCTTTGTACTGAATCTTTATATGCAGCTTCTATTTTATTAAATGATAATTTCATATTATCAAAGCCTTTTCTATTTTGTGGCTCTGGTGTTTCTTCAAAAAACATATGCATTTCTAGTAAAACCACTTTTTCTTTTTGTGTTTTTAAACTTTCTTTTATGAATGCAAGTGAATTATATGGTGATTGTTGTTCTGTTCCAAGTCCATAAGCAGAAATGCCATAATTTTTATATAGTTCTAAACTAGAAAAACCTTTTATTACATGACTAGAGCCTACTGCTAAAACATCTAAAGAATTTTTCTCTAAATTATAAAAGTTCTTTACTGTGCTTGTATTTAGCCACTCATCATTCCACTTTGGTACTAAAAAATCTCCTAATTTAAGCATAACTACAACTAATATTACAAAAAATATTATTACGCCTAAAAGTATTTTTAGTTTTTTCATTTTCTCCTCCTTTTAATTTATGCTTAATTTAGAATTTTTGATATAAGAAACTTGTTGCATCATAGCCAATTCCATAATATCCAAAAATGACTATAACCATTATTAAACAAATCCATATAGCATATCTTAGATAAATTGGTTTTTTTGAAATCATTTCTCTTACATTATTTTTTTGTTTTATTATAGATATAATGAATAATGCTAAAATTGAAATGCATAAAATAACAAAGTCTATTTTAGATAATCCGTATTTTCCAACATTTGCAAAGTTAAATGTTGCTATACTTTTAATCATATTTACTGCCTGCATAATTGTTTCTGCTCTAAAAAATATAAATGCAAAACAAGTTAATGCAAAAGTAGATATAATTTGCCAAAATTTATAAAAAATATTTTCTCTATTAAAATTTAATTTTGGTGATATTTTTTTATTTATAACTCTATCTATAACACTGTAAATTCCATTTAATGCTCCCCAAACTAAAAAAGTCCAAGCAGTTCCATGCCAAATTCCACTAACTAAAAATATAATCATTAGATTTATGTATGTTCTTAAATTTCCCTTCTTTGAACCTCCAAGTGGAAAATATAAATATTCACGAAACCATGCACCTAAAGTTATATGCCATCTACGCCAAAATTCTGGTATACTTTTTGAAAAAAGTGGTGTATCAAAATTTTCTGGCAAACTTACACCTAAAGTTTTTGATGCTCCTAGAACAATATCCATACATCCTGAAAAATCAGTGTATAGTTGCAAAGTAAATGCTACTGCTCCTATTATTATATTAATTCCTGAATATTGTGTATAATTGTTAAAAATTGTATTTGCAATTACAGCTAATCTTTCAGAAATTACTAATTTTTTAAAAAATCCCCATAAAATTCTTTGAAATCCAAAACTAATATTTTTAAAATCAAATTTATGAGTAATATATAGCTCTTTTTCCATTTCTGGATATCTTGTAAATGGTCCAGATGTTAATTGTGGAAAATATAGAACAAATAATATATGCTTTAATATATTCTTTTGCGATAAAACTTTTTCTCTTCCAACATCAATAACATATCCAATTGCTATTAGTGTGTAAAATGAAATTCCCAAAGGAACTACTATAGATACATTTTCCCAATTAAAATTTATTTTTAGTAAATTTGCTATACCTGCAGAAGTTGTTCCAATAAGATTTATATATTTTAAAGCAATTAATTGTAAAACTAAGATTGTAACAGTTATAGCTTGAATGATTTTTTTACTTTTTCTTGTTTTTACAAATCCAATTAAATTTGCGCCAGCATAACTTACAAGTACAGCTAATAATAAATATATGTATACACTAATATTTGAGGTGGAAAAAGCAATGAAAATTAAGCTTGCAATTAAAAGTAAAATCCATTGCATTTTTTTAGGAAATACATAATATATAAAAAGTAAAAGTACTAAAAAAGTTAAAAATAAACTTGAAGTTAAGGCCATTTTACTATTAAATCCTTTCCATTTTTTTAAATTAATATATTTTTAGCATCTATATTTCTAATTATTTTTCAATGTTTATAAAAATAAGAAATAGACTTTCTAATTTTATTAGAAAATCTATTTTAAAATAAATTTGTGATTTTTTCTATAATTATGTCTAGCAAACTTTTTTCATCATCTATTATAACCTCTTCTGCTTTAGGCTCTGTGTAATCTTTTTTAGGAAGGCTTATATATTCTATTTGTTTATTATTAAGTTTTTGCATTCCTAATAAATCTTTTGCTTGTTGTTCAATATTGCTTAAATTTATACTATTTTGAATATTTATTTCTAATTGATTATTTTCTTTTTTAATTTCAGTTATTGTAGCTTTTAGACTTTGAATTTGAGCAAAAGATTCACTAATTTGGGAGTTTCTAAAAATTACGAAGAATAGTATTGCAAATAATAATATGCACTTTATAAAAACAGAAAATTTCGCTTTTGTTTGTAACTTTTTTTGTTCTTTTTGTTTTGATTGCTTAGTTTGTTTTGCTTGTTTTGTTTTTTTAGGATTTTTTGCATTTCTGTTTTTAGTAGTTTTAGTAGTATTTTTCTGCGTTTGAGTTTTATTTCTTTTTGGTCTACTATAATCTGGTTTTATTTTTCTTGGGTTTGTATCATATTGATAGCCATAATTTCTACTATTCATAATTTTTACCTCCTTTCTTTAGTGTTTTAATTTTTTTCAAAAATTCTTAGCTTAGCACTTTTGCTTCTTGAATTTTCTTCAAGTTCTTCTTTACTTGGCAGAATTGGTTTTTTAGTAATAATTTTTCCTTTAGATTTTGCTCCACACACACAATATGGAAGTCCTGGTGGACATGTACACTTTCCAGCAGAATCTACAAATGCATTTTTTACAGCTCTATCTTCTAATGAGTGAAATGTTAAAATGCAAAGTCTTCCACCTGTTTTTAATTTATCTATAGAAGTAACTACTGTATCATATAATGGTTTTATTTCGTTATTTACTTCAATTCGTATTGCTTGAAAAGTTCTTTTGGCTGGATGTCCTTCATCTTTTCTTCTTTTTACTACTTCTTCAATAATTGAAACTAATTCTTCTGTTGTTTCAATTTCTTTTTCTTTTCTATGTTCTACAATTTTTCTTGCAATTGGTCTAGAAAATTTTTCTTCTCCATATTCATAAATAATTCTTGCAAGCTCTTGTTCGCTATAAGTGTTTACTACTATTTTAGCTGTTAAATCTTGAGATTTATCCATTCTCATATCTAACATTCCTTTACCAATATAGCTAAATCCTCTTTTACTTTCATCAAGTTGATATGAAGAAACACCTAAGTCTAGTAGTATTCCATCTACTTTTTCTATATTTAAATCTTTTAATATATTCTCAATGTTATCATGATTATCATGAACATATTTTACATTTTCAAATTCTTTTAATCTTTCTTTTGCAACACAAATAGCTTCTTCATCTCTATCAATTCCTATAAGAAGCCCATTTTTTGATATTCGATTTACAATTTCTTTACTATGGCCTGCTCCGCCCATTGTTCCATCAACATAAATTCCATCAGGTTTTATTTTGAGTCCTTCTATGCACTCGTTGAGCATCACTGGCTTATGGTTAAACTCCAAATTGTTACCCTCATAATAAATTTTCCATATTAGCATAAACAGTTGGTAAATTATACCAACTGTCTTGCTAAATTGTTCATTTTTTCTTTTGTACTGCTAAATTTCATCTTTTGTGTTTTTTAATCTTTTGTACATATATCTTTTACCTTAGTAAATAATATATTTCTTCTTTTGTGGATTTTTAATTTAATCTTTAGTAAATTCTAAAGATTTTATCTTTTGTGCTTTTAAATTTTATCTTTCGTATTTTTTAGGCTTTATCTTTGGCATTTATATAAACTTTAGCAAGTTATATACCAAGCATTTCCATTTTTTCAGCAATTTCATCTGCTGAAATATCATCATCTGTATTTTGCCATTTTTGTTTACTCCAAATTTCAATTCTTGAATCCATACCTATTATAACAACTTCTTTTTCAAGTCCGGCAAAGCTTCTCAAATTATTTGAAATTAAGAATCTACCTTGTTTATCTATTTCACAATCCATGGCTCCAGCGAAGAAAAATCTAGAAAAAGCTCTAGCATCTTTATTAGAAATTGGAAGTGTTCTTAATTTCTGTTCGAAATTTTTCCACTCTTCTAATGAAAAGGCAAATAAGCAACCATCTAAACCTTTAGTTATTATGAACTTTTCACCTATATCTTCTCTAAGTTTTGCTGGCATAATTAATCTGCCTTTTGTGTCTAGAGAATGTTCATATTCACCAATTAGCAACTTATATATCTCCTTTCATTATTCTACCACTTTGTTCCACTTCTCTCCACTTCAACTAAATTTTAATATATAGTATTATATTTTTCAAGTGTTTTTTGCGATTTTTTTGTTTTTTAATACAATTGAAATATTACAAAAATATTACAATTTAATAGAGTATTTGATAATAGACACTTTTTTATTTATGTGTTAAAATAATGTTAAATTTAAAAAAGGAATATTTTTATGAATAAAACTATATTTTTTGGATTAATTTTAAATTTTATTTTATATATTTTTTGTATTTTACCTATAATAATAATTTTTTTTAAAAAACAAATATATGCTAATAAGTCTCGCTTTCTATTTGTTTTTAGTCTTAGTACAATTTTAGAAATTTTTATTTCTTTAATTGTTCATTTTTTTGCAAGAAATATTTTTTCTTTCTTTGCAAAGACTCCGGGAATTGTTAATTACGCCGTTTATGCTTCAAAAATTATTTTTATAACGGCTAGCTTGTATTCTATTAAATTTTTAATTCCAGGATTTTTATATAATTATAAAAAAAGTAAATTAACACATAAAAAAACAACGATTCTTTTTTTATCAAAAATCGTTGTTAACTTTATTTTTATGATTATAGGTTTTATAATTTTCTCTATGAAAGGCTTTTTATATAGCATTCCTCTTTGTGATTTAATTTACATATTTTTATATGTTATTCTTTTCATTCGAACTTAAATATTTTCTGATAAAATATCTAGATTTGCTTGCAATGCATCTGTTGTACTAAGTCCAGCTTTTGCATTAAATACTTGATTGTCTTTTGTTATATATATTATTGAAGGATATTCAGAAATGTTATAGTTTCTTCTTACTTCTTCGTAAAAATCATAATAAATTTCGAATATATGACTTGCCTGAAGATCATTATCTACATCTCTTGCACAATTAATTACAAAAAAATTTATTTTATCTGAATATGAGCCACTTAATTCTTCAAGTCTTTTTAGTTCTTCTAAAGAATCTTCTGATGATTTATTTATAAAGAGTAAAACAATTGGTGAATCTTTATAATCTGAAAGTTTAATTTCTGTTCCATCTGCTTTATAAAATACTGAATCTTTATAAGATACATGTTCAATATCTTTTGTTTTTGAAATTTGGGTAGGCTCTACTTTTTTATTTTCTGGCTTATCAAAATAATATACTTTTAAGCAAAAAATAAGCGTTCCTATAAATAAAATAATAGCTATTATCAAATAAATAATATTTTTTTTGTCTTTCATTTTGCCTCCTTAATTTACTTATAATATTTATAATTTTACCAATAAATATTTTAAAAGTAAATATTAAAGTTATTCTTAATTTTATATTATTTTTTGATAAAAGCTATTGTTTTATTCTATCTTCCCTCTGCAATTTGAGGTATAAATTTTTCTTTATATATATTTCGTTTATCTTCAAAATTAATTTTAGCAAATTGATATGGCGTAATTGCTTTTCTTTCTCTAAAGAAATCTGCTATTTTTTTAGCATCTAGTTTATCAAATTCATATCCAGTATATAGTTTTCTTTTTCTAGATTTTTCAGATAAGCCATCAAAATATCTTTTATCTCTCTCAATTGCTCTTTGAATTTCTATTGCAGGAGACTCTGAATGTCTATATCTATATCCTAACCAATATGGATAAATTTTAGCCATAACCTCTGGATTTTCATTTTGAGTTACTATATCTAAGTAGCTTTTTCCTGTAAGCTTATAATATACATCTTTATCTGTTAAGAATTTTATAAAAGCATGAAACTCTTCTTTTTGTTTTTTAGTCATTGTTGGTTTATATGGTAACATTGGTTGATGGAAAACTTGGTGTGTAAGATAAGCCACAATTTTATTTGGATTTTTTTCTTTCATTTTTCCAAAAAATAAATTTGTTTGACTAGATTTTGCTTGGCAAGTTCTATGTATATTAAAATTTGGATACATTATATAGGTGCAAACTGTTCCATTAGCTTCTGGTTCGTATCCTAATACTCCTTCAACATAAGAAATTACATTATCTTCTTGATGTTTCCAAATTTCTTCAATAGAATCTTTGTATTGTTCTGTAGCAGAAATAATTTTTTTAATATCTCTATTTTCACTTAAATGCCAAAAATCTTCTAAAAATCTTTCTACATCCAAAACCTCTACATCAGATAAATCATAAGTATATCTTAGTCTTCTAGAAGCTTCTTTTTTGTATATTTCTTCACCATATTCTGATGAAATTGGTAGAATTTCTTCAAATATGTTGCTTCCTCTTGAGTTAATGAATTTTTTGTTTCCAAAGATATTTGGATGATTATGCATAAATTTTGTTATAGCTGGTGAACTATTAATTACTCCCATTTCTCTATAAAGTTCTTTTTTTTCTGGGCTTTTTCTTGAATCTAATCTTGCTTTTATTTCACCATTAATAATATTGCATAATACTGCCATCTTATCTACAGAAAAAATAATTTTTGGTTTTTTCATATTTTCCTCCTATATATGTAATTACATTTATAGATTTTAAAAAGCATTTAAGCTATTTTAAATATTGCTAAATTCCTTACGGAAAAAAAGAATACCGCAATATTCAATTTTATTTTAACACAAATTGTGAAGAAAATAAATACATTTTTGTGATTTTTTTGTAAATTTTTTCAAAATGACTATTTTTTACCATACATTAATATATATTAAACTTATAATGTATATTAAATAACTTGCCACATATCCCAATCCTGCAAGCCTTGTTATTTGTTTATTTTTATTTATATATGGTATTAATAATACAACTATCATTCCTATTAAAAATACAATAATATCATTATTATATTCAGTTAAATATTCTATTGGTCTAATTATTGCTGTTATACCTATTATTAATACTATGTTAAAAACATTTGAGCCCATAACGTTTCCAATTGCCATATCTATTTCTCCTTTTAAAATAGCAACTACTGAAGTTATAAGTTCTGGAAGGCTTGTACTAAAAGATAAAATAGTAATGCTAACTATTTTTCCACTAATTCCTAATTTTATTGCTAATTCAGATACATTATCTACTGTAAAATCTCCACCATATTTTAGTAAAATTATGCCTATAATAATTTTTAGAAAAGATTTTAATAGCACGTTTTCCATAATATTTTTTTCATCTTTTCCACATAAATTATTCTTTATGCTTTTTTTAGTTACTACAATATTATATAAAATGAATAGAATACAGAAAATTAATAAAATACTTCCTTCAAATCTTGATATTATTTTTTGCTCTCCATTATTAGCTAAAATAAAAAATAGTGCAGTTAAAAATATTACTAGTGGAATTTCTATTTTAATTGTTTTATCTTTAAAATTTAAAGGCCTTATAATACTGCATATTCCTAAAATTAAGAACAAATTAGAAATGTTGCTTCCAATAACATTTCCTATTGTTATATCTGAATAATTTTTAAGTGATGACGTTAAACTTACAATTAATTCAGGAAGTGATGTCCCAATAGATACAATTGTGAGTCCTATTACTATTTCTGAAATTTTAAATTTATGAGCAAGATCACTTGCTCCATCAACTAAAAAATTAGCTCCTTTTAACAATAAAAAAATACCTATAAAAATTAAGGCTACATTTATAAACATCTTATATTTTCCTTTATGCTTTTTATAGATATTATATTTATTTTCTTAAATTTTATTAATTTACAAATTAAATATAGAAATGAGAGGAGCTGACACGATTCGAAGTTGATTCGTGTCAGCCCCTCGGCACCGAAAGCTCTTATAAATTGATTTCGTACAGGTCGGTTCCATCTTTCGAAACAAACCGGCATTTCTCCCAAAACCTGTCAGATTCGTACGTAGCCGACATCAGTTCGATTTTGGTGAAACCTTCTTTTTTCGCCTGCTCCTTGATTTTCATGATAAACGCGAAACCATATCCGCGTCTCTGATAATCGGGCGAGATGAAGATTTCCTCGATTTTGCAGGCTCCATCTGTGTATCCCTGCATAACCGAATAACCAATGAGCTCGTTCTGCTTAAAAGCGAGGAACAAAGACTCAGTGGCAACCAGCTTGTCGAAAACTTCTTTAGGAACAGTTATTTTTCTTCTCTGGTCTATGAATCCAGCATAGAAAAACTGTCCATGAAGCTTCTCGAACTTAGGGTAATCTTCCTGTTTTGCATACCGAACTTCCATGGTGTCACCTCCTAATCAAGATTACGAATATTATACCATACTTTACATAATTTTTCAAATTTTGTAAACCTTTTCATTTATCTTTTCAAGCTTTATGGCTGTTTCACGTTTTATTTTTTTCAGTTCTTATAAATAGCAATTTTTAAAATCTAGCAGAATTTATAATCTCGTTTGCTTTATCTTGAGTTATATATTTATATTTAACCATTTTGTTTAAAACTTGTTCTTGCCTTTGTTTTGCAAGTTCTGGATTTTTTGTTGGAGAATATACTGATGGAGCATTTGGAATTCCTGCAAGAAGTGTACATTCATATAAATCCATATCTTGTACCTCTTTTTCAAAATATCCTTGTGACGCATCATATACTGAATAATATCCATCTCCAAAATACATTGTATTTACATATAATTCAAAAATTTCTTCTTTACTACATTCTTTTTCATATTCAAATGCCATAAATATTTCTGCTACTTTTCTAGTAATTTCTTTTCTTTGTGTAAAATAAGTGTTTTTTGCCAATTGTTGTGTTATTGTGCTTCCACCCTCTACTAATTTCATTTGTTTTATATCTGTGGCAATAGCTCTTATAATTGAAATCATATCGACTCCATTATGTTCAAAAAACCTTCTATCTTCTACCGCAACAACAGCATTTATATAGTCTTGTGGCAATTTATCATAAGTTATGTAATGCTCTTTTTCAGATTTTATTTGCTCTATTTTTTCTGAAATGCTTTGAGAACTAATTGCTTCCTTATAAACCTTATGTCCTTGATAAATTATAACGCCACCTACTATGAGTATTGCAAGAATAATTATAATTACAAAAAACTTTAAAAATTTCTTCATTTTCTCTCCTAACTTATTCTTATTTTATCATAAAAGAATATCTTTTCAAGAAAATTAACTATTTATTAAGATTTAAAAAAAATAAATATTTATACTGTGTGCCAGTATAAATATTTACTTCTTTAAAACATATTATTTTTAATTTACTGCATAGCTCATTTTTTTCATTTCTTCATTTCTTTTAATTTTAGCAGTAGTTGTCTTTATAAATTCATCTTTGGTTATTATCATATTTTTTATATATTTATATGTTGGTAAAGTTTTATTAATTTCTTTAATTTTATCCCATATAATTTTAGTAATTTCTTTCTCATTAGCATTTGGATATGCAGATTTTATATATTCCTCATCATATTGAACTTTTACAGATACAACTAAATCATCTTCTTTAGGCATTCCAAAAACCATTGACTCTTTAACTAAAGAAATTCTATTAACAAGTTGTTCTAGTTCTTCTGGATAAATGTTCTTTCCATTTTTAAGAACTATAACATTCTTTTTTCTTCCTGTTATAAAAATGAATCCTTCTTTATCAATGTATGCTAAATCTCCTGTTAGAAGATAACCATCTTGAAATGCTTCTTTGTTTGCTTCTTCATCATCATAATATCCAAGCATAACATTTGGTCCTTTAACTGCAAGTTCTCCAATTCCTAATTCATTTTTATTAAGTATTTTTACTTCTACACCTTTTAATGGGAATCCTATTGAACCTTTTTTACTATATTTTGGATTTTCTGCACTAACAACTGGAGCTGCTTCTGTTAAGCCATAACCTTGTATTACTTTAATTCCAAGTTCATTAAATCCTTTCCAAACTTCTTTATCAAGAGCTGCTGCACCACTTATTATCATTCTTAAGTTTCCACCTAATTGGTCTATTATACTTTTAAATACTTTTCTCTTTAAAAATGGTGTTAAATTTGTAGCTTTTCTAGCAAAATTAACTAGTTTTGTTTTACCTTGTTTTTCTATTTCTTTTTGTACTTTTTTATACATATTTTCAATTAAAAGTGGAACACCTATAAAAACAGATACACCATATTCTTTTAAGTTTTGAGCAATATATCTTAAGCCATCTGGAAAAGCAGTTGCTGCTCCATAGCTTAATATGAATAACATTCCTGTTGATCCAAATGTATGATGAAATGGTAAAAATGCTAAATTAGTATCTGTATCTCTAAAATCTTCTACTAAATGCATTGCAGCTATATTAAATGCTATATTTCTGTGTGAAAGTTTTACTACTTTAGATGTGCTACTTGTTCCAGATGTGAAACATAATTCAGATACTTTGTTAGAATCTATTTTGGCATTTTCAAACTCATTATTTCCTGCTAAACGCAATTCTTTTCCTTCATATTTTAGTTCATTTAATGTTTTATATTTTTCATTTTGCTCCATACAAATATAATGTTCTATATTAATTCCATCTTTTTTAGCTACAACAGAAACTACTTCTTCCATTGCATTATCAAAAATAATAGCATCTGGATTTGTTCTTCTAATACTGTTTTCAATTTCTACTTCTGTTAAGCCTTTATCTAATGGAACTGCTACCATATTTCCTAATAAAACACTTATAAAGCTTAGTGCCCATTCATATCTATTTTTAGAAATAATAGCAATTTTCTTATCTTTTAAACCCAAGCTATATAAAGCTGTTCCTAAATTATTTACATCTTCCATTAATTCTTTAAAAGTTATATTTGTATATTTAATTTCATTATTTATTTTATTTTTCAAAATGAAAGCTGTATTATTTGGATATTTGTTTACAGCATCATATACAATTTCTTTAACATTGTTAAAATCAGGATATTCAAAAAGATAATCTGTACTTTTCTTTTTCATATACACATCTCCCTCATCTAGTTTTCAATACTATTATATAGCATATTAAAATTTAAGTCAATTGTTTTACTACTTTTTCTATATTTTTCCCTTATACTAAATAAAATGATATAAAAAAATACTGCTAATAAATTTTATTAGCAGTTTCATTTTTTACTTTTATTTTCACTAGTTACGCTTTTTACTTCTTTTAACTTTGTTTAATTTATCTTTTAATCTTGAGTTTTTCTTTCTCTTTTCAAGAGTTTTTTTAATCATCTTTTGAAGTTTCTTTTTTATTTAACTCTGCAATTTGTGTTGCAATATATTTACTTCCACTTGAACCTATTGCCATAAATATTGCAGTATCTGAAAACAAATCTTCATCTGACTCATTTCTTTTACTAAATTTTTTTCCAATTGCAATAACAGTATTGAAAACAGAGTCATATAAATCGCTAAAGAAATTTAATGTTTCGGCTATTGATGTTCTTTTAACTCTAAGTGCAATTAAATCTTTTATGTCTGAAATTGGTAATGCTTGTTTTAATGTACAAATTATTATTAAATATGCAATGTGTTCTCTAGAATATTTTTTCTTTACAGGTGGTGGCATAATTCCTAATTTAACATAGTTATTTATCATTGATTTTGTAATTAACTTTGTGTCTTCATCAAGTTTATGAAAAGATAAATATTTCTCCATTAAAGCCACAACTTGGTCCATATATAAATCAATTTCTGGTAGTTCTTCCCAATATGGTAATTTATGTTTTACTATTTTAAAATAATCTTCAAAATTTTTTTCATCATTTACTTTTTTTGACATATAGATACTCCTATAATTTTAATATATTATATAATACCACATTTTAACGGAAATATCAAATATAAAGTATTGTACTTAAAACTGAATAAATTGTATTTTGCTTTTCTAGTGTTTTTTCACTAATCTTTTATAATTTTTTTCACCAATATTTTTATAGTGCTAATATATATTTTTATATCGTGACTTGTTGTCGCAATCTTCATTTTTCAAAAATAAAAATATGAAGATTGCTCCAATCGCACTTCGCTTACGCTTCGTTTGGGCGCTACGCGTCACTTTAAAAAATATATATTAGCACTATAAAAATAATCTATTGATAAAAAATTTTTAATAAAACTTTAAAAAAGGTTAAAAACTTTTAACCTTTTTTAGTGAACGATATTCGCAATTAATCCAAAAGATAAAATCATCATAATTATACTTGCAATAACTACTCCTGCAAGCACAGCCAAAAATGTTTTCTTTCTATCTAGTTCCAAAACAGAAGCAATTAAAGAACCAGTCCAAGCGCCTGTTCCTGGAAGTGGTATTCCTACAAATAAAATTACTCCTAAATATCCATATTTTTCAATTTGTCCTTTATTTTTTTCTACTTTTTCATATAGCCAATTAGCTGTTTTATTTAAGAAATTTATTTTACTTTTTCTCATCCATACTAATACTTTATTTATTAATAATAGTATAAATGGTACTGGCAAAATATTTCCAATCATACTAATAATATAACTTGGTACGGGGTCTAATCCCAATAAAGCTGCTGCAATTAGGCCTCCTCTTAACTCTAATATTGGCATTAAAGAAATAATGAATACTATTATTTCTTTTCCATAAGCTATCGAAGTTACTCCTCCAAATAATCCTAAAATTGCATGTACTAATTTCTCACTCATTATTTATGTTTTCCTTTCTAGAATCTTCTTCTATTGATTACATATGTACTTCCTAATATTGCTTTTGCTTGATGTTTTATTTGGCCAGCAACCTCACCTATTTCCAAAGTTGTTTTATAAACTTTAGAATCTACTTCTAGAACAGCTATTGAAATTGATGTTAGTGGGAATTGTTCAATTATTCCTCTTCTATTTGCAACTTCAACAAATCCTCTTTCTATATCTACTTCATTGTAAAAGTCAACAGCAAATTTATCAAACTCTGCAATTATGTTTTGGCAAACAGCATCATAATCTGTTTTTCCAATTATTGCAACAAAATCGTCTCCACCAATATGTCCAACAAAATTATTGCTATTTGGTATTTGATGTATATGTTTTGATATGGTTCTAGCTGTAAATTTAATAATTTCATCTCCATTTGAGAATCCATATACATCATTGTATGCTTTAAAATTATCTAAGTCGAAATACATTATTGCAAATATTTCTTTGTTTAATAATCTTTTTTTCATTTCTGCTTGTATCTGAACATTACCTGGAAGCCCTGTTAATGGACTAATTCTTCTATTTTTAGATAATAGTCCTATTATATTTTTTATTATATAGTAAAAATACTCATCATCTACTGGTCTTTCTATATAATATTCTACATCCGTTTTTAATACTTCAACTTGATGAATCTTATCTTGGTTAGAACCAACAACAATAATAGGTGTTATACTGTTATCTTCATTTGATCTAATACTTTTGCAAAATTCTACAATGTTTATATCAGAATTGTCTTCATCTATTATTATTAGAGATGGTATGCTTCTTAATGCTACTTCAACTTCTGAAGGTATAATTGTTTTAAATTTATATTCATCTACTTCTCTTGAAAAGTTTCGAGTTAAATTATCTTTTAACTCTGTTCCATTTTCTATTACATATATTTCTTGAATCATATATACCTCTTAAAATAATAGTGGACTTTCCAATTTTTTATGTAAGTCCACTTTAGTTTTTAATAAGAAAATTCTTGTGTTTCTTCCTTCTCAGTTCCATTAACAGAAACAATTGTTACTGTAACTTTGCTGTCTCCATCTGGTAATGTAAATGGTAATTTTGCTTCTTTTGGTGCTTCTCCTTCTCCTAAACCAATTGGATATTCAACATCATTTACATTAAGTTTAAATTCTTTTATTCCGGCTTCACATTGTGCTTTTATCATTATTTTTTTGTCTTCGCCCTCTACTTTTTCCATACTTATATCTATAACATCTGTGTTTTCTTGTTGATTTTCTACTCTTTCTGTTGCTACAGTTTCTGTTTCATCAATACTTGAAGCTGTTACTGTTATATTTGTATTTCCTATTGGTAAATCTAAATCAAATCTTGCTTCTTTTGGTGCTTCTTCAGGTAATCCTACATATTGTTCTGCATCATCATTAAATTTTACTTTAATTTGTTTTAATCCATTTTCATGGAAACAATATACATTTGCTTTAGTTTTATCTGCAGAAATTGTTATTTTAATATCTGGTTTTGTAACTCCAGAGAAGTTTTTAGGTTCTGTAGTTGTATTGTTACTCTTATCTACTGCTACAATTGTTAAATCATTGTTTCCTTTTAACACATCTATTTCAAATTCTATTTTCTTTCCTTCTTCATCTGTTTCTTCTACTTTTTGCTCTTCCTCATCATTCCATCTATAAGTTACAAAATCTATTGCTGTTTCATCTGTAGCTGTTATTCTTAATTTTCTTTCATCTGTTACTTCTAATTTTATAACAGGATATATTTTATCTTCTCCAGTTTCTGAAGTAATTAATTGTTCAAAAGTTGTTTCATTTCCTTCTATATCTACTACTTTTATATTTAATGTGTGTTCACCAGCAAAAAGAGGAACTTCTGTATGCATAACTGATTCTCCAGTTCCTTTTATTGTTGTTTCTTTTTCTGAATCCCAACTATATATTAGCTTTTCTATAACTTTATCATGTGTTACATCTACTAAAGCTACTGTTTCTTGTTGTTCAACTTTTATTTCTGCTTTTGATGCTGCTTGTGTAGGAATGTTTGATTTAAATTTGTTTTTATATATTCCATAACCTCCAGCAGCCAATAGTGCAATTGCAAATACTGCTAAAATTACAGCAAAAACTCTTACTATTTTATCTGATCCTGAAGAATTACCTCCTCCAGAACCTTTATTTGGATTGTAGTCTAATATTTGGTTCATAATTATAAACACCTCATTCTCATTACTTCAAGCTTGATTATATCATATAGGATTTTTGTTGTAAACACAAAAAATTACCTTTTTACACATTTTTTTCTAACTCTCAAATTACACTTATAGACTAAATTTTAAGTTTTTTATATTCATAATTTCTATGCTAAATCAATTACTTTTTATTACATAAAATGAACCCTCTTTGTTAAACTTTTCTGTCTAACAATTTGGGTTCACTTCAAATTTTTTATTTATTATAAAACATATTTTTTAATTAAAGTTACACCTGTTGCCATTATTGCAAGTACAAATGTTGTTAATGCAATATATGTTGGTGCAGTACCTGTAGAAATTCCTAGGAATACATCTGCTGAATCTATATCATCTTCTCCTGGAACTTTATTACCTGGTGTTGAATCTATATCTGGTGTATTACTATCATTTTTATCTTTGCTTATTTCTGCTGTATTTGTTTTTAAGTTTAAGTTATTTTCGTTATTAATCCATTTTAATACAACTTGAACTGATGCTGTTTGACCTGGTTCTAATCTAGTATTTGATAAAGCATTTGTTGTTATAACATTTTGTGAAACCTGTGTCCAAACTTTATTTTCTTCTTGAATGAATTCTAATCCTTCAGGTATGTAATCTGTAATTTCAGTAGCATATCCTGCAATTTCGCCTTCATTTTTTACTGTTATATCATACACAAATTTTACTGTTGTTGTATCTATTTTCTTTCTATGAATTTCAACTTTTTGTAATCCATCTGCTGATGTAAGTGAAATTTCTCTTGTTGTTCCGTCTTCTGTAATAATTATTTTAACTAAATCTTTTTGTAAACTTAAGTCAAAATATTTTACATATACTTGTTCATCGTCTATATCATCTTCGCCTGGTTTGTTGTTTCCTGGTGTTGAATCTTTATCTTCTACTGGATTTCCATTTTGGTCTTCATCATCTGTTATTTCAGCTATGTTTTTAATAATTCTTTGTGTTCCTTTAACAGCTGGTTCAACTATTTTAAATGCTATTTGAACATCTCTATAATCTAAATTCTTGCCATCAAATGCATCTAATAAATTATCTTCATTTCTTTCTTCAGATTTTTCTTTTGATAGATAATCTGTTTTTGCTGATACAGCTTGATTTAAATCTGATGTTTCATTTCCATTTTTATCATATAATTTCCAACCATATTTTTTGTTTATATCATTATCTTTTAAGAATTCTAGTCCTGCTGGTAAATCATCTGAAATCTCTTTAGCATATCCTGGTACTGAACCTTCGTTGTATACTCTAATTGTATATATAATTACATCATTATTTTGTACTTGTAATGGTGATGCTGTTGAAGAGAAACTTACTTCTCCGTTTGAATTAATTGAAATTTTTGGTTCTCTTCCTTCAACTTTTCCATCGTTTAGTCCTGTGATGAATTTTTGTAAACTTAAGTCAAATACTTCTGGCTCTTTTGTTGTTAAATCTTCATAATCATTATCATCTTGGTCTTTATCTCCTCCAGGATAGTTATCTGGATTTACTGTATCTGGAGTAGAATCTCTATCATCTACTTCTTTTTTATTTTCATCTAAGTCTTTTGTTATTTCACCGATATTTCTTAAATTATATCCTGAAGCCGTATCTGTTAATACTATACATGTAACTTCTATATCTTTATAATCTAATGTTGTAGATTTTTCTTTGTCAAATGCTTTTAATAAATTGTTTGTATCTGTTTCTGATGATTTTAATTTTGTTGAAGTTAATTCTGCTTTTCCAACAACTACATCAACTTCATCTAAGTTTTCTATATCATTAAAATCATTAACAGATAAATGAGATTTTCCATTAGGTATTGTATTTAATTTTACTGTCTTTAAGTTTTCTTTTGGAATTGCCCAATAGTTATCTATATTGTCATTATAATTTACTAAGAATCCTAAACCTTCTGGTATATAATCTGCAACCTCTTCTGCATAACCATCAAGTTCTCCTTCATTATATACTCTAATTGTATATGTAACTATATCTCCTTGTTCTACAACAAGTGGTGTTTTTGATAAAGTATATGTTGCATCTGTACTTGTTCCATCTTTTAATTTTGAAACATCTACTTTTGGTTCTCTACTTGGTTCAACAGATTTTCCATTTATTTTTGTTATGAATTTCTTTAAGTTTAAGTCAAATGCTTTGCCTTCAACTTGAACTTTTTCGAAATCATCATCATCTTCTCTTCCTTTATAGAAGTAATCACTATCACTTAAATCTGATTTATTGTTGTTATCTCCAGTATATTTTGATGCATCATAATCTTTTTGTGTATAATCATTGTTTGCTGGTTCTGAATCTATATCAAAAATTTGATCTTCTGAAATTTCAGCAACGTTTGTTAATACTGAAGCTGCTGAAACTCCATCTGCTATTTTACATTCGATTTGTACATAAGCACTGTCTAATTCTGTTCCGTTTTCTTTATCGAATTTATTTATTGTTTTATCTTTTAAATAATCACTTGTATAAACTGTTACGTTTTGTCCATAAGATAATTTTTGCCATCTATATGTTTCGTTTATTTCACTATCTTCAACAAATTCTAAACCTGTTGGTAAAGCATCTACAACTACTGTTCCTGTTGCATCTACATCGCCTTCATTGTATACTCTTATTTCATATACAACTGTATCTCCTACAGATACTGAAACAGGATTTTTTGCATGTTTATATTCTGCTGTTGTTGATGTTCCATCTTTTAATTTAGTAACATCTACTTTTGGTATTCTATCTCCAAGTTCTTGTTTTTCACCATTTGCTTTTGTTACTGAAACAATGTATTTTCTTAAAGCTAAGTCTGCAGAAGCTCTTTTTATTTCAACTGGTACTACAACTTTATGTGGTGTATTTGGTCTTGTTAATAGTATTAATGGTTGATAAATTTCAACTCCATCTTCATTTGTTGTTTTATTTTTCCAAACAGTTGCATGTGTTTCATATGTTGAATATGTTAATTCTAATTGTATATTTGTTATTGTTGTATTTGTTTTTGGTAGATATATGTAATAATTTTGATTTAGTATGTCGCTTATATTTTTATCAGTAAAGTTTTCTTCTCCTTCAATTAAGATTTGATACTCTGTTCTAGGAATTTCTCTATTACTTTGATCTAATAGTTTTATTGTGTATTCTGTAGAAGAAACAGTTCCTGCATTTATTTTGAAAGGTCCTATAACATAATTTGTTTCAGTTTCTCTTGCAACTGCATTTGTTTCAGCTACAGAAGGATATGTTCCTCCAGAAATTGTATCTTTTCTTTCTTGAGCAGCTCTAATTAAATATCCATATAGCCAATCTGCTATTGGTTGACGTAAGCCATTTCCTGTAACATCATAATATGAACGGTCTTCATATTGTTCAACACTATCTTCACCTGTTACAAATCCTGATAGTCTAACTGCTGGTAATGTTGTTACATTAAACTCATCAGTATCTCTATTTGTGAAATACCAAATAGCTTGTTGTTGAATAACGTCTATATCATCATCTGTTAAAATAGCTTTTACTACTTCTAAGTCATACTCTGAACCTTTAAAAGCATTTTCTAAATAACTATCTTTTTGTTCTGGTGCTTGTTTTCTTAAATAATAGTTATCGAATAACCACTCTAAAGCTCTATAATTTTCTGTCCAAAGTCCCTCATTCTCTGTTGCTGATGTGCTTAAGTGTAATGATTTTACTTCTGGATTTGTAGAGTCTTTAAAATCTGCTACATTCTTATATTCAAGACTAGTATAACCATCTGCTGTAGCACCTGGGAAAGATTTTTTAGCATTTAAGCAGTAAAATGTATTTGAGTAGTTTCTGTCTCCTTCTTCAATAATTTTACAAATTAAAGTACTTCCAATTGTATATCCATGTGGATCTGTATCATAAAGAAGTTTTTGTTCTTCTGTTAGTGTTCCAGTAGCTTCTTCTCCTCCTTCATGCATTATAACTGATTGTAATCTAGCTGTAGTATCTTCATGTGTTAGTGTAGCAAATACTGTTGAGTAAGGAGCTATTAATGTTATTATACATGTTAATACGAATGCTATTTTTATAATTCTTTTTTTCAACATAAAATCTACCTTCCTTTATATCTTTTTACATAGTTATATTATTATATAATATATTTTAACTCTAAAAAAATGCTTGTCAATACTATGTTTTAGGCTAATTGGGCGTTTCCTTAGAGTATAGTACATTACACAATACATTTCAATTATATTACATTTTTGCCTTAAAATCAAGGCTTTATGTCAATTTTTAAAAATTTTTTCTTTATTTTTCAAGCTTTTTCGGTTTATTATATTTTTTTCATATTCTAGCATATAGATTTTTCTTTTAACATAGATTAATTTAGGAGAATTTAATTATGAAAAAAGTTTTTATTTGTTTTTTAATTATTCTATTTTTACCAAACTTTTTTGTTTTGGCAGATGATTTGGCAGAAGATGATTTTGAAGAAAACTTGCCTAATATAGAATATTTTCTAGAAACCTCTGCTAGCACTAGTTCTGAGCCAATAGTTAATTCTAAAAATATTGTGGCTATCGATAGAAAAACTTTATCTATTTTATATGAAAAAAACTGTAATGAAAAAGTAGCTATGGCTTCAACCACAAAAATTATGACATGTATTCTTGCTTTAGAAAATTGCTCTTTAACTGATTCTATTACTGTTTCTAAAAATGCCTCTTCTGTTCGTGGCTCTACATTAGGTCTAAGTAAAGACTCAAAAATTTCTTTAAATGATTTACTTTATGGCTTAATGTTACGATCTGGAAATGACTGTGCCATTGCTATTGCAGAGCATATAAGTGGTTCTTTAGAAAACTTTTCTGTGCTTATGAATCAAAAAGCACAAAATCTTGGATTATGTAATACGCACTTTACTTCACCTCATGGATTAGATGATGAAAAACATTATACAACAGCTTATGAACTTGCTATTCTTACAGATTACGCGTTAAAGAATGAAAAATTTAGAGAAATTGTTTCTACAAAAAACTGTACTATTACTTTAAATGGCCATCTGCAAAATATTTCTAATACAAATGAACTTCTTGGATCTTTGCAGGGTGTTTATGGAGTAAAAACAGGATTTACTTTTAATGCTGGGCGTTGTTTAGTGTCTGCTTGTAAAAGAGGTGATTTAGATATTATTGTAGTTGTTTTAGGTGCAGATACAAAAAGCTTTAGAACTAAAGATAGCATTAATATAATTAATTATATTTTTAATAATTATAATTATGTTGATGTTTCTTTAAGTATAAAAAAATCTTTTGAAAATTATTATTCTAATTACTTTAAAAATAATTGTTTACTAGAAAAAACAACTACTTTGCCTAATTTACAATTAGAAGACTTACAAAATTACAGTTTTCCTTTTTCTAAAAATGAAGAATTAAATTTAAAAAGTAAAATTTACATTCCAAATAAATTTTCTTACAAAAATGAACCTAATTCTAAAGTAGGTATTTTAGAGCTTTATAATAATGATAAGCTAATTTGCACCGATAATATTATTCTAAAAAACGAACTTATTAAAAACACTTGGAAATATTACTTTAGAAATATTTGGGAAAGTTTTAAATTTTAAAAAGAGGGAAAGTACTTGTAATACTTTCCCTCTTCAATTATGCTTATACACTACTTAAGTTTTCCATTACACATTTAAAACATTCTATTACTTTTGTTTGTATATATTTCACGCAATTTCTTACCAACCACCTTCCAAATCATTGCTTTGAGATTCTATTGAACCATCTTTATTAACTACTATATATTTATGAAGTGATCTAAAACCTGAACTATCACTACCTGTCAAGAATACTACTAACTTTCCATTTACAACTTGACTTATTACTCCATAAATATTTGACATATCTGTATCTCCATCAAGTCTAAACTTTATTTTTCCATCATATCCAACTTTAACTATTGTATCTTTGTTTTCAGTTCCTATAAGTACAATTCCATCTTCCATCATATTAACTTGTGTTTTAATTCCAACAATTACAGGTTCTATTAAATCTTCACCTGTATTTAAATCAATTAAATATAGGTCTGTATCAATAATAATTGCCATCTGCGTAGGATTATAATCTAATGGACTTATATTAGTTTCATCATTGGAATTATTATCGAATTCTCTTGACCATAATTTATTATATGATTTATCAAAATAATCAATATATGCATGTTTTGTGTTTTGGTCATAAGTAGTTACTATAAAATGATTAAAATCACCCGAAATATATAATTTTTTTGAAACATTACTTGATAACTCATTATATTTTGGATTATATGTTATAAATCCATCATTTTTATGCATATCAAATACTTTAAAATTAGCATTTGACTGATTATCTAATGTTACCATATAAAATGTATCTTGAAATCCATAAGTATCCCAATATATACTTTCCATTTCTGGTTCAGTTATTTTTATATCTTTTCCAAATATATATTCTGCAACTGTTTTTATTGTAGAAAAATTAAATCTTTCTCCTTTTACAATATTAATTGACTCTATGACTGGAATAGAATAAGTTTTTCCATCTATATCATAAGAAGAAATATCCGTGTATCTTCCGTAAAATCTAATAATATCATTTTCTAATAATCTTTCTTCTAATTGTTCACCTTTAATTACAATTAAATCTTTTTCTGGAATGTTTGAATAATCTACACCATCATACAAATCCTCATATAATCCTGATAAACCAGCTATACCTGTGTTCATAGAATAAACAAGAACTTCAAATTCATCATTTTCTGATTTTAAGACTTTTACAATTTTACCCCAATCAGTAACTTTTGCATTTTTATATACTTGAGGAAATCTTTGAGAATCCTCGACATCTAAATATAAATAATCATTATCAAAATATTTTATTATTTCTTGTTGCACTTTATCTAAGTTTTTATCATCAGCACTCATATTTTTAAAACTTACTTTTTCTGCATTAGCCTTTTGTATATTTGAGCTTATTGAATTAAATCCCCCATTTTCATCCTTCGTTTTATTACTATTAAATAATAATACTAAAGCAATTACAATAAAAGCTACTAATAATATAATTCCAACAATAACAAATGGAAATCTTTTGGTTTTCTGATTTAATAATTTTTCCTTTTCCTTATTAAATTCTTCTTCAGTAAGTATTCCATCATCTTTCATTTTTTTTATTTCCTGAATTTTCTTCAAATAATTCATAAATAATTTCTCCTAACAAATTAATTATATATATTTATATTAGTAAGATATATCCTTACTAGCACTTTCTATTGAACCATCATTATTAACTACCATATATTTATGAAGATATTTATTTGAATTATCATATCCTTGTAAATATATTACTAATTTTCCATTTACAATTTGACTAATAACTCCATCAATATTTGATATATTTGTATCTCCATCTAATCTATATAATATTTTTCCATCGTACCCAACTTTAACTATTGTGTCTTTATTTTCAGTTCCTATAAGTACAATTCCATCTTCCATCATATTAACTTGTGTTTTATCTCCAATTATTACTGGCTCAATTAAATTTTTACCTGTATTTATATCAATTAAATATAAATCTGTATCTATAATAAATGCCATTTTAGAATCAGAATAATCCATTGAACAAGTGCGAGAATTATTATACATATTAGTAAAATTATAAAAATTATTTGAAGCACTATTAGTAGAAACAGAGTCAAATTCTCTTGACCATAATTTATTATAATTTCTATCAAAATAATCTAAATATATATGTTTAGTATTATTATCATAAGTAGTTACTATATAATGATTAAAGTCTGCTGAAATAAATAATTTCTTGGCAATATTATTCGATATTTCGTTATATTTTGGATTATATGTTATGGCACTAAACTCTCTATGCATATCAAAAACTTTAAAATTAGCATTTGATTGATTATCTAGTGTTATCATATAAAACCAATCTTCATAACCGTAAGTATTCCAATATATATCTTCCATTTCTGGTTCAGTTATTTTTATGTCTTTCCCAAATATGTATTCTGCAACTGTTTTAACAGTAGAAAAATTATATCTATGAGATTCATCACTTCCATTTGGCATTGAAGAATTTATTTTATAACGTCTTCCGATACTTAATAAGTTGATAACTGGTAATGAATAAGTCTTACCATCAATTTCAAAAGAATTAATATCAATATATCTTCCATACATATCAATATAATCATCTTTAATTAATCTTTCTTCTAATTGTTGACCTTTTATTACAAACAATTCACTTTCTGGAATATCGTTTAAATTTTTATCATAATACAAATCTTCGTATCCACCATTAGTACAATAAGCTACAACTTCAAATTCATCATCTGTAGATTTTAATACTTTAACTATTCTCACTACGTCAGTAACTTTAGCACCCTTAAATACTTGTGGGTATCTTTGAGAATCTTCGACATCAAAATAAAAGTAATCATTATCAAAATATTTTATTATTTCTTGCTGCACTTTATCTAAATTTTTATCATCAGCACTCATATTTTTAAAACTTACTTTTTCTGAATTTGATTTTAGTATGTTGGAACTAATAATTTCAAATCCACCATCTTCTGGCTTATTTATATTAAATAATATTGCAATAATAATCACTAATAGTATAATTGCAATAATAAGAAATGAAAATTTCTTGATTTTCTGATTTAGTATTTTTTCTTTCTCCTTATTAAATTCATCTTCAGTAAGTGTTCCTTCATCTTTCATTTTTTTTATTTCTTCGATTTTTTTTAATTGGTTCATCAATCTCTCCCATTAAATTATTATTTTCTTGTCATAATTTGTCGAAATGATTTTATCATTAGGTTCTAATAAATTCAAGTAAATAAGAATTTTTAATACATTAATCAATAAAAATTACCTTTCTCAGACAAATAGGAGTGAAAAAATACTAATAAAATAGGTTTAGTCTCCTAAAAAAAGGGTATAATCTCCTTAAATTATTAAGGAGGATTTTTTATGAAAAATTTTATATTGAAAAATAAAATTACAATATTGCTTTGCTCGATTATATTAATTTTAACTGTAAGTCTTTTTGCAACTTCTTTTGGTATGGAAAATTATGAAACTGTAGATTCTTCACTTGGAATTGTAAATACAGATTATTTAAATATGAGAAGTGGATCTGGTATAAATTTTAAGTCAATTGATTTATTGAAAAGAAATGAATATGTAAGAATTTTTGGAAAAATTGGAGATTGGTACATTGTTCAAAATGAAAAAAATAAAATTGGAACCGTTCATCAAAAATATATAACTCTAACTTCAGAAGAAAAAGCTGCCGTTACAAATAGTGAAATTATAGAAGAAACTTCAAGTTTTAGTCTTACATCTGAAGAAACAGAATTGCTTTCTTTAATTAACGATGAAAGAAGTAAAAATAATTTGCCAAATTTAGAAATAGACGAAAATCTTCAAAATGTTGCTAGATTAAAAGCTAAAGATTTAGTAGAAAATAGCTATTTTTCTCATACTTCTCCTAATTTAGGAACACCTTTTGAAATGCTAAAAAACAATGGTATTTCTTATAAAACTGCAAGTGAAAATATTGCTGGAAATTCTAGTATTTCTGGTGCTGTTGAAAGTTGGTTAAAATCTGAAAATCATAAGAAAAACATTTTGAGTACTGATTATAACTATACTGGAATTAGTGTTGTAGATAGTATTGCTTATGGAAAAATTATTGTTGAATTATTTATTGGAAAATAACAAAAAAAAGATTTGAATTAAACAATTCAAATCTTTTTCATATATTAAAATTTTCTTTTTCTTGCAGCCTCTGATTTTTTCTTTCTTTTTACGCTAGGTTTTTCATAATGTTCTCTTTTTCTAACTTCTTGTAATACTCCGTTTCTAGCACATTGTCTTTTGAATCTTTTAAGAGCATCTTCTATATTTCCATTATTAACTTTAACTTCTGACATTATTTTCCCCTCCTTCCGAAGCCTAAAAACATCTTGTGGGATTTATTTTTTATGTATTTAATCCTTTTAGATTCGCTTAACTGTTTAATATTATACATTCCAAACCTCAATTTGTCAATACTTAATTTGTTTCAAATAATTCTCCAATAGAAGTTTCCTCATGTATTCTTTTTATTGCTTCTCCAAATAATTCTGAAATTGATACAACTGTTATTTTATCAATTTGTTTTTCTTTTGGAAGTGGTACTGTATTTGTCATTACTAATTCTTTTAATTCTGATTTTTTTATTCTTTCAATAGCTGGTCCTGACAAAATTCCATGTGTACATCCAACATAAACATCTTTTGCACCAAATTTTTTTACAACATTAATTGTTTCCATTATTGAACCCGCTGTATCTACCTCATCATCAAATATTAATGCATTTTTACCTTTAATTTCACCTATAACACTGCTTGAAATTGCTCTATCATCATTTCCATCTCTCCTTTTATCTACTAATGCTATTGGACAATGAAAATGTTCTGCATATTTATAGGCTTTTTTAGAACTTCCAGCATCTGTTGCAACAACAACTTTATTATCAATTTCTTTTAAATCAAAGTATTTTTCAAGTAAACTCTCACCTGTTAAAACATCACAGTTTATATTAAAATATGCTTGAATTGCTTTATTATGCAAATCACAAGTTAAAACTCTATTAGCACCAGCTGCTTCTATTAAATTTGCTAGTAATTTAGCTGTAACAGGTATTCTAGGTTGGTCTTTTTTATCTGACCTAGAATAAATGTAATATGGAAGTACAACTGTTATTCTTTTAGAAGAAGCTCTTTTTATGGCATCTACTGTAATTAAAAGCTCCATTATTCTTTCATTTACAGGTGGCTCTGTTGTTTGAACAACAAATACATCCTTATCTCTAACACTTTCTAGAATTTGAACGAAATTATTATCATTTTTAAATTTCATTCTATTAATTTTGCCTTCCTCTACTTTTAAGTATTTACAAATTTCTTGTGTAAATTTTTCTGCAGAATCACTACATGAAAATATTTTTAATTCATCCATTTCGTTTTTGCATTAATAAATAATAATGCTCTCCTTTTTATTTTATTTAGGTTTTAGATTACCTATAACTATAATTTTATGATATAAAAGAAGAGTTTTAAAAAATTTAAAACTCTTTTTTATTTTTATATTACTTTTACTGCATTTCTCTAGCTTTTACTATAACTCTCTCTTTGCTATCATCTGTACATGTTATAACTGTAATTTCTTTTAATCCATTTGTTCTTTGTGATGTACATTGAACGTCGTCAGGCTGTACTATGTATTTATCATATACACTATATTTTAAAGTTTGACCTTTGTTTTTTCCTACTAAATTTGTTATTTCTATTACTGATCCTATTTCTAAGTCTGGTACATGACTAAAGAATTTATCACTTCTATAATTATGTCCTACTATACAAAAGTTTCCAACTTCATTAGGATCTGGTCCCCAGAATTTACCTGGTGATATTTTTAATAGTTCTTCTGTACTATCATTTAATACTGGATATGTACAGTCTATTGATGGTATGTTTATTGTTGCTAATGCATAATACATTGTTCCAGAAGCTGTTTGTAACCATTCTATATCATCATTAGGATCTTGTTCTGGAACTGGTTCTGAATAAACAACTTCGAATGGATCTTCTGTATTTAGTATAACTACTATTGAATTGTTTGCAAATTTAATTGTTGTATCATCTGCAACATTATCTTCAAAATTTAAATTTGATAATATTTCTTTTGAAATAGCTTCATTTTTATTTTTGTCGTATTCTGCATAAATGTAATAAGAAAATAAAATGCATACTAAAAAGATGGAAATAAAGAAGTCTATTTTGTACATTCTTTTTTTCCTTTTTAACTCTGGTGTCATATACAATTTTTCAGAAACTAAAATCTGATTCATCTAACTTACCTTTCCATCTTATTTTATTAATTATAACATTTTTTAATGCATTAAATCAAGTAACAGCTTTTACCAAATGTCGCCTTGCATTGCTTTTTTTCTTGTTTTACCAATTTTGCCTATCTTTTTAATTAATGTATTACTTGTTTTTGTTTTTTTAGGCTCTCTTATTAAATCAAAATCTTCTATTTCATCTTCATCATCTTTTTTAGACTTTTTCATTGATTTAAATAAGTCTTCTTCCTCTTCTTCTTGTTCATAAGGAATATCTTCTTCTACTACAGTTTTTTGTTTTAAAGATTTTTCTATTTTAGTAGCTTTTTCATGATTTTCAAGTAATTCTTTTGTTACTTCATAAAAATCTACTTTTTTATATTTTTCTCCAAAAATATCAAAGTCTTCTTCTGGAGTTTCCTCTTCAAAGTTTTCTTCATAATCTTCGTAATTTTCTCCAAGACTCTCAACATTAAATGGCATTTTTACTTTTCGTTCTTTCTTTTCTTCTACTAAATCATATTCATCTTGATTTATTTTTTCCTCTAGTGAAGAAGTTTCATCTGACTCTGTTGGTATATCAAATTCTGCAACATCTCTTCCATAAACTTCTGTAACACTATTATAGAAAGTTGTATATATTCCTTTAAATCCTTCTATTCTCCAATAGTTTGAATTAATTAATGTTGCTGTATTTAAATTAACACGATTTTTCTCTTTTTTAAATTTTTCTTCTTTTTGTTCTATCTCTATTAAGTAAGATTTATTATAAAGTTCTTTATAAGATTTTTTTGTTGCCTTTCCAGAGATTTCTTTTAATAATAATTCATACAAATTATTTATTTGAACGATATCTGCTTTGAAGTTTTCACAAGCCTCACTCATTAATCTATTGTGAGATTTTCTTCCATGAATGATTGTCATTCTTTCATAATCTAAGAATTGAACTATGTACTCCTTTACTGCTAGCAAAAATTCAACTTTTGCTTTTTCTCCATTTATGTATTTTTTATATGTTTCTACTTTTGCTTCACCTGCTTCGATGTCGTTTAATATTTTTTTCATTTTATCGTATGCAACCAAATATATTTCAGCTAATTTTTTAGTAATATCTACTGAAAATATTGTTACATTTTCTATTACTTCTCCATTAAAAGGAATTTTTTCACCTTTTCCATTATTTTCTAATTTCTCAATTATTTCTTCAAAGTCATCAAATTCTGCAAATTCTGCTGATGCCTCGATTAATTCTGGTGTTATGCCTTCAAAATTTATTTGTGAAGCTTCTAAAATATTTACATAGTCGTTTTCTGCCATTTTTTTATATCTTTTGCATTTAGAAAGCTCAAATCTTTTATTATTATATTCCTCAAGTGTTTCTATTAATTCTTCTTTTTTCTGTTTCATTTCTTCGTTGTTTTTTTCAACATCTGCTTCTATTTTTTCAATTCCTTTTCTTGTGTTTTCAACTTTTCCTTCGATGTTATTAAAAAGTAAATTTCTATTGTATTCTAAATTAACACTTTTTTTGTACAATTTTTCTTGGGATTGTTGTACATTCTTCACTTTTTTAAATGAGTCATTAAAATCCTGCATTGCTTCTTGTTCTTTTTGATAATTAATTTGAAACTTTTCTAATTTTTGCACTAAATTACAATAATTTTCAAAATTATCCTGTAAATTGCAATCTGCTGTATATCTTAGCAAAGTATCAAAATATCTCTCTAATACAATTGCGCTTCTCTCATACATAATTAAAGAAACCTCCCAAGTCATATTCTCCTCATTATTATATATAACTTTGCAAAAAATGTCTATACAATTTTGAAGAAAAAATATAATTTTCGACAAAAATTCTGTAAGCCTTTTATTTTGCATTGTTTTATGATATAATTAATATACTAGGTAGCCTGACTACTATGACTTGAAAGGAGAGAGAGGCATGCTTTCTTTGGCGTTGTACATTGTGGCCCTTATCTGCTTCTTGCCTATAATTCTCACAATCGTAAGTATTCCTGCTGTGCTGATTCTGGCACTGTTTGGTTGGATATGTGAGAAGAAATGGGTAAAGTGGGTATTGCTTGTTGTTCTCCTTGTGCTCTGGCTTTCGGACCGGTTGTTCTAGTCCCTACAAGGAGTACAATGTTCGCGCTTAGCGACCGACAAAGCACTGCTATATATCCTTCGGGAAATAAAGCAGTGCTATTTTTATTTTAGCTTTTAATTTTAGTTTTTCTTTACAAATACTATTTATTAGTTATATAATTTGTGCATAGTAATCTTGAGAAATGGAGGGATGACTATGTTACTTAATAAATTAATTTCTAAAGTCGAAGTAATAAATAAAGTTGGTGATCTAAATTTAGATATAACTAATATACATTCAGACTCAAGAAAAATTAAAGAAGGAGGATTATTTGTTGCAATTAATGGTTTTTCTAAAAACGGTATAGAATTTATTCCAGATGCAATTAAAAATGGCGCAAAAGCTTTAATTGTAGAACCTGATGTTGATTTAAATTCACTTAATATTCCTAAAAATATGCCTGCAATATCTGTAAAAAATACAAGAAAAGCATTAGCTGAAATCGCATGCGAATTTTATGATAATCCTTCTAAAAAATTGAAACTTATAGGAGTTACTGGAACAAAAGGAAAAACAACTACCACATTTATGATTAAGTCTATTTTAGAAGCTCATGGGTTAAAAGTTGGCTTAATTGGTAGTATCGCAGTTTATATTAATGAGGAGAAAATTGAAGATACTGATAGAACAACTCCAGAAAGTATTGACATTCAAAAACACTTAGCAACTATGGTAGAAAAAAATGTTGATGTTGCTATTATTGAAGTATCTTCACAAGCTATGAAATTAGATAGAGTTTCTGGTTCAGAGTTTGATATTGGACTTTTCACTAATTTATCTGAAGACCACATAAGTCCAAAAGAACATCCAAATATGGAAGACTATTTTAACTGTAAATTAAAGCTCATAGAACAATCTAAGCATGGTGTAATTAATAATGATGATGAAACTGTTCGAAAAATAAAAACATTATTGCCTGAAAAAGATATTAAAACATTTGCTATTGACAATCCTGCTGATTTCAAAGTAAATCCAAATACAGTTGTTATTACAGATTCATATATTGACTTTTCAATATTATTTAATGGAAAAGAAGAAAAAATAGAAGCTTCAATTCCTGGAAGATTTAGTATTTATAACGCTTCTGGCGCAATTGCTGCATGTTCATATTTTGGAGTTACTGCAGATGAAATAAGACTTGCTTTAAAAGATTTAAAGGTTCTTGGAAGAAGTGAGCTTGTTCCAAATAAACTAGGACTTACAATTATGATAGATTATGCACACACACCTTCTAGTCTAGAAAGCATATTAAAAGCTGTTAAGACTTATGCTAAAGGTAAAGTAATTTGTGCTTGGGGTGTTGGTGGTGATAGAGATACTGCAAAACGTCCTATTATGGGAGAAATTTCTGGAAGACTTGCAGATTTTACAGTTTTAATGTCTGATCAAGTTCGTACAGAAGATCCTCTAAAAATATTAAAAGAAATTGAAGTTGGAATTATTCCAACAGGAAAACCTTATAAAATAATTGTAGATAGAACTGAAGGAATTAAATATGCTATTTCAATAGCAAAACCTGGTGATATTATTGTTATACCAGGTCTTGGACATGACTTATACTTAGAAAGAAATGGTGTAAAATATCCTTATGATGAAAGAAAAGTTATTGCTAAATTAATTGATGAAATGATAGAATCTGGTGAAAGAACACCTGTAGAATAACAAAAAATAAGATTCTATAAAAGTTTCATTAAAAAATTAATATAAATAATATAAAATTTAATTTAGCAAAATGCAAATCCGCGGGAAGTCCCGCGGATTTTTGTTTCACCTCCGTCAATTAGATGATTGTCCGGCAATGGTTATGACCATAACCACAATGGGCTCAACGGCTTCGGCACCAACCTGCTGCAACGCGGGCAACCAGTCATGTAATTTTCTATTTTAATTTTAAATTTTTTTATAATATTTAATATTCATTTATATATCAATCTTTCCTTCAAACACTTTTTCTGCTGGTCCTATTAGCGTTACATTTTCATTTTTATAAACTGTTTTTAAATTTCCACCTAATATTTCCACATTTAATTCATTTTTTGTGGATTTATATTTGTTTGATATAACAGCAGATGCACAAGTTCCAGTTCCACAAGAAAAAGTTTCCCCTACACCTCTTTCCCAAAATTTTACCTTTATATTTGTGTTATCAATTATTTGAACAAATTCTACATTTGTTTTATTTGGAAAATATTTATAATCTTCAATAAGTTTTCCATATTTTTCTATATCTATTTTTCTTAAATCATCTACAAAACATACAGCATGTGGATTTCCCATAGAAAGTGGATACACCTTCATTCCTTCTATATGTATACTTCCTTTATAATTATTTTCTAAATATATAACTGGAATATCTTGTAGATTAAATATCGGACTCCCCATATCCACACTTACTTTTAAAACTGTTTCTCCTTCTATTTCTAATTTAACTTTTTTTATACCAGATAAAGTTTCTATCTCAAATTCGTCTTTATTAATTAAGTTTTTTTCATAAACATATTTTGAAAAACATCTAATTCCATTTCCACACATTTCCGCTTCACTGCCATCTTTATTAAAAATTCTCATTTTAAAATCTGCTTTTTTGCTTTTTTGAACTATTAAAATACCATCTGCTCCTACTCCAAAATGTCTATCACATAAAAATTCTGCTAATAATTTGTAGCTATATTCTAATGAGTTTTCTAAATAATCTATTATAATAAAATCATTACCTGTAGCCTGCATTTTACAAAAAGAAAACATACAATCACCTCTTGGTTAAATTGTATGTTTTTGCTTTATTAATATTCTTTTATTTTATAAAAAACTCTTTTAAGTACATTTTTTAAAGTTTCAGTTTATTAAGTTATACACTACTTGTATATTTACATTCACTACAAAAAGCTATTGAGCATTGCTTAATTGCTCTTTTACTACAACATTAATTATTGTTCCTTCTTCAACTTGAGTTCCAAATGAAGGGTCTTGGGATACAACTATTCCACTTGAACCATCTATGTTAATATTTAGATTTCTAGCTTTTAGTGTAGCAATTGCTTGGCCTATTCCCATTTCTTCTATGTTTGGAACTTCAACCATTGTTTTTTCTTGATTTTCATTTTGATATAGCTGAATTGTTGAATTTTCAATTAAAGCATTTCCATATTTAGGTACTTGTTCTTTTATAACAACTTCGTCTGGATTTCCATCTATATGAGTTGTTACATTAAATTCTAATTCTTGTAAGTGTGTTGTTGCTTGAGTTGCTGTCATTCCTGTTACATTAGGAACAGAAATTAGGTTTCTTTGCTCTGTTGGTGCCACAGTTGTGTTTGATGCTACACCTAAATAAGGTAAAACTTCTGATAAAATTTGAGCTGTAACTGGACCGGCAACTTGACCACCTTGGTGGTTAGCTCCTTCTGAAAGTCCATATAAAGCAACTAATGTAACTATTTGTGTGTTTTCAATTGGTGATATTGCTATAAATGAAGCTACATAGCCTTCATCTTCTCTTCCTACTGGTGGCTCAGAAGTTCCACTTTTTCCTCCTATGGCAAAGCCTTCAACTGAAGCTCGCCATCCAGTTCCATCTGTAACAACAGATTTCATCATGTCTTTTATTTTATCTGTTGTTTCTTTAGAAACAACTTGTCTAATTTCTTTAGTTTCTACTTTTTCTTTGCTTTCTGTATCTGTGTTTTCTATTTCTTTAATAATTTTTGGTTTTACTAAAACACCATCATTACAAATTGCAGATACAGCTGTTATTAGTTGAAGTGGTGATATTTCAAATCTTTGACCAAATGACATTGTTGCAAGCTCAACAGGACCAATTTGTTCTAATTTGTAGAAAGTTCCTGGATATGCTCTTGCTATATCATTTCCCACACTATCAAAAAGTCCAAAAGCTTGATAATATTTATATAGATTTTTAGCAGTAACTCTTTGACCTAACTGCATAAAAGCAGGATTGCAAGAATTGCATAAAGCTTCTCTTAAAGATTGTGCTCCATGTGGATTATCTGCTCTCCAACAACTTATTTCTTGATCTGCTACTTGATAAGAACCTGAACAATAAAATTCTTTTTCTGTATCTGTTTCAACAAAACCTTCTTCTAAAGCTGCTGCAGCTGTTATTAATTTAAAAGTGGATCCTGGTTCATATGTTCCAGAAACTGCTCTATTTTTCCATAAGTTTTGTAAATTTGTACTTTTATCAGTACTTTCTAAAGTGTTCCATTCTTCTTCTGTAAATCCTGTTCGTGAAAAATCAAATGGTTGATTTAAATTATAATCTGGATAAGTTGCCATGGCTAATATTTCACCATTTTGTGGATTCATTATAACAACATTTCCACCAGTAGAAGATGAATTTTTCTCAACAGCCTGCTCTAAATATTTTTCTGCTATTGATTGAATATTTGCATCTATTGTTAAGTAGATATTTCTTCCATTTTCAGAAGCCACATATTGTTCATCTTCATCTGAAATAGCTTTTTTAGTAGCATCAACTGTTGTAACAATTTTTCCAGCAGTTCCTGTTAAAATATCATCATATCTTTCTTCTAATCCTGTTTGTCCATTATTATCTGTTCCGCAAAATCCAATTAAATTTGAAGCTAAATCATTATTTGGATAATATCTTTTAGAATCTGCATCTATATTTATTCCTGAAACAATGTCATTATCAGATATCCATTTTTCTAGTTTATCTATTTTGTCTTTCTCTACTTTTTTCTCTATTACAATTACTGTTTTATTAGAATTTAGTTTTTCCATCATTTCATCATAAGTAATGTCAAATATGCTAGATATTCCTTCTGCTATTACTTCTTTTGGTACTTCTTTTTTGTTTTTATAATTAACTTTGCCTGGATTTAATGAAACTGTATCTACAGGTATACTTTGAGCTAATATTGCTCCATTTGCATCATATATTGTTCCTCTGTTTGGACTTAAGATTTGTGTTCTAACTTGTTGATTATATGCCCTTTCTGACCATTTTTTTCCTTCAACAAATTGAATAATTATTAAATGCCCTGAAACAACAAGGAATAATAAAGTTGCTACAATTCCTATAAATATTAATCTTAAATTAAATTTAACATTTTGATTATCTTTCTTTTTAGAGCCTTTTTTCATTATTTTCTCCAATTTTATTTAACGAGTTTTATTTAAAAATACCCATTATTGAATTTACAAAAATTCTTACTATGTCTACAAGTGATTTTATTATAAAATTATTTTTATATAAATCTTGTAGTAAATTTCTTACAGGTGGTATTTGCCAAGCTATAAAACATACTAATATAGTTACAGCTAAAACTATTATTATATTTTTTATTTTTTTAAATGTTAATGGTGTTTTTTCATTATGTTCTAGTTGTTTAAAATAGTCATTATAAGCCTTATTATATGCTTGATTATATTCTTCTTCAACTTTCTGTGCTTTTTTTAATTTTTCCTTAAAATCTTTTTCCGCCATCCTTCTAACTTCTTGCTTTTCTTCTTCTGTTAAATTAACATCTTCTTCTATTTCTTCATTTTCATAATTGTTTTCTTCATCATAAAACTCACTATCATCTTTTGCTGTTTGAGTTTTATTGCTTGTATTTGAAATATTTTCTTCTACCTCATTTATCTGTTCATTTTGAGCATTGTTTGAATTATTTTCATTATTTGTGCTTTCATTATTTGTTACAACATTTTGTATTAAGTTTTCTGCCCTTTTCTTAGCTAAATCGTTATCATATTTTTTTCTTTTCTCGTCATTCATAACAATTTCATAAGCTATTTTTAGCTTATTTAAAATCATTTCATTTTCCTTGTTTTCTTCATCAGAAATATTAGGATCTACTCTATATTCAATTATTAATTTTTGATAAGATTTTTCTATTTCTTCTTTAGAAGCATTCTCTTTAACTTCTAATAAATCATATATAGTAATCATGTTTCACCTATTTACCTTCCATATAAATTAAAAAATATATTTATTTAAAACTAAATATCATAAAAATATGTTGCTTCTAAATCTGCTTCATGCATAAGAAGAGCTAATGGATATTTTTTAAAAGCAAGTCCAATAGTTGTGTATAGTTCTTTTGGCTCTGTGAAACCCATGTGCCATCTTATACAATATTTTTCTTCACTAGTAAGTTTTAAATATTCTGTAAGCATCATAACACTTTTTTCACCATGTCCATAAGGTATTGTATCATCAACTGTGTAGTATGGAACTTTTTCCCATTCTCCAAATTCATTTTTAGCATTTCTGTAATCGACTTTATAAAAGTTTACTTTGCAAATGTCGTGTAATAATGCAATTATTATGATACTATCTTCTGAAGAATTTATTTCTATTTCAGATTTTTTTACTTTATTTTTCAAAATTTCATAAACTTTCATACTATGTTCTAATAATCCACCTTCGTAGTTTCCATGAAATCTAGTACTAGCAGGTGCTTTAAAAAAATCTGTTTTTGTTTCTAGAAAATCTATTAGTTTATCCATTCCCTCTCTATTAGTTGATTTTAATAATTTTATAAATTCTTCTTTCATATTTTTAAATTTAGATTTTCCCTTCTTTTTATTTTAAATCTTTTTTATTTTCAATTAATTTTATCATATAGAATTTAAAAAAACAACATATTGAATTTCTTATTATATGGATTATTTATATATAATAGAATATTAAAATTTGAGCATTGAATTTTAAATAATTAATATCCTGATTTTTTATTTTTCATATAGTTTTCAATATTTTCTGAAATATTTTTCCCTTGTTGTAATTCATTAAATAGAATATCTTCATTTTGTTTACTTCCAAATGTGAAATCCTCCAAAATATTATTTGGATTAACTTCTAAAGCATTGCAAATTATTATGAACTTGTTTAATGTAAGACCATATATTCCATTTTCTATTTGAATAATGTAGGTTGGAGTCATCATAGTTCTCGTTGCTAAATCGGAAGTAGAAATGTTTTTAGAAATTCTTATTTCTTTTATTTTTAAACCAATTTCTTTGTTAAAATCTTTTTTATGGTTAAAAATATATTGATTTACCTTTAAGGTTTCTGAATTAGAATTATACATATTTATCACTCCTTTAAAAAAAGTAAAACTATAATAGCATATAAAACATTTGTTTGTCAATATTGTATTTTAATATTTTTAAACAAAAAAATAACAACAATCGATTTTCATCAATTGCTGTTTTTTAAAGTAAGTATTTTAAATATTATTCTTCTGATGGAGTTGGGGCCTCTACTGGGCAAACTCCTGCACATGTACCACAAGATATGCAGACACTTTCATCTACAACATATCTTTCTGCTCCTTGAGATATGCATGTCATAGGACAAGCACTTGCACATGCTCCACAAGAAATACATTTTTCTGAAATTTTATATGCCATCTAAAACTCCTCCTTTCATAATATTTAGGTAACTTTTACCTTTATCTATTCTAAGTTCTATTTTCATAGAATTATAATAGTCTAAATATCATCTTGTGATGTGTTTTTCTTATCGTCGTCATCAAGTTTTTCCATTTTTTCTAGTTCTTTTAAATCTTCTTCATTTTCAACATTTAATTTGTCATCTTCTTCAACTGCATCTTTTATTACCACAACATCTTTTGCATCATGTTTTTTAAAGTAAAAATCTTCTCCATCTTGGTATTTAACTCTTACGACTTCTTTTAAAGTTTCAACTGCAGATACTTCTCCAGTTCCTTCAGATGTTTTTACTATTGCACCTATTTTAGGTAATCTTTTTAATTTTTCTTCATACACATTTTGCTCATATTTTAAACAACACATCAATCTTCCACAGTTTCCAGATATTTTTGAAGGATTTAATGATATGTTTTGTTCTTTTGCCATTTTTATAGAAACTGTTTCGAAGTTTCCTAAAAATGAACAACAGCAAAGCTGTCTTCCACAAATTCCATTTCCGCCACATCTTTTTACTTCATCTCTTACACCTATTTGACGAAGTTCTATTCTTGTTCTAAATACAGATGCTAAGTCTTTAACAAGCTCTCTAAAATCAATTCTCTTATCTGCTGTAAAATAGAAAATTACTTTAGAGCCATCATATTTATATTCAACATCAATAAGTTTCATTGGAAGTCCGTGTTTTTCTATTTTTTCTAAACAAATTTTAAAAGCATCTTTTTCTTTTGCTTTATTTTGTAATCTCATTTTTTCATCTTTTTCTGTTACAATTCTTATAATCTTTTTTAAAGGTTCTGAAATTTCGCTGTCTTCTACTTCTTTACTTACTATTACAACTTCTCCATATTCTTCTCCCATTGCTGTATCAACAATAACTTTTGTTCCTTGTTGCAAACCAGTTATATTACCAGGGTCAAAATAATACATTTTTCCAGGTCTTTTAAATCTAACTCCTGTTACTACTTTCATTTAATTCCTCCCATATTTCGAAAAGCAAATTATCAATGCTCATATCGAAATTGCAATTACTTCTAAGCCTTTTTTCACATTTATTAACATATTTTATGCAATTAGCATATTTTTGATTTTCGTTAATTTTTGAATATAAACAAACTACTATGTAATCTAAAATGTCATAAATGTTTTCTTTATCATAAACTATTTTTCCATCTAATAAAAATTCTATTAAACTTTTTTTATCTATGCTTGAAATTAGTAATTCTATTTTTTCGTATTTATCTTTAGACTCTTTTAATTTTATGGCTTTTCCAATGCTTCCATCAAATGACTTTAATAAATTTTTTGATATATTCTCATATCCTAGTATATTTATTGCATAGCTATATAATTCTTTTTCTTCAATATTTTTTAATTTTATAGTCATACACCTAGATTTTATTGTGTTTAAAATTAGATTTTCATTTGAAGATATAAGAATTATTACAGCAAATTCTGGAGGCTCTTCTAATGTTTTTAATAAACAATTCTGTGCCTCGGTTGTCATTTTTTCGCAATCGTTTATTATATAAACTTTTTTATCAGAAACAATTGGTTTTTCTATTACTTTTTCTGTTAATGCTCTTATTTCATCTATTTTTATATTTTCACCAGATTCATTTATTAAATAAAAATCTGGATGATTTTTTCCGCTAAAACATGTACATGATTTACATGTACATGCCTTATCTTCTGTATTTTTATTTAAACATAAAATTTTTTTTGCAAATTCTTTTGCTATAAGTAATTTTCCTATGCCACTTGTTCCTAAAAACAAATAGCTATGTAAAATATTATTTTGTTTTATACTATTTAATAAATAATCTTTTACATCTTGATTACCTATAATTTCATTAAAATCCAATTATTTTACCTCTATTTTTCTATTCTGCCAAATTCACTAAATGGCCAAAATCTAAAGCAAACTATTCCTTCCAGTTTTTCAAAAGGTATGCATCCAATTTGTCTACAATCTGTGCTTTTTGTTCTGTTATCTCCCATTGCAAAGAAATAACCATCTGGAACTATAAAATCATAAAACACATCTGATTCTGTAACAACATCATTTCTTAAATAGCTTTCTTCTAGTTCTTCTCCATTTACATATACTGTATTATTTTCTATTTTTACATGATCACCTTCAAGAGCAATAACTCTTTTAATGTAGCTTTTTTTAGTAATTTCTAATATATAGTATACAAATTTATTAAATATTCCTTTTTGCTCTTTATCATATACAGCAACAGGATTAGCTTGATCTGCTTCCCATTTTAAATATGTTTTTGTTGGTGCCTCAAATGTAACTATATCTCCTCTTTCAGGTTTCTTTTTTGTTATTCTAAAAGTTCTATTTAAAATTAATCTTTGGTCCTCCTGTAATGTTGGGAACATTGATCTTTGCTTTACTATTGTAGGGGTAGCTACAAAATATCTAAATACTAATGCTAGAACTAAAGCAATAACGATGCAATATGCCCATTCTAATATATCTTTATATTTTTCTTTCATTTTGCTCGCCTTTCATCTGTTATCTTAAAGAATTATACATTATTTTGCTTGTTTTATCAAGTATATTAATACTTATATTTGTTTTTTAGAAGGTCTTCCTCTTTTTTTAGGTTTATCCTGTTTTTCTATTTTAGTAATTTCTACTTTTTCAGTCTTTCTAGGTCTTCCTCTTTTAGCTTTTTCCGTTTTTTCTACCTTTTTTACTTTCTCACTTTTTCCTTCTACTTCACTCTCTTCTACTTTTTTCTTTCTAGTATAATATTTTGTATCTAGATTCTTTTCTTCTGTTTTTTGTTTTTTTCGTGTATATCTTTTAGCAGCTAATTCCTGCTCTTTTTTTCTTTTATTTCTTGTTTCATCTATAATATTATTTTTATGTGCAGTATATACTATTCTATTATATGGCACATATTCTGCATTTTCTTCATCATTTTCTTCGTAATCTTCTTCCACTACTTCATCTTCATATTCTTCGTTTTCTCTATCATCTGTTTCATCTGCATAATCTGTATCGTTATATTCTTCGTTTTCATTATAACTTAATTCTTCTATATTTTCATTTTCATAATTTCCTATATCAAAATTAGGTAATTCCACTCTTTTTATATTTTCTTCTTTTACTTCATCTTTTTTATGTATAATGTTATTTAATGATTCTGCACTAAATACAGTAGTTTCACTACCTGTTTTTCCTTTATTTAAATTATTTTCATATTTATCATTGTTATATTTCCCAGCAAATTCGTTATACATTTCTTCTAAATCATTTTCTGTTTCCTCATCATTTTCCTCTATATAGTTATCTTCTTCGTATTCTTCATATTCTTCTATTTTTTCATTGTCATATTCTTCATCCATTTTTTCATCAGTATATTCTTCAATTTCGTCATTATAAAGCTCTTCGTTTTCATCATAATCTTCATTATTTTCGTTTACTTCTTCATTATTGTGCTCTTCATCTTCTTCTATTTCATAGCTTTCTTCTTTTTCATTGTTATATTCTTCTTCATCAGTATTTTTATTAAAATTAAATGTCCTATAGCCCATTTTTTCATATTTTGCTTTTTCCATTTTTTCTCTTTTCTTTTGTTGAGCCTCTTTTTTATCCATTTTGTAACTAATAAATAATACTAATGATATTAATATTACCACAACAACAAAAAGTACACCAACTCTTAGAAAATCTATTTTTTGACTTTCAACATATACCTCTGTTTGAGTCCCATAAGTATTTTGGGCATATAATAATATTACTAGTAGGCTAATGAAGAATTTTTTTACTTTTTTCATATAAATCTCTCCTATTCCTCTGTATTTTTTTCCTTAAAATTTCTTTCTTGTTTTGTTGGTATTCGTATTACTACTTCTGTTCCTTTTCCAACTTCACTTTTTATATCTATCATACCATTATTTTGATCTAATATTTCTTTTGCAATTGAAAGTCCTAGTCCAGTTCCTCCCATTTCTCTTGTACGAGCTTTATCAACTCTATAAAATCTTTCAAAAATTTTATCTAAGTCTTCTTTTGGTATACCAATTCCATTATCTATAATTTTAATATATGCGTCATTATATACACATCCAACATATACTTTTATGTTTCCACCTTCTGGTGTATATTTTATTGCATTTGTAAGTGTATTTAGTACAACTCTTTCTATTCCATTTTTATCTGCATAAGCTGGTGGCACATTAGATGTAACAAAGCATTCTCCAACTTGATTTTTTCTTTTCATTTCCAAATCTAATCCATCAAAAGTATATTTTACAAGTTCTCCTAAATCAAATTCAGCTTTTTCTATTTTTACTTTTGAAGTATCGTATTTTGAAAGAATTAATAAATCACTAACTAATCTTGCCATTCTAACTGCTTCAGCAGAAATTCTTTCTAAAAACTTTTTACTAGTTTCTTTATCTACATCATTTTCAATTAATGTGTCTGCATAACCCATTATAGATGTTATTGGTGTTTTTAGTTCATGTGATACATCAGCAACAAATCTTTTTCTCATTGTATCTACTTTAACTTGTTCTGTTATATCTTGAATAACAACAATTACACCACTTGGCATATCATTCTCATTTTTGAAAGGAGCAAATAATAAATTTATTATTCTATCTTCTATTGTAAGTCTCTTTTCTGAAGAAGCTAAATTATCAAGATAAACAACTTTTTCTAGATTTATATCAACATCATATTTGTTAAATATTTCATCAAATGTTTTTTCTTCATTTAAATTTAAAAATGTTTTTGCTGCAGTATTAATATGAATTATATTTCCTTGCATATTAAATGCTATTACACCATCTGTCATGTGTAATAATATTGTTTCTATTTGTTTTCTTTGTCTTGTTGCTTCATTAAGATTTTCTTTCAATTCAGCATTCATTAAATCAAATGCTGAAACTAAGTTATCTATTTCATTTTTATTTTTACTATTATCTTCTAAATATTTTTCGTTTTTTGTTGCTTTTTCTGCACTTTTTATTAAATTTGAAAGAGGTGTTATAAGTTTTTTATATATGAATATACCTATTACAATCATAAGTGCTACAAAAATAAGTAATCCTAATAATATTATTATTTTCGTATTATGTATTTGTGATTGTATTAATTGTTCAATTTCTTGTATAGAAGTGTTTGAATTAATTTCTTCATCTATATTTCCTAAATTATAAACAGTTAATGTTCCTAATGTTGTTATAACAATAATTCCAACAATAGAAAAAGCAAGAACAATTTTAATCTGTATATTCTTTAACATTTTATTCTCCTAAATTGTTAATAATTTCTTTTTACATTATATACTTAAGCTATTTTTTATTCAAGAAAAATTACATCAAAAAGCGAAATAAATTTATAAATTTATTTCGCTTTTAGAGTTTTAACTTTAATTAAAATATAAAATTAGTTTTTATCTGTTACATAGTATCCTACACCTCTTTTTGTGATAAGGATTTTAGGATTTGCTTTATCTTTTTCAATTTTATCTCTAATTCTATTCATTGTAACATCTATTGTTCTAATTGCTCCAACATATTCTTCATATTCCCAAACTTCACGAAGTAGCATTTCTCTAGTAACAACTTCACCTGGTTGACTTGCTAAATATTTTAGAACATCGAATTCTTTTTTAGTTAAATTAATAACTTCTCCTTTAACTCTAGCCTCAACTTTCTTAAGGTCTAATGTTAAATCTCCAACTTTTATAATATTATCTTTATCTTCATTTTTTTGATTACTTAATTCAATATTTGCATTTAATTCAGCTTTTCTTAAATTTGCCTTGATTCTTGCCATAACCTCTCTAATTTGAAAAGGCTTTGTAATATAATCATCTGCTCCCATTTCTAATCCGACAATTTTATCTGATTCTGTATCTTTTGCTGATATCATTAGTATTGGTATATTTGATATGTTTAAAGCATATCTAATTTTTTTACATACAGATATACCATCTAGTTTAGGAATCATAACATCTAATAAAATTAAGTCTGGTTTTTCATTAATAGCCATTTCAACAGCTGTAACACCATCATATGCTTCTAATGTGTTATAACCTTCTTTTTGTAAATTAAACACTAATAATTCCATAATGCTTTGTTCATCATCTACTACTAATATAGTTTTTTTATCTTTTTCAACAATCTCTTCCACAGAATTACCGCCTTTCTAAAAGAAATTTCAACTTTACTATATCGTTATATCATATTTAACAATTTTGTACAAGTTTTTTTTCAAATTTATTACATAAAAATTTCAATATTAAAAATTTTACAATTATCTTGTAGTAATATTTTTTTCTCTTTAATTTCTTCTCCATTTACGATAAATCTTTCTACACCTGTATTTTTGCCATTATTGTTTCTAACTTTAATTTTATATAAAGTGGTTTTATATTTATAATTAATTTCATATTCTTTCCAAGCTTTTGAAATACATGGCTCTATTTTTAAGAAACCTTTTTCTATTTTCAATCCTAAAATATATTCTAAAATTGCTTTATAATACCAACTACTAGAACCTGTATACCAGTTCCATCCACCTCTTCCTATTAAATCTTTATTGCTATATAAATCTGCTTCTAAAACATATGGTTCTAATTTAAATTTTTTTGCCTCTTCTTTATTTTTACTATGCTCAATTGGATTAATAAGTTCTGCAAATTCTACCGCCTTATCTCCAAAACCTAAAAGCACTTCTGCTATAATAAGCCAGCAACTACTATGAGTATATTGCCCTCCATTTTCTCTAATTCCTGGTGGATATGATTTTATATATCCTGGATTTATATTAGATTTTTCAAATGGTGGATCAAATAATTTTATTATTTTATTTTCTTTATCTACTAAATAATTTTCTGCCTCTTCCATTGCAATAAATTTTTTATCGTTTTCTCCAACACCAGATATAACTGCCCAGCTTTGGCAAATGCTATCTATTCTACATTCTTCTGAATTAATACTTCCAATTTCTTCTCCATCATCTGTAATTGCTCTTTTAAACCATCTTCCATCCCAACCAACTGTATTTATATTTCTTTTTAAGTTTTCTTTATATTCTGTATATCTTTCTACTAAATCTTCTCTTCCTTTTAATTTACAAATTGGTATAAATCGATTCAAAATATCATATAAGAAAATTCCAAGCCAAATGCTTTTACCTTCTCCTTTTGAACCTACTTTATTAAATCCATCATTCCAATCTCCTATACCTATTTTAGGAAAAGGATCTATTCCTTTTTTTATAACAAGTTCTATTGCTTTTATGCAGTGATTAAATATACTTTCCTTCACATTGCTTGCATAATATACATCATATCTTTCAACTTCTCCATCTGTTAAAATATTTCCATTTAAATATTCAACTTCTTCATCTAACAAGCTTGTATCATTTTGAAATTCAACATATTCAATTACAGCATAAACAAGCCATAACATATCATCAGAAAATCTAGTTTTTATACCTCTTTTAGTTTCATTGTGCCACCAATGAAGCACATCTCCTTCAACAAATTGATGTCTTGCACAATTAATTATTTGTTCTTTTAAATAATTTGAATCTATAAATTTCATTCCTAAAGTATCTTGAAGTTGGTCTCTAAATCCATAAGCACCACCAGATTGATGGTATCCTGTTCTTCCTAAAAGTCTACTTGCTAAAGTTTGATACACAAGCCATCCATTCATTATAATATTTATAGGTTCTGAAGGTGTTTTTACTTTTATAATATTTAATATGTCATTCCATTTTTGTTTTGTACTTTCTAGTTCATTTTGAACATTATTTGCATCATCATATTTTTCTTTTATTTTCAAAATATCGTCAAAATTATTTTCCTCTCCCATTATTATATAAAAATTTCTGTCTTCAAATTTATCTAATTTTAAAATAAATTCTATTCCAACACATGAATTCTTTCCAAGTCCAGATTTATTATTTAAATTTGTATATAAAGCATTTGGATTTAATATATCTCCATTTCCAAAAAAGTTATCCTTTTCACCTGTAAAGCTATTTATTTCTAAATCACTTGTTACATACATTATTTTATTTTGAAAGCTCTCTTCATTAAAAACATTTTCTATTTTCAAAATATTTTTATGTTTTTCTACATACAAATTTCCATTAGTTAAATATTCGTCTTCTCCTAAAACAGTTTTTATATATAAAACTAATTTTATTTTTCTTTTTTCATTAATAATATTTTTAATTCTAAACTTAAGAACTTTTAAATGCTCTTCATTTGGTACAAAAATTTCAAGTTCTTGATTTAAATTGTCATTTGAATTTTTAAGTTTTGTATACCCAAAGCCATGAGTTATATAATAATAATTTTTATTTGGAATAATTCCAGAGTTTAATGTCCAAACCATTTTATTATCTTCATCTTTAATGTAAAAAATTTCAGATGGAAAATCTGTTACTCTATCATTGTTCCAAGCTGTTAGCCTATTTAATCTACTATTTTTATTCCAAGTATATCCACCTAGATTATCTGTTACAACTGTTCCAAAAAACTTATTACAAATAATATTACTCCAAACAGATGGAAGTTGGTTTTCATCATTTTTGTAAATAAAATATTCTCTTCCATCTGGCATAAAACCACCATAAGAATTGTCAAATAATAATTCTTCTTTTTTTAGCGGATAAATTTCTGTATCTAGTTTTAAGTTCTTTTCTTTCTTTATTTTTTTTACTGATTTTTCTTCTTTTTCTAAATCTTTTAAAGTTTCTTCTATTCCGCCTTTTTCTGCATCTATACAAAGTTTTGCTTTAAACTCTATTACTTTTAAATCATCTTTTAAAATTTCATCTTTGTTTAAAACAAAAATTCCAGAATCTATATTTTTTAAATAATCTATTTGTTTATTCGAAATAACTTCATTTATAGAATCTTTTACATATCTTTCATATGCATTAGTTTCTAAATTCAATATAACTAAATCTATAAAAATTTTCTTAGCTCTATAATATTCATAAGCACTAATTATTTCTTCAACAACATAAACATCTTCTATATTTTTTATTTTAACTAATAAAATTGGATTATCTCCTGAAATGCCAAATTTCCATAAACTATTTATTTGTGCATTTTCAATTTTTGAAACTGATTTTAGCGGATTTAATTTTAATATATATTTTAAAAGTCTAGTATATAAGTCTAATTTTTTAGAATCTACTTGCAAGTATTTGCTTTCTTCTTCGCTCCTAGCTTTTGCTATGTTTAAAATTCTAATAATTTCTTCATCACTTTTTATATTTTCTAAATTTTCTATTGCCTCTTCTTTAGTATCTGAAACAGATATTAGAAAATTTATGCTTGCTTTTTCTCTACTTCTAATTTTTATTGTTCGTTTCATCGCTATAATCCAATCTGTTACTTGAGAAATTGTTTTTGAAAAATTTTTTTGAGCTTTAAATATTTTTGAAGCATCAATATTTTCTCTTCCTAAATATTTTTCTTTATCTATTTCATATTCAAAATCCACAATTTGTTCATCTTCTGTGTATAAAGTTGTTGCTAAAAATTTGCTTTTTTCTAACTCTCTATCTTTTTTCTCAAATATAAGATTTTCATTTTCTTCTTCAATTTTCATAAATAATTTGTTAAAAGCTGGATGTGAATATTCTTGCATTTTTCTGGACAAAGATGGCTCAAAATCTGTAATTACTTCTAAAAATTCTTCTGTGCTTCCAAGATTTTCTATTTCTATTCTTCTAATTTCTATATTTCTATTTGGATCTAAGCTTATTATCTCTTCAATTTTCAAGTTATTTTCTTGCTTTACAAATTTTGCTTTATCCGGAGAAAAAATAACTTTTGCATTTTCCTTAATATCAATTACTTTTTTCGTTTTTATATTTCTTATAAAACTATTCATTCTTTGATTTAATTCTGAAGTTTCTTTAAACTTATTTACCATTAAACCATCATATTCACTAATGCTTTCTCCAGAATCATCTATTGTAATTTTATATCTATCATTTGAAATAACATTGATGTTTTTAAAATTTCTATTTGGTTCTTCTATAATTCTTTCTAAATATGAGCCCAAATTTAAATTTTTAGTTTTTGTAATTTTTTCTTTTTTCTCTTTAGTAATAATCATTTGTATTGGCATTCTTTCTTCTAAAAGAATATTTGTTGCCTCTATTTCTGGATTATTATTGAACCTTCTTTTTAAAATATTTTTATTTAATATATTATTTATAGAAAGTAAAACTAGTCCCTGATGATGTGCCATATATGTTTTTACAACTTCTTTTCCATTTTCTTTTACTCTAGACGGTGTATAATCTATTGATTCATAAAATCCATATTTTCCTAGTCCTCCTTCTTTTTCTATTCTTCTTAAATTTTTAATTCCATTTTCTAACTCATCTTCTAAAGATAAACAAGTGCTATATGGTGAAACAACAATATCATCTTCTAGCCCTCTTCTTAAGCCAAGCCAAGGTATTCCAAATGCTCTATATTGATAATTATTATTTAAGTCTCTTAAATTAAATGCAGATTCTGAAATTCCCCATGGAATTCCAAGTTTTTTACAATATTCTATTTGACTCATTATAGCAAATTTGCTAGCTTCATCTAAGAGGCTTCCTTTATATCTTTTTAAATTTATATTTGGCATTAAATATTCAAAAGCTGTTCCTGTCCATGAAACTAATCCTTTATATCCATTTAAACTTGTAAGAGTTCTGCTTAAATTATTCCAATGCTTAACTGGTACATCTCCTTTTGCTATTGCTACAATGCTCGCTTGCCTTGCCTCAGATGCTAGAAAGTCGTAATATGAGTCTGTTAATTTATTTTCTTCTAAGTTATACCCTATTGACAATAGTCTTGTTTTCTCACTATATAGTTTTGAAAAATCTGCATTATTTATAAGCTCTGTTACAGTATTTATTAGATTTTCTAAATCTCCTCTATTTTTATTTTCTATAAGGAAATTTTTTACTATATATAAATACCCAACAAAGTTTCCACTATCTACTGTTGAAATATATCTTGGCAGAAGTGGCAATAATGTTTTTGTGTTATACCAATTATATAAATGGCCATTCCATTTGCTAAGTCCACTAATTGTGAAAATAGTTTTATTTAAAATCTCTATTGTTTTCTTAAAATTAATAAAGCCTAAATCATAAGCAGATATAATTGCAAGTAGTTCTAATCCAATATTTGTAGATGACGTTCTATTTACTATTTTATTATTTCTATCTTCTTGATAGTTATCTGGTATTAGAAAGTTGTTTTCCTCATTAATATATGTTTCAAAAAAACTCCAAGTTCTTCTTGCAATTTCTTGCAAATAACTTTTATTTGTTTCTGAAATTATATTTTCTTTATTATTTTCTAAGCTAATATACCACGCTACTGTTGGTGCAATTATCCAAAGAAAACTTAAAACTTTAGAAATAATTCCTGGTATAACTAAAAAAAAGATTCCAAATATTAAATTTACATTCATTTCTTGATAAACATAAATTAAACTTGTTTTGGAATTCTTTTCTGCATCTTCTGCTGTAACCCATTCTAGAAGTTTTGTTTTATTTTTCATTCTATATATACTTCTTATAATTGCATCTAAATTTTGTATAGTTTCATAAGGTAAAAATAATATTTGTAAAAAAATTCTGCTTATACTTATTTTTATACTGTTTAATTCTTTCGAAAATTTTTTATATGCATAAACAGCACCTGTAATATTGCTTTCTTTAAAAATAATATAGTTTATTATATCTATTAAAAAAGGAATTATTATTGATATAACTCCTATTCCAAAAGTAATTCCGTTTGCTAAATTATTTTGTAGTATTCCTAACGCACTAAAGAAAATTAAAATTAAACTAAATATTGGAAGCAAACTTCTTCTTAGATTATCATATATTTTAAATTTTGATATTTCATTTAGTCTCACATTTTGAAGCCATTTTATAATCTGCCAATCTCCTCTTGTCCATCTATGATTTCTTAAAATATATGGAATATATTTTGAAGGATATCCATCTAAAAGCATTACATCTGTTAAAAGTCCGCATCTTAAAAAATTTCCTTCTAATAAATCATGACTTAATATTGTATTTTCAGGAAATTCATCATGCAGAATCTCATTATATACTTCTACATCATAAATTCCTTTTCCAGTAAAAATTCCTTCGTCAAAATAATCTTGATATATATCTGATATGGCATTTGTGTAGCAATCTATTCCACCTTTCATACTATATAGCTCAATAAATAACGTCTTTTGTGCTAAAGAAAGGTCCATTCCAATTCTTGGTTGCATTATTCCATATCCATCAATAACTTTATAATCTTTTATAACTGGAGCATTCAAAATATAACTCATTGCTCCAATAAGTTTAGAAGCTGTTTTTAAGTTTAAATTTGTATCACTATCTAAAGTTATAATATATTTTATTTTAGGAAGTTTGGTTTTCTGTTTTTCTATTGTATTTTCTAAAAAATTATTATCTATTATTCTTGTTATATATCTATTAAAAGTTGTGAGCAAACCTCTTTTTCTTTCCCAACCAATATAAGAATTTTCTGAATCGCTCCACATTCTTTTTCTATATAAAAAATGAAATTTGTTAAATTTATCTGTTTTATATTTTTCATTTAATTTATTGCATATTTCTAAACCACTTGATATTACTTCATTATCGAATTCTTTTACTGCAGTATTTTCTTCAGAGCAATCTCCTAGCAAAGCAAAATATAAGTTTTCAGATTTGTTTGCTAAATAGTAAACCTCTAATTTATCAAACATTTCTTTAACTTTTTCTTTTGATTTTAGTACTGTGGGAATTACAACAAAAGTGCTTTTGTTTTCAGGAATTCCTTTTTCATAATCCATTTTTGGTATAAGAATTGGATTTTTAAATTTTCCCATTAAGTAGTTTTCTATTCTCAAAAATATTTCTGAAATTGGAATATAGGAAAGTATTGAAATAAATAGTGATATGATTAATTTGCCACTAATATTATAAAGACCAAAACATAAACATAAGCAAAAATATATTGGTACTAAAATATTTGTTGCAATATATAATTTTGCTTTTTGTCTATAACTTAATTTTTTATTTTCTTTAATTTCTAATATGCTGTTTAATTCTCTAATTCCATCTTGCTTTATTAAATAATATCCTACATGTGATTTTTTCACATCTTCAAGATTTTTTGAATTTTCATATCTTTTGCAAAGTTCTATTAATTTTTCTGAAATATAAATTTCTGAAATTTTATTTTTTCTAGCTTTTTTCTCAATAATCTGTCTATAATAGCTTTTGCTTTCTTCGTCCATTTGGGTATATATTCCAGCTGGATCTAGCTTTAGTATTTCTTCTGAAGCATTCATATAGCTAAAAAGTTCCGTAAAATCAATTCGATTTATCTCTTTAATACTTGTTATACAATTTCCCATTGTAATTTTTATATTAGCTATATGAAAATGTTCTTTTTGAATAACCTCTGATATAGAAAGTCCAAGTTTTTGAACTTCTTTTGCAAGTATATTTTGATATTCTACTGCTTCTTTTCCATATGTTTTTAATTTATAAGACATATATTCTATAAAAGAATATTTTAATTTTTCATCATTTACTTTTAATATTTTTATATTATTATTGAATATTAAATTACTGTTTTTCTTTTCTACAATTCTTTCTATTATGCTTTCTGCTTTATATTTTTGAATTTGTGAAGAGTATATTTTTTCACAAAGCTCTTTAATATGAGAAATTAATGAAATTTTCAAAAAAATTCCAATATTTTCAAGCTCTTCCATGCTTAAAAGTTTCTTTTTTTGATAAGCTTTAAGTGCAATATCTAAAATGTCTCTATCTATTTTACAATCTGTAAAAGCTACAATTTCTTCTGCTAAAACATAACTTCTTGCAAATCCAAAAAATCTGTCATTAGATAGACCAATCATATTTTTATATTTTTTTACTTTAAGCTCTTTTTGAATAGTTTTTACAGTTTCTTCTATAATATAAAAATTGTCTAAAATCCATTCTCCAGCAGCATGAATTTTTATTCCAAGCTTTATATGTTTAGTAAGTAAATTATAAGTTTCTAAAATAAACTTATAATCTTCTATTAAATTATTTATTGGATAAGTATTTTTATTTGAAGAACTTCTTGTGTTATGTTCAGATGCTGTTTTTTCAATATGTTTAGCTAATTGATTTCTATCTAAAAGAGTTCCTCTTATATTTAACTTTTTGTACTTTTTCATAAAAATCCCCTTATGCTTTTTTAAGGTATTTTTGCCAGATTTTTATGAATTATACAAATTTTTGCGAATCACCTATGTTTTATAAATTTATATTTTTTAGTATTGAAGTTTATTTTGTATTCCCAAACCTGTTCCCACACAAATTGGTGTTTCAATTATTGGCTTTCTTTTTGCTCCATTTGCTCCAAGGTTAGAAACATCTACTTTTAGGCCTTTTATAAAGTCAGATTCTTCACCATAGGAAATACTTTCTTTCGGAGGTTCAATTTCTTTTATTTTATCTTTTTTAAATAAATTTTTTATAAATAATAAAAATTTTTTTATAATTTCCATATTTTTCTCCTATAATTTATTTATCTCAAATATCTTATCTTTCTTCCTCTTCACTCTCTATTTCTTTTGTTGCATTATTAGGACTAGATGCAGTATTCGTATTTGAATTACCTTTTTCTGCTTGTGAAATATTTGGATTTTGATATTCTTTAGATCTTGCCTGCCAAGGTCTTACTCCGTTTTTAGCCTTCAAATCTAAATCATAACAATCAAATCTTTCTTCAAATTCTTCTTTTGAAATTGCTATCATATTTCCTTGTTCTCTATCTGCAACATAAAATCTCTCGCCAAGTTCTCCCATATCTGCATAAGTATATAAAACTGGACTTTTTGATTTATCTGATTTATCATATACTCTATCTACAATTGCTCTTTCTATATTTTCATTTTGTGTTTTTATTAGCACTGATGAAATAAAACCTATACTTTCATTTTGAGCTTCAGTAAAGTCTGGATAAATTCTTGTTATTATTTTAAATATTTTTTGAAAATATGTATCTGGATTAGACTCATACATTCTTCCAGCAGTTTTAAATAACTCATCATATATGATAGCTGGAAACTCGCCATTTTCTCTAGCAAGTCCAACACTTGCAAAAACTCTTCTTAAAGATTGATCATCTAAACCAATAGTTGAATTTCTTACTTTTTCTGCACCAGGCCTTCCTTCTTGTGAATATTTGTGTGCACAAGTATCTATACCATTAAAATCAACATCAAGTTCTCTTGCTTGCTCATATGTTATACCAAATGTTAAAGGTTTTAATCCAAATTTATGACTAGATAGGTTCCATGTTGGATCTACTATAGTATCTCCTCTAACTACACTTCCATCTGCACGTGGAATATCTATATCATTTACTTTAAGAAAAGCATGTTCATCACTTAGTATAATCGAGCTTTTAATTCCTACTCTACTTAATATTTCCTTTTCAACATCTGCTATACCCAAACACACACCTTTACCTGAAGATATTATTTTCCAAAAAGCTCTTTCATTATTTGTGTTAGCTATTTCTGTATCGTGGTCTGGGCTATAGCTTATTTTCTTTCCAATAGCATTATCTATTATCGCAAGTTTTTGTATATCACTAAGTTCTGGTGGTATACTTTCTATCAATGATTCTATCCATTTTTCTCCTTCTAAATATTCTGCTCCTGTAGAATAAAAAATGTCTCCTATATTTTGAACAGATAAACCTGGACATATTTTATAAAGTTCTGGAATCCTTTTTCTTTCTTCTTCAGTTAAATGTTGAGGCATTAGTTTTATCCATTTATCAAGTCCTCGATATTCTTCTAGGTCTTTATCAAAATCTACCTTAATTTTGATATTTTTTCTATTACTAGACAGATATGCCTCCATTCCAAGCAAATACCTATATTCTTCTGGAATAAGAGATGCGTCAAGATCTTTTTTTGCCTCTTTTCTTAATGCTAAAACTACTTCTGTTAATTCTTCTGGCTGAAGATTAAAATCTTCTAAAGTTTCTGCAATTTTTTTTTGGGTTTCTATACTTAATGCATGAATAACACAAGCAATAGACATACCTTTTTCAGTATAAAATTCTGGATGTGCTATTAGAAAATCATGTATTGTAGTATAGTCTAAGGTAGATAAAAACCAATTCTGATTATAATAAAGGTCTGCTTCTTTTTTGGAATCTGTTGCTTTTTGTAGCAATACTTCGTATTTTTTTTCTATACTCATCTTGTCTTTACAATCCCAAGTTTTGCAATCATATATATCAAAGCTTGCATCTGATTGTGATGATACATCTTTTGTTTCTTTAGTATCCATCTTTTTCTCCATTTACAATTTTAATTATTTTTATTTTATCATAATAATTGCATAAAAATGCTATTTTTAACTTAAATGTAATAAATAAAAATAGGATTAATATAATTATAAAAAACAACTATAAATAATTATAATCTATTTATAAGAAAATAGTTTTAAGAATTTAAGTACCTCATTCTTTTTTAAGGAGAATAAATTTCAATATGATTTTACTTAATAAAAAAAGAGTAGTTTTTATAACTTTGAGTTTAATTTTTTCAATTTTTTATTATAGTTTTTTAAATACTAATTTAGAAACACAAACAGTTTCTTCCATTCCTATATCTAATCATACAATTATTTTAGATGCTGGGCATGGAAATCCTGATGGTGGAGCAGTTGGAGAAGATGGCTCTATAGAATCAGACTTAAATTTAAAAATTGTTTTAAAATTACAAGCTTTACTTGAAAGTTCTAATTGCAATGTTATTTTAACTCGTTCTGATGAAAATGGAATTTATGAAACAGATAGTAGCACCATTAGAGAGAAAAAAATTTCTGATATGAAAAATAGAGTAAAAATTGCAAATAATTCTAATGCAGAATTATTTTTGTCAATACATATGAATAAGCTAGAGCGAAGTGAATATAGTGGTTACCAAACTTTTTTCAAGGTCAAAGATGAAACAAGTAAAAAAATTGCTAAAAGTATTCAGCTTAGCTTAGATAATTTTTTAAAAAAGGAAAAAACAAGAGAAATAAAATCTATTTCTGGAATATATTTAACCAAAAATGTGAAAATTCCTCTTGTTATTGTTGAATGTGGATTTTTATCAAATGCAGAAGAAAATAAAATTCTCCAAACAGATTCATATCAAAATGAACTTGCTTGGAGTATTTATATTGGGATTATGGATTATTTTAATTAATAAAAACTAACTTAAAAGTAGCTATATTATGTTTAATTCATTACATCACTCGCTCAAGCTAATTATCGCAAAATTGGTAAATAGCCTTTTTCGGCACCCTTCCATCAAAAGATGAACTCTTTCCGAAAAATGTATTAACCAATTTTAGCTCAATTACTTTCGATTCGTTCTTTCATTCATTAAACATATTATAGCTACTTTTTATTATAAATTTTTAATTTTTAATAAATTAATTAGTTATTTAAATTTGTAATTTTTCTATCTATTTCATCACAAATTTCTATAGTTTTAATTTCCATTTCTGCAAGACTATTAAATGTTAAAATTGTATCATTTTTTGCTTTATTAAATTTACTAACATTGTTTGAATTATATCCCGAAATAAAATCACTAAGATTTTGTATAAGTTCCTTTCTTAGCATGTCAAAATCTTTAATATAATACGCATCTGTGCCATAATCACTAAAAGAATATGAAGATAAAGAACTTATTAAATTAGAAAGTGAATATATATCATCTGTTGTAAACATTTCCATATTTAATTTAAACAAATAATAATCACTACTATTATACCATTCATATACAGGAAAATACTTTTGATATTTTTTTAGTTCTAATAATTTATCTATATATGTATATTTATTGGAAATATACTTTATGTGCGTCAATTCCAACAAATTGTTCAACTTTTCCATATCATTCCAATCATAACTATCAAATTTGGATAGTTCTTCAACTGTAGAGACTTTATATTTATTTATCTCTTTATTAATATATACAAATATACATACAATTATTAAAATTAGAAATATCACAAAAAATTTTAATACTTTTTTCATTTCATTCTCCTTATTAATCATAATCATAGGCTCTTTGGAATTGGCAATTTCTACAATAATACACAATCTTCTTTTTTCCTAATGCTCCACCTAATAATCCTATCGGTCCTAATAATAAACCTCCTACTGCTGCTTTTCCAACGCTAAATCCTTCTTTACCCTCACCAACTCTATTCCATTCTAACTTTGCTCCACATGAAGGACATTTTTCCGGTGCTTTTTCTGACATACAATTTCTCTCCTTTACTTATTAATAATTTAATATTTGTTCTAGTTGATGTTCTTGACAATATCCTGCTCCTGGATAAGCTTCTATTTTGTTACATCCAGATTTAATACATTTTGTTTTATTATGTTTTGAACAATATTTTGTACCTGATGCATAATTTGTACAACCAGCATATTCACATTTATGATAATTTGAATAACTTTCTGTATATGTGCCAGAATAATCATAATCATAATTATAATCCGTATATTTGTTATCATTATATGAATTTTTATCTGCGTAATCATTAACTCCTATTAATTGAGAACTATCTTTTAAGCAAGTTCCTATAAAAACAGAAATTATAAAACAAGAAATCATTAATAAGCTCATTGTCTCAAATATACTTTCACTAGAATTCTTTCTAATAAATGCAGATATTCCCATTAAAATAAGTCCTGGTATTACTACTTTAAATGTATTACTCAATATTTTAAAAAAATCATCTACATCTCCATATTCTATATGATAAAAAATATTTATTTGAAAAAAATATATAATGATAGGAAATATTATGGTTATTATAAATATTAATTTGTAATTGTCTAAAAACACATTATTTTTTCTTTGATACATTTCATTGGTTCTATTATCATTATTAAAAGTATTTTTTTCGTTGATTTCTGCTTTAGAAATTTTACTTTTCATATTTTTTCTCCTTTATAATTTTATACACTTTTAGTTATATTATCACAGTTTTAGATATAGTTCAACAGTTTTGGATTATTTTCATAAACTTTTACTGATATTATCATAATAATTATGAGGTGATAATGTGATAGATATAGATTATAAAGAAATTGGAAAAAGAATAAAAGAAAAAAGAACTAATTTAAAAATGACTCAAGAAAAATTGTCTGAAATAATTGATGTGAGTCCCTCATATATTAGTGAAATAGAAAGAGGAACCAGTATTTGTAGCTTAGCAGTTTTGGTTAATATATCTGATGTTTTAGACCTTAATTTAGATAATTTAGTAAGAGGAATTACTGAAAATAATATTGACTATTCTTTTTCTAAAATACTACAAGATATTCCACAAAAAAATCATAAATTATATATCGATATTTGTAAAAATATTGCTAATAATTTTAAATAAAATATCATATTTTATTATACTATATATGAATTTTATGTGTATTTTTAAAATTTGACTTTATAAAATTAATAACTAAAAAGTAGCTATAATATGTTTAATGAATGAAAGAACGAATCGAAAGTAATTGAGCTAAAATTGGTTAATACATTTTTCGGAAAGAGTTCATCTTTTGATGGAAGGGTGCCGAAAAATGCTATTTACCAATTTTGCGATAATTAGCTTGAGCGAGTGATGTAATGAATTAAACATATTATAGCTACTTTTATTATTTTAATTTTAATTTTAATATTTTATTTTTTTATCTCATCAAATATGAGAAAATTACTGAACTTAATTTCAAACTATTGTGCTTAATTGTTCCGTCTGATGTTGTTAATAAATCGTCTTCAATTAGTTCATAATTTCCTTTTCTTATATTTTCATAATCAATTGGAACTTGGTCTTTTTGTTCTTCTGTTTCATATTTTTTAAGCATTTCTTTAGGAATAACTGTGTTACTTGCAATAACAACATCTATAGCATCTTTTCCTAAATATTGCTCTAATACGTTTACATGGTCGCTTACTCCAAATCCGTCTGTTTCACCTGGCTGAGTCATTGCATTACATATGTATAGGACTTTTGCTTTTGCCTTCTTTATTGCTTCTACAACATCTTTGCAAATAATGTGTGGCATAACGCTTGTGTAAAGGCTTCCCATACTTAAAATGATTAAATCTGCTTCTTTTATTGCTTCAAAAACTTCTGGTAAAACATGTGGTTCTTCTTTATAGAAAAATCTAGAATATTTTTTATTTGCTTTTGTAATTTCTTCTTCACCTTCTATAATTTTTCCATCTGTTGTTTCTCCCATTAAAGTTAAGCAATCTTCAGAAAGTGGTAAAACTTTATGTTTTACGTCCATAATTTTACTTAAATATTCAATACTTGTTTTTAAACTTCCAGTTTCTCTAATTAAAGATGTTAAAATTAAATTTCCAAGTGCATGCCCATTAAGCTCACTATATGTAGATAATCTATATTCCATAACATCTCTAACTTCATCTGGTAGTGTAGATAAATTACTTAAAACTTTTCTAATATCTCCAACTGCTGGAGTTGAGAATTCTTTTCTTAATCTTCCTGTGCTTGAACCATCATCTGATACAGTAATAACTGCTGTAATATCTACAGGGAAATATTTTAAACCTTTTAAAACAAATGAAGTCCCTGTTCCTCCACCTAATATTACTATTTTTTTATTTTTTTGCATACATAACTCTCCTTAAAAACAAGAATTTTAATATATTTTATTCTTTGTTTTTTATTTATGATACTCTAAATTTCACTTCTACCCTCTAAAGCTTTTGTAAGAGTAATTTCATCTGTGTATTCCAAATCTCCACCAACAGGAATTCCTCTAGCAATTCTTGTTGTTTTTATTCCTAAAGGTTTTACTAGTTTAGATATATACATAGAAGTTGCTTCTCCTTCTACTCTAGGGTTTGTTGCTAAAATTATTTCTTTTGTTTCTTCATTCATTATTCTAGTTAGTAATTCTTTTATTTTTATATCATCAGGTCCAATTCCATTCATAGGAGATATTGAGCCATGTAAAACATGATAAACGCCATTATATTCATGTGTTCTTTCCATTGCAATTACATCTCTAACATCTTCAACAACACATATAATAGAATTATCTCTTTTTGGATTTGAGCATATATTACAAGGATCTGTATCTGATATGTTGAAACATTTTGAACAAAAATGCAAATTCTTTTTAGCATTTAAAATAGAATTTGTAAATTCTTCTGTTTCTTCCTGACTTAAGTCAAGCATATAAAAAGCCAATCTTTGAGCCGTTTTATGTCCTATGCTAGGCAATTTTTCAAAACTTTCTATTAATTTTTCTATTGAAGGTGAATAATATGACATATTTTTTTCCTTTTATTTTATAATTTACATTAATCCTGGTATATTGTATTTTCCAAGTTGTGCTGATTGTGCTTCATCAACTTTTCTTAAAGCTTCATTTACTGATGTTAAAATTAAATCTTGAAGCATTTCTACATCATCTGGGTCTACAACATCTTTTGTTAATTTTATTTCTTTTATTACTTTATTTCCAGATACTTTTACATATACTGCTCCACCACCAGCTGTTGCATCAAATTCCCTGCTACCTAATTCTTCTTGAGATTTTTCCATATCTGCTTGCATTTTTTTAGCTTCTTTCATTAATTGGTTTATATTCATTCCGCCGAAGCCTCCCATTCCTCCTGGAAATCCTCCTCTTTTACTCATATTTAAAATTCCTCCTTTAAAAATTTTAATCTATAATGTTTATATCTATTCCTAAATCATTTATTGATGATGCTCTCTTACTTTCTGCTTTATTTTCTTCTTTTGTTAAATCTTTATATTTTAAATGAATTTGTTTTCCTGTAATTTTAAATATTTCAGTTACTAAATCATTTTTATTATTAACATCTTCTAAAATTCTCTCATTAAATGATGTTAATCCATTTGGAAATTCCACTTCCCAAACTAAATCATTTACTTCTTTTATTCTAGTATTTATTAAAGATGTGTATAGTCTAATTTTTCCATTCCTTTTTAGAGTATCTATTACTCTTTTCCAAGCTGCCCCTGCATTACTAGAAACTGAAACATTCTCTTCTTTTTTTTCTTCTTTTTGTATCTTTGATTTTTCTTGCTTTTCTTTTGGTGTTTCAATTTTTACTTCTTCTACAGTTTCTACATTTTTTAAATTTAAATTTGCTAGTTTTTGTTCTAATGCTTGTAATCTTTTTTCTATACTTGAGCCAGCATTAGAGCCGGCATTAGAAGAAAATTCTTGTCTACATGCCTTTATAACTCCTGTTTGGAACATAATTGTTTTTTGTGATGACCATTTTAAATCATTTTCCAAATCTGATAATTCATAAATAGTGTTTAATAAAGTTTGTTCATCTGAAACATCTGCTAATTTCTTTATTTCTTCTAACTCTTCTTTTGAATATATTTTTAAATCATTTGTAGATTTATAAACTAAAATATCTTTAAAATATTTTATTACTTCCCATAAATAATTGTATAAATCTTTTCCATCATTTATAACTTCATCTATAACTTCTAAAGCATTTATTGTATTTCTTTCTAAAATTGCTCTAGAAAGTTTATTTATGTATTCTAACTTTGGAAGTCCAACTAATTCTTTTACTTCATCTACTGTGATGTTTTCTGTGTTTTCTTGACTACATCTTTCCAAAATGCTTATAGCATCTCTCATATGTCCTTCTGAAAGTACAGCTATTATTTTTAATGCTTCTTCATCTATTTTTATTTTTGCTTCATTACATATTATTTTTAATCTTTTAATAATATCGTTTTCTGGTATTTTTTTGAAATCGAATCTTTGACATCTTGAAAGTATTGTTGTTGGAAGTTTTTGAGGTTCAGTTGTTGCTAAAATAAATTTAACGTGTTCAGGTGGTTCTTCTAAAGTTTTAAGTAGTGCATTAAAAGCACCTGTTGAAAGCATATGCACCTCATCTATTATATAAACTCTAAATTTTGCTTTTGTTGGAAGAAAATTTACTTCATCACGAATGCTTCTAATATCTTCTACACTATTGTTTGATGCAGCATCCATTTCTACAACATCTGTTAAAGAGCCTTCTAAAATTTCTTTACAAATTTCACATTCATTGCAAGGCTCGCCATCTTGTGGATTTAAGCAATTTACAACTCTTGCTAATATTTTAGCAGAAGTTGTTTTTCCTGTTCCTCTTCCTCCTGTGAAAAGATATGCATGCCCAACTCTATTAGAAATTACTTGGTTTTTAAGGGTTTTAGTAATGTGTTCTTGTCCTACCATATCTGAAAATTTAAGTGGTCTAAAATTTCTATAAAGAGCTGTGTATGACATATTTTCCTCCTTTAATTTTGATAGCAAAGGCTTTCCTTAAGGAAGGCATGCGAACTCACATAAATACACTACTTATCGCTGCTTTCTTCCGAACCTGACGAGATTCATAGCTTTTTATTGAAGCATACCTTCCTTAAGAAAAGCCACTTTAACTTTAAAGATTATATAATGAATTTTGCTATTTTGCAATAGTTTTTATACTCTTTTAAACACCACATCATCAAAATTTGTTATTTCTTTGTTTGGTGAACCTTCTTCAATAACTGTGTCTATTGGTAAATCTAAATGCAAAGTTCCTTTAAAACTAATATCATCATCTGTTGTAATTATTACATCAAAACTTACATCAAATTTTATTTCATCTATTTTTACACCAAGATTTGAAAGAAGTTTTCCATCATAAGTTATTTCTGAATCTTCATTTGATATGTATGTTCCTAAGTCTTCCAAAGAAAATCTAAAACCAACCATTCCACCAACATTGCATATTTCCATATTTTTCATATCATCAATAACTGCACCACTGAATGCTAGTCCATCTTTTAAGTAATCTTGCTCACTATATGTATATAAGTTTTGAAGCTCTCCTGTTGGTCTTAAAAGTTTTACTGTTCCTTTTTGTGGTTTTTTATTTATAACAAAATTTTCAAATTTTATTTCTTTAATTGTGTCATCTGTTTCCATTGTTTTGTCAATATAAACATAAACATCATTTACTTGCGTAACCCCTACATTCCAAATGTGTTCATGGTCATCCGTTACTTTTCCATCTACTGTACTTACTAGAAGAATTTTACTTATTGAAAATGGTAAAACTTTTTCTCCCTCTACTTCATACTTTTTCATAATTTCCCAAACGCCAATAAGTAGTAGTACTATAACAATTGAAAACAAGAACTTTTTAACTAGATTTATTTTCACTTTTATTTCTCTCCCTTAAAAATTTAAAAAATTGTTTAAGTAAATTTTCACACTCTTCTTTTAAAATATATTTCTCTGTTTCAATTTTATGATTAAATTTATAATCTTCTAAAAGATTTAATACTGATCCACATGCACCAGTTTTTGCATCATCTGTGCCAATATATAATTTTTTTATTCTTGAATTTATAAGTGCCCCTGCACACATAGAACAAGGCTCTAATGTTACATACATTTCGCAATCTATAAGTCGCCATGCATCTAATTTTTTACAAGCTTTTTTTATTGCTAAAATTTCTGCATGGCAAGTAGAATCCTTTTTTGTTTCTTTTTGATTATGGGCTCTTGCTATTATTTTACCATCTTTAACAATTACTGCTCCAACTGGTACTTCTTCTATTTCAAGAGCTTTTTTAGCCTCTTTTATGGCTTCTCTCATAAATTTTTCTTTCAAAAATGTTACTTCCTTTCGAGTCCCTTAAGCTTCTCTTGGTGTGCCTAGAGGGACTCGCCGAGCCGCGTTGGGAAAATAGTCCACCGGACTATTTTCTATTCCTCCTTTTCGAGTCCCTTAAGCTTCTCCTGGTATGCCTAGAGGGACTCGAACCCCCATCGGTCGCTTAGGAGGCGACTGCTCTATCCTGCTGAGCTATAGGCACATTATGTTTAAATTATAATGGAATATAATAAAAAAATCAAGCCTTACTAAAAGACTTGATTCTGTTTACTAAAATATTTAATCCTACTTACTAAAGCTTTTTGACATTTCCTTAGTCACTTATTTTTATAAAATTTAGTTCATTGCTTTTGGGATTAATAATATTCATTAAATATCCAGATTCTATTCCTTCTTCTGCTGTTAAATCATTGTTTAGCTGAACATTGCATATATATTCTTCATTATAATTATTTATTATATGAATTGTGAAACTTATTGTTGCATTAAGTTTTTGTATATCTATGCCAGCATTTTTTAAAATTGAGCCATCAAATGCAAGAGAAGCATTATTTGCATTAATCATACCATTTCTTAATATGTTTTTGTTTATATATCCCAAAGAAATTGGATTTGAGCAATCTGTGTAAAAAATATTTTCATCATAGTTTGCAGATTTATTTTTTTCATTAGAATTTACTATGTTAAATACTATTCCATCATCTCTATAATTTTCTAAATCTACATATTTTCCACAATTTAGTGGATTTTTATAATTAAATATTTTTTCACCCTCATTAGATTCTGTTTCTATTTTAATATTTGATATAAATAATTGACTAATTGTGTTTTCTGCTGTAATTTCTTCACTCTTTGATTTATTATTCAATAAAATTTGAATATCTGTAAATTGACTAATATCTAAATTTGAAAGATTTCCATCACTTCTATCTTCAACATTCGCACTATTATATAAAACTATTTTATCTATTTTAAATACTGGATTTTGGGTTTCTTTTATAAGTTTTTCTGTTTCTTCTGCATAAATTCTTTTTGTGCTCTCTACTTCAAAAACATACTTATAAGCGAAAAACAAAACTATTAATAAAGCAACATTTACTATAAATATAATTTTATTTATTAAATTTATATTTCCACGTATTGCTTTCTTTTTCATTGGTTTTCCTTTCTATAAATTTTCTATAAAGCTTTTATAAAATTGGATATTTAGCCCTTTTTAAGCATATTTATATTTCATTATATAATGAAACCATTGTGTTATAAATTTTTGTAGCCCATTCTGTATCGCTAGCATATTTTACATTTACTCCAGAAACAGTTGGCCCATTATAATAATTTCCAGTTGCTACCTCATTATTATAAATAACTTTTCCTCGTTCATTTAAATAATCTTTTGCTAGCATTTTTGCTACTATTTCTATTCCATATTGATAGCTTTCAAAATTTGCTGATGACTCAGAAGGTGAACTATCATATGCTTTATATCCAAATAGATTTTTCTTTCTTAGAGAAATGTCTGATGTACCCCAACCACTTTCATGAATTCCTATTGCTGCTAAAAATACACCATTAACATTATATTTTTGTTCTATGTCATAAAATAATCCTGCATTATCTTCAAAAATGTGATTTACATCACTTGAATTTCCAGAAAGAATTTTTGTAAAATCTGCTCTTGTTAAACCGCTTGGAACATTTAAAGGCATGTCCATATTAAGAGATAGTTTTATTCTCTTTTTTCTAGCTATTTCTGAAATTCCTGGAGTTAAGCCCTCAGAAGTTAAATATTCTCCTTTTACATACCCTTCTAAACCATCTATTGAGACTTTTGCCCATCCATTTTCTTCTGAAATAAGTGTAACGTCAAGATTTTCGTATATTACTCCTAGCAATCCTTCATTTTCATTTTCTGTGCTGTAAATGTTTGTATCTCCTGTTGTAAACATTTTATCGCCTATATGTACTTTTTTATTATAAAGGAATTCTGATGTACCAACTTCAATTACTAAGTTTACAGGATTTGAGATAATTTCTTCATTAATTATTCTTTCGTCTGTTACTTCATTATTTTCATAAGTTTTTATAGCTGTTTGATTTTTATAACCAAATTTTCCAGGCTGTATAATTTTTTCTTCATCCTTTGGAAGTTTATTATTTTCTATACGTTCTGTTTCATAAGGAATTTCAACCTGTTTTGTTTCTATTTCTTTTTTTGTTAATTCACTAATATTTGTTGATATTACTTGCATAACATCTATTTTATCTTCATTTTCTTCAAAAGTATTTATTGGCACTTTTTCTTTTTCTGTGGTAGCAAATATGTAGTTTCCTTGTATGCTTGTTGCGAATAAAATTAATAATAAAATGCCAATTATAACACCTAATGCATTAAATTTTTTATCAACTACATAAACTCTATTAAATTGTATTTGACTAGCATCAAATCTATTGAAGTTTGTTTGTTGTTGTGGTTTTGCTCTACCATATCTAATATCTTGTACTTCTTTAAAAAGGCTGGAAAGTTTATCATTTTCATAACTATGCTTACCATTTGTTTCTTTCATATAAATTTCCTCCTTTCCATACATACAAAATATCTAATTTTACAAATATATTTTATTATATTTGCAATATCTTATCAATAGTTTTTTTTGGAAAATTTGTTTAATTAAATATTGAATTTTTTTAAATAAAATTCAATTATATACATATTTTTCTTGATTTTACTAGTGTTTAATAATATAATATTTTTAAGAATTTGAAGTGAGGTAAAAATTATGGATGTTACTACTGTTGTTATAAATATTACAATTCCAATTGTTATGGTAGTTGGCTTTTTTATATTCTATGGAAAAAGCAATGGCTGGTTTAAAGAAGGCCGGTTTGGTTTATGAGTGGTGGAAAAATAAGCGTCAAGAAATGAAAAATAAGAAGAAAAAGTAAAGCAATACTCAAAATAGAAACAATTTCATTTTAATATTAAAAACTTTTATTATAATTTAATATTATTTTAAAATTTAAAAACCGTTATTATAAATTTTATAATAACGGTTTTTTTTCCATTCTTTTTTACCACTCTATATTATCTATTGACATTGGATTTTCGTTTTTCTCTACTTTTTCAGCTGTTCCATTTTTAAAGTAAATAACCTTGTCTGCCATTGGAGCTAAAGCTGTGTTATGTGTGATTATTATTACTGTCATATTTTCTTTTCTACAAGTATCTTGCAAAAGTTTTAATATTTGTTTTCCTGTATTATAATCTAAAGCTCCTGTAGGTTCATCACATAAAAGAAGTTTTGGATTTTTAGCTATTGCTCTTGCTATTGCAACTCTTTGCTGTTCTCCACCGGACAATTGTGATGGGAAGTTTTTCATTCTTTCTTTTAATCCTACTTTTTCTAGAACTTCTTTAGGATTTAAAGAATCTTTACAAATTTGAGTTGCAAGTTCTACATTTTCAAGAGCTGTTAAATTTTGTACTAAATTGTAAAATTGAAAAACAAATCCAATATCTTCTCTTCTATATTTTATTAGCTCTTTATTTTTCAATTTATCAATTCTCTTGCCATCTACTGTAACTTCTCCACTTGTTACAGAATCCATTCCTCCTAAAATATTTAAAGATGTAGTTTTTCCTGCACCACTTGGACCTACAATTACAACCAATTCGCCTTTTTCAATCTCAAAATTAGTATTATCTAAGGCTTTTATTGTAATTTCACCCATTTTATATTCTTTTACAACATCAGTAAATTTTATATAAGCCATTTTTTTCACCTTAATTTAAATTTATTCAGCAACACTAACTTCCATACTAAATTTTGCTATTGCATTATCTATTTCTGATTGAATAGTTTCTTCTGGAACTTCATCTCCAACCCCTGAATAGTTTTCCATAACTCTTACTGAAGAAAATACTAAAGATTGAGATGTATCTCCATCATCTACAAATTTTGGGTATACAATTTGTAAAGTTTTTTCCTCGTTCGGAGCAAGTACAATGCTCATTATGTCTGATGGATTTCTAATTTCATTTGGTAGAACCAAAATTGATTCATTTGCTTCTTCTCCATCTGCAACAACTACAGTATAGTTTGATCTATTTGTAAATTTAACTTCATAAGTTTCTATACTGTAATTTACAACTTTATGTGTAACATCTATTTTTAAATATTCATTTTCAGAAATGTTTTTTATATCTGAATAGTAAATAAAGTTTCCAGCTCCCATTTCTAATCCGTTATCACCATTATAGAAAGTTAATTTTTCTGAAGTATATGCATATGTTGAATTAGTAAGACCTGTTGCTAATAAATCATCTGTATATTTTATTTCATATATATATAATCTTTTATTTCCATATTTAACATTTGAGTAATCTTGAATTGAATATGTTTTTGGAGTTGGCATTTTTACTAATACATGATCCATAAACTCTGTAACATCATCATGAAATTCATATTTTCTACATTCTTCTGATAACATATTAAATGCTTTTTGATAGTTTCCCTCGTTGCAATATCCAACATATTCATCAATTAAATCTTCTATTAGTTTTTGCAAACTAGTAGGTGTTGAAGCAGAAGAATCTATAACAGATGTGTGAATATCGGCAGTTGTGGTAGCTTTAGGTACACTTCTTCTATTTTTAAGCATCATATTAACAGAAAATATAGCAATCCATATAATAAAGATTATTAAAAGTATTTTTTTATTTCTTCTAAAAAAGTGTCTAACTTTTAATCTAAGTTCAGTAAAATTCATAGCTTTACTCCTTTTCTAAAATACTTTAAATGATAAATCAAAATCATTTAAATCATTTTCTTTTATAATAAAATTCATTTCAATTGATGAATTTTTATCTCCCATCGGATTAGATAAGGTTGACCATAAAACATAAACTTCTCCATTTCTTTCAAAGTTTGTATGCTCTACTGATATCATAGTAGGAAACTTAGTTTTTGCATAGTTTTCAAAGTCTGAAAATGTTGGAAAGTAATTTTTTCTAAAATCGCTATATAGCATTTCATAAGCTTCTTCATATTTTTTATTTTCCACTGCTGTAATGAAAGAACCAACATAATATTCCATTCTGTCTCTTTCACCCATTCCGCCTAAATCATTTTTTTTCATTTCGTCTATTTCTTCTTTAATAGCTGTGCTTATTTCCTCATCTGTCATGTTTGAATAATCAACCTTTTTTCCTCTTGATGAAATAACACTAATTACTATTAATGCTATAAAAAGAATAATAAAAATTGCAGCAAAAATTGTTAGTACTCTGTCTTTTTTTCTAATCCTCATTTTAAAAACCTCTCTTTTATTTATAAATATCTTTTTTACATAATTTATGTTTTTTAAAGAATTTTTTATTTTATCATAATTTTTATGATTTCTTTTTTTGATTTTATCATAAATATTTAAATTTTGTTATATTTTTTAAAATTTTATCCCATAGATGATTCTGTTCTACCCATATTTCTATAAAGTCTATCTATTAATTCATCTATATTCTCGTTATAGCTTGAAAATCTTTCACCTGTACCAGCCACACTTTTTTCCTTGCATAATTTTTCATATTCTCTCATAGATTTAGCTAAACTCTCTTGAGCTTCTTCAACGGCACTTTGCATCCTTATATTATTTTTTGCTGCCTTATCAACACTATCTCCTGTAGATGTTGCTCTACTCTTTATTCCTGTTTGTTCCATTATTCTATCTACCATATCACTAGAAGCTCCGCCTTTTAGAACACTATATTCTATACTTCTTATTATACTATCTCTTGTTCTAACTGCACTATCTTCTGCATCTTCTGTTAAAATATTGTCATGGCTAGAATCATGTTCGTCACCTGACTGCATCATTTTTAACTTCATTATTAATTGTAATATTTCATTTTTCTTCTTCTGCAATTCAGAAGCATTTGGTCCATTTAATCTTCTAGCTATTCTTGCTTTAGTTGCTGCTTCTGTATAGAAACTATCTAATTCTTTTCTAGATTGATCTCTTTTTTTAGCATATTCTAATGCAGAAGTATATTTTTGTGCTTCACTTTCAGCTGCTTCTTCTTTCTTTCTTGCTGCTTCATATTTTTCTTTTGCATCTTTATATTGTTTATAAGCAGCATTTGATTTCTTATTTGCTTCGTCTAGTCTTCTCTTTTCTCTTTCTTTTCTTGGTTTTCCTTTTCTAAAGCCTTTTTTCATAGCATCTTTAGCTGCTTTTTGTTCTGCCATTGCTGCTTCACTTGCTTTACGTGCTTCTTCTAATTCTTCAGCTAATTTTTTAGTTTCTTCTTGTGCTGCTTTGTGTGCTTCATTTGCTGAATTTAATTTTTCCTTTGCGTCTTCTACTGATATATCATTTCCAACTCCTAATTTATCTAACTCACCACTTGCTTGACTTAATGCATCTTCTAATTCTTGATGATCTGCTTTTTCTAAATCTTCCATATTATCTTTTTGCTCTGCTGCTAATGATCCTGTACTAGAACTAAAGAATTCTTCTGAGCCTTCTGCAATAGCCATTCTAGTCGCATTGGCTTCCATCAATCCCGTAGTTCCTGTTGCATAAGCCATAGCCATTCCCATCATTCCTAATGCACGTGGTACACTATTTTTAACGTGATTTCTAGCAAAATTCATTGCTTTTTGTAAATTGCCATCTTTTCCTTCTTGTCCTTTTGGCTTCTTTTCTGTGAATTTTCCTTTTAATGTTTTTGCTTTATCTTTTAAAGTGGTCGCTTTTTCTTTTGCACTTGATAATCCTTTTCCAATTTCTGAATCTTTAAATTTATTTAATAAATCTTGACTAGTTTCTCCTAATTTTTGTCCTATTTGAGTACCTTTCAAATAATTTCCTACTTTAGAAGCATCTGAACCTACTGCACTTGTGAAACTTTTAACTCCATTTTTAGCCGTATTAATTCCTCTTCTTGCAGAACCACCAATTTTTTTTGCATTACTTAATACTGCCATTGTAGCTACTGCTCCTGCTGCCATTGATGTTTTTGAGTTATCATCTGCAAATCCAAATATTTTTCTTATCATTTGCTCGCCATCATTTACAAATTTCAAGCAAAGTATTACAAGAAAACCAGCTGCCAATTGATTATATGTAAGTACTTTATCAATACCATATGCTGTAGTTAATAGATTCATTGCTGTTTGTATTAATGCTAAATACATAATACAATGAAATGGTTGCATTATAACTGTGAATATAAACTCTTTTAACCAATTATTTAAAGCTTGTGCTTTTCCATCTCCCATTTTATCTATTGAATATGTTATAGATATAAGTGGTGATATTATAATAAGAAATCCTACTTTTAACATACGATTTATATATGCTATAAGGAAAAATATTGTTTGTCCAATGATTGCGCAAAATATAAAAACTGAAACTATACTATCTATACCAACACCTATTAATCCCTGGCCGGCTAATGTATTCATAAATTCGTTAAAAGTATCTCCATTAATTGCTGTTGTCATTTTTCTTAAAGCAATTACTACTGCATCATTTCCATACACAACAGCCATTATCAAATATTGCAATAAGAATATAAGTAGTAAACTACAAACCCAATCTACTAACATTTTTTTATATCTTGCTCTATCATCTGCTACTGATGATAAAGCCATTCTTATTCCAACATATATTAACACACATAATAATATCATTAAAGATATAAATCTTGTAATATAATACCACGTAGATACAGATTTTCTTAATATTTGTACAAAATTATCACTTCCTTGATCTATATCAAAAAAGTTAACACTTAATATTTCGTACTTATTATCACCAGTAGGAGCACCATTCATTTTTGCACTTGTACTAAAGAAAATATCAAAAGGTGTCATATAAGTAGATTTTTCTTCTTCTTTAAAATTATCTGTATTTGTGCTAGTAGAATTTCCCAACTTTGCAATTCCACGCGTTATTTGATTTATAATATAAGAAAATCCAATCATTAAAGCTCTAGGTATCCATAATATAATTGAAACTATACCACCAGTTAAATTTGTTATTAAGTTTAATGTTTCCGCCGGTATAACAGATTCATTAATAGTATTTGTTTCAGCAAAAACAGTGCTTGAACAACAATATTCAAACATTAATATGAAAACTATTAAAATTATAAAGATTTTTTTAATAATTTTTTTCATTTTTAATGTGTTCCTCCACCATTTGGTCTTCTATATCTGTTTTTTAAATCTTCTACTTGACCTAGTTCTTGCTCCAATCTAATTCTTTGGGCCGTAATTTCTGTGTGATCTTTTATTCCTTCCATTTCGCCTCTTTTTAATCGATCATTTGCTTCATTAATATATTTATTATAGTCATTTTGTAATCTTGTAAGTTGTCCATCTACTATTCCTTGTGCTTCTTTTGCTGTAGCTCCAGCTAACTTATCAACCATATCTTGATATTCTTTTCTCATTCTTTCTACAGCTCTATCAAATTCTAAGTCTTGAACTTTTGCTCTTGCAGCCTCTATTTGATTTAATCTAGCTATTAAATCGGTTTTAGCTCTTTCATCAGTTTCTCTTTCAATATCTCTAGTTGTTCTATCTATCTCTCTATCACATTCTTTATAAAATGCTCTTAAATCAGCTTCATTTCTGCTTTCTACAAACTCTCTTGCACTATCATCGCTAGGTGCAACAAATTTTTCTTCTCTTCCATCTTGTCCTGCTGTTATAGCAACAGCACTATCTAAGAATTCTCTACCTGTTATATATGAGCTATCTGTAGATGATGTATTAGAAGTACCGTGATAAGATTTAGCTACACTAGATATGAATGCATCTGGAGAAAATCCTATATCTCCCGCTTGTTTCATAGTGTCATAAATTCCTTTTTCTTGTGTAAAATTAGCCAAATTCTTTGCCGCATCTGTTACTCCATTAAAGTTAGGATCCGCTGCTGAAATTCCATTAGCAGCTAAAGCGTTACTTACTATACTATTAATATCTGCAGAAGGATCTTTTGCAATTGCTTTTTGAATGGTATTTCTTATATTTGTTTTTAATTTTTCCTTACCTGATACTCGTAATGCATCTTCTAATTCTTTCATTATTTTATCTAATTCATCAGTTCCCTCAAATTTACTACCATTTATTGCTATTTCGTTCATCTTACCATAAGCTGCAGTTGTTCCTGAAATTCCTAATCCTTGCAATCTTTGAATTACATCTTTTTTTAATGTGTTTGTACTGCTTTTCATGAATTCTTCTGTACCTCTATAAGCTCCAACACCTGTTAGTACTCCTTGTGATGCACTTCCTGTAGATCCATATACACCTGAACCAAAAGCAACACCTGTTCCAACTGCCATAGAAAATTTTGCATATTTTCCTAATTCTTTCAATGTTTCTGATTGCTTTAAGACATTTCTAGCGCTATTCAATCCTCCTCTAACAGATTTAATTACTTTGTGTCTTTTATTATTTGCTTGTTCTCTATCTTTTTTACTTGCTTTTGAAGCTTTTCTAGCTTCTTGTGCTACCTCCAATCTTGCTTTTGCCAATGCCTCATTTTGCTTCATCCCATTTTGCATAAATTCTTTTGCTCTATCTTTCACTGCTTGATCATTTTCACTTACTGCAACACCATATCTTTTCTTTTCTTCTTTTTCTGTTTCTCTCTTATAATCTTCTGTTCTAACATCAGATTTTATTTCATCTAAAGACTTTCCTTCTCCTCTTCCAGATAACATTCTTGCTGTTGCTATTGCTTCAACTCTTCCTGTTGATAATAAATTTTTTGCTCTTATTCCTGCATCTTTTACACCTGTTACAGCTTTTCTTGTTGTTTTTCCAATGCTTTTTCCTTTTGATGCTGCAACTGCTGCAACTGCCATACCAGCTGCTAAAGATGTATGCTCATTATCATCTGCAAATGCAAAAATTTTTCTTACTATTTTCTCGCCTTCTCTTATAAAATTTATACATAAAATAGCAATTATTCCGGCTGCAATTGCTTCTAATCCAGTTTCTTCTGAATTTTCAAGTATTTGACTTGCAGCGCCTACAAATACCATATAAATTATACAGTGAAATGGTTGAATTAATATTGAAAATACATATTCCTTAAGCCAAGTATTTAATGCTTGAGCTTTTCCATCTCCCATTTTATCTATTGAATATGTTAAAGTAATAAGAGGTGAGATTATTATTAAAAATGCTAGTTTAAGCATACGATTAAAATATGATATAAAAAGTCCAAAAGTTTGAAATACAAGCATACAATATATTATTGTTGCTGAAATGGCCTCTATACTCACTCCGAAGAGCTTCCTTTCCCATATTATCAATAAAGTCACTAAATGATTTTACACTTGCTACATTTCTAATTGCATCAACAATTGCATTATTTACATATATTGTAAACAAAATTATATATTGTAAAACAAAAATTATTGCTAAGCTTACTACCCAATCTACAAGCATTTTTTTATAAGAAGCTTTTTGCTGTGCAGATACTGTTGATAAAGCCATTCTAATTCCTACATATATTAATATACATAATAGTATTGCTGCAGCAATGTTTCTCATTGCATAATACCAGAATGCTATGCCTGCTCTAAATTTATATAAAACGGAACCTTGGTTGAGATTGTCTATTTTAAAGAAATTAATATTTAATAATTGAATATTATTATTACTATCAGTATTAAATAAAACATCATCTGGTGACAAAGTAATATCGCTACCACTAGAACCATTATTATTAGTATCTGTAATATTAGCTACTACACCCATTAATGAACTAACTCCAAAACCAATTGCCATTGCTACTAACCTTATTGGCCAGGTAAATAAGCCTACAACTGTACCTAATAATTTTTCTAATGTATCTCTTATAAAATTTTTACCATTTCCGCTATTGGGATCTGGATCGGATGTAGCAACACCAGGCTCACCTGCATACACAAAGATAGGAGAAAAGTTTCCTATAAAGAAATTATTTAAAATTAACAATATTAACATACAAATTAATAATTTTTTTAACATTTCTACTGTTTTTTTCAAAGCTTTTTACCTCCCTCCTACTCGTGTTTTAATAGTTTTCTTTTTGTTTCACTCAAATCTACAATTGGTCCGCTCATTGTTAAGTCCCTGGTTGCTCTATCCACTTCTCTTCTTTTTACATGTAAACCTTTTTCCAATTCTCGTATTCTTTTTCTTTCTCTTATTTGATCTTCTGTATAATGATCTGTTCTAAGTTCAAAATTTGCATCTGCAAAAATTTCTGGATTTTCTTGTGCATATTTCTTTATTTCTAAATCATCTCTAAAGTAATCCACCCTAGCTTCTGCCTTTGCCTTTGTTGCTTTTTGAAATTTATAAGAACCTTTTTTTATTCCTACTTCTTCTACTGCTAGGTTATTTATTTCTTCTAGTTGTTTTCTTAAGAATAACATTTCTAGTACTTTACTAGATTCATCTGAAGCTATTTCTACTTCTTTTCCACTTGTTTTAATAACTCCACCAGTTCTTTTAATACGATTTACTTGTTCTATTAAGCTTTCTGTTGGATCTAATTCTTCTGAATCAAAAGACATTTCTAATACTTGTCTTAGTTTTTGTTTTCTTCTTACTACACTGCTACTTACTTGTGCTATAGCTTGTTGTTTCTTAGAAAATCCTTTTGTATGAGTTACTTTTTTAGCTGTTTCTAGTCCAAGCAAATATGCCGTTATTTTAGTTTTAAATTCTTGTCTTTCTTGTTCTGTTAGTGGTTTTCTTCTTTCTTGTCTATCACTAAAATGTTTACGATTTCTTTCAGTTCTTGAATTTTGTTGTGTTTCTTCTGGTCTTTCTTGGCCTTCTGGGCTTTCTGGATTTTCTATAGGATTTTCTGGATTTTCTGCAGGACTTTCAGCAGGATTTTCTTTCACTTTTACCCTTGAATTTTTTCTCTTTTCGTTTACTTTTTCTAGTACTTCTTCTGCTTTAATTTGAGTAAAATCAGAAATTCCTTTTTCTCTTGATATTTCTCCTACTGCTTGTTTTATGAATTGTTGATCTTCTTCACCAATTCCTTTTAGCTCTTTAGCAGCAATTTCTAATTTAGCATTTGCTATCTCTGCTTTTTCTTTTAAAGTAGTTCTTAATTCTCTCTTTCCAGCTTTAAATACTATCTCTGCCCTTTGGTTATCTTTAATTACACCAGCAAGTGCTAATCTTGCAGTTAATTGTCTTGTTGCTTCATCTAATTTTGCCTCGCTTTCCATATCTAAAACTTCACCATCAGACATAGATATTAGAATATTATCTATTTCTTTATCAATTAATGCTATTTCTACATCTGTTAAATGGCTACTTGGACTAATATGTTTACGAACCACTGAATCGTCAATTTCATCATCTTTAAACTTTCTTCTTAATTCATTTTCAAATCTTTCTTGTTGTCTTTCTTCATCTGTTGCAGATTTTACAATTGCTCTTAAATCTCCTGTTTTAGGATCATACTCATATCCAAGAGATTTATATAATTTTTTTACATATGCCGTTTCCTCAGAGTCTAAGTGTTCATTTCTCTCATCTATAATTACAGACATTCTGGCTTGTGTTTCTGCATTAATAATATTTAATGTTTCTGTTTTAAATTCCTTTTCTTGAGCCTTTTCTTGTTTTGCCCAATGCTGATCTAAATCTCTAAGTCCTTGTCCAATATTTGTTCTTGCTGTAAATCTTTTAGTTACAAATCCTGCTCCTTGAGCTGCCACTGAAACTCCTGCTCCCACTAAAGCTGCTGGTACAATTGCAGCTCCTGCTCCTATACCAGCTAGAGCTCCTGCAGCTGTTCCTGCCAAGGTTACGGCTCCTCTTATTTTCATATTTCTATATTTAGCTCTAGTTCTTACAGACTGACGTACTAAATCATCATGCTCTTTTTTAGCTCTTTTTAAAGCAATTTTTTCCATATTTTTTATTGTTGGAATTCCAAATCTATTAAATGTATATGTTCCTTTATATGAGCTTACATGTGATGATCTTCCTAAACCTTTATGTGTTAAAACCGCTCCTGAGGCTAACAATCCCATACCTACTTTAGGATTTGCAACAAGAGTTCCCATTCCTAAAAATAAGCTTGCCATGCCTCCAAAAGTTCCACCTACTAATCCCATTTGTTTTTTTAGTAAGTCTTTATCTTCTTTTGTAAGTCCTAAAAAGTTAGATGGTTTTAATTGATTGTAAAGTCCAGTTCCATCATTTACAATTTTTCCAGTTTTAGGATCTCTATATCTATGTCCATATATGCCACCGTAACTATCTCTTGCAAAGGCAAAAAATGATCTTACTTTACCAGATAGTCCGGTATGTCCGCCTTGAGGTGGTGTAAATTCAAATATATTATCTATATCTATTATTCTTTCAAATTTTGCACCCACAATTTTTGCTGTAGAAGGAGTTGTTAATTTTTCATATCTTTCATATTCATTTAATGCATTTAAATATTTTGCATATGCTGAATCACGTTCTTCATCTGTTTTAGCATTTAATACTGCTTGCTTTGCTTTATCTAGGTTTCCTTTTAGTGTTTTTTTACCAATACCAAGTAACTCTCTATCACTTCTTTTTGGTAATCCAGCTGAGTTAAGCTCTGGACGATTTTTTCTTCTCCTTGAAGAACTGCCTGAACCTTCATATGTACTATCATATGTACCATCATCTAAACTTCCTTCAGATAGTCTAGGAGAGCCATCATACGTTGGTTCAAATGATGCATCTGCACTTCCATCACCTGAAGAATCACTGTTGCTTGAACTTCTTCCTAAGGATTGAGCTCCTTTTTTAATTCCACCTATTGCTACAAAAGGTGCTGCTACTGCAGCCTTTCCAATACCTTTTGCTAATTTTGTATATGGTGTGTTTCCTAATGTTTTTATAGCAGCTTTTCCTCCAATAGCTGTATCTCTAACTGTTGATTTTAAGTTTTCTGCAGCGTTATTTGCTTCTTCTACAAATCCACCTTGTATTTTAAATATTTTTCTAAATATTTTATCTGCTTGTAATGCATAATTCATTAAAATTAATGCTACTATCATTCCAGCAACTGATTCTAATGATAAAATTAAAGCTTGTGAAATGAAAATTGCATATATTAAAGCATGAACAACTTGTAAAAATACATTCAAAATATATTGTGAAAGCCAATTTTTAAAGGCTTCTTGCTTTCCAGTTAAAACTTTTTGAAGTGCATATCCAACACCTAATGTTGGTGCCATTAACGTTAACACAATAATAGTAAAGAACCTTTTTAAATAAACAATTGTATATCTAAATGCAAAATATACCAAAGTCATATACATAACTACGCCAATCATACCATCAATTAATTTTGCATCATAAGCTCTTGTTCTTACTGCTTCATAAATTTTTATTTCTAGTTCTTCGTTATCATATTCTACACCTTTATCATCTTTACCACTCTCTTTTTCTGCTAGTTGCATCATTGTGGCTGAATATGAAGATGTAGCAACTTTTTCAATTGTTGAAACTAATTGTTCACTTATATAAAATGTGAATAACATTATATAGTGCATTGCAAAAATTATAATTATACCAACTAACCAATCAACAAGCATATTTTTATAAACAGCTTTATCTTGTGCTAAAGAAGCTGTAGCCATTTTTATACCAACAACAATAAGAACAACAAGCATAGCAGCAATAGCTAATAATCTTATTACATAATACCAATTTGCTATTGTTCTTTTAACTTGATATATCATAGGTACTTTTGCGTTTTCATCATAATAGTTTTCTACTGCTTCTTTATATGCTGTACAACCTTCACAGCTTTCAGGGCAAGTACATCCTGTAACGGTTTTATTTGCTTCATCAAGTGTACAACATTCTGTTATATCAACACTTTTTTTACCAGGGGCTTTCGCTTCTATACAATCTTTATTTGTACATTGCAAAATATGTCCTGTTGGTGAATATTTTAATTCATCTATTGATCTTGTTACATGAAATGGGTTTGCATCTAATGCTGCAACGTGATTATAAACTATAGCTTCTATAGTAACATTATTTGTAGAGTCTGTAATAGCTGTTAAATCTGTATTGTTTTCTACTACTTCTCCACTGGCATTTACACCGGCCGTGCTTTCTAAAGCCCATGTTAATAGTTTTTCAAATAGGGCTGTCCAACCTACAAATACCATTCTAAATCCCATTGTAATAATACCAAGAATCCAGTCTGCTATATCTCCAATTTTGGATAGTAACCAAGAAAAAATTCCTTCTTTAACAGTATACTGTCCTTTCTGAGTTCCTGCATAGTAAAATTCTCCCTCTCCCAAATCCAATTTTGCATAAGAAGAAGGCATAGCACAAAATGTTATTAAAATTGATATTAATATAATTGCTAAAATAACTTTTTTCAAAAAGCTTTTAAGTTGTGCCATCTTTTTTCCTTTCTAATATTGAAATTGCACTTCTATATCGTCGTATTTCAATATTCCATTTTCAAATCCTTTTAATTCATAATCTTCTGTTCCTGTTAATATTCTGCTTACACTTCCATTATCTAAGTTATACATGTAAATTCCCTTTCCTTCTTTAGAATACAAGAATAGGTTATCGGCAACCCATAAAAAAGAATTTATAGTATCTGATAATACTCTATTTGGTGTTTCTCCAAATTTAGATATAAAATTCATTTCATAAATTAAATTATTATTATCTAAATTTGCAAAAATATCATAAGTTAAGCTTTCTCCAATAGCTTGTTTCTGCTCCTCACTTAATGTTTCTTTATATTGCTTGCATTTTTCTAATAAATTTCCGTCTTCCTCTATTCTTCTTTTTTCTGCTTCAAAAACTAAATCTAATTGTAGTTTTGCAACAAAATCTGTATTTTTCAAAAATTTTTCCATTTTTGTTTTACTACTCTTAACATTGTTATAAATGAATATTCCGTTTTCATCATCATAGTCTAATTTTATTTCTATACCTTTTAAAGGATATGATATGAAAACACTTTTTTCTGTGTATTCATAATCACTATAATCTGGCCACATATATGTAAGCTCATTCATAAATTCACGGAAATTTAATTCTTTCTTTTCATATTTATCTGCTAAATCGAAAAAGTCATTTGTTTCAATTGTGTTTACTCTATACACAGAAATCTCACTTTCTGTGAAAAAAGCATATAAATCTTTTCCTTTATATCCTATTATGTTTAAATCTTTATCTTCAAATGTTGGCTCTCCAAGATTTACCTCTATGTTCTCAAGTGCCATTCCTGGAAAAATATTATTTATTACACTTCCAGTATATTTTTTATCAAAAACAATATTATATATTCTACCACTTAGTGTTTTTGCCTTTATTCCTTCATCAAAATATATGTAGTAATTATCATATATACTATCTCTTTCTCCAAAATAATTTGATGAATCCCAATTACTATTAATACAATTTTGTAATACTTCAGAAGTAACATTAAAATCTGTTATATTAATATCTTTAAACTGTTTCATACTTAATTCTGAATCCATATATATGAAATAGTCTTCAATTCCATTTATAATAATAGAAGTAATTTCATCTCCATTACATATAACTTCTACTGTTAATTCATTTTTTTCGTCAAACATTCTAAAGCTTCTATACCCTATAACTTTTGCGCAGTCTTCTAACAATTTGTTATAATATTCTTCATTGCTCTCATCTTTTTCGTTATATGGTAGCACCTTAAATATTAAATAGACATCTAAATAATAATCCGTTTCTTCACTTAATTCTTCAGAAATATATGTAGATTCATAGTATTCTATTACTTCTTTTATTGTTGTTAAATTATCATAAGTAAGTTCTGGATTTTCATTACTTTTTTGTAAAGCATTTAGCAAAAGTAATATAAGTGCTAATAAACATATAAAAATAACTAAAAATATGACATTTCTTTTATATTTAATTTTATTATCGCCTATATATTTTTCTGCCATAAAAAATCCTTTCTTATTTTATATTTCGAATATAAATTTATTTTTCGCTTGCTCTTCTTTCTTTTTCTACTTTATCTACTAAATCTGTGTGTAAATCTACGTCTATTAATCCTCTTTTTACGTAATCTTTTGTTTTGTTTGTAAAGTAATAATTTGTATAAAGTTTTATTCCTTTTGAATCGTTATTTTTTATATCTATTTCAACTCCTCTAGTAGAATATAATATATATGCGCTCTGTTTTTCCGCATCATATTCATAGTAATCATAGGTCTTCCATGATTGTAGTAATGAATTTATAAAATTATCTAAATTTTTACTTGCTAAGTATTCATCTAATAAATCTTCAAATTCTTCATTATACTCATAAGCATAACTATAAACTGAAGTTTCATTATTATAGAAAAACAAATAAAAATCCCCTTCTCTATATCCTAAATAATTTTCTTCTAAACTTCCAAATGCATTTGTATTATTTATTTCTTGAATTTCTCTTAATGACATTCCAAGCTTAATATCTTTTGTTATATCTCCTTCACATTTTTCTGTAAAAATTATGTTTCTAACTGTTTTTACTGGAGAAAGCCTTATTTTAATTTTTCCGTCTAAATATGAAGTATAATTATCTTCTAGAGGCTCACCTTCTCCTAAATAATCCTTTATTGTTTTAAAATATGATTTATTAATACTAAGGTTAGATAAATATGAATTATTTATTAAAAAATTTGAAGTTGGCACTATAGAGATTTTATCTACTCCAACATATTTTTTTCCATCTATTACATCATAAAAATTTTCTATATCTTTTATTTTAATAATATATTCTTTATCTGTAGTAGAATATTTAACATTTATATCAATATTTTTTGCTTGATCAAGTAAAATAAATGATTTTTCTGGAGAAGCATTTTGCAATTTTTTTATAATATTAAAAAAATAATCTTTATTGCTTTCTCCCTCTTCATCAAATAAATCTTTAGAAAATTCTACATAAATAGTTTCACCATTTTCTTCTAAATATTTTGCATCTGACTCTTCAATAATTTGCTTAATAGTTTTTCCTTCTTCAGTTACTGTTGAAACATCAACAGATTCTATATCTGTTTCAAACTCTTCTGCCTCTTGACTTTGTAAATTACTTATTGTAAATAAAATCATTACTAGCAAAATAAAAAGAATTATAAAAATAGTTATTATAACTTTTTTCATCTATTTTCCTCTCTTTAAAGGATTTACATCGTGTATTCCTCTTAAAGCACTCATATTAAATATAACTTTTACCATTTTTTCTACTGTTCCCATTGCTAAAAAGAAGACAACTGCTATGATTGGTGCTTCTTCAGCTATGTTATTTGCTGTTAGAACAAATATTATATATATTAATGCATGAAGTGGTTGAATTAAAATATTCGTTATAAATTCTTTCATCCAAGTTGAAAAAGCTTGTGCTCTACCATCTCCTGCTTTATCTATTGAATATGTTATAGTTATTAACGGCGATACGGCTATTAAAAAGCCTATCATTAAAAATCTCTTTATATAAGTCCAGAAAAACTTGAATTCCATTAATAATAATAACCAATATACAATTGACCAAAAAGTTAGGTCTAAACCAGATTTATTAGTAGTATAATTAATTGTTTGATTACGTATTTTCTCTTCAAAAGTTACATTTTCAGTACTACTTGTATTGCTATCATCAGTTACTAAAGAAATAACTTGTTGCTCTAGATTATATAGAGCTGTTGTTATTATTTCTCCAAATCTTATTGTAAAACTCATTATATATAACATTAAAAATATTATAAGAACACTTTCTACCCAACTTATAAGCATTTTTTTATATCTTGCTTGTTCTGTTGCCACAGTAGATATGGCCATTCTTATTCCTATATATATAAGAACTAGTAAACCGATTGCTAATGCTATAGTTCTACTTATATAAAATACTTTAGCAATTCCTACTTTTATTGCATTATTATTTGGATCTGCAAATACAGTTAAATTTCCAACGTTATACGTTTTAGCATTAGAATTTTTTGTATCAAAGATAGCATCTTCATCGCCATCAAAATAATTTATATTAAAAAGTGGAACTCTATTAAAAACAATTCTTTCTATTGTAAGCCAATATACTGTTCTTTCTGCTCCGTCAACAGTTTCTTTTCCATATGTAAGTTGAGCTAAAAGAATATCTATTTGAAGTACAATTACATTTATAATCCTTGCTAAAATTCCTGTAATAACACCAACAATTGAAGCTCCATAACTAAGTGCAGATGTTGAAACTTTTTCACTACTGTTTTGTGTTAAACTTGTTTCACCATTTTCCAATATATCTGCTCCAGCAGTATTAGTTTGAGGGGCATTATCCATCATTACTTCTTCTGCTTTAGTTGGGCTACTACTTGCCTCTCTCGCATATGTACCATTACAAAATATGAAATTAAACAATAATAGCATAACAAGCATTATACTTATAAGTTTTTTCATATGTTTTCCCCGTTTTTATAGTTTTACTAATTTTTATTTTTTTAGTTTTAATAACCTAACTTTATTTTTTATTATTGTCTTTTCTCTTGAGCTTCTTGTTTTGCTTTTTCTAAAGCAACTTGTTTATTCAAGTTTGTTTCAACGAATTCAAATTCTTTCTTAGTTGGTTGTATTGATAGAATTGCTGAGTCACTACCTACTTTAAGTAGACCCTCACCTCTATTACATGTAATTAAGAATCCAGCTTCACCTTCACTTAATTTAAATACTTCTTTTAAGTATTGAATTTCTGATTTATCTTGTGCTAAGAATAATTTTGTTTCTGAAGAAGTTAAAACTGCTTGAACTTCTTGTTTTTCATAGAAATCTTGGAATTTCTGTGAGATAACTGCTAATGAAACATTTCTTTTTCTAGCACGTCTAGCCATTGTATTTAAGAAATCAACAGCTTCTGGATATGGAAGAAGCATCCATGCCTCATCAATTAAAACTCTCTTCTTAGCAGCTTTAGATTTATCCTCACTGTTCTTCTTAACATATTTTTCCCAAACCCATGAAAGCATTATTTGTTGTGCAAGAGGTCTTGCAAATCTTTCCTCTAGTTGAGAAATATCTATATTTATGAAAGGAACACCATCTAATAGTTCAAATGTTGATTGTCCATCAAAATAAGCCATTTGTCCTTGATATTCTCTAACATATTGTTTCATAACTTTTACTAAATAACTATAGTGAAAACGATAATCTGGGTTTTCGTTTTCTTCTGCTTTTCTTTGAATTCTCTTAAACCAAGAACCTATTGTTGGCATTTCTTTTTTAGTTCTTCCTAAGTAGTTCTCAGAAATATTAATTTTTCCACCAACTTCGTCTCTTGTATATAAGCTTTCAATATTATTTGTAATACCTAAAGCTGCATACTCTTCTGCTACAGCTTCTGAAATGATTTGTTTTGTAAGCTCATTTACTTCTTGGCTTCTTGTACTACCTCTAGCCATTGTAAGAAGACCATTTGTTACGTCTTCAACTTTATTTTCTACACTTAAAACTGTTCTCTCTTTTCCTGTTATTTCATCTCTTATAGTTTCTGGCTCTATATCAAATAGATTTATAACTGTTTTAGAGTTTGGACTTAATGTTACGTTAACACCACCTAATGCTTCAGCAACTATTCCGTACTCACCTTCAGCATCTAGAGCTAAACTCTCAATTCCCATTAAAACTGCTGATCTAGCTGTTAATGTTTTAATTGTAACAGATTTACCAGCACCAGACTTACCGAAAATAACCATGTTATAATTTGTTAGTTTTGAACTAAAGTTATCATATAAGATTGGAAGTCCTGTTTGTTTATTAAATCCTAAAGGAATACCATTTTCATGTCCAACTTCTGATGTAAAGAATGGGAATACTGTTGACATGGCCCTTCTATCAAATGTATGTGATTTTGTTATTTTATTATCTAGATATGGCATATTGCTTCTAAATGCTTCATCTTGTATTGCCCATGCTGGCTTAACATCTATAAGATTTTTAGACATTTCGCTTGATAATAATTCTGTATATTTTTCAAGTTCATCCATACTATATGCAAATATTGTTGCTATTATTGATGAATCAAATAATTTATTGAAACCTGCTGCAATAGAGTCACGAAGGTCTTCTGCCTCCATTCTTTTTTGTGCTATAACTCTTTCTCTGTTTATATCACCTCTGTCTAATGCAACAATTCTTTCAGATTCAAGTTCGTTTATTGTTCTGTTTAAGTCTGTTTGTGAAGAAGCTTCACTAACTGGATTTATAAAAACAGATACATTTATATCTCCAAAAGTATACATTCCTCTTAAGAATTCTGGGAAAGTACACATTCTTGGTAAATTTGATACTATCATGCTTCTAGCATATCTAGTTCTAGATGAAGAAATTTCTATGTGGTTTGTATAACTAGCATCTATACCACCAGGAGCGATTAAACTTTTAATATTTTTTTCATTTTTCTTAAATACACTAACTTCTTCTTGTTTTATATTTTCAATTTCATTTGTAGAAGTTACTTGTTTTTTACTTTTAAACATTTTTATCCTCCTTTTTCATTAGTCTTCTTTTTTTCTTTTTACTATTTTCTTTTTTGCCGTAGTATTTGTTGTGTTAGATGATTCTAGTTTTTTTGTTTCTTCTTCTTTTACTGCACTATTTTTAAGTTCTTGTTTTGCTAGTTTGAAAACCCTAGGATCTAATTGGTTTTCGTATGTATCTAATAATTCATTTGCTTTTTGTCTTATTTTTTCTTCTTTATTTATTGCAAATTCTAGTTCTTCAATTTGTTTCTTTCTATCTGCTTTTAATATACTGTCTGTTGCCATATCAATTGCAGCAATATTAATTTCTCTATCGATTTTTTCTTGTTTCTTTTGAAGTACATCTTTTCCTGTACTATATAATGAATCATATTGTGCATCTAATGCTTTTGATAGTTGTAATAACTCTGCTTCATCTCTGTTATATGCAATATATAATAATTCAGCTAATTGTTCAGAATCTAATATTGAACATGTTATTTGTGAAGTTGCTAAAGCACTTGCAATATTTTGACATCTTGTATAAAGCTCTGCAAAACACATGTTGTATAATTCTTCTTTAGAATATTTTTCTGTTCCTGCACCAATTTCTGCTGAATAGTAAGAAACAACAACATATGTTCTTTGTTGTAAAACATTTTTATTAGAACTTAACTTTTCTACATAATCTGTAATGCTAGCACCATATTCTAAAATGTTTATTTTTCTTCTTTTTTCAAATTCTAATTTTTCTCTTAAAGCTTTATTTCCCATTGATCTTGCTTGTGCTATTTTAGCATCTATTTTATCTATTTCAATTGTTAAGTTATCTATTCTTCCTTTATATTCTTCAATAATATCTCTTAAATTTAAAGTTCTACTTTGAATATATAATTGAATTGGAAATCTTAATGTATTTAAAAATTGAACAAATCCCTCTTCAATAGCTATTTTCTCTTGTTCAGACATTAAATCATAGTTAACACCATTACATTGTAATATCATAACATATTGTGTACCTTTTTTTCTTACAATCATGTTATCAACTATTTCATCAAATTCCATAAAATCAAATATTGATTCTTGAGTTAAATTTCCTGTAAATCTACCATAGTTTTGGTCTGTTTTCTTTTCATTTTTTGAAGAATCATTTGCGACAGAGTCTTCCTCATATTTTTCAGTTTTTTCTTTTTTGGGTTTCATCAAGTACAAATAAAATAGTACAAGTAAAACCATTATACCTAAAATTATAAATATTCCCATTTGAAGAAATGGAATTAGGTTAGTATCCATCTATTTTTCCTCCTTTGTATATATATACATTTTTCTATTTTTCTTAAATTTTATATATCTTAAAATAATTTCTCCTATTGGCTCTCCACCAATTTTTTTGGTTACTGGAAAGGCAACTATTGTAGGAATTTTTACTGCACCAACAATATATCCCATTACTCCAAAAAGTGCCATAATAACTATTCCTACTAAATCCATACCAAAAGATTTAAATAGTAGGAAGAAAATAGATCCTAACATAGCTCCTACTGCAGTTGTTATTAAAGATTTTACTGTGAAAATATATAGTATTCTTGACTCACCTCTATAATTACGAGGTATTTGATATGTTGCCATAAGATTCCTCCTTTTAAAGCAAATAATTTATTATTCAAAATTCTGAGCAATATTTATTACTAATTTCCAAATTGAATATGCTCCAAAAATAACTACTCCGGATACTACAAGTCCTATTAATTGTGTTTTCAATTTTCCTTGTGCTTCTGGACCAGCAGTTAGATATTTTATACCCATATATGTTGTTACTGCAACCATTACACCAGCACCAATCATAGTTAGTATTTGACCTAATCCAACAAAGTTGTCTGTAATTTCAGATGTATTAAGACTAGCGTTATTAAATGCACTTTCACCTTGGGTTCTAAAACTATCTATATCACTCTCAATATTAGATATTATGTCATCGCCTTTGTTTGCAAAAACTTTATTTGAACCCAGTACTATAGGCATAAAAAATGATACCAATACTATTGATATTATCAGCTTAATTATTATTTTGTTTTTTACTAACATATTCATCATCCCCTTATTTTTGGCATATTTATACTATTATATTAATTATAATAAAAGCATAATTTTTTTTCAACATTTTTATATAATATTTGATATTTTTAACATAAATGTAACAAATATAATTTTCCTATAAAAAAGGAAGTTGATATTTATAATCAACTTCCCTTAAATTATATTATTTTTTTATAGTTGTTATTACTGTGGTTGACCAGAGCCATTATCAAATGAGCTCTGAGTAAAATTATAAAGAGTACTCATTAAATTTACTGCCCCAAATAAAAGAATACAACCTATAATTATAGGTAAAATTGATTTTTTTGTTTCAGCCTTCTCTGAAGGACTTGTAAGTAAATATTTTATTCCTAGTATTAGTATAGCTATTAGAGCTATACCAGTTCCTGCAACTTGAATAATTCCTATTATAATATTAATTATTTTTCCAAAACCATTTTCTGCACTTGCCATTTCCGATGTCTCGCCCATAGCACCTATTACATCACTTATACCGGTATCTTCTGCATATACATATATGCTACAAAGTAAACTTATTGCAACAGCTAAGAGCAGTATTGAAATAATTTTTTTCATTTTTTTCTCCTCTTTCACCTTTTTTAATTATATTTTTTACTGTAAATTTTATTCTTCAACTAAAAGTCCTTCAATAACAAATTTTTGAATTATAGTAAGAATTCCTGAAGCTCCGAAAAGAATTAATGCTCCAATAATATAGTTCACTGCATATTTTTTTACATCGGCTTTATCTCCTGCTGAAGCAATTATATATTTACAAGCTATTATCATTAACATAGAAATTGCAACTGCAGCACCTACCATTCTAACTATATTTAAAACTGCACCTATAAATTTTCTTACTGTGGTAGCAGAATCTTCTGCACCGTCAATATTGCCATCAAATTGTTTTACGCTTCCTGCATATGAATTTATATTAATTAAGATTGAAGAAATCATTAACATTATAATTAATGTTATTACAATTCTTTTCATTATATTACTCACTCCCATTTTTTATTTTAGTTTCCACCACTTGTAGAGACTGCTCCTTCTTGAGTACCACTAAAAGCTGTATTTGAAATATCTACTAATATTGCTATAATTTGCATTGCTGAGAAAAGAATGAATGTTCCTACCACATATGCAACAGCATGCTTTTTTATATCTGCTCTATCTCCTGGAGCTGATATCATATATTTCATTGCAATTACCAATAATACCACAATAGCAATTGCTATTGATGCTATTCTTAAAACTGTTACGACTGTAGTAGCTCCTTTATCTACTAATTGATCTACGTCTGTTTTTTCTGATGAAAAATCAATATTAAAATTATTATTTGCCAAGACTTTTATAGAAATACTACTTAAAATAATTGTAACACTTAATATTACTATTAATTTAATTATTAGTGATTTAATATTTGTTTTCATACTTCCCTCACTTTATAGTTTTATTACTTGATTTATCCTTTTATTGCTGTTGAGAATTTTTGAATTATTGTTAAAATACCTGTAATAGCAAACAATATTATTGCACCAACAACATAAACTACTGCACTCTTTTTTATTTCTGCCTTTTCTCCTGGAGCTGAAGTCATATATTTCATTGCTACCACAAGTAGCATTATAATCGCCACTGCCACAGCTACAATTTTTACAGTTACTACTAATGTGGTTAATAATTTTGTTGTAGCACTATTAGCTTCTTTGCTACCTTCACCGTTATATGGATTTTCAAGTTGTTCCCCCATTTTGTCTAAATAATCTGCATTACTAATAAATAAACTACTAAGCATTGAAAAGGTAATTAGTATTAATAAAAATAAAACAAAAATTTTTCTTTTCATTTTTGCCATTATATTTTCCTCCATAATAATATTTATTCAACAGCAGATCCGCCGGCAGGTGTGAAAGCTTTAGCTAAATTCTTTATTATTCCCAAAATACCTGTTGTAGCAAACATAACAATAGCACCTACTATATATACAACAGCATGTTTTTTTATTGTTGCTCTATCTCCTGGAGCTGATATCATATATTTCATTGCTAATACGATTAACATAATAATAGCAACACCTATTGCTATTATTTGAGCAATTGTTATAGCAACTCCAGCTAAACTATCAGCAGCACCAGCTACATTAGGGTCTCCTGCCTGTGTTGTCATATTGTTCATCATAGTAAGCATTTCAGCCCCATCTGATGCATATATAAAGCTTTGAATTGCAAGTAATGTCATTATTATTGTTAAAACTATACAAATAATTTTTCTTTTCATAGTTTAACCCCCAATTTTATACACTTACACTTTAATTATACCATTTTTTTTAAATATTTTCAATATTTAACCATTTTTATATTACCCTATTTGTCAGTTTTTGTAAATAGAAAATTTAATAAAAATATTTTATTTTAAAAGCAAAGCACCCGATTGCAATGCTTTCGGGTGCTCTTTATTGTTGCTAGTATGGCAAGTGTATTACGTTATCGAGAATGATTGCGGGTACATTAGTTATTCCGTGCTTTTGGGCATGATATAGAATGTGCAATCCATCAAATACCCAACCATTTGCGGTAACAACTATAGGTTTACTGTAGTGCTTATATTTAAAATAGAACATTTCGATTTTTTCATTGACGACTTTATCTTGACTAACATCGTCAAATTTGATTTGGCTTAGGGCTTGCGTTATGTCATAATATGATACCCATTCCCTTGGCAAAATGAATCCATTTTTATATTTGCAATTGTTCCGTTCGACCATTCGATTAAACACTCTTTCTCGCTTGCTCTTGGATTGTATTCTTCTCAAGTGGACGAATTGTGAGTAGGTTAGGCAACTCTTGGTTCTATTGCAACTGGGGCAACAGGGTAACAAATTGTTCGGTATGCTAACACCTCCAAAACATCTAGGATACATATGGTCCAAGGTCCGTCGATTGGCAAGCAACTCTCTTCCACAATAAAGGCATTGTGTATAACCTCTGAGAGAATAAGTGATCGTGTACATTAGGCTTTCGAAGTTGATTCTGCCTTCAATGTATAAGATATTATTCTCAACAAAAGCTTTACCAAATGTTTCTGCAGTGTAAAAGAATTTTTCGGGGATGGCAATAATCATTGTAACACCTCCTTTCTCAATAAGATGGGGTTCACCACCAATGAGTATTTTAAATATATAATCTTTATCCACATTTGTCAATTGTTTTGTGGATTTTTTCTTGATTTAAAAGTTTTTGATGTTTTTTGGATGTATTTTTTGTTTTTAGGATTTGTAATATTTAAATTTTTGATTTTGTTTTAGAAATCGCATCTAATCTCTACTATTTTGGAGTTTGCTTGTTTTTCATATTTTGCCTGTATTTATAATTTATTAGTTGCATTTTGGAAAATTTGTGCTATTATAGTATTTGTGCATATTTACTCATGTATTTTACTCATGCATATTAATATTATTCGCAAAATTGCAAACAAGAAATATTTCCGTAAATTATGGAAAAATTTAGAAAGGTTTTACTTATGAATATTGGTTTTCAAGGAATAGAGGCTTCAAATAGTGAAGAAGCTGCTAAATTATTTGCAAATAAATTAAACATTAAAAATGCAAATTTCATTCCACTAACTACTGCTCAAAATGTGGCAGATAAGTTAAAAGGAAATGAAATTGATTTTGGCGTTTTTGCAATAAGAAACAAGCTTGGTGGAGAAGTTATAGAAACAAAAAATGCTTTAAAAGGAAATGAAGAAATTTTTCAAAAAATTGACACTCTAATTCTAAAGGTGCATCATTCTGTTTTCAAAAAAAGTAAAGACGTAAAAGAACAAGATTTAAAAATAATCGCTTCACACATTCAAGCACTTTTGCAGACAAAAAATTTTAGAAAAGCGCACTTTTCATCTTTGCAAGAAATGGAAGTAGAAGACACTGCAATAGCTGCGAAATATCTAGCTGAAGGCAAATTAAATAGTGATGTAGCAGTTGTTTGCAAAAAAGAAGCTGGTTTAATGTTTGGATTAGATTTGATGTATGAGAACATTGAAGATGACAAAGAAAATTTAACTGAGTTTGGGATTTTTGTGAGGAAAGAATAAAGACACAATGATTATTTTAAGTGAAAATTGTGCTTCTATGCTTCTCTTATGTGAGATCGAAAAAAATACTGTAAAAGACACACCTGTCAAATTAAGTTTTGATATGATATAATTTTAAAAAATAATAAGGGTAACCATTTTAAAACGTAATTATAAATTTAAGGAGGTTTAAAAATGGCAGAAGTAGATTATTCAAATACTCAAGAAAATACAAATAAAGTTGATGATATTGCAAATGTAAAGCAAAAAGCGACTAATGAATTATACTTTTATATTTCAAATGAATTAAGTAAAAATTATTATAATTATATTGATTTGTTAAATAATAAAAACGCCATAATACAAGGAATACTTGAGAAGTATAATATTACAGATGATAAAGATATTTTATATTTTTTTAACAAATATGACTATTTTTACAGAAAGCTTAAAAATCAAGCTGATGAACTTAGAAAGCAGAAAATGAAAGGCATTTCGATATTAGTAAATATTATTTGTTGGATAATATTTTTAACATTTGTAGGATTGATTTTGGCATGAGTATAAGTTATATTTTGATATGATATTGCCTTATCTACTAACAATTACACAAAAATACAGAAAAAGCAAATTGAGATTTTGACTAAATACGTTTTAAAGGACAATGAAAAAAGAATAAAGATAATAATGATAATAAATAAGGAGGATTTTATTATGGCACATTATACTACAATGACATCAGACAAAAATAAGGATACTGCTCTATTGCTTTGTATCTTTGGAGGTGCACTTGGATTGCATCAATTTTATGTTGGAAAAATAGGAAAGGGATTATTATATTTGTGTACTTTTGGTCTTTTTACAATAGGATGGGTTATTGATATTTTTAGTATCCTATTAGGTTCTTTTAGAGATAATACAGGTGCTCCTCTTAGAGCTACTAAAAATCAAAACAATTCTGTATCTGAAGTTAAAGTTGTAAATCAAGAAATAGTACATAAAACTATAAAAGAAGAAGATAATATCACTCAAATAGAAAGATTAGCAAAATTGAAAGAATCAGGAGCTATTACACAAGAAGAATTTGATTTAAAGAAAAAAGAATTATTATAATAATCGTTATAGTTTGTTACTAAATTTTGATATGATATAATTTTCTAATTATTAAGGCTTTTTGTAAACGGGTTATAGTTTGCTACTAAATTTTGATATGATATAATATGGCTATTAAACTCTGTTATGACAATTAAGTTATAGTTTGCTACTAAATTTTGATATGATATAATTATTAAAATTTATCTGGCAAATAAACTGCGTTATAGTTTGCTACTAAATTTTGATATGATATAATAAAAGATGGTTTAATAGTATTCCAAGTACAGTTATAGTTTGCTACTAAATTTTGATATGATATAATAGAATTAGGAGTTTTAATTCCACATACAGTGTTATAGTTTGCTACTAAATTTTGATATGATATAATAATCATTTATGAAGTGTGAAAAAGAAACTTGTTATAGTTTGCTACTAAATTTTGATATGATATAATTTATAAAAAAGAAAGGAGGATACAGTTGGAGTTATAGTTTGCTACTAAATTTTGATATGATATAATGATGTACGAATGATAGATGTAGACACAGCAGTTATAGTTTGCTACTAAATTTTGATATGATATAATAAAGTGTAATTTTCTTCATCATTATCAAGAGTTATAGTTTGCTACTAAATTTTGATATGATATAATGCTAATATTAATTTTGTCTTTTCATATTCAGTTATAGTTTGCTACTAAATTTTGATATGATATAATGCATTAAGTGATACTACATCAGCGATATAGGTTATAGTTTGCTACTAAATTTTGATATGATATAATGCCATTTTCAATAGATATGGCATTGTTTTAGTTATAGTTTGCTACTAAATTTTGATATGATATAATAGAGTTAGATTAGACGTTTGGTATGATAAAGTTATAGTTTGCTACTAAATTTTGATATGATATAATAAACCTTTTGTAATCCATTTATTCTTATCAGTTATAGTTTGCTACTAAATTTTGATATGATATAATTTAATAGAAATTCCATATTCATTAACAATTGTTATAGTTTGCTACTAAATTTTGATATGATATAATTGGTAAAATTGAATATTTATTTGTTGATGAGTTATAGTTTGCTACTAAATTTTGATATGATATAATTTTTTAATTTTTTGTTGTATCATATATAATGTTATAGTTTGCTACTAAATTTTGATATGATATAATATTAGCTTCTATAACCGTTAAAACTACTAAGTTTCGTCGAATTATATCAATAAAAAAAAAGAAGATTTTTTATAAAAAATAATCTTCTTTTTTTATTTTTAAAATAAACTTAATTGGTTTATATTTACTTTTCTTTCTCTTACAGTAGGTTTCCCTACCAAGAATTTCATCTCTGCATATTGTTTTTCTGTAACTGTTAAACATCTTATAGAACCTTTTGATGGTAAGCTTTCGTTTAGTCTTTTTAAATGTTTATCTGTCATATCCGTTCCATTGCATAGTCTTGAATACACGGAATACTGTATCATATCATAGCCATCATTTAATAAAAATCTTCTAAATTGAGCATAAATTTTTCTCTCTTTTTTCTTCACTACTGGTAAATCAAAAAATACTATTATTCTCATAAATTTACTATTATTCATAACTATGTATTTGTATTGGTAATAATTCTGGTAATTCTAATTTTTTGTAATCGTTTTGATTTATCGCAGTAGTATATGAAGAAATCATAACGTTTATTGCATTATTTACAGATTGTAATTTTCCTTGTATTTTTACATCCACATTTAAAAGATTCAAAAGTTCTGCTCTAATATTTTTATTAAATATAGTTTCACTATTAATATTGTTTCTAACCCATAAATCTACAATAGGTCTAAAAGGTTCTATAAAGTCATCTACTAAATTATAATTATTTAATTCACTTTTATGGTGAATTCCAAAAGATGGTAAATATCCATAAGATACAACTGTTCTAGCTATTGCACCTCGAATAATAGAATATCCATAGTTTAAAGCAGCATTATAAACATTTTCATAATTCCTATTAAATGTGTTTCCAAATAATGATGAAAAATATCCTTTTGCAGCTATTGCCTCTCTATTACTTGTATCTCCTGAATTTACTTTATTTACAATATTTTCTAAATGCTCACTCATTAATTTCTTATTGCATAATCTTAAGACTTCCGCTTGATTTAGAATTTTTCTTACAACTATTTTTTGCCAACATCTTTTTTTAAAGCTTTCTGAACAATCTAATTGATTTTTTAATGTTTTTAATTCTCTGCTATGTGATGCAAATGGTATAAATATTCCATTTGGAAGATGTTTATCATCGCAACTATACATAACAATTTTATTATCAGCAATAATGCTCATTACTTTTGACGAGATACTAATCTGTGGCGTTTCTAAAATAATTGATGATATGTCTTCCATTGGAATTGACCATTCTTCATCTTGAGTAATTTTAAGCTGTCTGTTTTGTACAGATAGCTTTGTCGGTTGTGTAATCATTACACTTCTCCAACTCAAATTATTAAATTTCCTCCCTTTTTTCTTTTTTTATTTTAGATATATTTCCTAAAATATCTACATTATATTTTTCAAACACTTCTAATGTTTTTACTCCTATTCCTCTAAATTTTTCATTTCCATTTGGTGATAATACATTAATTGAAGCAGTAAATCTGTCTGTACCTGTATAATATCCGAAAAATTCTTTTTCATTTTTCTTTTTTATTTTTACTAAATCATTTGGATATAAACTAAATTTAAAATTATAATCATCTATCATTTCAATCCATTCTTCTTCATCTTTAGAACCTACAATTGCTTTATTGGGCAACTCTTTTTTTACAAAATCTGAAACATAGATTGGCACTAAATAATATTTATTTTTTGATTCAAAAACATCAACTCTAACCATACTTGCATTTTCAGCAAGAGAATTATTTTTTAATTTAACTCCTGCCGTTCCCATTGAAGGTACTTTTATACTTCTTACAATAGGAGCATTTCCATTTTTACTATGTTTTCTATATTCTTCTGCAAAAGCTTTATCAGCTTTAAAATTTGCATTTTTCATTTTTTCATATATATCATCATACATTGTTTTATCACTTAAATATAATGCTTCGTATTCTTTGCTATGCACAATACTTTCTATTTCTTGTTTTGAAATATTTTTTAAATCTTTTTTTACAACTGTAAAATTATATCCTTTTTTAATAAACTTTTGTGAACGCATTGTATCTTTATGTGCTTTTCCTGTAATTTTTCTTTCTGGCATTCTTGAAACAAATATTGGTTTAATTTTTTCTATATCTATATCATCATAATTCCAAAATTTACCGTATTTTAAAGAATATAATTCTCCATTATTATCATAATCTTCCATTCTGGCTAAAACTTCTTCTCTAAAGTTTGGCCATGGTTCTTTTATTTTAGTTCTTATATTTATATCATCCAATTTGTCATTTACGTATAGCTCTTTTCTTTTTTTGTAATCAGAAACCTTTTTTATATTTTCGTTTGTAGCACAAGCTATAACTACAGCATCTTGTGCATGATGTTTGTCTGATTCTTCTCTATCTTTTTTTAATCCCCAATAGTGTCTTAATATTGCTGTTGCTTGCCCATTAATCGTATAAACTTTTCTTTTTAATTCACTATCTGCAAATTTTAAATTATTTGCTATGTAATTATACATAAATCTCGAAATATATTTTGTATCATTTATATTTCTTTCAATCCACTCGTTTGATTTATTTTCATCAAATTTTTTTATCAATAAATTTTCTTTTTTTCTTGTATTAAACTTATATGTTAAATTTACAAATTCTTCGAAAGAATGCCATCTTTGTTCATCTTCTCCAAAATATTCATATGGCGTTCTTCTTTTTTTCTTTTGATTTTCATCTGTTAACACTAATACTTTATTATTATAACTATCATTGAAACATCTAGAAAATGGTATAATATGGTCTATTTGAGCATAATTTTCTTCAAATAATCTTTCAGCTGGTATAGGTTTTAATGAATATGCACATTTTTCTCCTTGTTCTTTCCACAATTTCATTTTTACTAAATCAACTGGTTTTGGTTCAATATTAAAAATTTCTTTAATATCATTTTTTAATTTTTCATTATTATCAAAATTTTCTTTTTGCTTTAATTCAATATATCTTCTCTCATCAAAAGACTTTGATAATTCTCTTGCAGTTTCTATATAAATAGCTTTTGGTGATCCATATAAATCTATTATAGCGTTTACTACTTTTCTTGTTTGAGATACTGCTCTTAATACAACTGGATTTAATATTTCTTCATCTAATTCTGAAACTGGTGGTAATTTATATTGCAATTCATTTGATTTGCCTTTAAATTCGTATCCAGCCATTTCACATGCTTTATCATAAGTTAAACCTTTTTCTAATTCTGGTATTATTTTATTCATTGCTTTGTAAGACAAATGTCCAAATTTAGTAAAATTAATATTTAAAACTGCTTCTAATAGTGATTCGTCTATATTTTTATCTTTTAAATATTCTTTTATTGTTTCATCTGTTTTATTTCTTACTAATGCATCTGCTAATATATTTTGTATTTCTGGATTTTCTTTAATAAGATTAAACTTTTCTTCTTGATTTATTTTCTTTAGTTCTGATTTTATTTTATGCCATCCTTCTAGTTTTACAAATCGCTTATCTTCAACTTCTTTTATTGTATCTTCTTCTGTATATTCTTTGTCTTTTTTCTTTTTATATCTATAATTTAAATCCACAAATTGTACTTCATTTGGTAAATTAAATTTTTTTCTAATTTGTGAATATTTTATTTCTGCTTGTTCATAAGCTAAGTTAACAAGTTGCATTTTATCTTCGGAAGATAATTCTATTTTTTCTCCGTTTAAATCCATTTTTAAATTATTAACTTTTTGCAATAACATAAAACGTTCAAAAGTATAACTATTCTTTGGAGCTCTAGGTTCATCTTTTTCAAAAGTACATCTTCCTAACATTTTTTCTAATAATTCAGGAGTTATGAACTCTTTTTGCATAGTTACTACATCTAAATACTCTTTTTCAAATTCTTTGTTTGCAAATTTACTTCCATATTTTCTTTGCATTTCAAATAAAATTGAAATTTCTTCAATTAGCATACTTCTTAAAACTGTATTATTGTATTCTCCAGCCTTGTTTCTTTTTGCATTTTCAAACTTATCATCTTTATAGAACATCTCTCCTATTGTTCTATAACCTTTTTCTTCTAAAATTTTCTTATTCTCTATTGTTCCTTTGCTTAATTTTCCAACTTCTTTATCTTCTTCATCTGATTTTCTATTAGACTTATAGCCTCTTCTTTTAGCTATATGAGTTAATACTCTTGCCCAGTCTTTTCTATCTAACAATTGGTCTAATCCTAAATAACGTAATTCCCATACGTCTATAGTTGTATCTGTTGCAACGTATAATTTATCTAACTCCTCTTTAGAAATTAATCCATATTTTATAAAAAGTTCTTTTATCTTTCTCATTCTAGTAGCTTTTCTTCTTAATCTTCTTCTAGCTCCTCTTGCTTCTCTTCTTGCTAAATTTAAAGATTTTCCGTCTGCTTCTTCTGCTTTTTTAAATATTCTAACGCCTAAATTTTCAATTCTGCTTTTGTCATTATTTATGACAGCCCAACCAACAGATGCAATACCTATATCTAAACCAATTGTATATTTCATAAGAACCTCCTTAAAAATTTACATAATATTCTATCATACATACTATAGCTTTGTCAAAAATAGTAGCGAAAAAAGAAGATACCCCATACATAAATGCATGGGGCTTACTTCGCACTCAAAGTTTATTATAGTAACCTACTAAACTTTGATATGATATAATACAATTATATTAATGTATTTTTAGAGATTTGTCAAGTGGTGGAGATTAATTGATATATATAATAGCCATTCCACCTGTTGTTTTTCCAAAATTAGCTTTTCTAAATCTTGAAGCATCGCCCATTTGTGGCCAATAAGATTTTTCAGCATTAGAAATTTCAGGTGCGTATCTATAATCTTCACAAATACCACAAATTCCACTACATTCCTGTGACTTGTATAAAAAGCAATTTTTGCAACCCTTTTCTAACTTATTTTCTTCAACATAAATTTCTTCTTTCATATCAATTCCTCCTATAATATAATGCACTATGTGACTTCTCTTTAATGCAATGATTAAGTGTGTTTAATTTTTGTTTTAAGTTCTATTATATATACAATAAGTGCTTACACTTTTAAATAAAAAATGATATATATAACATATGAATTAAGTGTGTACATTTTAAAAAATGCTATATATAGTATATATGATTAAATGTTTTCACTTTATATAAAAAGCATAATTTAATAGTAAATTAGATAACCGCAGTTTTAAATAGAATAAAACATATATTATATAAACGAATAAGAGTAGACAAACGCTTGTTTATCTACTCTCTTTTTCTGCTTTATTTTTCTAGTAAAATTGTAAATTTTTTCTTAAATTTACAATTTTATTAATTTTTTGTTTCTTTTTTATTTCTAAATTGATATGAAACTCTTGACTGTAATTTAAGTGATTTATTAAAGAACATGAATTTTTATTGATGAAAGTGGAATATTTAAAAAATAGCGAAACCTTTAAGACATTTATACAATACTTAAAAGTTTCACTTATATTTTACTCTTTTATTGCTATTATATACTTTTTGTATTTCTAAACCGTGATATTTTGTGATTTCAATCCGTGACTTTTTGGATTTTTATTCCATATTTATTACAAATGATCAAAAAATATATATTAAAAGCAAACTTCTTAAATTCACAAGCTTTGTATAGATATGAAAAAAATTATATTAAAAAAAGCTTTCCCTATCCACTTATAAAATACATTATAGAATATTAAAAACAAAATTTTTTCTTATTTTAGACATTTTTATATTCATAAAATTAAATCGCTAAAACTGTTATCGTTCTGGTAATTAAAGTTTGATTGCAGTAATAAAACTCAAACCATCGACCTTCGGGTTATGAAAATTCAATTAGCCATTTTTGAAGTTTATTGAAATGTTTAGTTTTTATTGAAATATAAGTGTTTATATCACTTTTCTTTTACTGAACTCTTGTGTGATTTTTGGACATTTTTGAGGGCTTTTGTCCCCTTTCTGTTCCCAAGATTTTGAAAGTCTTGTCGCACAAGATGTTCAAATATGCATTCGCAAATTGGGGACATTTTGAATTTTATATAATTTGGAGGTTTATTTATGAATAATTTTAGAGAAGTTAATGATGATATTATTAAGGAATGGTTAGAATTTAGGAAGGAAACTGCATTTTGTGAAGCATCTCCTCAAGATAAAAAATATTGCATATGTTTTGATGAAATATCTGAAAAGATATTAAATAATGTTCCTAATCAAAATAAGAAATATGTTCAGAAACAATTGGACGAGCTTGATAAGAATTTTATGGATTATCTTATTTATTGGAATGAAAAATATTATAGGAATGGTTTTGTGGATGGTTCACAGATAGCTATTGGATGTTTGGAAGAATAGTAAAAGGCAAGATTAATTCTCGCCTCTTTTGTCATTATATTAATTATTATTTTATTATTTCATCAATATCTTTCCATATATCATGGTTATTCACATTTTCATCCCATTCTGTATTTGAAAAAAATAGGTGTTGCCCAATTGCTCTTATAAATCCCCATTTAATATATTCATGCTTTTTTGCATATTCTTTCAATGCGTTAAATTTTTGTCTTGCATATTGATCTATATTATTAGAATCTCCACTTTCTGTAATTCCACCTTTAGCTTCAATTATCCAAATTTGCCCATTTTTTAATTTTATTATATAGTCTGGATAAAAATTACCTCTTGTAAATGACATCTTGTAAACTATACTAAAATAATTATCCCCTTTATCTCCATTTTTATAAATCCACTCTACTGCATCATTATTTTCACACCAATTTTCAAATACTATTTCCGAATATGATCTATTAGGTTTAGCTAAAATATTATCTCCATATCCTTCAAAAATATTTTTTTCTAATTGTTTATTGGATGGAATTAATCTATGTCTTTTATAATATTGATTTTCTGGAACATTCCAATTCTTTTCAATAACATTTGCTTGTTCTAATATTACATAGTCGTCGGCGTTTGCCTCCGAAAATACTTTGCATAGTTTTTCAACATTATTTACTAAAAAGGCATCAAATTCTTTTAAAGACATATTTTCAATAACTTTATTTTTTCTTTCAAACTCTTGCTCTTTGTTTGAAAATATTGAAATATTATCATCTTCCATTGGTGCAAACATTATTCTTAAGACATTATTAGAAATATTTTCTTCTAGTTTTCCTGCTCTTGCTATTTTACGTTTTGCTTCTCTTATTATAAAACCATCATCATGCAAATCAATTTCATGCGAAATACTAAATGTATTAGTAATTCTTGACAATTCTTTTTCTGTTCTACATATTTGTTCATATGCTTTATTATATAACTTTGTTCCAAATATATATCTATTTTCTTTTAGTTCTTTCTTTTCTAATTTATAATCTTTATTATAATCACATTCTTTTATCATTCTCTCTCTAATAACTTCGACCACTTTTTCTTGATTTATTGCGAATTTATCAAATCCATCTAATATTTCTTTTTTTATTCCTGTTCCACTAATATACTTGTCTTTTTTCCTTTTATAAAGATACTCATAAAATGAAGTCTCAATGCTTTGTGTTAATCCTTTTTTGAATTTGCTATCAAATGTATATATATAACAATTATCAATTAGTTCATTATCATAATGCTTTCTTTCTGGCATTCTTCTAATTCTTCCTATAGTTTGAATGTTGAAGTCCTGAGTACCGCCTTCTCTTAATTTTACTAGTATTTTTGCTCTTGGACAATCCCATCCTGTTGCTATAGCCTGCTTAAATAATAAAAATGCATATGCACCATTTAGTTTTTTTATTTCTTCTACATTTTCTGGATGTTCTCCTGAAAACCATTCAGATACTAAGCCAGAATTCTCTGTATACCCCATTTTGTTTAATTTTTCTTTTACTCTAGCAATATATTCAGGATATCCATTTGGAAATTGTATAAGTACCAATGGTCTAATATTTAATCCTCTTTTTTGATATTCTAATTCTATTTCTTTTCTTTTTTCATCTGCTTTTTCAATTAAGTATAAATCATTATCTTCTGACACTTCTCCATTTTCTAAATCTTCTGATAATCCTTCATTAATACTTATTTCTTCACATATTAACCCTGCATCTATTACTTCTTCATCTTTTATTTCTTCCTTTGCATCTCCAATTGTATTTGGAGTTGCTGATACTCTTATAATATGAACTGGGTTAGCTACCATAACTATTTCTTTTGCTGCTTCTTGATTTTTGTGTTCTTCATCAATTATAAAAAATATATCTATATTATAATTATGACAATATCTAAATTGGCTATATAAATCATTCTTCTCATTTTCTCTTAAAACTATATTACTGCTTCTATTTAATTTTTCCCAATTAATAAAATATACACTCTTTGACGGATCTGGTTCTTTTAAGTAATCGTATACATCACCATAGTTTACAGCCGAAACAAATTTTTCAAAACTTTCTTGTGATTGTGTTTCCAATCCGCCAGCACCTGGACACAACCATAGGAATACGGTTTTTGGAAATCTTTGTAAATAATCATCAATAAATTTACACAACATTACTGTTTTTCCACTACCTGTTGGAGCTTGAAAAACAATATCTTTATATCCCTCTTCAACTTTGTCTATTAAATTTTCTTCATGCTTTGTTTGAAATCCCTTTAATTTTCCGTTAAACATATTATTCACCAACCTCCCTTAACTCAGTACTAAAATAATTTCTTGGAATGTATTTAAATTCATAATTATTTAATTTTTTCATTTCTTCGTTGCTTAAAATTACTGCTTCATTAATCCATATTTTTTTTATTTTTGATTCTGTTTTATTATTAATTATATATTTGTTTAAGTCCTCTTTATTTAATATTAATATATATTCATAATTATCTACTTCAATATTATTTTCTATTTCAATCATTTCTTTTATGTGCTTACATAGTTCAGGTTGTAAAAAATAATCAATTGGTTTTCTATTTACCCAGTCAGTAGTGTAATATTTTAGATTAGATTCAATTTTTTCATTATATTTACTATTATCATTTTTTATTCCAGTAATAATAGTTTTTAACCTTGGATAACATACTCCTCTACATATTCCTAAATTAATATATTCTTCTGTATTTCGTATTTTTTTAAACTGCTCACTTTTTTTAAATTCTATATATTCTTTTTCCCATTCTCTATGTGCATTTGTATTCTTTTTTGGTTCTTCTTTTATTAATTTTTTTTGAATAAAATATTGAATCTCTGTATCAGAATTAATATAATTATCTGTACAAAGAATAAAATTTCTATCGCCTTTGTCTTCATCATTTAATTCCAGTACAGCTTGTCCAGTTGTTCCTGATCCAGCAAAAAAATCTAAAATTATACTATTGTTATTAGGAGCACAAATTTTAATAAAATCTTTTATTAATTCTTTAGGTTTTGGATTATTGAATTTTTTTTCTCCTAAAATTTCTACTAATTGATTTGTTCCATTTCCACTACTATATTCAGGCTTATAAAAAAGTGTCTTTGGCTTTTTTGTAGGAAGTTCTCCTATTTCTGGTCTCTGCTTCTTGTTTAAAGAATATCCTTTATTTGTTTTAGTAATTATGATATCATACGATAGTCTTTCATTATTTTCTCTATTATATCCCCATCTCCATCTACCATAATTATTTCCATCTAATGGCAAAACAATTGAAAAACCGTCTCTTTTATATCTATCAATTAATGAATTTAAATAATCATCATCAAACTTATTTGTATCTTTATTATATAATTTTTTAAATTCTTCCTGAGTAATAGTAGAAGCTATTTCATCTTTTATTAAAATTGGATAAAACATATATGGTCTATTCTCTCTCTTTGACTCTGCACCAGTTGCCCTTAATGTTGCTCCTTTTTTATAATAGCCTATGCTATCTACACTCCATTTTTCCATCATTTCATCTTCATCAATATCAAAAGTATTAATTTTGCATTTTTCTTTATTTTTTGCATATACTAAAGTATACTCGTGGGTACCTGCGAAACCAAATTGATCTTGATTTCCTTTTAAATTCATAATAGTAGGTAAAATAGCAATACAATTATCATCACCAAATATCTCATCACATAACAATTTTAGTTGTGCTTGTTCATGATCATCGATACTAATTAAAATTAACCCTTCTTTTTTTAATAACTTATATGCTATATATAAACGTTTTTTCATAAAAGATAACCATTTACTATGTCTATATCTATCCTCTTTTTCTACATAAACATCATTGTATTTAAAATCTTCATTGTCTTTATTTCCTGTATTATATGGCGGATCTATATAAATTAAATCAATTTTTTCAAAATGTGTTTTCTCAAGTAAATATAAACTATGTAAATTATCTCCTTCCAATAGAAAATTATATTTATTAGTTTTATCACTTTTTATTTTATAGTCTTCAAGTTCAGTAAACACTGGTATCTTATTTTTTAACTCTACATCTACTCTTTCTTCATGTTGTTCCCAAACCAATCCATATCTAGTACTATTAATCTGATTAACAATCTCATTGATTGCTCTTATTGAAATATCATCATTATTTTTTTCTTTTAATTGCTCCAAAAATGTAAGCATTTTTTTTCTATTTTTTTCTGATAAATTAGTTGCCTCCATTATTATTTCTCCCTTCTTCTTTCATCATTTTTCTTATTTTTGACTTTGCGTCAGAGCTATTAATTATATAGTTTGCAATATCAGCTGGCACCTTATTGGTCTTATATGATGCAGCAGCTAAATCATAAAGTTTTTCTTTATCACTTTCATTTAAGTACAATATTTTTTCTATCTTTTTTAAGATTTTTTCTGAAGGAATTCTGTTATTATTTTCAATGTCATGCATATATTGAGGCGTTATATTTAATTTTTCAGCCATTTGTCTTGAAACTTCTATATTCATTTTTTTTCTTAAATAAATTAAATACTCTCCTAAGCTTTCAGCCATTTTTTTCTCCTTATCAACATATCCGCTTATTTGTTTATACAATATCATTAATTTGTGTTTTTTTCAATAGTTTTATTTGAATTTCATAAAAAACAGACACATTTCTGTGTCTGTCCTACAATTCATAATTTCTTATTTTTTTCTTGTGTTTTTGATCTTTTTCCTGTTCCTTCTCTTCAACTTTTTTTATTTGTTGTTTCATTTCAGGAACATTATTATAAATTACATCACAAAGCTTTATTTCCTTCTTTACTTTCTTAAGCATATCTGTAACAAGAATAATATCTTTAGTAATAGCATCCTTATCTTCCTCTTTATTGCATTTGTTTCTGTGATAGTATAACTTGTTTCTTTTATTAAGTATTATTTGTTTTTCTCTAAGTTTCTTAGTTTTTAGTTCATTTACTGCATCTGTTGTTTCTAATTTATATTTACACATAAATCTAATCTGTTTTGAATAGAATTCCATTTTCTTTACTTCTTTTTGCATTTCTGGTGTTAGCTTGTATTCAATATTATTCTTTTTATGAAAGTCTAATAAAAACTTATAATAGTAATGTAGTGCGATTATTCCTTTAGGCTTATATTTTTTCTTTATGCTACTTTTAGATAAATAAAACTTTACTTTTGTAACTCTATAAGGAACTATACCTGCTCTTCATACATAATCATTTTGAAGAATTCTTTTTGTGATATTATCAACAGAATATTCTTCTCCAAATGCTCTTTCAACTCTTATATTTCTTTTATATGGTTCTCTTCTTACTGATAATTTTCCAGCTCTATAGTAATAATGATATCCCATTAATTCTAATATTCTGTGAAAATCTTTTGTAGTATAAGAATTTTTAATTGCATAATCTAAATCCTCTTTAACTTCTTTATGATAGTCACTTTCTTGTATATGTTTTTTATAAAAGTTCTCAAAGTTAATTCCAGATTTACATTTCTTTTCTTCTAACACACTTAAGCCATATTCCTCACAAAGTTCATCTGATGTTTTTCTTAATAATGCTGTATTTTCAAAATTACTATAATACTTATATCCATCTTTAAATGAAACTGAATTAATTACAAAATGATTATGAAGATGTTTAGTATTTAAGTGAGTAGATACCACTACTTGAAATCTATCTCCCCACATTTCTTCTGCAAGTCTTACTCCAATTTCATGAGCAATTTCTGGTGTTACTTCATTTTCCTTAAAAGATTGCTCTGCATGAAATGCTAATATGCTATCTGTTTTGTGCCAGAAATCTTTTGTATTTCTCATTTCTTCTACTGCCGAATCCACATCACAATTTATACCTGTTGTATAAAATTGTTTTTCTGTTTTATCTGCATTAGTTGCATACATCATTACTTGTCTTATTCTATCGTAATCATCTACTCCATTTTCTAAATAATCATTTTTTGTTTTTTCCTCATTAGTTGTATAATCCATCACATGATCTAATCTATTTTCTACTTTCCATATTTTTGTTGTAGCCATAATTTTCTCCTTTCTAAAAATAAAAAGGGGCTTGGGGAATTTCCCCATTTTGAATTTCGAGCTACAGAAATTCATTGCTTGCTGATACATAACTTATAACAAAAATATGGAAGGAAATGCCTAAATTTGTTTCTAAAATTCAGACATTTTTCCTTAAGTTTAATCATTATAAATGCATTCTTTTAGTACAATTTCATCTACACAATTGCTTATATTATTCATTAGTCCTACCCACTTCATTTGGTCTTTTTGTTTTAATTCTTCAGTAATGTTTTCTCTCTTTTTGAACTCTTCCATAAGCTGATTGTATCTTTTATTAGCTAAACTCTTGTACCTCTTTTAAATGATCTATTAAAGTATCTTCACACTTCATAATTTCATATTGTATATGCTTATTTTCCTTTAAATAATTAAGTCTTAACTTTCCATATTTATCTAATCTAAAATCCTTATATTTTTTTGTTAATTCCAATTCAGGATAATAATAATCTCCTACTTTTTTATAAGTTATATCCATAACTTTCCTCCTTTTTATTTACTTTTTTAAATTTTTATATTAAAATATAGTTATACATATTAGGGTTAGTATTTAGTTTTGCAGCTTATACTAACTCTTTTCTTTTGTCTTTTCCAAAGATGATTATTCCTCTACACATTTCATAAAGTCTTGATATTATTGAGTCAACAATTTCTTCATTGTTATTACATAAAAGTCTTTTTCTTAACTTTTCCTTGTTATAATTTGTTGTAATTATTATTGGTAAATTGTTTTCGTATCTATTATTTACTATTGTAAATAGCTTTTCTAATGTCCATTCACTAGGTTTTTCTTTACCCAAATCATCAATTATTAACATTGGTATTTTTGAATATTTTTCAATGACATCACTCTCACAATTGCCATCATTTTTGTAAGTATCCTTTATATCATTTAGTAAAGTTATTAGTGTTCCAAATATAACTGATATTTCATTTTCTATTAAGTAATTTGCAATACTTGCTGTTAAATGTGTTTTACCTGTTCCAACTCTTCCAGTTATAAATAAACTTCCTTTGTTCTCACCTTTTACAAAATTTTCTGCATACCTTTTTGACTTTTCATAAGCCATTCTATTGTCATTATTAGTCATATAATTATCAAAATTATATTCCATTAATCTTTTGTTCATTTTACTATTTAAGTAATATCTCTTTCTTAACATCAACTTTCTGTTATACTCCCTTTTGTATTCTATTGCAGCTCTTCTATCATCAACCTTTTTCCAATATATCTTTGCTTTCATACAGTCACATCTTACAGGCTCTCCTGATAAAACAAACTCTCTATCTCCTACTATAAAACTCATTGTCTTTTGTTCTAATTCCTTTCCACAAAATTTACATTTTTCTCCTTTTATTGTTCTTGTACTTATCATAAAAATTTCTCCTTTCATAATTAAAAATTGCTTTTTTAGTCTTTAAATCCACTATCATTTTCTATTCTAATCTTTTCTTCTCTATTCTTATTTTCTGCGTTATCTAATGTTACTGTAACGTTATTTATCATTTGTTTATTTCTAAATCTTTGCTGTCTTTTCCTGTTGTCTTCCTTGATTTTTTCGAGCTTATCAAGATTTTGGTAAACATCCCAATTTTTAATATAGATTGTTCCATCCTCTACGAATATCATGTGAAGATTCACTAGTTGTTGCATGATTGTTGTAAGTTTGTTTACTGTCTTGTTCATAATTCTTGCAAGAGCATCTATTGTTATTGGAATATTCTCACCAAGTAGAACTGCTCCATGTGCATTACATTTTGCAGCTAATGCTAATAGCTGAAACCATACTCTACAATAGGTGTCCCCATCCCTACTATTAAGTAATTTTTTTATTTTTTCATTGTCAAATATATCTGCCTGTATTTTAAACCAATGAACTTCAACCATTTTTCTTCCTCCTTTGCTATCTTACTGAAGCTCGTTCTTTCTCACATAGATATTCATCCAGTGCTTTTACTCTAAATAAGAACTTGCCACCTACTTTTGAATATGGTATTTGTTTTTTCTTAACCAGTTGGTTTATTAACCAATATGATATTCCTAAATAGTCTGCTGCTTTTCTCATTGTTAGAGTTATTCTTTTGACTTCCTGAAATTCCATATACATTCCTCCTTTCTTTTGAACTTTTATCTTCTTTGTTGACAACTTATCTTTTGTGTGGTAATCTATTATTGTAAGTAATCAATTACTTGTTTTGTGCTGTATTTTACTGAAAAGTCTAGTCCTGACTGGTCTTACTTCTGTAATTGGTTTTGCATGATAATCGCTTACTCTGGTAAAAGTATATCAGTAATCGATTATGTTTATCAAGGGCTTACTGTAATTTTTTTATAAATTTTTAGGAGAGATTCGTATGAACCTGAATTTTAATGCATTTGAAGGAAAGAATATTTTCAAATTTACTAAATATGATATTAAAGAAATAGGCAAAAAGATATATATAGTTCCAGATAGTATAAATAAAGAACACTCTAGTGGTGCTCCATTAGTTGATATAGAAAAAGAGTTTGAAGAATCTATTTTAATAGATTTATTAAATATTGGCAAATTAGCTTTTTATAATGAAACTGATATAGAAAAAAGTGTTTTAGACTTTGTAAATAAATATTCTACATTAGGACTAATAAACGATTTGTCTTTAAATAAATACTTTTTCTTAGATGATAAAATAGTTTTAAAAGATTATAACTATATTGGAAAATCTGATTTAACAACCATAATAGATAGAAAGAAATATTTTAAATTATTCTTCCCTACTTGTGATGATAATCAAATTAAAGAATTAATTAATGAAGTAACTAAATTAACTGAAACTCCTGCAATGAAAAAATACATTTTATCTGATGTAAATAAATTATTAACAGGATCTAATTTATATTGTGAACCATTAGATATGTTTATTCAATATGCTAAATACTTATATAGTTTATTAAATAGTATTTCTAATGAAGATAATTACAATATAAATGAGTTATTAAAACAATTTGAAATTAACAATATTAAAATGAGTTTATCTAGAAAAGATACTTTAGTTGTTGAATTTCAAATCACTTGTCTAAAGCAATATATTGATTATTACTTTGCTAAAACAGTAGCTAAAGATATTAATTTATTAAAAATATGTAAATTCTGTAACAAGGCTTTTCTTGCTGCTAATCCTAAAGCTGAATATGATACTCCTCAATGCAAGAATAAAGCAAATGTTTATAAGAGCAGAGCAAAAAAATAAATAGAAAGGAAATTAATTATGAAAATACAAGATTTTATTAATAAGAAAAATAAATATAAAGTTGATTATACATATCAAAGACCTAATGGAGCTTGGTCTGTACAAGATAATCAATGTTTTATTGATTCGATTTTAAAAAACACACCTATTCCTTTGATTATTCTAAATAAAATAGAAGAAGATGGTGAAGATGTTTTCTATATTGTTGATGGACAGCAAAGACTTAATTGTATTAGAGAATTTTATAATAATAAAATTAAATTAAATGAAAAATTTTCTGGTGCTGAACTTAATGGTAAAACTTTTAACGGAGAAAATCACATACCAGAAAATTTGCAGGATTTTTTTCTAAATTATAATCTTCCTGTAAGAATAATGGAAAACTATACGGACGAACAAGTAAGAATGATTTTTTCAAGATTACAAAGAGGAAAGCCTTTAAATTTAGGAGAAAGATTAAATGCACTTCCTGGTACAATTGTTAATACAATGCGTAAAATATCTGAACACCATTTTATAAAGAATGTATTAAATATTAATCAGAGTAGATATAATTCTTATCCTCTAGTTGCTAGAATGTTATTTTTTGAAGCATATAATTGTAAAGATTGTTCCTCTGATGCATTATATAATTTCTTTGAAGAGAAAAAAGATTTAACTCTAAACGATAAAGTTCCTAAATTAGTTATAGAAAATTTAAATTATTTAGATAAATGTTTTTCAGAAGGTAAACATCCCTATTTATCAAAAGATGCATGGATAATAGCTATATATTGTATGATTAGTGAATTAAAAAATATGTACGCAATGACAGATCAAAATGAAAACATCAAAAAATTCATTCTTGATTTTTATGCAAAAGTATACAATGAAGATTTTAGAAATTCAAATCCTATATATAGTAGATATTACGACAATGTTAGAGGTGGTTGGTCAGAGAGATTACTTAAATTAAGAAAAGAATATCTAATAAGTGAATTTATCCAACACTATGACATTAAAGAACTTGATTCCAAAAGACAAATATCAGAAGAAGAAAAGCTGTTTATATATAATAAACATCCATATTGTGCAAGATGTGGAAAAAATTTCAATGCATATAATGAAGCTGAATATCACCATATAGAAAGACATACTGATGGTGGAGAATCTATTATAGATAATATTGAAATATATTGTACTGAGTGTCATGACATCATACATGGAAAAAAAGTAGACTCTTTTTCAGATTTAAACGATATTGAAGAAACTGAAAACACATAATCAAAAACGGCAAGATTTAATTCTTGTCGTTTTCTTTAATATCTTTTTTTGTAGGATGTTTTCCTCCTCCATGCCATTCTCCTGTTATACACCAAAATTCAAAATAATATAACCATTCACTTATCCAAGGAATAATCGTATCACTTATATTCATAGTAGAATTCCATTCACTTGGATAATATAAACATAAATTAACATATTCTTTTCCATTTATTCTTTTTATGCCGTATTTATGTGGAATATTTTCTTTATCCTCTACTTCTAATTGTTTTATATCTATATACACTTGTGGCCTTTTTTCAACAGAATCATATTGCAATAATACTTCGTACTTTTTAGAAAATTCCGTTGGCTGTATTTTTAACACCATTTTTAATCCTATTCCATGACTTTCTCTAACTATAATATTTTTAAATTCTTTTCTTATATTATACTTCTGAATAGGAATTGTTATTGGTTTATTTTTTGGAAATTTTTTATTTGCCATAGAAATTGTGTTTCCTTACTGTTATATCTGTTTTTTCTGTTGTTAAATTTCCATTTTCTTTAAGGTAAATATTTGATTTTTCTCTCTCTTCTCTTGTACTTTTTGCAATACTTTCATATACCTTATTTACCATATTTTCGCCAAATAGCTTTTTATATGCATCAGCCTGTTCTCTTAGATTTCCTTCTAGCAACACTTTATTTGTTACTAAATCATGTCTCAATTCATCCATAAATTTAAAAAATGCTTCTTTCCTTTCAGGATTACTTGGCCATTTATCAGCAAAATTTTCATTTTCATTAACAGGATTTTGTATTAGAACATTTCCATCTTCCTCTTTTTCTAAATATAAAACATACTCTCTAGAAAATTTTTCGATTAATTCATATACATTCTCTTTTCCTGTATAAATCTTAGCCATTAGTGTTGTTAGTATAATAGAAATTGGTTTTATATCTGGTGTATCTTTAAATTTTATATCTCTATATCTCTTTAATATCTCTATTGCAATTTGTAAAGTTGTCTTAATTTTATATTCTGGAACTTCAACTATTTCTATTTTATTTCTTATTGCATATTCTTGTGTTAATTTCTTCTTTTCTTCTTCCATCCTTTTCACAAACCAATCATAATATGCCTCAGGATTTGTTTGTCTAAATTCATAATCAGAATTTTCATCTTCTTTATGTGTCATTATAAGTTTCTTATTTTGAAAATAAGTATCGCTCTTCATTGTTGGTAAAATATCCATATGATAATTGGCACTTTCTGAATATTGAATTGTCCAACATCTTTTCCCTTCTTCAAGTTTTTCAGAGTATCTATCACTTGTTTTTAGTACATCTCCTACAATGTTTTTTAGTTCTTTAGCACTCGTAAATTTATTATCTATTGTAGCTACAAGATCAATATCATATTCATCTTTATCAGAAATTGGTTTTATTACTGTCCCTAGCATGAATGAACCTTGAGGAAATATTCTTACATCATATTGTTTAATATTATTATTTAAATAATTTCCTACAGCTTCGTAACTTTCCTTTGCTTTTTCAGCTTGTGTTTCACTTATTTCTATCTCTGCTGCTATTTTTCTATACATAGCATCTATATTTTGTTTATTTTCCATTATTCTTCTTCTCCTTCATATTTTATTTCCAAAGCTTTTTTAAATCCTTTCTTTTCATCATATATTATTAAATTTGGATGTGTTTTCTTCATCCAGCACCTACCTGTCTCTATTGCAATGGATATCGGCATAGCTGGAAATACACTTATTTCACAATTTCTTCCGTATTTGTCTTTAATATATTCATATATTTTTCTAATCTTACTTTTATACATTTCTAACTGATTTTTACATTTAATAATATCATTACTATGTATATTGCTTTCTAATTTAATAATATCACACTCCTCTCCTACAATAGCACGTATTCTATCTTCAGATATATCTGCAGTTATCGAAATGTTTAATGCTACTTTAGAATATTTTTTTTCGGGAATAATAATATTTACATCAAATTTTTTATCTTTTTTATTGCTTAAATACCACTCTTGTTTAGGCTCTCTTTGTAATTGTTGAACACTAACATCTGATATATCGGAAAATAATGTTCCCAAATATATCAATAAAGGTTGGGGAGCAATTGCACACAAAAAAATTTTTTGCACTGTTTCTTTTTTTAATTGTGGTTTTACTACCTGAAGAAAATTACGTTCTATATTTTCCATTTCAAACTTATACAAATCTTCATTATCTCTTTCATCAGCTTTGCTATCTGATAAATTAATTATATTTCCATTACAATAATAATTTTGTCTAAATGCGCACTTTCTAACATCATCATCATTTATTTTAGGAACTCTATCAGAAATGTTAAAGGTATATTTTATTCCAATAACAGCACTTTCTTTTTTTATTTTCATTAAATCCTTTATATAATTTTCATGCTCACTTTTCATTTTCTTTAAAATATCGATTGTATACTTTTCAGGGTTATCATCTACTTCTTTATGATGCTTTCTACATAAAACCATTACATTGCTTTCATCATTACTTAATATTTTTGATATCTCTTTATCCCCTCTTGGTCCTTTTTCACTAGAAGCTATTATATGAGCATAATTTGAAAAATTACTTCTATCTCCTGTTAGCATATCCTCTATCACAGAGTCATTACATCCTCTAAATTCACATTTTCCTCCGCAAAGTCCCATTAAAATTAATTTTTGTGGTTCTGTTAATTCTTTACCTCTCATTAGTTTCTCCTTTCAAAAAACAAAGGAAAAACCTCATTTGAATTATGAAGCTTTTCCTTTCTTATTATCCCAAATTATTTTTTTCGTTTCCATCTGGTTTTGAAGACACATATTCTTTGCGATTTTTATCATGCTTAATGCAGTAATCTTCATTATAAGATGAATTACCTGTTTTTAGTCTACTAATTAATTCTTTGTCAGACATTATTCTATTATTTCTTGTATCTTGAAATTCAACATTTCTGCCAGTTTCTGTCTCTTTAGTAACTATCAATTTTGCTTTTGCCATTGTATATTTCCTCCAATCTTTGGTAAATAGTCTAAATGTTACAAAAATATTTTAGTAATATTAATTTTATATTACATTTTTCCTAAAGCTATTTACAACATTGGATTCTAATGTTATATTTCAAATTGAATAAAAATACAAAAGAATATTTTGTAATTAGAAAAGGAAATATATTTTCTTTGATTTAGCCATCTAGATTATATATTTTCTTTTTTATTTTGTCAAGTTATTCACAGAAATTTTGTTTGTTTTTGATAATTTTTTATTTTCTTAACTTTTTTATTACATTTTATCTAGTTTCTTATTGTTCTATATAAGTTATTTTATGAATTTTATTGTAATCTTTGTAACACTTGAAAAATAAACAAAATCCACTAGCAATCATAAATATTTTGATATATAATTATTACAATTAAATATGAAACTCTCACCCATAGTTATGCCTGAAAGGAGGTGAAAAAGGCAATGGCTGGGAGTATTGAAAAAAGAGGTGAAAATACTTATAGGTTAGTAGTATCTACTGGTAAAAATCTTGATGGGTCTAGAGCTAAAAGAACAAAAACTATCCATGGAACTCGTAAAGATGCTGAAATTGCACTTGCAGAGTTTGTTACAGAAGCTAATCGTGGATTAGTACCTGAAGGAAAGCCAGTAACTTTTGAAGAATTCTATCATATTTGGCAAGTAAACTATGGTACAAAAGATTTAGCACCATCTACTTATAATAGATATGTTGGAATGTTAGAAAGCAGAATTCTTCCATACTTAGGTTCTTTTACTTTAGAAAAGATTAAACCTACAGATCTTATGAAACTATATGATATGCTAGAACAAGATACACAAATAAAAAGACTTGCTAAAAATAACGGTGAACGTACTTTAAAACCATTATCAAAGAAGACTATTCTAGAACATCATAGATTAATAAGTGCAATGCTACACAAAGCTGTATATTGGCAACTTATACCTTATAATCCTGCTGAAAGAGTTCAACCACCAAGAGCACCAAAAGCTCAGCGTAGATTCTATGATGATGAACAATGCAAAGTTCTTCTAAAAGGATTAAATGAGCTTGAAGAAAATGAAATGAAGTATAAGGTTGCTATTATTCTTACAGTATTTACTGGGGTCAGATTAGGTGAATTAATGGGACTTGACTGGGAAAATGTAGATTTCAAAAATAAAGAAATAATCGTAAATAAGTCTAGTCAGTATTTAGCAAGTACAGGAATTTATACCAAGACACCTAAAACACCTAGTTCTTATAGACACATTTCTATACCTGATTCTGTCATTGAAATGCTTGATGAATATAAATTATGGTATGATAGTCAAAAAGAGCTTTGTGGCGAATTCTGGAAAGAATCTAATAGGTTATTTGTTCAAGATGATGGTAAACCTATGCATCCTGATACTGTAAGTAAATGGTTTGTTAAATTTGTTCAGAAGATAGGACTACCTTATTTGAATTTTCATGGTATTAGACATACAAATGCTACTCTACTTATTTCACAAAATGTTGATGTAGCAGTTGTAGCTGCAAGATTAGGACATGCTCAGATTAGTACAACATTTAATTTTTATGTCCATCCACTTGCTTCACACAATAGAAGTGCTGGTATAGTCTTGCAAAATTTATTAGTAGATAAAAACTAATATACTTATCAGCAAAAACTCTTGATTTCAATAAATTCAAAAATTGCTTTTTTTAAGATTATAAATGAGGATTTATGCTATTTTATGAGCTTTATAAAAGCTTGTGTCCTCAGGCTGTCCCCATTTACATCAAAATTACGTCAAGGTCAAAAAAATTAGAGTCCACAATCTCTTGCGACTCTAGTTAATTCTTTGGTTGCGGGGGTAAGACTCGAACTTACGACCTTCGGGTTATGAGCCCGACGAGCTGCCAACTGCTCCACCCCGCGATATATAACGTTAATAGTATACTACTTATTTCCTATATTGTCAAGTTTTTTAAGTTAAAACTTTTCTACAAAATCTTATAATTTTTTCTCTCTTTGAATTTTTTATCAAGTATTTGCCAAATTTCTTTAAAATTTCGCTATACCTTTACTGCTCCACCAATTTCCCATGAACTACAATTCTATTTTTGTTTGTGTTGTCACAAGTGCATAGTGTAATTATTTTATCATCTTTTGTAATTTCTATATTAAAATCACGTATGCTTTGTTCCTTCAAACTCTGAACATAAGTTAAAAATTCTGCATCATTTGCAAATTCGTGTGCAAGTAAATTAAGTTCATTTGCATTTTTCATATATACTGAAAATATTTCCGCTTTATATGAAGCTTTTTCAGTTGCAAAATAGAAATAAGAATTCTCATTTTCAAAATCCCAGTTTTCATCCAACAAATATAGTAAGTTTCCAAACATAGTTCCGTTTCTTCTGTTATGCCCATAAACTATTGTATTTCTCGTTAAATCTGGAAAAATATTTCTAAAATCTGCAAAAATCCAGCCTGCACCATTGTATTCTTTGTCAAAATTTCTTTTTAGATAATAATTATTATCTCCTGCTTTAACCACTGGAAAATCTATATTTGTATTGTTTACTTTAACCCATGCTACTGTATCTTGATTTCTAGATTTTAATTCTTCAAAATTTACATTCAATTTTACTTCTGTATTTCCATTGTCAGCATTTTCGCCATTTTCTTTATTTTCATCCACATCTTCTAAATTTGCAAAATTTTCTAAAGAATCTGCAATGTTAGCATTTTCAGTATTATTTACATGCCATTTATATAAAAGCAATAAACAAACAATAATGATTATAGCTGAAATCATTCTAAAAATTATAATTATTTTATTTCCTTTTGCTTCATTTTTTCTCATAAAATCACCCTATTAATTATAATTTTACTTTCTATAAAAATCAATATTTTCATATTTTTTTCCAAAAACACTGGAAATTTACATAAAGTTGTGTTATAATAGAGAAGTATTTAAAATTTGTAAAAAAAAGGAAGTAAAAAAATGAATTATACTTTTATAAATTATCCAAAATGTTCTACTTGCCAAAAAGCTAGAAAATTTTTAGATGAGAACAAAATTAAATATAACGATAGACACATTGTTACAGATACTCCAAGTTATGATGAACTTAAAAAGATTATAGAAAAAAGTGGTTTACCAGTTAGTAAGTTTTTCAATACAAGTGGTTTATTGTATAGAAGTATGAATTTAAAAGAAGAATTAAAAAATTCTTCAGATAATGAAAAAATAAAACTACTTGCAAGTAATGGTATGCTTATAAAACGTCCTATTTTAATAAAAAAAGATATGGTTTTATTAGGCTTTAAAGAAGAAGAATGGAAAAAATTAAAATAATAAAATCCTTTAATATACTATTTTAAAAGACTCACATTTTATTGTGAGTCTTTTTTCATACATTATGCAGAATTACATTTAATAATTTTTTAGTCATTATTTATATAAAGTCTAATCTTTTATATGTAAATAAATTTTACTTATAAAATTCTTATTCATTAATATATATTGTATAATTTAAAATTTCTCCTTTTTTAGTTAAGTTCTCTTTTATAAAGTTCCTTATTTCTTTTGATTCTTGCCAAAATATGTCTTCCTCATTAGTATAAATTAAAAATTCTGTATTTTTTTTGTCAATAATATCACGTTTTACTCTTTCAACACCTCTGTATCCCAAATTTCCATTAAACATTAGGTCATATTCTCCATGATTCTGATTAAGTTCAACCATTGTATATATCGCTTCTCCACTTAAAATAATAACTTCTTTTCCCTTTTTGTTTTGTTCCAATATATAATTTTGAAATTCTGTTGTCCTTTCTAATATAACAGTTGATACAAATACATTTCTAAAATGACTATTTTTGTCTTTTATAAATGTAACTTCATTTAGTAAAGTAATAATGTTAAAAATTACCCTAATTAAAAGTACAAATAAAATTATTATAGAAATCCATTTTACTTTTGAAATATATCTTTTATCACCAAATAATTCTTCAAATAAAGTTACATCAAAAAAGTAAAAAATAACAAACAAATTAAATGGCATTGCCATTATAAAATGAGCAGCATTCATTATTGGTATTATACTAAAGGTCATTATTGTAGAGAATATAAATAATAATGTTAATGTATTAAACTGTTCTTTATTAAAGCATTTATCTAAAATACTCTTTTTCTTAATTAATACAAGTATATAGATTCCTACTGCAGTAATTGGTATAAGAGGATAATACTCAAATTGTAAAATGAATGTATTATTTTTTCCAAAATCTAATATTCCACCAAATGCATAATTCATAAAGCCGATTAAATTTCCTTTAAATAGCATTGGTAATATTATTGTTAATGATGATATTGCAAAAACAAAAAATTTTTTTAATTGGTCTATTATAAATTTTTTAGAAAGTTTATTTAAATATAGTTCATATAAAATTATAGCAGCAACATATAAAACTCCAATATTTTGTTTAGTAAAAAATGTTAAAAAAATCATTATACCTTGTAAAACATTATTGCTTTTTCTAGTTATATATAAATCCATTCCTATTAATGTAAATATACACACAAATCTGTTATAATTTGCTCCGGATCCAATAATTTGAAATGTTAGTTCAAAAATAAGAGTTAAAAATACTATAATCATATTTTTAGAGATTTTTAAATCTTTTAGAATTTTGTATATTAAACAATAAATTGTGCTGCATATTATGATATTATAAAATCTAAAAACTATTATTTGGGTTCCAAACAATTTAAGTAAAATAAATCCAATATAAAAAAATATAGGTGTTATAATAACATTTGCATCCTTATATATTGTTAACCCATTACACATTTTACATATATTTTGGAAATTCCATAATTCATCGGATATATATACTGGATCTAAAAAAACAAAATACATAAAAATTGAAAATATTAATATAGCAATAGTAATATTTTGAAATTTATTTATTTTCTTTTCCATACTAACACAATACTTTTTTAGTATCATTCTCCTTCCACTAAAGTAAATTTCAATTAATATTATTATATATTAAAAAAATATTTGGTCAATACAAAAAAAATATTTACATTATAATTTTTATATGTTAATATTATTTTAATTGATATATACTAATTTTTGTTGAAAAAAGTAAAAAAATGGTATATAATATATATTAGTATAGGAAAAGGAGGATTTTATTATGAAAAAAAGCACATTAAAAATGCTATCTATACTTTTAATAGCAATATTGGTTATAGCATCTGTTTTCACAATTGTTATAGCTGGAGAGCAAAGCTTTACCGCTAATAACGTTTCTCCAAGAAAAATGTATGATAATGCAAAAGATAGTACGGGTGCTTCTAGTGCTGCTAATACTATAATAGGAACTATCATTACAGTAGTACAAGTTATAGGTGTTGGTGTTGCTATTATTATGTTAATAGTTTTAGCAATCAAATACATATCTGCTGCTCCTGGAGACAAAGCAGAAATCAAAAAACATGCTGTTGTTTACGTAGTAGGTGCAATTGTATTATTCGCAGCATCTGGAATTCTTGGAATTATCAAGAATCTTTCAAAAGCATTTACTGAAGCAATGCCTGATAGCTAAAAAATATTCCCTGGTGTATATCCCAGGGATATTTTTTTTTTGCTTAATAAAAGACATCTATGTAATTAAAATTGAGAGTATAGAAAATCTTGTGTAAAAAGTCCTTCCGTGATAAAATAAAAATTATCATAAGGGAGGGCTTTTATTAT
>CANQYM010000003.1 GCA_947628085.1 uncultured Clostridia bacterium
TTGCATGTCTTATGTGCGCCGCCAGCGTTTATCCTGAGCCAGGATCAAACTCTCTTGTTTATGGTATCTATATTTTTTATAAATATAAATCTAATTTGAGTTTGAGCTTTTAAGCTCATTTTTAAAATTTTTGGTAGTCTAAAACTACCGCTTGGTTTCTCTTAAAGGATATTTATTGTTTACTTTTCAATGTACTCTTTTTTCTTGGCTCACATTTCCTGTGAACATTCATTATTTTAACACTCTTAAAATTAAATGTCAACACTTTTTTTAAAATATTTTAAGTTATTTTTTAAGTTTCTTTAAATAATTACTATTATTTATAAAATATTTATAAAATATTCCTCAATTATTTTTTATAGAAAAATTCCATAATAGCTTTCATAATAAAAGAATATGAAATATTAAAAGTGATATTTTATTAAAATATCACTTCTAATTTAACTTAATTTTCTAAATAATCTACTTTGCTCTATATTTATTTTTCATATTCTTCAAAACTTTTTCTTTTTCTCGACTCTTTATCAGTAGTACTATCTAACTTTTCGCCTATTCTTTTTTCAACAGCACTTCTTCCTATTTCATATAATTGTGCTAGTGTTCCATTTCTGCAACCTTTAAACCTATCTAAGCTCATACATAAAAAGCTGTTTAATTCACTTACTTCAATTGGCTCTACTCTAAAGTTTTCTAATTGGTCGTCTAATCTTAAAAAATTTCTTAAAAAGTTTTCAGTTAAGTTTGTTTGAATTTTGTCTACTTCTTCTTGTGTAGTAGCATTACTAAACCTTCCATATCTTCCAACTAAAAAGTCTGGAGCTTTTATTGCTTTTACTCCTTCTCCTTCAAGCATTCCCATAAATATTCCTAAAGCTGCTATAAAATTAGGTGTTACATTTCTACGCTCTTTAACTCCTGTATTTACACCATTTATTGCTTTTTGCATTTTAGAATTATATTCTTCATTTTTTGATGGTTCCATTCTTTGAATTGCATAAATATATGCAAGTTTTTCTCCAAAACGATTTTGTGTAATTCCATATCTAATCCATGGAAGATTATATATATGTTTTCCATCTGTAAGTGATAAATGCATAATATATGGTGTTTCAAATCCATAGTCATCTTGACATCTTTGTGCCATAACCATACTTCCTGCAAAATTTCCAATTGGAGTTAAATCATCAAACTCTGAAAAAGTTTGGTCTTTAATAAAATTTGTGTATCTTAAAATAAATTTTTCCGGATTTTGAAAATCTGAAACAGTTGCATTTTTCCATATATTAAATAAGAAGTATCTTTCTTTATGTCTATCGTCAATCTTAGTTGATTTTATATCTGTATATTTTATAGCCTCTAAATATTTTTTCAAATTTCTTTCAAAAACATCTACATCTCTTATAGTAATTTCTGGCATATATTCTTCGTGCATTCTTGGTACTATTGTAACACTTTTTCCAGTTCTTTTTACAAAAGCATGCCTATCTTCACCTTGAATTCCTTGTTTTTTTGCCTCTTCTTTATCCATTCCTAAACTTTTTCTAAAATTAGTTATAACTTGTTCAGCTAAAACATTTTTCATAAAAAATTTATCCTTTCTTACAAAGTTTAGTAAAATTTTTGAGTTCCTATTTGTTTATTATAACACAATTTCTTTCATAATTCAACTCTAGATAGGATTATACGGTTTTTATCTAAATTTATATATTATTATTCTTTCATATCTATATTATAATATTTATTTCTACAATATTTTTTTGCTAAGCCTCCTTCGCTTGTTTCTCTATAATGGCTCTGCAAATCTTTTCCAGTTTCATACATTGTTTCTACTACAACATCAAAAGATACTTTCCTATTATCTGATAACATCATTGCTAAACTACTAGATTCTAATGCTCTCATTGCTCCAATTGCATTTCTTTCAATACATGGAATTTGTACATATCCATATATTGGATCACAAGTTAATCCTAAATGATGTTCCATTGCAATCTCTGATGAATTTTCAATTTTTTTAATGCTTCCGCCAAGCAAATATGTTGCTCCAGCTGATGCCATTGAACATGCTGTTCCTATTTCTGCTTGACAACCACATTCAGCACCGCTTATTGAAGCATTTGTTTTAACAACATTTCCAATTACTCCTGCCACAGCTAATGCTTTTATGATTTTACTATCTTCAAAATTATATTTTTCCTTCATATAATATAGCACTGCTGGTAATACTCCAGAAGCACCACAAGTTGGAGCCGTAACTATAATTCCGCCACTTGCATTTTCTTCACTTGTTGCATAAGCATATGCACTTACTAATCTATTTTGCTTTGTTACTTCATCCTCATTTTCAATATGTTCTTCAAACAATTTTTTTGCTCTTTTTTCTAAATGCAATTTTCCATGCATAATTCCTTCTGATTTTAAACCTTTTTGAATAGTTTTTTGCATTGAAGTCCAAACTTCTTGTAAATAATCTTTTATTGAATCTCCTTCAATTTTGCAAACATAATCATATAAATCGCAATTGTTTTCTTCGCAATATTTTTCTATTTCTCCAAAACTTTTTTCCTTATATATATCCTCAAATTCAAGTTCTTTTTTATTTTCTATTTGGAAAGTTCCACCACCTACTGAATAAACTCTCCATTTTGCAATTTCTTCATTATTTTTAATTGCAAAAATATCGAAAGTGTTTGGATGAACTTCACATTTATAGTCTGTATCAAATATAATTTCTGTTTCATATTCTTTTAAAGTTTCTTCTATTATATAGTCTGTTAAATGTCCTTTACCAGTTAATGCTAGAGAACCATATAATATTACTTTAAATTTATCTGCTTCTGGATATTTATTTTTAAAAATTTCAACAGCTCTTTTTGGTCCCATTGTATGTGAACTTGATGGTCCATTTCCTATTTTATATAATTCTTTTAAAGATTGCATATTTTTTTCTAGAATATTTATATATTCTTTTCTCCTTTTATAATTTTAAAGTTGTTTCTAATGCTAGTTTTATCATTTCATTCATTGAATTTTGTCTTTGCTCTGCAGTTAGTTCTTCACTTGTGCATAAAGAATCTGAAACCGTTAATAAGCAAGATGCATTTTTTCCTAAATGTTTTGCTGTGAAAAATAATGCAAAACTTTCCATTTCTGAACCCATTAAATTATATTCTTTTGGAAGTCTGTTTAAAAATTGTTGTGGGTCATCTAAGTATGGGTCAAAACATTCTGTGCATGCCATATTTCCTTTTACATATCTTTGATTTAACTCTTTTGCTGTTTCTTCTATTTTTTCATTTAAATAAGAAGATGATTGAACCATATGGCTTTCAGTTCCTGTCATATTTTTTGCGAAATTTCCTTCTGTATATGCATTATCTACTAAAACTATATCTAAAACTTTTAAATAATCTACATGTCCTCCACAAGAACCTATTCTAATAATATTTTCTACTCCGTAAAATTTATATAATTCATAAGAATAAATTCCTATGCTTGGCATTCCCATTCCAGATGCCATTACTGTTATTTCTTTTCCTTTATATTTCCCTGTAAAAGCATACATTCCTCTTACACTATTTACTAGCTTATAATCTTCTAAAAAATTTTCTGCAATATATTTTGCTCTCATTGGGTCTCCTGGCATTAAAACCGTTTTTGCTATTTCTCCTAACTTTGCTTCATTATGAACTGCCATATTTAAAACCTCCTTACATTAATTTCAAATTGATTATAACATGCAAGTTTTAGTATTGCAAACTATAATTATTAACTAATGATTTGTAATTTTTTTACTGTCAAATAAATATTTTTATTAGCTAATAATTATTTTATCTTCTAGTAAATATTTTACTGTTATGCTTATATATTGTTTTATTTCATGACTTGGTGTCGCAATCTTCTTTTTTTAAAATAATCAAAATGAAGATTGCTCCAATCGCCCTCCGCTTACACTTCGGTTGGTCGCTTACGCGTCATTCATAAAACAATATATAATCATAGCAGTAAAATACTCTACAAATTATAGATTATAATTTATAATTCGTAAATCATGACTTACAACTCACAGCCTATAATTTATAAGTCATAAATTACAGCTTACAACTCACAGCTTATAGTTTACAAGTTACAACTTCTTATAAAATTAAATAATGAACTCAAAATACTAATCTCTAGCATTTCAAGTTCATTTTAAATTCACTTATGCTGTTTTTAAGTCTAAACGTAGCTTATCTGCTATCATTGCTATAAATTCTGAATTTGTTGGCTTGCCTTTATTAGAATTTACAGTATATCCAAATATGCTTTCAACAGTTTCTATTTGACCTCTATTCCATGCTACTTCTATAGCATGTCTAATTGCACGTTCAACTCTTGAAGGTGTTGTTTTATATTTCTTAGCTAAATCTGGATAAAGTTGTTTAGTTATTTGATTAATCACTTCAATATTATTTACTACCATCATTATTCCATCTCTTAAATATTGATATCCTTTTATATGTGCTGGAACTCCGATTTCATGAATGATGTTTGTAACTTTTATTTCTAAAATTTCTTCTTTTGTAGCTTGATTATTAATATTTATATAATTTGGTTTTATATCTTTTATAACTAGTGGTTTGTTTAATTGCTTAGGTTGTGGAACATTAACTAACTCTCTTATTCTTTTCATTAAAACATCCATCTTAAAAGGTTTTAGAATATAATATTGCGCTCCTAAATTTATAGCTTGTGTTGTAACTGCGTCTTGTCCAACAGCTGATAACATAATGCAAATAGGCAATTCAACATTTGAAGATATTAGCTTTTCTAAAACTCCCAATCCATCCAAATGTGGCATAATAACATCTAATAATACCACTTGTGGTCTTTCCATTATTATTTTATTATAGGCTTCTTGCCCATCTTTAGCTGTTGCAACTATTTCTACATCTTCTTGTGTATTAAAATATGTAATTAATGTAGAAACAAATTCTAAATTGTCATCTGCTATAAGAATTTTGATTTTTTCGTTCAAAATTTTCCCTCCTTAAAAAATTTCTGTAAATATTTACAGAACGAATTATATTATTTAAATTTTTTTAATGCAACGATTTTTGTTCATTTTAGAAAAGTTTCGAACATCATCATTCTACAAAATTCGACAAACATTTTTCACAAAAAAATAAATATGATATTTAAATATTGTAATTTTAAATATCATATTATTTTACAAAAAATGACAACTTATAAATTTCTATTTATATATTTTTCTTTTACTATAGTTATATTTTTTATTTCAAAATTTAAATCTTGTTTAGTTTTAATTTTTTCAAGTTCTTCTTTTGGTATATCTACAATGCAATCTATATTTTCATTATATTCTGCTTCTATAAAATCTATATTTTGTTGTTTTAAATAATATTTAAATTTATCTAAATCTTGATATGATATTGTTATTTTTGCTCTTACTCCTAGCTCTTTTAAAACTTCTCCTGCTTCCTTTAAAGCCTCTTTAAAAGACAATGTATATGCTCTAACTAATCCCCCTGTACCTAAAAGTATTCCTCCAAAGTATCTAGTAACTACTACTAATACATTATATAATTTTTGAGAATTAATTATATTAAGCATTGGACTTCCTGCTGTTCCAGATGGTTCACCATCATCACTAAAACGATTTATTTCTCCCTCTTCTGAAAAAATACTATATGCAAAACAATTGTGTTTAGCATCATAATATTTTCTTTTAACTTCTTTTATTTTTTCTTCAGCTTCTTGCACGCTTTCAACATAAAAAACATTTGCTATAAATTTTGATTTCTTCTCTATTATTTCAGCAGAGCTATTCTGAGAAATACTTTTAAACATAATTTTCTAGTTTAATCAATTTTATAAACATTTATCTATTTAAATTGATTAATCCTTCCTTTTAATCTTTTTGATTTCTTATTGGATTTGAAATCAATTAATATTTTATTAAAATCTAATTAATTTGAAGTCCGGCAGTATATCCGGTAGAATAAGCAATTTGCAAATTGAATCCACCAGTATATGCATCTACATCTATAATTTCTCCTGCAAAATATAATCCTTTCACTAACTTTGATTCCATAGTTTTAGGATTTATTTCTTTTGTAGATATTCCACCTGCTGTTACTATTGCCTCTTCAACAGGTCTAAAACCTTCTATGTTTATTTCAAAATTTTTAAGTAAATTAATTAAATTTTGTCTTTCAACTTTTGTAATTTCATTTACTTTTTTATTTGGATTTATTTTAGATAGTTCAATAATTGGATTTATCATTTTCTTTGGCAATAATTTATCTAAGCTATTTTTGAATTCTTTATTTTTAAATTCTTCAAAATCTCTTATTATTCTTTTATCTAATTCTTCAGGTAGCAAAGCTGGTTTTAAATCTATAATTAATTTAATTTTGTTTTCTAATAAAAGTCTATTAACATCATTATATCTTAAAAGATGAGCTGAGCTACTTAAAACTGTAGGTCCACTTACTCCAAAATGTGTAAATAGTAATTCTCCAAAATCTTCATATATTTTTTTATTTTTTTCTGTATCCTTTATTACCATTTTAATGTTCTTAAGTGATAGTCCTTGTAAACTTTGACACAAGTATTTATCTGCTATTAATGGAACTAAAGAGCCTTTTATGTTCTCTATGGTGTGTCCTAAACTTTTTGCCATTTTATATCCATCTCCTGTAGAACCAGTAAGTGGATAGCTTTTCCCTCCAGTTGCTAATATTATTTTATCTGCTTCTAATTTTTCTCCAGATAGTAATAAAACTCCTTTTGCAGTGCCATTTTGAACAATTATTTTTTCTACTTTTTCATTAAGTTTTATTTTAATATTTTTATATTTTTTAAGTTCTTTAATAAAGCAATTTAAAACATCTTGTGCTCTATCGGTAACTGGGAATATTCTGTTTCCTCTCTCTTCTTTTACTTTAAGTCCGTTACTTTCTATTAAATTTATAATATCTTTATTAGTAAAATTTTGAAAAGCACTATATAAAAACTTTCCATTACCAGGAACATTTTTTATAAAATCATTAATATCTAATGAGCTTGTGATATTACATCTACCTTTTCCTGTAATTAAAAGTTTTTTCCCTAATATATTGTTTTTTTCAATTAATATTATTTCATTTTTTTCATTTTTAGCTGAAGAAACTGCTGACATTATTCCAGCAGGTCCTCCACCAATTATTATTATTTTCATTAATTATTTCCTTCAATTTCTGTGCAATATACAGTTTCTACTTCTTCAAGCAAGTACTTTCCTACAAAACTTGGAGAATAATATGTTTCTAATTCATAGCTTGGAACAACAATTTCTTCTCCTTTGCTATTTACTACTCCCCACTTTCCTTCTTGATAAACCCCTGCAAATCCATATTCATTAAGCTCTGTAACTACATCATATTTAGCATTAACTACAACTTTTCCTTCTTTATCTGTAAATCCCCATTTGCCATCTTCTGCTTGATATGAATATAATTTTAAATTGTCAAAAACTTCTGTATTTTTAACTATGTTTCCTTTTTTATCTATATATTTTAAGTCATTTTTTGAATATATAGATATATAATTTTCATTTACACTTTCAACTACACCATCTGTCATCGTTAATGTTTTTTCAAAGTTTTCAGAATATATATCTACTTCATTTCCTTTTCTTGCTTCTAATGCTCTTGCATTTTCTAATAAAATTATATTATCATATTCTGCTGGAATTTCATCACCAGTGTAGATATTCAATACTCCTGATTTTCCTTCTTCATTAGTAAAAATGAAGAAATTGTCAAATGCATAACTTATGTACGTATATTTATTATCTATTTGTACATCTTTACTTATGATGCTATAATATCCTTGCTCATTTTGAGCTATGAAAAATGCTGGATTTCCAGTTTCTAAAATGCTTACATAATTATTTGTATTTACCAAGTTTCCATGTAAGTCGTATAGTCTTGATTCATCTGCTTTTTTTACAGAAATATAATTTCCTGCAATTGAAAAACTTTCATATTCTGTTTTTAATATTTCTTTTCCGTTTTCATCTAAAAAGCCATATTTACCATTTTTATTTACAGCAAAGATTTTTGAATTTGTGTAAAAATTTATTCCTTGGTATTTAGGATTTACAATTATTTTTTCATTTTTAATAATTCCCTTTTTACCTTTATCCATAAATATTAAGTAAATATCATCTTTATAATCTACTACTCTACTTATAGACTCGTATTTTGGTTCTATTAGTAATTTTCCTTTATAGTCTATGTAGCCATATATAATTCCTGATTTTGTTTTCTCTGAAATTATATATCCTTCTCTTTCATAAGAACCATTTTCAGAAGAGAATTCATCTCCTTTAACAGAATTATATTTTATATCAACTATTGTTTTTCCTTCAGAATCTAAAACTCCATATAATCCGTCTTTCTTTACTAATATACATCCTGGTTTATTTGCTAAACTAGAAATTTCATCATATATTGCATCTGTTAATTTCTTTTCAGAGTAATCTACTAATCCATATTTTCCATTTTCTTCATAATAAAGAACATTTTTTTCCATTTCCATAGTAGCATCTGATATGTTTATTGGCATTACACTATTAAAATTTTTAAAAATCTCTTGCCCATTTTTATTTAAAATTGTATATTCTTCTCCATTTTTAAAGCAGAAAAATACATCTTTTGATTGATTAGGTATATATATTTGTGAATAATTAGTATCAATAATTTTTTCACCATCTTTATTTATAATTCCTACTTTTTCATCTGGTGAATATACTGCAAAATATTCATAAGGATCTTGTTTAATTGTTTCAACTGGTTTTTCTTTATTTTTATTTATAAAAATTACTACACCAACTACTAAAATTATAAGAATTAAAAGTATTATTATAATTTTAAATTTACTATTTTCTTTAAAATTCATAAGACCTTACTCTCCTAATCAAAATACATTAAATTTTTATGCATTTTCTGTCATTACTGGAACTACTTGTTTTTTACGAGAAACAACACCTTTTAATAGAGCTGTGTTATTTTCTAATTTTACTCCATAAGATTTTTCTACAAGTGATGCTGATTTTCCTAATGCTATTACTTGTGAATTGCTATTTACTATATCGGTAATTAAAAGCATAAATAAGTCTAAGTTTTCTTCAGCTATTATTTCATTCATTCTATCTTCTAAATCTGCTTTCATTTTCATAACATCTGAGATATCTGCTGTATTTACTTGATTTACAATAGCTTTTACATTTTTAAAATCTATTTTTTTAGCATCTAAATGCAAAATTTCATCTATGCTAAAAGAAGATAAATCTGTTCCTGCTTTTAACATTTCTAGTCCATAACTTTCTGCATTTATTCCAGCTATTTTTGATAATTCTTCAACTGCTTTTCTATCATCTTCTGTTGTTGTTGGTGATTTTAATAAAAGAGTATCTGAAATAATTGCTGATAGCATTAAGCTTGCTATAGTTTTATCTATTGTAAAACCATTTTCTTTATATAGCTTGTACATAACTGTTTCAGTACATCCAACTGGCTCTGCTCTATAGAAAAGTGGATATGATGTTTCTAAAGCAAGTTTATGATGATCTACAACTTTTAAAATATTTACATTATTTAAATTATCTATTGATTCACTTGGACTATTGTGATCTACTAAAATAACATTTGCTCCATCTTCTACGTTTTCAATTAATTCTGGTGCTTCTATTTTTAAATAATTTAAAACATACTCTGTTTCTTTGTTTACATTTCCTAGTCTACAAGCTTTTGCTTCTGAATTTCCTAATTTTCTTTCAAAATCTGCCATTACTAAACTAGAAGTAATTGAATCTGTATCTGGATTTTTATGTCCAAAAATATAAGTTTTTCCCATTTTTTATTTCTCCGTTTCTTTTTAAAATTTGTAGTTATATTATAACAATTTGTTCTAAAAATCAATATCTTTCACATAGTATTTACAAATTCATTTTTCCTTATTTCAATTTCTTTAAATTTGTATTATAATAGTGCCATAGCAAAATTTTAAGAGGTTTTTATGGTCGATAGATATAATCATCTAAATACATATTTAAAAGAAAAATTTGGCGAAAGAACTTTAAAAATTTGTATAGATGCTGGCTTTACTTGTCCAAATCGAGATGGAACAAAATCAACTGCTGGTTGCATTTTTTGTACTGGGCAAGGTTCTGGCGAACATATAAAAAACTTTGTTTTAAATAATTCAAATGAAACTTTTGCTATAAATAATTCTTTAGAAAATCAAGTTCAAAATATAAAATTTCAAATTGATACTTATTTTAATTCTTATAAGTCAAAAAGAGCAAATAAATTTATCGCATATTTTCAAAATTTTACAAACACTTACGACACTATTCAAAATTTAAAATTAAAATACGATTCTGTTTTAGAATATGATAAAATTGTAGCCTTAGATATAGCCACTCGCCCAGATTGCATAAATGAAGATATTTGCAAATTAATTGTTTCTTATAAAAACAAGCTTTATGTTTTAGTTGAGCTTGGACTTCAAACTTCAAATGATTCCACTGGCAAATTAATAAATAGATGTTATTCTTCAAATGATTTTACAAATGCTGTTCAACTTTTAAATAAATATAATATTGATGTAGTAGCTCACATAATGATTGGCCTTCCAAATGAAAGTTCTGAAGATTTAAAAAACACAGTAAATTTTTTAAATTTGCATAATATTCAAGGATTAAAAATTCATTCTACTTATGCAAATACTGCTTTAGAAAAAATGTATATTCAAAATGAATATACACCAATTACTTTAGATTATTACATAGAGCAAGCATGTTTCGTTCTAACACATATAAATCCAAATATTATAATTCATAAACTTTCTGGAGACGCTCCAAAGGATTTACTTGTTGCTCCAGAATGGAATAGTCATAAAAAATGGATTTTAAATGGAATAGATAAATATATGAAAATTAATAATTTATATCAAGGAAAATATTTTAAGTTAGGAGGTTCTTATGGAAATAGTAGATAGGTTTGATAAGAAAAGATTTCCACTAAACAAAACCAGTGAGAGGCATGATAAAGTTCCTGGTGAATACAGGCTTTCTGTTCATGTTTGGATTATTAACAGCAATGGTGAATTTCTATTACAAAAAAGAAGTCCTAAAAAGAAAAAATACCCTAATTGTTGGGCTATGCATGGTGGAGGAGTTGATGCTGGAGAAAATACTGTTGAAGCAGGAATTAGAGAATGCCAAGAAGAAATTGGAGTTACATTAGATAAAGATGACTTTGAATTTCTTTTATCATTTAGGCATAATCCTCTTGCTTTTGTTGATGTATATCTTGTTAAAAAAGACGTTGATTTAAAAGATTTAGTATTAGAACCTAAAGAAGTTTGTGATGCAAAATGGTACACTATGGATGAAATGGAATCTATGATTAAAAATGGCGAAATGGCTTCAATTGTTTGCAATTATTTTGATATGTTTAAAAAAGTAATACATAATGAATTATAATTTTTTAAGCTTTGCTATGAAAAAACCTTCATATAATTCATTTGGGCACACGCAAAGTGTGCCTTTTATTTTTGTTGGTAGGGTTTGTAAGATTTCTATTCCTTCCAAATTAATTGGAACAACATCTATTTTTTCTTCCTTCATAACTTTTGAAATTATTTCTTCATTTTCTGCACTTAAAATAGAACAAGTTGAATATACCATTTCTTGTCCTTTTTTTAGTATTTTTATAGCTTTCTTTAGAAGTGTATATTGTGATTTTGTAGATTTTTCTATAAGTTTTTCTGTAAAATATTTTTCTAAATTTTTATTATTTATATTTAAAGTTCCACTTCCACTACATGGTGCATCTAATAAAATTTGGTCAAAAGAGAAAAAGTCATCAATTTGTCTAGAATCCTTTTGCATAATATAAACACAAGTTGCACCTTGCTTTTGTACATTATATTTTAACTTTTCTATTCTAACATTATTCATTTCACAAGCTGTAATATGTGATTTATTATTTGTTAAAGCTGCAATTTGAGTTGTTTTTCCTCCTGGAGCTGCTGTCATATCTAAAATATCTGTGTTTTCTTTTGGTGATAATATAATAGGTGGTAACATTGAAGATAAACTTTGAAGATATATTTCTCCATTTTTGTAAATATCTAAATTTTCTATGCTCTCTTCTTTTGCATCAGATAATATAAAAGCTTCCTTGCTCCATTTTACTTTTTCATATTTTATATTATTTTCTTCTAAAACTTTTTCGATATTTAAAATATTAGATTTTAAAGTATTAACTCTAAAAGTAACTTTTCTTTCTTTACTATATCCTTCTAATATTTTTTTTACATCTTCGCTGTTATATTGGTTATTTAAATAGTTTATTAAAAAACTTGGTATATTTTCTTCTAAAAACATATTTTACCTCTTATATTTAATCTATATATTTTAGTTTAAATCCACATAGCTTAAATTACATAATAAAATTTTATATTATATTATCATAATACTTCTTAATTTTAAACTTTTTAAAAGGGAAAAGTCGAAGACATGAATATCTCCGACCCTGTGCTTCAATCGTCAAGCTTTCCCTTCACCAGTTTGTAGAGGAGCGGATAGATAACCTCAAGTTCATCAAGCATCTGCCTAACTTCTTTGGCGGTTTTTCCTTCCTCCTTTGCGATTTCTTCGATGTCATAGCCCTCAAGCAGTTGAGATGCTATTCGACCAAGTCGCATGAGCCTCTTCAACGTTTCCTTATCGTACTCCCGTTTGTCTGGCATGTTCTCACCTCCAATGAAGAACAGTTCTTAGGGTGGTAACTGGTGAACATATGTCATAAAGACATTTTTATTTTAGCATATTTTTTCTGATTTTACTAGTCCTTTTATATTATTCCTTGATATTTAGCGTTTTTTCTTTACTTTTTTTTAAGTTTCTAATCGCTTTTCTAACTTCCGAAAAATTGAAAAAAATCTCAAAATATGGTATAATATTTATATTACAAATAGAAAGGGAGGACCCAACCATGTACAGCAACAACGACAACATCGGCTACCGAGACGAAAAGTACCCTGCAACTCTTTCTGTTGGCGGTTTCTACACGCGCACCCAGGCTGAGGCCTGCAAACGTGAGCAGGAAGCCATCATGAGAAGCTCGCGGAGCACGGTCGACATCATCGTCACCATCCACGAAATTCCCGGTCAGCCGGATAGGTACTACGTCCACAACACCTCCAGCTACAAGCGTTACTGCTAAAAACTGGAACGGACGTAAGTCCTTATCTCCCTAAAAGGGCAAACAAGCCCCCTGGTGGTAGTCTATTACCACCAGTTTTTATTTTTTATTTAAAATTTTTTATATTTCTATTCTTAATTTTTCTCCTGTAAATATTAAATTTACATTTTGTATATTATTAAGTTTAGCAATTTCCTTAATAGTAGTTTTAAATTTTATAGCAAGTTTGCTTAAAGTATCTCCTCTTTTTACTGTATAAATAATATGATTGCAGTCATATAAGTTATCATCTTGCATATTACTATTTATAGGTACTATTATTTTTTGATTAGGAAAAATAAGATTAGGATTACTAATATTATTTAAAGATACTAATTCTTTTACTGTTGTGCCATATTTACGAGCAATTTGGCTTAAAGTATTTCCCTTTTTAACAATATATGTAGTATCTTTACTAGGATTTTGTGTGTTTTCTTTTTCTGGAACTTCTGGTTCTGGCTTTTCCGTTTCTGGAGTTTCTGGAATTTCTGCATTATTTGATAAAAGTATATTTTCTGTAAAATTATCTCTATCAACTAATCCTTCAATTCCATTTACTTTTCCGCTACTTGTATATTGAAATCCATCCCAAAATTCCCAATTAGTACTCCTTGGCACTTCTACTCCATATTCTGCAATCCAAAGTGGATACTTTAGAGCTAGATTTTTTCCAAAAACATTTTTTGCATTTGATGCATCACTATATATTATTACCTCTTTTCCTGTAAGCTCTATTACCCTTTGCAGAAATGCTTCTGAAATATTATTAATTTGTTCTATATTTAAATTTCCAAATTGTTCAAAGTCCATTGCAAGCTTACAATCTGGCTCAGTATTAGAAATTGTTGAAACAAAAAAATCTGCTTGCTTTATTGCCTCTTCTTCACTTCTAGCTGTTAAAAAATGATAAAAACCAACTTGGAGTCCGTTTGCTTTTGCATTCTCATAATTTATTTTAAAATAAGCATCAACAATGCTATTTCCTTGACTAGATTTTATATATACAATATTTATTCCATTTGCTTTTACTTCGCTATAATTAATATAACCTTGCCAATTACTAACATCTATACCATTGTAAATTGTACTGCTTGATGCTACTGTGGCAAGTACACTAACTGGTAAAAACATTAATACTAGCAAGGTTATACTTAAAATTTTTAACTTCACTTTAATCACCTCCAATCTCTTCTTTATAGTATGATTGAAGGGTTTAGTATGAAACTTGTTTATTATTTCTTAGCTTTCTTATTACTAAAATTTTATAATTTTTTTCTATTTTGTTCCAAAAATTCTATCTCCTGCATCTCCTAAACCTGGAACAATATAGCCATTTTCATTTAGTTTTTCATCAATTGATGTTGTATAAATATCTACATCTGGATGAACTTCTTGCATTCTTTTTATTCCTTCTGGTGCTGCTATTATACATAAGAATTTTAATTTTTTTGCACCACTTTCTTTTAAGCTTGTAATAGCATCTATTCCTGAACCACCTGTTGCAAGCATTGGATCTAATACTATTACTTCTCTTTTATCTAAATCTTTTGGTGTTTTATAATAATATTTTACTGGTTTTAAAGTTTCTTCATTTCTATACATTCCAATATGACCAATTTTTGCATTGGGCATTACTTTTATAAGCCCATCTAACATTCCTGTTCCAGCTCTTAATATTGGTATAAAAGCATATTTATCTTCATCTAGTTTTTTTCCTGTCATCTTGCAAATTGGTGTTTCTATTTCTTTATTCTCAAGATTTGCATCTTTCATTGCCTCATAGCAAAGTAGAGTAGATAGTTCCCCAATAAGTTCTCTAAATTCTTTTGTTCCTGTTCTTTTATCTCTAAGTATTGTTAATTTGTGTTCAACTAATGGATGATTTAATTTGATAACTGCCATTTTTAATACCTTTCTTATAATAAATATAAGCCTTTCTTTTTATAAAATTTTAAATTAAAATCCTATTCTTTTCTTGGACTCTTCAGCTTTTATTTCTGATACATCCTCTTCTTCAAATGTAAGTAGTCTTTCCATATCTGTAATTTCTCTTGTTTTTCTTGCATGTTCTATAATAATTTTTTGAACTAAATTTTCTACAAATCTACCATTACCAAAATTTTCTACTTCTTTTGCTTTTCTCAAAATGTTCTCAACTTTAGCTCTTGCTTGTTTACTTGATTTAAAGCCTTTATCTTTAACTTTTTTATCATAAATTTTTAATAATTCTTCCAAAGTATAATCTTCAAAGTTTATTTCATATCCAACTCTAGATTTTAATCCGGGATTTAAATCTCTAAATTTTCTCATTTCTTCAGTGTAGCCAGCAAATATTATTATAAGTCTTCCTTGGTAATCTTCCATTGCCTTTAAAAGAGTTGCTACACATTCTGCAGAGTAACTTGCATTTGTTCCATTATGTTCCATTATTGCATAAGCTTCATCTATAAATAGAACGCCATCTAAAGCACTTTCAATTACTGCTTGCGTTTTTGGACCTGTTTGTCCTAAAAATTCACCAATTAAATCTTGTGATTGAACTTCAACTAATTTGTTATTTTTTATATATCCTAAATTATAATAAATTTCTGCTAATAGTCTTGCCACTGTTGTTTTTCCAGTTCCCGCATTTCCTTTAAAAATCATATGCATATTAAAATCTGGAACACGATTTAATTTTTTGTTTAGTTCTATAATTGAAACAAATCCATCTAGAGTTTCTTTTACTTTTTCAAGACCAATTAAAGAATTCATTTCTTCTAAAATTTCATCAACTGTACGAGCCTTATCTTTTTTAGTTTCATTATATATTTCAACATCTTTATTTGTTATAATTTTAAGATTATTTTCATCTTCACAGTTTCCAGCATGTGTTACAACTAATCTATCAAATAAATTCATAACAAATCTAGCATTTCCAAAGTTTCTTCCAATTTTGTTTTTCATAATAATTTTTTCAATTTTAGAAATTACGCCATCTTCTAAAGTAAATTCATTTTCTTTTACTTCATTATTAAAAATTTGAACTAATTCTTTTTGTGAAAAATCTGGAAATTCTAATTCATAACCTATTCTTGACATTAATCCTTGGTTACAATTTATAAAATCGTTCATTTCTTTAGTGTAGCCTGCAAATATTACTATTAATCTATTTTTATATAAATCCATAGCTCTACATATTGTTGCCATACATTCAGCTGGATAATTTGAAGAATTTCCACCTTTACTTGCCATAATAGTATGAGCTTCATCTATAAACAAAACTCCATCTAATGCACTATCTATTATTGCTTGAGTTTTTGGTGCAGTTTCTCCTAGGTGACTTCCAATTAAATCTTTACTGCTAACTTCAACAATTTTATTTTCACTAACAAATCCCAATTGATAGAAAAGTTCTGCAAGAAGTCTTGCTATTGTTGTTTTTCCTGTTCCAGAGTTTCCTTTAAATATCATGTTAAGATTAGCAAATCCTTCTACATTAATTTTTTTGCTGTAATCTAAATATTTTAAAAGCTCATTTATTTTATCTTTAACATCTGTTAGACCTACCAAAGAATTGATATCTTTCATTATTTCATTTATTTCTCTTGCATCATCTTTTTTTGGTACATCTTTCTTTTCAAAAGAATTATTTATGCTTAAAAGTTTAAATTTATTAAATACAATTTCATAATAAAGTTTATCTATGTAAGCATATTCATCCATTGTTTCTGGATTATATGTGTTTTCAATATACTTTTCTAAATCTTCTAAAAATTCTTTACTTGGTTTCATTATGTTATTTAACTTTTGAACAATTTTATCTTTAATAATTTGAGAGCTAAAACCATCTATGTATATTTTTTTATTTACTACTGAACTTTCTATTGAAGGATGTTTTTGGGTTACATCTTTAAAAACATCTTCACATTCAACAAATATACTTATAGATTTAGGATTTCTTGAATTATATTTTTCTATTGCAGTTAATAATCCTTCTAGTCTATATTCATTTAAATTTTTTGTTTTTCCTAAGTTTTCAAAAACTAAAAGGTCATTTTTAGAATACATTGATTCTACTTGCATAATCATATCACAAGAATCTTTTGTTCTTTTAACTAGCATTTCTGTATCTACCCATAAAGTTGGTTTATTTGTTATATAGTTAAAAGTTCTAGCATATTTGTTTATAATATTAATTACTTTATCTGATATAATATTATTTTTTGTATATAATGCAATATTAAAATGAATATATGGTAAATCTTCATTAAAATAATAATTTCTTATATATGTAAGAATTGATATAATTTCTTCTTTTTCTCTATCTCCACACTCTAATGCTTGAACAGCATGTACATATTGATTATAATAAGAAACTCTAAACTCACTTTCTTTAAATTCTCTTTTTTCAAGTATTTTATTTATTAATTCTTGTTCTGACAAATTATTTTGTGAGCATAAATATCTAATATAAACAGCAAGCTCAATTGGGGATTTATCAAAAATATATGAGAAATTGCCTTCTAATTTTACTTCTTTTACGTCAAATGTTCTTTCTATTCCTTTATTTGAAAAATAATCATTTAAGTTGTTGAAAAATGAATTATTTTTTACATTATAGTCTATTGTTTTATATGTTACTTTTTCATCATCAATGCTTTCTATCATAATGCTGTTTGAAACAAGTATCATTTCTGCTCCAACAACATCTATTGAATTAGTTATATAAGTATTTACCATATTAGCAATTGAATCTATTAAGTAATCATCATTTGCATAATTTTGAAGCTTTTCACCGCTTAACATATCATATACTTTTCTTAGATTAAATTTATTATCTACAGCACATTTATTTATATATGCAACTAATTTAAATGGGCATGAATTGCAACTTGCATTACAATATGTGCATTTGGCTTTTAAACTTGTTTCTAAATTATTTAAATTTAATCTCCAAGTATTTCTATATTCATTTAATGTATAACCTACATAAGTTAAAAATATTTTTTCTAACAAGTTATCTGAATCATCAAAATTTTTAGCACATAATTTTAAATATGATAAATCTAATATATTTGTAGGTTTAGTAATTTCTTTTTCATTTTCTACAATAGTTTCATTAATCATAGAATATGTTAATAAATTCGTGTCATAAATATATTTTACTAAGTTAATTTCTTTTTTTGTAAGTTTATCTTTTAGAAATAAAATAAAATTCTCTGTTTCGTCCATTTAAACCTCTTTTCCTTTAATCATTTGAATATTAAAAATTATTTTCTATAGCTTCTGTAATTGCTCTTATATAGCTTTCTTTTTCATCTCTTATAATGTTTAAATCATTTTTTATATAACCAAGCTCAATTTGATAACATTCAATTCCTTGATTTGAATTATAATATTCATTTTTTGAATAAGCTTTATTTCTTCCATCAACATAAGCTCCAGTTGCTATTCCTCCAACTTCTCTTATAGTGTATAGATATGGCGTATCTAAACTTATGTTATATGGTTCATATCCTTTTTTATTTGCTGTATTTTCAAGTTCTTTTATTACAGATTTTGTATAGTTTCGCACATAAACTCCATCTGCTTCTTTAAAAGAATTATTATTTGAATAATTAATGCTTGAATATTCTTTTATTTTTGTTGCCATTTCTTTTGCAAAATTTAAGTTTGATTTACTTGGAGAATAAATTTCAAATCCATTTAATCCCCTAACTCCATTATTTATGTGGAAAGAAATCATAAGTTTTGCTTTTGACTTACATGCAATTGTTATTCTTCCGTTTTCATCATACATATTTGTTTCTGTAAAAGTACTGCTGTTTTCATCATCTCTAGTTAGTTTAACTTTGTATCCCGCTTTTTCTAAACTTTCTTTTAAGCTTTTTGCATAGTCTAAAGCTACATCTGCTTCTGTAATAGGTCCAGCATTTTCGCCTTGATCTTTTCCACCGTGTCCTGCATCTATAATTATATCATATATATTATCAGGAAGATTTGTATCTTGTAAATTTATTTTTAAAAAATTATAGTTTTCATTATTAATTTCTTCTTTTAAAAACTCTATATTTGCCTTTCTATTTTTTCCATCTTTTGTTGTTGTGTAATATTCAATATTTCCATAGTTCGAAGTATTAATAAAAGAATAATATTTTGGTTCTGTACTATTATTTAATTTAAGTCTTAATAAACAATAATATTCTTCGTTTTCTAAGTTATCTATTATAATTCCTGAATTTATTTCTATATCTGAAGAAAATTTTAATTTACTATCTTCTAAACTATAGTTTAATGTATATTCTTCTTCATATTCACTGCCATCTGTTATTACTAATTTTGCACCTTCAAAATTATCTTTGCTAATGTTATTTACTTCACCACTTAAATTTAAAGCTCTTCCATAAGTATAGATTTCTGTTACATTAGCTAATCTTGTTTGTACTCTGTTAATAATATTTTGCTCGCTTTCTTCTTTTTCCATGTGTGGTATTTGTTTTTTCACAGTTATTGAAATGCCAAAGCAAACACCTATAATTACTAATATTATTATTACAAGCTTAAATATTTTATTTACCATAGGTTTTAACACCATCCATTTTATTTTTTATACTAGTTTTCCAATTAAATCATAGTTTTCACTCGCAGAAATTATTTTGCACTTAATAAATTCCCCTTGTTTTACTTTTCCATTATTTTTTATAAAAATAGTTCCATCTTCATTTGGAATATCCATATAACTTCTTGCACATATATATTCATTATTTTCTGAAAAACCATCAACTACTGCTTCATAAACTCTTCCGATTTTTTCTTCTAATTTTATTTTAGAAATTTTTTCTTGCATTTTCATTATTTTATCATATCTTGCTTGTTTTGTTTTGTAATGAACTTGTTCTTTTATTTTTGAAGCTGGTGTTCCATCTTCTTTTGAATATTTAAATACCCCTAACTTTTCAAATTTTGTTTCGCTAATAAATTCATATAACTCAAAAAAGTCCTCTTCTGTTTCGCCTGGAAATCCAACTATCATTGTTGTTCTAATTATTACATCTGGAATTTCTTTTCTTATTTTTTCTATTATATTTTTAATAGAATTGCTATCACTTTTTCTGTTCATTCTTTTTAGAACTTTATTTGAAAAGTGTTGAAGTGGAATATCAAAATATTTACAAATTTTATCATTATTTTTTACAACTTCTATAAGCTCATCTGTTATACTTTCAGGGTATGCATATAAAAATCTAATCCACTTAATTTCATCTATTTTACAAAGCTCTTTAAGAAGTTCTGGAAGTTTTAACTCTCCATAAATGTCTATTCCATATTTAGTTGTATCTTGTGCTATAACTATTATTTCTTTAATTCCGCTTTTAGCAAGAAGTTTTGCTTCTTCTAAAATGTCTTCCATTTTTCTACTAACATATGGTCCTCTAATATATGGAATTGCACAATATGTGCATCTATTGCTACATCCTTCTGCAATTTTTAAATATGCAGTTGTGTTTCCTGTTGAAACAACTCTTTCTAAGTAATCTAATGTATTTTTAGATTTTGTTTGTTTATTTATAAGTGTTGATACTTTTTCCCACAAGTTATCATATTCATCTATGCTTAAAAACAAATCTACTTCTGGAAGAGTCTTTTCTAATTCTTTTTTATATCTTTGAACTAAACATCCCATAGCAATTAAGAATTTACAATTACCTGCTTTTTTATATTCTGCCATTTCTAATATGCAATTAATTGCTTCTTGTTTTGCAGATTCTATAAAACCACATGTGTTTATAATAATAATTTCAGCTTCTTTAGGATTATTTACTATTTCAAATTTTTCTTTTTTGAATATTCCTATACACATTTCTGTATCTACTAGATTTTTACTACAACCGAAGTGATACAAATCCTACTTTCATAATTTTTTCCTTTTAAAAATATTTAGGTTTTTTTTAGGATTCCTATAACCTTTATTTAACATTCTTTTTTGCTATTTATATGTTTTCTAGTTAATTCCATTAAGTTTAATTTTGTAAATTCTTCTACTTGAACTTTTGATCTATCTTTTTTAGAGTTTTTAATTATTTCATCAATAACTGCTTTTTTGTTTTCTTCTTTATGCATATCTATAAAATCTATTATAATAATTCCGCTTATATCGCGAAGTCTTAATTGCTTACAAATTTCTTTTGCAGCTTCTAAATTCACAGTTAAAATTGTTTCTTCAACATCTTTTTTTCCTATAAACTTTCCAGAGTTAACATCAATTGCAACTAGTGCCTCTGTTTTATCTATTGTTATAAAACCACCGCTTTTAAGCCAAACCTTATTTGTTTCTAGGGCTCGCAATTGCTTTTTTAAAGAATATTTTTCTAATATGTCATTATCTATTTCAATATTTATTTTTGCGTTTATTTCCTTTAAAATATTTTTAACTAGTTCTAAATTTTCTTCTTCTTTTAAAACAATTTTGTCAAGATTATTATCTACTAAATCTATTAATGTTTTTTTCAAAATTCCACCTTTATCATATATTTTTTGTGGAATTTTATCTAGACTTATGGATTGTATTTCATTCCATCTTTTTACACATTTTTCTATATCTTTCTTTATTTCTGTTTCACTTCTGTTTTCTGATGTAGTCCTAATAATTGCTCCAGTATTTTTAGGTAAATATTTTTCAGCAATTTTTTTAAGTCTTTCTTTTTCTTTCTCGTCTTCTATTTTTTGAGAAACTGTTATAAATGTTGCATTAGGCATAAATACTATAAATCTACTAGTTAAACTAATATGTGTTGAAAGTCTAGGCCCTTTTTTGTCAACAGCTTCTCTTTTTACTTCTACAATAATTGGATCTCCTGGTTTTATTAATTTATTAATTGGCACTTCTTCTTCCACAGTTTCTTTTGTTATATCAACTTTAGGAAGAATATCTTTTGCATGAATAAATGCTGTTCTTTTTTCTCCAATGTTAACAAACGCAGATTGAAGTCCAACCAATACATTTTGAACTTTTCCTACATAAATATTTCCTTCAATTGTTTTATTGTTTTCATCTTCTTCATACAATTCAACAAGTTCTTCATTTTCTATTAGTGCTATTTCTTTTCTATTTTGATTATTAAAAATTATTAATTCTTTCATTTAAACATCCTTTAATTAAATTTATTCATAGCTGAATCTACATTGTTTTTAATAATTTCAATAACAGCCTCTTTTGCTTTTTCAACGCCTTTATTTAAACTTTCTAATTCCTCTTCTGGAACATATCCTATAACATAAGAAATCATATCTGTATTTTCTTTTGGCTTTCCAATTCCAATTCTTATTCTAGTAAATTCTTCTGTATGTAAATTGTTTACAACAGATTTCATTCCATTATGACTTCCTGCCGAGCCATTTTTTCTAATTCTAATTTTTCCTGGTTCTATATCAACATCATCATATATAACAATAAGATTTTCTAATGGAATTTTATAAAAGTTTATTACTTCTATAATAGATTCTCCGCTTAAGTTCATGAAAGTTTGTGGCTTTAGTAATATTACTTTTTCATTTTCTATTGTTCCACTACCTATCAATCCTTTAAACTTTGACTTATTAACTTCTATTTCATATTTTTCAGATAGTTTATTTATAACATTAAAACCCATATTGTGTCTTGTTTTTGAATAATCACTTTCTGGATTTCCTAAACCTACAATTAAATACATAAATTTTATCTCCTCTAAACTTCTTTTATTATAAAGCAAAATTCCTAAAAAAACAATATATATCCTTTGGTTTAAGTTACAAAAAAATAAATGTAAAATTTTTATTTACATTTATTTTAATTAATTCTTATTACTAATTATTTTAAGGCTCTAAATGACTTTTATCATTTAATACTAATATATCAAATTTTCCTTGCTCATCGTCATATTCTACAATGTTTAGTGATGTATTTTTTTGGCTATATTCTTCTCTTAAATCTGAAAATGGAATCTTTGTTATTTGCCTTAAAAATGATTCTATTGCAACACCATGTGAACAAATTAAAACTGTTTTTCCAGTATTTTCATGAACAATATCTAGCATTTTTTTATACACTCTTTTAGCAACATCTTCCATAGATTCTTGCTCTGGTATATTTTTTATTTCATTTATTTCATTTTGTACTTGCTTTATTTTTGGATTTATTTTATTTACTTCTTCCCATGTTTTTCCATCATAAGCTCCAAAATACATTTCGCATAAATCTTCATCTTCTATAATTTTCAAATTATTTAAATCTGCTAATTTTTGAATAGTTTTTTTAGTTCTTCCAGATGTACTACTATATGCTACATCAAATTTCACTTTGCTTAATTTTTTAGTTAGTCTTTCTACAAATTCTTTTCCTTCATCTGTTAGTTCATAGTCACATCTACCTGTTAATCTTTTTTCTATGTTTCCCACTGTTTGTGTGTGTCTTACTATATACAATTTTGTTTTCATTTTATTTCTCCTCTATTTAAAACTATTTTTTATAAACAAAAAAAGTTGCATTTTTATAAAATGCAACTTTTTTGCTCTTAGTTATCGAATTTAAATAATTTCTTCTTTTCATCATCAATGCTTGAAGCTGCAACACTAGGTTCTACTTCTGGAATATTAACTTGTTTACCAAAACCTGTTTCCTGATTAGTTTCTTCTGTGGCAGTAGCTACAGGTATTACTTTAGGAGTATTTACTATAACATTTGGTTCTCCTTCAGTAAATACATATTGTCTCTTAGGTATTACAGGTGAAAAAGTTTTATCCTTCATTGATTTTAAAACAGCATCTAATCTCATAGGAATACTATAAGTTTCATTTTTTATAAAGCTCATAAGATAAGGTTGTAATTTTTCTGGTGTTTCTTCATATAACTTCATAAGATAATACATTACTAAATACATATCTGTACATCTTTTTAAGTTAGGTGTAGACATTATACTACCTTCTCTGTTTCTATAATAAACATAAATAGGAAATTCTCCATATTTTAATGTTTCTGCTAATATTGCTGCTTTGATTGAATATACCATGTCTTCATAATACATTCCACCAATAAATTTTATATCATTTTTATTTAAAAACTCTCTTCTCCAAACTTTACTTGCAACAGGAAAATGCATGTCACATACTATTCTGGCTTCCCTTGTTGAGTTTTCTGCTGTTGGAATGTAAGATTTGTTACTTCCACCAACATATTGAACACCAAAATAAGTTACATCTGCGCCATCTTTTCCTAATGTTTTGTCAATATTTTTTAAGGTTTCTTTATTATATAATGTGTCATCACCATCTAGATAAACTATGTATTCTCCTACAGCTTTTTCTACTGCAATATTTCTTGATATACTTGGACCTGAATTCTTTTCATTAGCTATTACTTTTACTCTTGGATCTTCTTTTTCAAATTTTCTTAAAACTTTTAAAGTATCATCTGTTGAACAATCGTCTACAACGATTAATTCAAAATTTTTATATGTTTGCATTAATATACTTTCTATTGATGTGTGTACTATTTTTTCCAAATTATATGCACATACTATAACGCTAAATCTAATATTTTTCGATTCATCCATAAATTCCTCCTATAAATACCTTTTCGATATTTAATTATTTTTCAATATAATCATATTCACATGTTCTTAGCAATCTATTCATAATTGCTAGTCCCATGCCTTCCTTTTTCAAGCCTTCGATAAGTATTATTTCAGGTTTTATTTCATCTGCCTTTCTTAAAGCTGAGAAAATGTTTCTTGCTATTTCTTCATAGTTATATTGTGAACCTACACTAATGAATCTTCCTTCTGATACGAGAAGTTTTTCTTCGTGTTCTTTAAATCCAATTATAACTACATTTCCTTTGTATTCTTTTACATACTTTTTTAAATAGAAAATTTGATCCAAATCATCCTCACAGTATATAAGTTTGCATTTCGTGTTTGGAGAATAATGTTTATATTTCATTCCTGGGCTTTCTACTTTAGCAGAATAGTCGACTTTTTTGAAAACATTTCCATCAATTATAACATTGCCTATTACTTCGTCTATTTCTTCTGGTGTAATTGCTCCTGGTCTTAAAATAACTGGAATTTCATTAACAACTTTTACAACAGTGGATTCTAAACCTATTTTGGTTGGTCCTCCATCTACAATAGCAGAAACTTTGCCTTCAAGCTCTTTTCTAATATCTTTAATATTAGTTCCACTTGGCTTTCCGGATATATTTGCACTTGGTGCCGCTACTGGAACTCCTGCATAAGTTATTATACCTCTTGCTATTATATTGTCTGGTATTCTAATTGCTACTGAACTTTGACCAGCAGTAACAATATCTGGAATAACATCTTTCTTTTCTAATATAAGAGTAAAAGGTCCTGGCATGAAATTGTCAATTAATTTTTGTTCAACTTCGGTAATGTTTTGAGCAATATCTTCAATTTTTCTCTTATCTGCCAAATGAACTATGATTGGGTTATCTGATGGTCTTCCTTTTGCTGCAAAAATCTTTCCAACTGCATTTTCATCTAGTGCGTTTGCACCAATTCCATATACTGTTTCTGTTGGAAATATTACTAGTTCACCATTCTTTATTAAGTTACATACTACTTTTAACTCATCAGTATTAGTTTTTTCTTCCCAATTATAATACATATAAATAACCTCAGTGTATATTATACCATATTTTAACAATAAATGTCAATTATTACGGGTATACATAATTCTTAATATTTTGTTTTTAGTAAATTAAAAGTATCCTACCAATAATAGTAGGATACTTTCCAATATTTTAAGTTTTAAATTTATAGTTTTAGACACTTTTAAAAAAGTCAAATCTTTTACTTTTTAAATATACTTTTCAAATATGTTTTCTAAACTTAAATTATTTAAATCTTTAAAAAATCTTTCTCTTTCTTCTTTTAATGTTGGAGATTTTGTCATACTTGGATTTTTCTCAATTGCTTTTTCAAAATCTACTTTTTTAAATTTTATTTTTTGTTTTATGCTTTCTAGAATATCTTTACCTTTTTCAGAATTTACAATTAAAAGTGATGTTCCTTTTTCATCATTCATTTCTGGAATAATTTCATTTATTCCCCAAAAATCCGCAAGAGTTATATCTGAATTTCTTTTCTTTTGCTTAAATTTACAACTATAACAAGAATCTCTTAATGCAATATCACTTAAAAATATTCTCATAAACATATCTTCTGTATGATTTATAAATTTTTTAGAGTTTTTGTATTTAAATAAAAGCTCATATTTATTCCATCCATTATTTTCTTTATCTCTAAAAGAAACATTTTCTAAAACGTCATTATCTTCTTTTTTTCTACATTCTAAATACTTTTCCCACACTTTTTTAGAAGGTACGCCATGACAAATAATGTCTTGTAAATACAAATTTTCATAGTCTTTCATTAAATAAGATTTTAATCCTTCCACTTGACAAGGTGTTCCAGTAAATAAAACTTTTTTCCCTTGATTTAAAAAATCTCGCGCCTCTTTATATGTTTTTCTAATATCACTTTGTATATATTTTGAGCCTCTCATTTGGCTAATTTCAGACATTTTTTCTGCTTTTACATGTTTTACCAAAAAATTTTCATCAAATACTGCGCCAAAAACTATTCCTCCACTATTTAAAATGTATTCTGCTATTAATGAAAATAGCCCACCAGATGAGCTATTCATTCTTATTTCTTCATTAATATTAAATGCAGCATAAGCTTCAGTTTCAAAAGTTTTATTATCCGAAGCACCATTTATAATAGGACAAACTTTTTCACAAAGATTGCAATTTATACAATAATTGTAATTTACTTTTGGATATTTAAAGCCTTTTTCATCTTCAACCATTGATATTGCATTTCTAGGACATATATTTTTACAGGCAGAGCAACCACAGCAGTTTGCTTTATTTTCTATTTCTATCATATTCTAACCTTCTATTTGTAAATTTTCTTTGCTTAAATCTAATGCATTTGTTAAAAATTCAATTACTTTTTCTTGTTCTTTTTTTAATATGGTAGCAACATTTTCATAATTTGTTTCTAAGTGTTTATCAGAAATGTTATTAATAAATTTTTTATTTTTTAATTCAAATTTTTGAAGAAGTGTTTCTATTCTAGAATTCATATCTCTCATTCCATCTTCATCTCTATCAAAAATTAAAAATGGTCTATCAAATATAATTGAAAATACACAAGAATGGAATGAATCTGTAAGTACTAAAAAGGCATTTTTTATTAAATATAAAAATTCAGCAGGACCGCTTGCATAAAAAGAATCTCTATCTAATATATCTATAACATCACAACCATTTTCTTTAGCAAATTTTTCAATTTCATCATTTTTTTCTTTTGAAACATTTCCTAGAAAATATTTTAAAATATATTTTTTGCTTTTTAATTGTTCTGGTTTTTTCATTACAGTTGCCCACTTTTCAGCTGATAGCATCATTGTTGGATCTAGTAAAACTATGCAATCATCTCTTCCTGTAATTCCCTTCACAATATCTTTGCCTATATTTTCTCTAACAGAGATAGCTTTCATTTCATTTAATGCTTCATATTTTTCATATGTATTATTTGGAACATGGCTTATTCCAAAACTTGCTGAAAAAGATATTCTTTTTTCTTTTGGAGCAAATCTGGCAAATGAAAAATCGCTAAATCTTTCAGTAAAATTGTAATTCCATATTTGATCACTTCCAATTATAAAGTAATCATATTTTTCATGAAAATTTTCTGGAACTTCATCATGATATATTACGTCACTTGACAATTGCATATTTTCTGAATTAAATTCTAAAAATTTTTTTCTTCTTCCATGAAAAACATTTTTAGCTTCTTCTAAACAATTTCTATCATTTACAATCCTAACGTTTTTTATTGTTTCTGGCTCTAAGTTTAGAGATTTTAAAACTTCTTGTACTGCATAATTTTGCAATCTATTTCCATAATTATTCTCATCAAATATTGTTATAATTCCAACTTTTTTCATTTTACTACCTCCTGTTCCTCATAATATAATCATTTTTATGTAAATTATTTTAAGTAAAAAAATAACACCTAATTTATCTTTTAGATTAATTAGGTGTTATAAAATTATATTTTTAAATATATATTAATTTATCATATACCTACCTTTAATCTAATACTTTTAAAAATATGAAAATTAAGCGTAATATGGGCGACACTAATATTACTACTATAAGTTATATTATTATGTTTTAAATTTCTTCTCATATTTGTACTCATTTAAAAATTTTCCTCTTTACTTTAATAACTATTAAAATTATACTATAAAACTTTAAATAAATCAATAGGAAATATATTATTTCTATTTTTTTCCATTTTTCTTTTTTAATCTCAAAAAATCTCTTCTTTTTATATTGTTTTGTTTTTATATCTTTCAAACGCAAAAACAAAAAAGCCTACAAAATCATTGATTTTGCAGGCTTTTCTTGACTTTATTTAAATTATAATTTTTCTTCTCTAGTTGCATGTTCTTCTTTTTCTTCTTCTGTCATATCATCTAATAATCTTTGTTTGAAAAATTCTTTATATCCTAACGCAATAATAACTATAATAATTATTGCAAAAGATAATGCTTTCCAAATACCACTATCCATAAGGATTATTGCAAACATTCCAAAGATTGCACTTAATCCATAAAGAATTAAAACAGCTTGTTTTTGAGTAAATCCTTTTTTTAGCATTTTATGATGTAGATGTTCGGCATCTGGTTCAATAATAGATTTTAAAGACTTTCCATGTATTATTCTTCTAACTATTGCAAATAAAGTATCAACTATTGGAAGAGCAAGTACCATAATTGGTGCTACTATTACAATAGCTGTATAAGTTTTTGCGATACCTAAAATTGAAATTATTGACAAGCAATATCCTAAAAAGTTTGATCCAGTATCTCCAATAAATGTTTTGGCTGGGTTAAAGTTATATGGTAAAAATCCACATAAAGCTCCACCTAAAGCTGTTATAAGTACTATTGAAATTATTGGTGATGCATTTAAAGAAAATATTATAAGTAATGATAAGCAGGAAATTAAAGATATTCCTGTTGACAAGCCATCTAAGCCATCAATTAAATTCATTGCATTTGTTATTCCAACAATCCAAGCTACAGTAAGTATTGTATAAAAAATTTCTCCAGCATTCTCTAAATTAAAAAATGGAATATCCAAATTATCAATTTTTATGCCAAATTTTACTACAACTAATGCAGATATTATTTGTGCTAAAAGTTTTACAATTGCTTTTACTCCTTTAACATCATCTATAAAGCATACAATTCCTATAATTAAACCACCTAAAACAAATCCTATTATTTTCCTAATGTAATTATCTTCATATAAGTTAATTTTGTTTTCAATGCTCATTATAATTAGTAAGTATACTATTGACACAAAAAAACCAGCAATAACAGCTAGTCCGCCTAGTCTTGGCATTGTAATTTTATTTATTCTACGTTCATCTTTTGGCGTGTCCATAGCCCCTAATTTTTTTGCTAGTTTTATAGTATGTGGTGTTGCCATAAAAGCTGTTAAAAAAGCTATTAAAAAAGCTATTGCTATATCTCCCCACATGATATGTGACCCCTCTATTTCATATTATCTTCTTCTATTTTTTCTATCATTTGTATTCTTTCCAAATGTCTTTCTCCTGAAAATTCTGCACCTATCCAAGCTCTAATTATTTGAACAGCTTTGCTAGTATTTATTGTTCCACCTGCTAATGAAATTACATTTGCATTTAAATGCTCTTTTGCTTGTTTTCCAGCATTCTCATCAGTACAAGGTGCACATCTAATTCCTTTAAATTTATTTGCTGTAATTACCATTCCTGAACCTGTTGTGCAAATAAGAATTCCTCTATCACATTCTTTATTCTGAATTGCTTCTGCAACCTTTTTTGCATATATTGGATAATCTGTTCTTTCTTCACTATAAGTTCCATAATCTTTATATTCAATACCTAATTCATCTAAATATTTTTTTATTTCTTCCTTTAGTTTATACCCTCCATGATCTGAACCTAAAGCGATCATCTTAATTCCTCCTTGGTTTTAATTTGCCCATAATATATCACAGAATTATTCATAATACAATATTATTCTAGACTATAAATGTGAATTTTGTGTGAAATTATTACTAAATTATTCTATTTTTTTATTAAAATATCCTTTTAGTTTTTATTAAATTTATGATTTTTTAAAAATTGCTTGATTTTTAAATATATTCATGTTAAAATATTTGAAGTAAAATTTACTTATGAATTAAGAGGAGGTGCTAAATAAATGCCAAACATTAAATCAGCTATAAAAAGAGTTAGTGTTATAGAAACAAAAACACTACAAAATAATATGCTAAAATCTGCATACAAAACAGCTGTTAAAACATTTGAAGCTGCAGTAGCAGAAGGAGATAAATCAAAAGCAGAAAAAGCTTTCAAAGAAGCAGTTAAAAAAGTTGATCAAGCTTGCACAAAAGGTGTTATAAAAGCTAACACAGCTTCTAGAAAAAAATCAAACTTAGCAAAAAAATTAAATACATTAAAATAATCGTATTAAATACGATTATTTTTTTTGCAAAAATTTTCCTGATTTTCCAATATTCTCATTTGTTTTGTGTGTTTTAAAATGCTATCATAGATAAAAGGAGATATTAGAATATGGACAATTTCAAAATAACAATAAAAAGCAAAAAAGTTAAAAAATTAGTAAAAATAAATTTACTAATTTCTTTTATTACTTGTCTTTTAGCAATAATAATGCTTGCTATTTATAACACATATTACATATCAATTTATTTATTCAAATCTAGTATTATAATTTTTAGAACTGGTTTATTTATTGGAACTTTTTCTATAATCTGTGGCATATTTTTTGAAAATTATTTAAATTGCGATTAAAAACAAAAACCTAAACTATTAAAGTAGGCTCGAATTGTTAAAATTTCATTTAACAACTTGAACTCATTTCATTTTAATAGTTTAGGTTTAATTTTACAAAATTATACTTATATTATTAATAATTTTCTTATTAATAATTTTCAGCTTTTATTTCGAAAAATGCTTTTGGATGATTGCAAACTGGGCAAACTTCTGGTGCTTTTTGTCCAACACAAATGTGTCCGCAATTTCTACATTTCCAAATTCTATCTCCATCTTTACTAAATACTAAATCGCCTTCAACATTTTCTAATAATTTTTTATATCTTTCTTCATGCTCTTTCTCTATTTTTCCAACTGCTTCAAATAGATAAGCAATTTTGTCAAATCCCTCTTCTTTTGCTTCTTTAGCCATTCTTGCATACATGTCTGTCCATTCAAAGTTTTCTCCTTCTGCTGCAGCCTTTAAATTTTCTGTTGTTGTAGGAACATCTCCATCATGTAATAATTTAAACCATAATTTTGCATGTTCTTTTTCATTATCTGCTGTTTCTAAAAATATAGCAGCTATTTGCTCATACCCTTCTTTTTTAGCTTTACTAGCAAAATAAGTATATTTATTTCTTGCTTGAGATTCTCCTGCAAAAGCCTCCATTAAATTTTTTTCTGTTTTTGTACCTTTTAATTCTGGCATTATACATTCCTCCTCTTTTATATTTTTTTAAAGATTTTTCAGTTATTATATCATATTAAATTTTTAAATCAAGTTTTAATTTATCATAAAAAGTTAAATCTTATAATTTTTTATTAATCATATTGACACAGACAAAAGTATGTGTAATAATATAAACAGACAATTGTCGATATGGAGGTACCTTATGTGCGAAAATATTAAAAGTTTGCCTGATTCTGAATTTAGAGTAATGAAAATAATTTGGGATAACAACAAGTCAATGTCTACTGGTGAAATTCTTTCAATTTTAAAAAATGATGTTGATTGGAAATTATCTACATTACAAGTTATTTTGTCAAGACTTACAGAAAAAGGTTTCTTAATTAATGAAAAGATTGGAAGAATTAACTATTATTCTTCCAATGTAGATTCTTCTAAATACACTAAACAAGAAACAAAAAGTTTCATAAAAAAGTTATACAATAACTCTAGCAAAAAATTAATTGCATCACTTATAGAAAGTGATGACTCTTTAACAGATGAAGATATTCAAGAAATTAAAGAAATGTTAAATAGGAGTAAATAATGTTAAGTGGCATTTTTTATAACATAGTTGTTTTGGGAACTATTGTGAGTATTATTATATTTCCTCTATTAATTTTCTTAAACAAAAACAAATATAAATATAATTTTAAAAGTGTTTATAAAATTTCTATAATTATATTATTAATGCTTATTATTCCTATTAATGCAATTAATTTTTCTAATATTAAAAACATTTTTAAAGTTAAAAGAGGAAATGAATTAACTACTACTCAAGTTTTAGAAGAACCACAAATTAGATTTAAATCTGAAAATTTTGTTGTAGAAGTGAATAAAGATATTGAAAATATTAATGTTAGAAGCAATGCTTTCTTTAATATTTATAAAATTTTGCCTTATATTTGGCTAGCTATTTTCTTATGCTTAATAATATTTAATTTTATTTGTTATATAGTCTTTTTACATAAATTAAAAAAAGATTATATAGATTCTTTAAATCCAACTACTCAAAATATGTTTAATAATATTTGCAAAAATTTAAATTTAAAGAAAGTAAATTTAAAAATATCTAATACAATTTCATCTCCTATGACAATAGGAATATTAAGCAAAAAAGTGATTATTCCTAAAGAAAATTTTAATGATGAACAATATGAAATGATTATAAAACATGAACTATTTCATATAAAAAATAAAGATATAGAATATAAATTTTTATTGCTTATTTTAAATTGCATTTATTGGTTTAATCCAATTGTTTATATGTTTGTAAATCAAGTAAACGAAATATTAGAATTAAATTGTGACGAATATGTTTTAAAAAATCAAACTCATAAATACAAAATAAGCTATGCAGAAATACTTTTAAATCAAATTGAAGCAAATAAAAATATGCAATTTAAATATTCTATAAACTTTGCGAACAGGAGGAAAAATATAATGAAAAGATTTTCTAATATTATAGATAATGAAAACAAAAAGCAAAATATTGTTGCTATTGCTACAGTTACAGCCTTGTTATTAATAGTTTCAACATTATTAATAATATTAATTCCAAATATAAATTTCGCAACTTCCGAAGCTTTAGATAGCTCTAATAATTTGGAAACAGAAACTAATTTAGAGTCTATTACATCTGAAGAAGTGCAAAAAAATTCAAATGAGAAGTTTATTATCCCATTAGATAATTATGAAATATCAAAAAAGTTTGATTATTTTTCTACACCTAATCATACAGGAATAGATTTAAAGGCAGATTCTAATTCTGAAATTCGTTCTGTAGCTAGTGGAAAAGTAATTTATTCGGGTTTTAAAGGTTCTTATGGAAATTTCATAATAATAGAACATGAAAATGGATTACAAACAAGATATGCACATTGTGCAGAATTATTAAAAAATGTTGGAGATACTGTAAATCAAGGCGATGTAATTGCTTTAGTTGGATCAACAGGAGAATCAACTGGTGCACACTTACATTTTGAAGTAGCAGATAACACAAACACTCAGGTAAATCCAGAATTATATATTAATTTTTAATATGAATAAAGAAGGTACTTTTTTTTAATGAAATTTGTTATATTTCAATCCATTTCGTACCTTCTTTTCTTATTTTTTAATACTATTTAGTAATATTACAATTTATGAACTTAGTGTTATACTAAAGATTTATCACACTGCTTCTTTAGCTTTTATAATAATTCTTTTCTTAGAATCATTTGTGCATGTAATTAAAGTTACTTCTTTTTTTCCACCAGTTTCTTGAGATAAACAATCAACATCTGTTGGCAATACTTCAAATGTGTCATAAATTTCATATTCTACTTTTCCTATTTTGTTATCTAACAAAAAAAATCTATCCCCTATTGCTAACTTTTTTAAATTATGAAACATATTTTTATTTATAAAATTATGTCCTGTTATGCAAAAGTTACCTGTTTCATTTGGATTTGGCCCCCAAAATTTTGTAACAGATACACTTAAAGCACTTATAGAGTGATTTGAAAGTACATAGGTTTCTAATTCAATTTTTGGAATTTCTAATTTTGCAGATACATCATAACCTTTATATTCACTTATTATTTCTTCTTTAGGATATTCTTTTTCTTCAATATTTGTTTTTTCTGCTTCATAAGTTAAATTTTGACTTTCTATTTTATTTTTTAAAACAATCTCTTTTTCTTGAATAAATTTAGTTTCTCTGTATTCTTCTACTACCATTACAACTATTAATATAAGAGATAAAAAAACAAGAATTATATTAAAAATATATTTTTTCATTTTAAAACTAATCCTTTAATTTTTAAATTTTCATCATATATTATGTAATGAAGATGTTTTTAAAACATCTTCATTCTAATTTTATTTCTTTTTCATGCTATATACTGAATAAGAAATAACTACTAATAAAATTATTGCAACTGGCATATAAATATTTATACCTGTTTTTGGTAAAACTGCTGGTTTAACTTCATTTGTTGGTGCAACATTTTCTGATTCTCCTCCAACATTAAAATTAAAAGTACTTTCTGCTATAGTTTGATTTTCTCTTGTTAAGTCTATTAATTTTAAAGTAATAGAATAACTTCCTGCTTCACTAAAAATACCTCTTAAATCTAATTCTTGAGATACATTAGGTCCACCTATTCCATATCCTTGAGTGTCTCCCCATCCTTCTTCTATAATGTCATATTCTTTTTCATCTAAGTCTTTTCCTAATAGTTTAACAGTTGCACCTTCTGGTGTAGTTGCTGTTGCTACTAGTCTTGCTTTTTCATAATAACGTCCTATTGTTGAAGAATAAGAAAGTTTCATAGGAATTTCTTTTCCTTTTACAATCTCTTCTTCTGCTGTTAAACTTAAAGTGTAAGGTACATATTCTGGTTCTACTAATATTTGCTTATCTATTGTTAATTCATTATAATCTTCTGAATCATTTGCATCTTTAATTTGTTTTCCTGTTATTTTAAACTCTGTTGTATTAGAAGTTGTAAGCTCTTCTTTTGCTTTAAAAGTTACTTTCATTGTTCTTATTGGTGTTCCATCTTGATCATAATTAATTGTTAATTTTTTTGTTTTAGAATCACCTAATCCTGCATCAGTATCGCTTCCTGTTCCATTGTTTACACTTACATAATCAAATAATTTACTATCATATAAAATTTCAAAAGTATATTTTTTTAGTTTTACTGATCCAAAATTAAAAAATAATTCTACATTTTCACCAGGTCTTGCAATTGTTGGTACTTCAACAGTAGCTCCTAAGTCTTCTGTTGCAAAACTTAGTATATTAAAAGTAAACATGCTCATTAATACTAATAATGCAAAAATACTTATTATTTTTTTCATAAGAATTTCCTCCTTGTTTTATTTTTACATTTCTAGTATTATCATTTTTCAAAAATTTATATTAGCAAATTTTTCAAAAAATATAATATTTGCATAAAAAATACAAGCATATTTTAAATGTATGTTTTCACTTAAAATATACTTGCTTTTTTTAATTATACTTTAAAATTATTTTTTTAGTTCTTCTAAAAACAATTTATTTAAAAGTTGTGGATTTGCTTTTCCTTTAGTTTCTTTCATTGCTTGACCTACTAAAAATCCTAATGCTTTATCTTTTCCTGCTTTATAATCTGCAACTGATTGTGCATTATTTTCCAAAATTTTCATTACAACTTCTTTAATTGCACCTTCATCTGAAATTTGAACCCAGCCTTTTTCTTCAATAATTTTACTTGGCATTTTTACTTCATTAAATAATTCTTCTAAAACTTTTTTTGCAATAGCTGAACTTATAATTCCTTTATCTATTAAACTTACAAGTTCTCCAAGTTCTTTTCCAGTAAATTTTAAAGAATCTGGTTCTTCTTCTCTTTCATTTAAAATTCTTGCAATATCAGACATTATCATATTTCCAACAGTTTTTGGATTATTACAAATTTTAGTTGCTTCTTCAAAAAGATTTGAATAATATTTTGATGAAACAGCAAAATTAGCTGCTTTTTCTGTTAATCCATAGTTTTCTATATATCTCTTTTTTCTGCTTTCTGGTAATTCTGGTAAACTTTTTCTAATATTTTCAATATATTCATCTGAAAGTTTAATTGCTACTAAATCTGGTTCTGGAAAATATCTATAATCTTGTGCATCTTCTTTATCTCTCATTGAAAATGTTCTTCCAGAAATGTCGTCCCATCTTAAAGTTTCTTGCATTATTTCGTTTCCATTTTCAATTTCTTCAATTTGTCTTTCAGCTTCGTAATCAATTGCTCTTACTATACTTCTAAAAGAGTTCATATTTTTCATTTCTGTTCTTGTTCCAAATTCTTTTGCTCCTTTTTTTCTAACAGAAACGTTAACATCTGCTCTTAAAGATCCTTGCTCCATTTTACAATCAGAAATTTCTATATATTCAAAAATTGATTTTAATTTTCTCATATATGCTTCAACTTCTGCTGAACTTCTCATATCTGGTTTTGAAACTACTTCTATAAGTGGAACTCCAGCTCTATTTAAATCTACAAAACTTCCTCTTCCATATTCATCATGATTTAATTTTCCTGCATCTTCTTCTATGTGAATTCTTTCTATTCTAATTTCTTTTTCACCATTTTCAGTTTCTATTGTTACATGTCCATCATAGCAAAGTGGTTTATCAAATTGAGATATTTGATATGCTTTGGGTGAATCTGGATAAAAATAATTTTTTCTATCATTTTTGCTATTTTTTTCTATACTGCAGTTTGTTGCAAGCCCTGCTTTTACTGCATATTCAACAACTTTTTCATTTAAAACTGGTAATGTTCCTGGCATTGCCATACAAACTGGACAACAATGTGTGTTTGGTTCTCCACCAAATTCTGTTGAACATGAACAAAATATTTTTGTTTTAGTTGAAAGTTCACAGTGAACTTCTAGTCCTATTACTACTTCGTAATCATCTCTTACCATTAGTTATCCCCTCCTTTAAATGTTGGTTTGTTTTCTCTAAAATTAGAGTTTTGCTCATAAGTATAAGCTGCTCTAAATATAGTTTCTTCATCAAATGCTTTTCCTATTAATTGGAAACCTATTGGTAATCCTTTACTATCTAAAGCACAAGGTATACTCATTCCTGGAAGTCCACCAATATTTACAGGAACTGTGCAGATATCTGCCAAATACATTTCTAGAGGATTGCTTGTTTTTTCTCCTATTTTAAATGCAGTTGTTGGTGAAGTTGGTGTTAGAAGTAAATCATATTTTTTAAATAACTCATCATAAGCATTTTTTATAACAGTTCTTACTTTTTGAGCCTTTTTATAATAAGCATCATAATATCCTGATGAAAGAACATAAGTACCTAATATAATTCTTCTTTTTACTTCTGGTCCAAATCCTTCACTTCTAGAATTTCTATAAATATCTTTTAAATTATCATATTTTTCCGTTCTATATCCATATCTAATTCCATCAAATCTACCTAAGTTTGAACTTGCTTCAGCACATGCTATTATGTAGTAAACTGCTGTTGCATATTTTCCAACATCTAATGAACATTCTTCAACTGTTGCACCTAACTCTTCATATTTTTTTGCAACATTTAATATGGCTTGTTTTACTTCTTCATTTATTCCTTCGCCAATATATTCTTTTGGAAGTCCTATTTTCATTCCTTTTACATCATTTACTAAACTTAAAGTGTAGTCTTTCTTTTCCATATCCATTGATGTTGAATCTTTTTCATCGTGTCCTGCAATTAAATTTAAAAGTAAAGCAGAGTCTGTAACATCTTTAGTTATTGGTCCAATTTGGTCAAGTGATGATGCAAAAGCAACTAGTCCATATCTTGAAACTAGTCCATAAGTAGGTTTTAGTCCTACTACACCACACAAAGAAGCTGGTTGACGAATACTTCCTCCCGTATCACTTCCTAATGTCCAAGGAGCCATTTCTGCAGAAACAGCTGCTGCACTTCCTCCAGAAGAACCTCCTGGTACTCTTTCTAAATCCCATGGATTATGAGTTTTAAAGAATGCAGAATGTTCTGTAGAACCTCCCATTGCAAATTCATCCATATTTAATTTTCCAAGATAAACCAAATCTTCTTTATTTAATTTTTCTATAACTGTTGCATTATAAGGAGAAACAAAATTTTCTAGCATTTTTGAACTGCAAGTTGTTTTTGTTCCTTCAATGCACATATTATCTTTTATTCCTATAGGAATACCTGCGAATTTTGAAACTGGTTTCCCTGCTTTTCTTTTTTCATCTATTTCTTTAGCTTTTTTCATTGCTGATTCTTCTAATGTAGAAACATAAGCTTTAACTTTATTATCTTTTTCTTTTATTCTATCAAAATAACTTTTTGTTAATGTTTCAGAAGTTATTTCACCTTTTTCAAGTTTTTCTATAAGTTCATGAACAGTATATTCATAAAGTTCCATTTGAATTTCCCCCTATAATTAATTTAATACTTTTGGAATTCTAAACATTCCTTCATCTTGACTTGGTGCATTTTGTAATAAAGCATCTCTATTACCAAATTCAACAACCTCATCTTTTCTTAAAACATTAACTTTTTCATTTGTTCCAATGGTTTCGCCCATTCCTTCTGTATTAACATTATTAATTGTGTTTGCAAATTCTATAATTTCTTGCATGTCTTTAGTGTATTTTTCAATTTCTGCTTCAGATAAATTCAAGTCTGCAAGTTTTGCTATATGAATTATTTCTTCTTTGCTAATTGCCATTTGCCTCACTCCCTTCAAACAATAGATTTATTATATACTGAATTATAAAAAAATACAAGAAAAATAAGTTGAATTTAAACTTAGAATTTTCTCATAAATTATTTTAAGTTTTATAATTTTATAATCTTTATTTTTTAAATTCTTATTAAATTCTTATTTCTAATTCTTATGATATTTATATATAGCTTTAGAAGTGCCGCGTAAGCGACCAACCGAAGCGTAAGCGAAGGGCGATTGGAGCAATCTTCCTTTTGTTTATTTTTAAAAAAGAAGATTGCGACACCAAGGCACGCAATAAAGCTATATATAAACATCATAAGAATTACGACATAAGTATTAATTTTTTAGAATAGTTAAATAAATAAAAAAATGATAAAGCAATTTTTTAAAGAAGTTTTAAAAATTCATTTTACTCTAAAAAAATTGCATAAAAAATCCCAAAATTTATAAATCTAATTTTGGGACTTCTTATTTTTTTATATTTAAATTTTATTAGTTTATCATTCCTAAAACATTTTTAATTGCAGAGTTTGCATTAGAAGCAGTTCCAGAATTTGAAGGTGCAGCTGAACCATGTGTTTGATCCATTGCTTGAGTATTTATAGGAGCTAATAATATTTTTCCAGTTCCTTTATAAACATTTACTAAACCTTCTCCTGATAAACCAGAACCTATTAAAGATTTTGTAGATTTCTCTACTGAAAAATCTAATGTTCCAGACCAAGCTACTGCAAAATTTCCATCTATTCTCATTACATCATTTTCTAATGTAATTTCTATTAATTCTTCTCTTGGAACACAGCTCTCTAAAGCAACAATTCCATTTCCAGATAGTTTTAGATTGAATAAACCTTCACCACCAAAAACTGCTGATGACAAATTAGAACGTGCTACTACTTGTTGATCAATAGTAGATTCACATGCTAAAAACATTCCATCATCTAAAACAATTCCATCTGGCCATTCTGTCATATCTTCTAATAGAATATGTCTATATGTAGGCTCTAACATTAAAAGACCTTTACCTTTATATTTAGGCTTAACTGCAGATTCTTTTGTTACAGCTCCTTTTATAGCTTTTCCTAAAAAGTCTCCAACACCTTTTACATCACTACTGATTTCTACATTTCCTAATGTCCATTGCATTGCACCTGCACTAACTGTATATTCATTATCATTTACTTCAATTAATACTTGTCTTTTTCTAACATTCATTTTATTAGAAAAATATGCATTTACTGAAGAATATGGTGTAACACTTAGGTCATTAATGTATTCAATTATTCGCATTCCTTCTTTTTTGTCAAGTGTTCTTACGTTTTCATTTTTTAATAAATTTTTAATTTTATACATTTTTTCCTCCTTAGTACGTCAAAAATTATAAAACTCTATACTGTTAAATAGAGTTTTATATCATTTTTTTATTGTCTATATAAATCATCTGATGACATTAATTTTCCATAGCAATCTTTAAATTGTCCAAGAGCTATGACTGCAAAATCGTTTAATACTAATGCTAACATTGTTATTAAACACATTTGTCCTACTGGTGCACAAATTAATAATAACAATATTGATACTATAGTTCCATATAAGAATAAAAATCCTGAACCTAGTTTTCCAGCATATAAACGATGCACTCCAAAAAATCCTAAAAACCAACATAGCATTAATGCTGTAAATCTGTTTTTTGTACTTACATTATTTTCTTCATCATTCATCTTCTTTTGTTTCTCCTTTTAATAAATACAATTATCTAATATAATATTAATATTAAATAAGTTTTATTGTCAATAGAAATTCTAAAATGTTACTAAAATGAAAAATACAAAAAAAGATGGCTTTTTGCCATCTTTCTTTTTTAATACAAATAATTTTGTGGATTAACTGGTGTTCCATTAATTCTTATTTCTAGATGTAAGTGTGGACCAGTTGAATTTCCTGTTGAGCCAACAGCACCAATTGTTGTAGTTGAGTCTACTGATTGACCAGCAGATACATAAATTGCACTACAATGTGCATAATAAGATTCGATGCCATTGCCATGATTAACTATTATTAAATTTCCATAAGAACCTTTATAGCCAGCATATGTTACTGTTCCTTGTGAAATAGTTCTTATTCCAGTTCCATTAGAAGTTGAAATATCTAGTCCAGTATGTGCTGTTGACCTTGATCCACTTCTTGAACCAAATCTTGAACTAACAGAACCATTTACTGGAGTACAAAGCGGCATACCACTTAAATTTCCAGTAGCAGGAGTTTGTGCTGTTGTTGCTATGCTTTTAGATATACTAAATTTTGCTTTTTGTGCTTCCATAGCAGCTTTTGCAATTCTTATTTCTTCTGCTTTTTTGTTTTCATATTCTGTAACTTTATTAGTTTTTAAATCATTTAATATAGTTTTTGCTTCATCTAATGAATTTACTTTATATTCTGTTGAATAAACATCAGCTATTCCTAATTTTAAGTCGACGTTTTCATTCAAATTCTCTTTTATTTGGTTTATTATGTTTTCAGCCTCTTCTTGAGTTGAAACAACTGCTTTTTGCTCTCCATCTGAAGTTATAGCATAAGTTTTATATGTTGTTGTTGTCAAGTCCTTTATTGCTAACATAACCTTTTTTTCTTCAAATTCTTTATCCCTATTTACTAATTGTAATTCATACTCTGGTAATTCTTTTATTTCTCTAAAGGCTATATTTCCAGTAGTATCATTAATATATTTGTCTATTTTTGCTTTTATAATTTCCTCATTATATACAAAGCCAATTGTCTCACCTGATATTGTGACTTTATATGCAGGTTTGTATTTTATACATACCATAGTTATAATTATGGCAGAACCAATTGTGACAAGTTTTAGGGTTTTGAAAGTTTCTTTTGTGTAATATTTAACCCAATTTATTAAAATAAAATTCACTCTCCTTTTCTGCTTAAAAAAAATCGTCACTAAAAAATATTATACTATAAACTCGAGGTCATTTCAAGCAAAGTAAATTCAGATTAACCAATTTTAACCACTTTTAATCAAAACTATCTTTTTAAAGTTTTCAAAAACAACAACTTTACTCTATCATTCTTCTTTTTTCTCGTTTTTTCTTCACTTTACTATGCAATTTGTTTTTAGTGTTTTTATATCAAAGTGGGTTTAAAACATTATTTTTATATATTTTTTTGATAGTCAATCCCAAAAAATAAGTGGAAATTTAAAAAAATATTTCCACTTATTTTTCATAATATTTAATTTCTTTATAGTTATTTTAACTTCATTGATAGTAGTTTACTTATACCTTTTTCTTCCATTGTAATACCATATACAGTATCTGCTACTTCCATAGTTCCTTTTCTGTGCGTAATTACTAAAAATTGTGAGTCCACTGCAAATTTTTTCAAGTATTCTGCAAATCTATAAACATTAACATCATCTAAAGCTGCTTCAATTTCATCTAATACACAAAATGGTGCTGGATTTATTTTTAGTATTGCAAATAATAATGCAATAGCAGTAAAAGCTCTTTCTCCTCCTGATAATAGCATCATATTTTGAAGTTTCTTTCCTGGTGGTTGAACAGCAATTTCTATTCCACATTCTAATATGTTATTCTCATCAGAAAGAATTAGCTCTGCTTTTCCTCCTCCAAATAGTTCTGAAAATACCTCTCCAAAATTTTTATTAATTATTTTGAATTGCTCTGCAAATTGCTTTTTCATTGTTTCTGTCATTTCATTTATAACTTTTTTAAGTTTACTACTAGAGTCTTCTAAATCTAATCTTTGTTCACTCATAAAATCATATCTTTCTTTAAGCTCTTGATATTCTTTTATTGAATCAACATTTATGCTTCCTAAATCTTTTATGTCATTTCTTAAAGAATTTACCTTTTTCTGCACTTCTGAAGGATTTTCTGTTTTCTTAATATCACCAACATTATTTGGTGTTAGCTCATATTCATCCCACATTTTATTAATAATTTGATTTAGCTCAAGTTCTATTTTTGATTTCTTCAAATCTAATTTAGAAATATGTACTTTGATGTCTTCTAATTTTGAATTTTGATCTTCTATGTTTTTCTCTAGTTCCAATAGTTTTTCACTATTTTTAGCTCTGTCTTCTTTTAATTTTTGAACTTTTTCACTGCTTCCTAAAATATCTTTTTCTAGTTCTTCTATTTTTAAAGTTATTTCTTGTATTTTCTCTTCTAGTTTTGTATTTTCTTCTAAACTTTTTTCTCTTAATGATTTTTTATTATTTATACTTGTCAAGTTATTTTGAATATCTAAATTTATTCTGTCTACCATTTCGTTTATTGATGTTTCGCTTTCATCAAAAGATGAAACTGATATTCTTAAATTTGTTATGTCGAAATTTAAATCATCAATATATTTTTGATTATCTTTATTTAAGTTAGTAAATTCTTCAATTATTTTTCCAAGCTCTAAGTTTTCTTGTTCAATTTTTTGAAGTTCAACTTGCTCTTCACTCTGTCTTGACAAATTTTCTTCTTTTTCTACTTTTAATTTTTCTAAATCTTCTCTTAGTTTTGAAAGTTTAGCATCATATTTCAATATTTCAAGTTCTAAATTATCTATTTTTTGCTTTTCTGTTGCATAAACTATTTCTAGTTCTTGAACTTCTTTTTGCTTTTCTTCAAATTTATTTACTATATCTGAAATACTATTTTCATAATCTTGTTTTTCTTGCTCTGCTTTTTCTATTTTAGATTTAATATCTTTTAGTTCTTTCTCTAATTGTTTAATTTCTTTTCCTCTACCTAAAATGCTAACTGTTTTTGTTGCTACTGAACCACCACTAATACTTCCAGAAGGATTTATTACATCACCTTTTAAAGTAACTATTTTAAATTTATATCCATTTTGCTTTGCAAGTTTTATACTACTATCGATATCTTCTACAACAACTGTTTTTCCTAATAAATTTAAAATTATTCCTTCATATTTCTTATCGCATTTTACTAAATCAGAAGCGATTCCAATTACTCCATTTACACCTCTTGTATTAATTCCAGATATTCTTTGTCCTCTAACAGATGTTATTGGCAAAAATGATGCTCTTCCTAAATTATTATCTCTTAAATAATTTACTAATTTTTTTGCATCTTCTTCTGTTTCTGTAACAATATTTTGAATTGTTCCAGCTAAAGTCATTTCTATTGCTGTTTCATACTCTTTATCTACTTGTATTAAATTTGCAAGTACTCCATGAACACCTCTTGACAAAGAAGAATTTCTTTCTACTGCTTCTAATAATGATTTTACACTTCTAGTATAGCCTTCTTTTTCTCTTTCAGTTTCTTGCAAAAATTTATATCTTGATTCTTTTATTCTATACTCAGATTGATAGCTGTTTATTCTAACTTCAAATTCTTTAAGTTTTTCAGAGCTTTTTTCCTTTTCTGACTTCATTTCCTCTAGCTGTTTTATTAAAGTATTTCTATTTTTTTCTACTTCATAAAAACTTCTAGATTTTTCTTCTTTTATTGTTCTAGAATTATCTAAATCAGATATTGTTTCTTGAATTTCGTTTTTTAGAGACGTTTCTCTTTTTTCTAGGTTTTCAAAATTTGCTTTTTCTGTGTTTGTTTGCGCTACAATTTCATATTTTTTATCTACATTTGTTTGTACAATTTGTTTTTTGCCTTCAATTTCTATTTCTTTGTCTGATAATGTTTTAGTATATTTTTCAAGTTCTAATTCTTTTGCTTTTAAATCTGTTTCAAATTTTTCTTTGTTTAAATATAGGTTGTTTTTCTTTTCTTGTTTTTTATTTTTCTCATCTTCTAATTCTTGATTTCGTTTTTCAAGTTCTTCTATTTCAAGTGCATATCTTTCGAAGTTTTCTTTATTATTAGAAATTCTTTCAGTTGCTATTCCTATTTCACTATTATATTGCTCTTTTCTTTGATTTCCTTCTGAGCTTAAATTTTGTGTTTTTTCAATTTCTTCAATTAATTTATTTATTAATTCTTTTACTGTATCTCTTTCTGTTTGAATATTAGAAACGTTTTCTTCTTCTTTTGTTTTTTGTTCTTCAAGCAAATTCATATTATCTAATATTTCTTGTGTTTGAGCTTTATAATTATCTATATTATATAAAAATAGTCCAACCTCAATATTTTTAAGTTCTTCTCTTAAGCTTAAAAACTTTTTAGCTTTTTCTGATTGAATTTTAAGTGGTTCTATATTGTTTTCTATTTCTGCAATAATATCATTTATTCTAAGTAGATTTAATTTTGTTTGCTCTAATTTTTTTTCAGATTCCATTTTTCTTGTTCTATATTTTACAATTCCGGCAGCCTCTTCAAAAATATGTCGTCTATCTTCTGATTTATTGCTTAATATTTCATCAATCTTTCCTTGTCCAATAATAGAATAGCCATCTTTTCCTATACCTGTATCCATAAATAGCTCTTGAACATCTTTTAATCTACAAGGAGTTTTATTTATAAAATATCCAGATTCGCCAGTTCTATATAGTCTTCTTGTAACAACAACTTCAGTATATTCAATTGGTAATTTTGAATCAGAATTGTCTATTACTAAAGATGCTTCTGCATAGCCTAATGGTTTTCTATTTTGTGTTCCTGAAAAAATAATATCATCTGATTTTGCTCCTCTTAAAGATTTTAAACTTTGCTCTCCTAAAATCCATCTAATACAATCTGATATATTACTTTTTCCAGAACCATTTGGTCCAATTACTGTTGTTATTCCTGGCATAAAATCTAAAACTGTTTTGTCAGCAAAAGACTTAAAGCCATACATTTCCAATCTTTTTAAGTGCATTTTGTTTTCCTCTACTTATATTACTTTGAAGATAATCATATTATATAATTTTACTTTTTTCAAGCATTTATTTAAATTCACTTGACCAAAATTTTATTAAGATATAAAATTAGCTATATAGTTATTTACACAAAAGAGGAGTATTAAATGAAAGAAGCTTTTGATTTTTATAATAGCACTTCTATAAAGTCTTACAATCTAGATGAAAAAATACGTTATCAATTAAAGATGTTAGATGGACTTGACAATTTTACTAGAAAACATAGTGAAAATGTTGCAAATATTTCTTGTAGACTTTGTGAAAAACTTGGCTTAGATAAAACTTTTACAATCTATTGCACAACTTGTGCATATATACATGATATTGGAAAAATGTTTATTCCGCCATCTGTTTTGCAAAAACCTACTAGACTTACTGATGAAGAATTTGAAATTATGAAAACACATACAACAATTGGTTATAAAATGTGTATGAATGATTTAAAACTTCGTCCTTATTCTGAAGGTCCTTATTATCATCATGAATCTTTAAATGGTTCTGGATATCCAAATGGAATCACAGGAGATAAAATTCCTTATGCTTCAAAAATAATAAGAGTAGCTGATGAATTTGAAGCAATAACTGCAAAACGTCAATATAAAAGCCACATTGGTATTGTTGATGCTTTAAACATTTTAATTGAAGATGCAAGACCACCTAAAGTAAAAAATGCATCTGATGCTGTTCAAAATTATAAAACTGGAAATGTCGGAAAAATAGATAAAAAAATATTAAAAACACTTTTCAAAGTTATAATCGAAGATACAGAATATGAAATTGTTGCAAGAACAGACTATGTAAACTTTTTAAAAGATGAAATTAAAAGAATAGAAAGTGCTCAAAAATATTATAATAAAATGGTTGCACAAAAAAATCCTGATAAACGTGAATACTTTAAAGAAGAAGTAAAATGCTATTTACATCCAAATGAAGATGCAGAAAAAATTCCTCAAATGCTAGAAGAATTTAAAGCAGCTTATAAGTCAAGAGAAGAACATATTACAAAGTTATATAATGAAATAAAACAAATTAAAAAACTAAAAATATAAAATTTAAAATTTTATTTGAAATACATTAAAATTGCATTATATTTAAATTTTAAGTAAAGTAAAAACGCGTAATCATTAAAATATCATGATTACGCGTTTTAATATTGCTTTATTAATATTGTCTTCCCCAAACTACCATTTTTTCTGCCTTTTTTCCACAAATTGGGCAAACATCTGCTAAATGTTCTTGTTTAAATGGTATGCATCTAGAATGTGCTCCTGTAACTTCTTTGATTTTATCTTCACACTCTACATTTCCACACCACATTGTTTTAACATAGCCTTGATTTTTCTCTAAGTTTTGGGCTATTTCTTCTAAAGAAAAAGCTACTGTTGTTTTTTCAGAAACTATTTTTTGGCAAGCTTCAAACATGCTGTTTTGAATATTTTCTAAAAGTTCTCCTAATTTTTCTTTTAAATTGTTTAATTCTACAGTTTCTTTTTCTCCTGTATCACGTCTTACTAAAACTGCAACACCATTTTCTAAATCTCTTGGTCCTATTTCTATTCTAACTGGAACACCTCTCATTTCCCAATCATTAAATTTAAATCCAGTTGAATAGTTATCTCTATCGTCTAATTTTACTCTAAACTCATTTTTTAATTCTTCAAAAATTTTATTTGTTTTCTCTAAAACACCTTCTTTATGCATGGCAATTGGAACTATAACTGCTTGAATTGGAGCAACTCTTGGTGGTAATTTAAGTCCTCTATTATCTCCGTGAGCCATTATAACAGCTCCTAATAATCTTGTACTTAATCCCCAAGATGTTTGATATCCATATTCTTCTTTTCCTTCTCTATTTTGAAATTTAATTTCAAATGGCTTTGTAAAATTTTGTCCAAAGTAATGTGAAGTTCCTGCTTGAAGAGCTCTTCCATCATGCATTAATGTTTCTACTGTATATGTAGCTTCTGCTCCAGCAAATTGTTCTTTTGGAGTTTTTCTTCCCTTTAAAACTGGTATTGCTAAAAGATTTTCTATAACGTCTGCATAAATATCTAACATCATCATAGTTCTTTCTTCTGCTTCTTTTGCTGTTTCATGTATTGTATGTCCTTCTTGCCATAAAAATTCTCTTGAACGTAAAAATGGTCTTGTTTCTTTTTCCCATCTTACAACACTACACCATTGATTTCCCAAAATTGGTAAATCTCTCCAAGATTTAATCCATCTAGAATACATTGTTGACATCATGGTTTCTGAAGTTGGTCTTATGCATAATCTTTCTTCTAGCTTCTCTCCACCTCCAAATGTAACCCAAGCTACTTCTGGAGCAAATCCTTCAACATGATCTTTTTCCTTTTGTAGCATACTTTCTGGAATAAGAAGTGGCATATAAAGATTTGTTACACCTACTTCTTTAAATTTTTTGTCTGTATAATTTTGTATACTTTCCCATATTGCATATCCATAAGGTCTTATTGCTATAAAACCTTTTGTGTCTGTATAATCTGCAAGTTCTGCTTTTATTACAACATCTGTGTACCATTTAGCAAAATCTTCTTCAATATTTGTAATTTCTCTAACAAATTCCTCTTTTCCCATAATATTACCTCCAATAAATTAATAATTAGTTTTCATTTTTTTCATTAACTTCTTCCCTTTCGGGCATTGGAGCCTCTATTACATCATCTATAACTATTTGTTCATTTTCATCTAATTTATATCTTGGCAAATCTGGTAATTCATCTAAGCTAGATATTCCAAACATTTTCATAAACTTATTTGTTACTTTATACATAGTAGGTTTTCCTGGAGCATCAAGCTTTCCTGCTTCTTCTATTAAATCATATTCTAGTAGTTTATATACTGTACCATCTGCATTTACTCCACGAATTGCCTCTATTTGTGCTCTTGTTATTTTAGGATTATATGCAATTATTGACAAAGTTTCTAAAGCAGCATTAGAAATGTTTGGTTTTGCTCTATTATCAAATAATGGATAGATATATTCATAGTATTCTTTTTTTGTGCATAGTTGATAACAGTCATTTACTTTTATTATTTCAATACCGCTATTTCTTGCTTCATAATCAGCTTTCATTTTTAAAATAATTTTGTCAATATCTTCTGCTCCAATTTCTAGTGCGTTCATTATTTCTTTTGAACTTACTTCTCTTCCAGCTGAAAAAAGCATTGCTTCAATTATTGATTCTTCCTTGCTAAATGCCATAATCCTTCTCCTTTCACAGTATTTATATATTATTACATAAAAAGTCTAAAATGTCAAACAATGTAAGTGTTTTAAAGTATTTTTGTAGTTTTTATAATTGACTAGACAACCTTAATATGCTATAATTAATGTGTAGTTTTTAAGAAGGAGTAAGAAAATGAGTGAAGATAAGAATATTAATAATGATGAACATAAATTAGAAATAATTACCAATGACACTTCAGCACTAAACATTTCAGAAGTTAGCGATTACATGAACCCATTACGTCCAGATACTTCTCCAAAAAAACAAGTTATTATTCCTGTAAATAAGAAAAAATTAGAAAAAAAGAAAGAAACAAAAAGAGAAATAAAACTAAATTTAAAAAAACCTAAAAACAATTAAAAAAATCCCATTTAGTTATAAAACTAAATGGGATTTTTAAGATTTTATCTATAATTTTCTTCTGAATTTGTTCCTATTAATCTTACGCATTTTTTATTGTTTAATTTACTAAATAACTTTAAAATTTCATCATATTTTTCTACTCTTTGTTTTCTATCTTGTAAAACATGCATTGCGAGTTCTCGAGCACCAATCTTACTATTTTCAAATGGAACAATTCTTTCGTTTTGAGATTTTTGTTCTTCTGGTGGAAGAGTTCTTAAAATTTCAAAATATTTTTCAAGTTCAGATATTAAAAATGTATCTTCTATTCTACAGGCTTTTGTTGCATCTTCTGAATCTATTGCTTCTGAAATTTTGTCCTTTCTCTCTAATAATTTGTCAGAAATTCTTTTTCTTTCATCAGAATACTCTGCATGAACTGTTAATGATTTCTTAAATTTCATTTGTTGAGATATATATAAATTGTAATCTTCAGATGGTATTTTACTCTCCATATCTTTTCCAAAAGAAGGATATACTTCTCTTATTTTAGAAAACATTTTTTCTAATGCATCAATTCTTTTATCTAACTTTTTACTTAACTTAATATTTTTTTCAAAGTTTTGCTCAAATGATTCTCTATCTTGTTCATAGTCATTGTCACGCTCTATTTGAGATCTAGAATCATTTCTATAAATTATAGGTGCATGTACAACAACTGATGAATCTGCTGTTGCCATTACAAATCCCATATCGAAATATCTATTTATTAGTAAATGTTGTTTATTTGAAATGTTTCCAGCAATCGATATAATATTTGGATTTTTATATATATCTAAATCTTTTTTTATCATAAAAAAATTTCCTCCACCCTAATATTATACTATATTTTGGCATTTTTTTCAACCTATATATTAATTATTTTAACTTTTTGCATTTTTGCTTGACAAAATGGGATAATACTATTATAATAATACTTGCATTATGGCGACGTAGCTCAGTTGGCTAGAGCATCCGGTTCATACCCGGCAGGTCGTAAGTTCGAATCTCACCGTCGCTACCAAAAATCCCAAATTTCTTGGGATTTTTTCTTTTTTATAAATCTTGATAAAGTTTGAGAAAAGGCTTTAAATAAAGCTTTTTTTATTTTTACCTTTTTAAAACTTTCTTAAAATTTTATAGACTTTCTTGATTTACATTCCCAATAAGATTTGGGGAATGTGTTAATTATTAATTAAAGATAGACAATTTATTAGTTTAAGTGATATAATAATAGTATGGTTATTATGTGCAAAACTTTAATAGGCAGAAAGGAGAAAATATGGAAAATAGTGAAAAATATGAAAAAAGTTTAATAAATGAGCGGACAATATAGATATCAATATTCTTATGTTGATTTAGAAGAAGTTTTGAAATGCCCGGAAGAATACATTATTCCAGAATGTTTAGAAGCTTGCAAGCAATTATGGAATAAAAACATAGAAACATTTATGGTTAGTAATGATGATGATAGTAACATATATGTTTTAATCCAAAATTTATCTCCAAATAACAAAAAAATAATGGAAAAATTAATAGAAAGACATCCTGAAAGATATTATTATGATGAGTTTAGAAAAACATATGGATTTAGTATGCCTAGTAAATCAAAGGAGGACGCAGAAGCTTTAGTTGTACTAACAGCTCCATTTAAAATGCAAGATACAGTTAGATTTCAAACTCCAGAGGATTTTTTAGATGACTATAAACGTACAGATGGTGAGTATATTATTACAGAGAATCATAGCATTATGCAAGATATAAATCCAGAGTTAAAAGATGCAAAATTAGAAGATGCACTTAAAGCTACAGGCAAAGGAAATTTGTATGTACAATCAGAAAATAGAGTATATAGTAGCGAAACATTTAAAATGTGGCATGAAAGATATTTGAAAATGGTGAAAGAACATCCAGAACGAACTGATAAATATACAAAATTAGATAAAAGTCAAGAAAATAATAAAGATGGTGGAGAGTATCCAACTTTTTAATTGGTGGCGATACAGGCAGAAACTACTAGATTCGTATTAACACCCAATGTAGCGCCAAAAGGAAAGTTTTTATTGAAATATCAGCAATGTCAGGCGTTCGTTGCTACCAATAAAAAAAGCTAGATTTAAATAATTTCTAGCTTTTTTTATTTTTAAAATTTTATTTCTCAACTAATGTATATGACCCGTCTTCTTGTACTTCAAGTTCAAATCCAGCATTTTCAATCGCTGAAGTTATTTTAAAAATTTCTTCATTATTACTTAAAGTATCGCCAAGATCTTTTTTAGCACTGTTTACCATTTTTATATACATTGCTATTACCACAATAACTAAAACTATTATAATAGCTAAAAATATTTTATTTAATTTATTCATAATATATTCCTCCATTTCTTTTTATAGAATTTTTCTTTTAAAAAGTTGTCAAAAAGTTGTCAAATTTATCATATAAAATTATTCATATATAATCATATCTTTATATGTTTCAACTGGCTCTACTATTTCTTTAAAATGATCTTGAACATAGTCATAACTATAATATGATGATAAATAAGCTCCTTCATCTTCAGAAATTGTAGTTACACTTTCTATTAAAAAGTCATTATTTAATTTTACTACCATTTTTAGATCATCTGGTATTTTATAGACTTTAAATTGTCTATTTATAATATCAACATAGTAGTAAGCTGGATTTAGTGAAGCTAATAGTATTTCTTTAAAACCTGATGGAATATATGCAAGTGTTGTTTCTCTAACTTCATTAACTTTATGATTTTCAATAATTTCTTCTATGTTTTCTCCTGGTGCTAGATGGTTCTTTACATCTGTATAAGTATAATTATTAGTGTTTTCATCTAAATTTAGTTTATAATATTTTTGATTTTTCAAATCAATGAAACTTATATCATTTGGTAATGAATAGTTATGTTTTTCTTCAATGCTATCGTAAAATGATGACTCTTCGATTATTTTATTTCCAACTCTTTTTGTAAAGAAATTCATTCCATAATATCCTTGTTTTTCTGTTTTACCATCAAAGCTTTGGTTCATACTATAATTTTCTTCAGAAAAACTATTAGCAATTAAATAAAATCTATAAAAAGCAATAAATTTATAAACAGATATAAGTAAATAAATAATTAGAATAATAATTAATACTTTTAAACTTGCTCCAAGTTTCTTTTTTATTTCTTTTTTTTTAATTTCCTTTTCAGTTGATTCAACTTCATCATTTAATAAATATTCGAAACTTACATCAAATTTTTTAACTATTTCTTGTATTTTATCTGTATCTGGTTTGGTTTCCCCATTCTCCCATTTAGATACTGCTTGTCTAGAAACATTAATTTCATTTCCAAATTCTTCTTGAGATAGTCCTTTTTCTTTTCGTAATTTAATTAGTTTCTCACTTAACTTCATTTGTATCACCCTCTTTCAAAATATAATTTATAATTATATTTTAATAAAATCTATTGTTCATATCTACCATTTTGCACTTGAAATTTGTCAACTTTAGCTTACATTTAATATTCTTGGCCTAAAATATTATAAATATGATCCAATTCAGATTTTAAAGTGTTATAAAGAGAACTATCTATATTTTTTTCTCCATTATTAAATCTATTTATTTCATTTTCTATATCTAACAATTTATATCTTCTTGTTTTTCCTTTATCAAACATATATATAGGTGTGTAGTCTGCTGAATCAATAGTTATTTTTTTATTATCTTTATAATGTTTTGTAACTTTTAAGTTTAATATTGCAGATTGTTTTGTATATTCTTTTACTTGTCCAGAAATAAAATTACCTAATGAAAAAACTGTGAAACAATCTTTATTTGTACCATCTTGCATAGTTACTTCTCTTTTTTCCATTTTTTGTAACACATGTGGATGTCCACCTAAAACAATATCTGCACCACTTTCGATAAGAAGATTGTTTAATCTAATTTGCTCCTCATTAGGAGAAGTTTGATATTCTATTCCCCAATGCATTATTGCTATAATTAAATCAACATTTTCTTCTTTCATTTTTTCCAAATCTGAAACAATTTTTTCATCATTAATTAAATTTATACAATATTCCTTACCCTTTGGAACTGCTATTCCATTAGTTCCATAAGAATATGCAACTATTCCAATTTTTATTCCTTTAACTTCTGTAACTAATAATTTTGATGCATCTTCTTCTGTTTTATAAGTACCTGTATGAAGTAAGCCCACTTTATCTAGTTCATCTATTGTATTAGATATTCCTGTAAAACCTTAGTCTAAAGCATGATTATTTGTTGTTGATAAAACATCAAGGCCTAATTCTTTTAAATCTGTAGCAATGTGCTCAGGTGTATTAAAAGTTGGATAACTTTCATATCCAATATCTTTTCCAGCAAGAGTTGTTTCTAAATTTCCAATTGCTAAATCTGCATTTTCAATATATTGTTTTATATCTTCAAAAACATATGAAAAATCATAATCTCCCAAGCTTGAATCATAAGCATCATTATATTGAGTGTTATGACACATAATATCTCCTATAACAGATATGTTAATTGTTTCATCTTCTGGAGTTTTCTCTTCTATCGCATTTATTTCATTATTTAATTCTTGATTTTGACTATTTTCTAGCTCTTTTTCTGGAGCATAAACTCTTTTAGAAAAAAATATGGATAACGTACACAAAACAATTAAAAATAAAACTACTATGAATATTTTAAAAATGATTTTCTTTTTCATATTTTTACCGCACCTTTCCACCTTCTATCAACAAAAAGGTATATAATTTATTTTCTCCATGTTATATTATAAAAATAAAAGCACTAGCATATTTTGTGTTAGTGCTTTTAAAATTTTTCATAAGTTTAGAATTCGCAATTTTTTGGTGTTCTTGGGAATGGAATAACATCACGAATATTTTGCATTCCTGTAATATACATCATTAGTCTTTCAAAGCCTAATCCAAATCCACTATGTGGAACACTTCCATATTTTCTTAAATCTAAGTACCACCAATAATCTTTTTCATCCATTTTTAAATCTTTTATTTTATTTTGTAATTTCTCTAAACTATCTTCTCTTTGGCTTCCTCCAATTATTTCTCCTATTCCCGGAGCTAGAAGGTCAGTTGCAGCAACTGTTTTGCCATCTGGATTTAATTTCATATAAAATGCTTTTATTTCTGCTGGATAGTCTGTAACAAAAACTGGTTTTTTAAATATTTTTTCGCTTAAATATCTTTCATGTTCTGTTTGAAGATCTACTCCCCAAGATACTTTATATTCAAATTCATCATTATGTTTTTCTAATTCTTTTATTGCATCTGTATAGCTTATTCTTCCAAAATCAGAATTTACTACATTATTTAGTCTTTCAAGTAATGTTTTATCTATAAAATTGTTGAAAAATTCCATTTCTTCTGGACAATTTTCCAAAACATATTTTATAACAAATTTTAGCATATCTTCTGCTAAATTCATATCATCTTTTAAATCTGCAAAACTTATTTCAGGTTCTATCATCCAAAATTCAGCAGCATGTTTTACTGTATTTGAATTTTCTGCTCTGAATGTTGGACCAAAAGTATAAACATTTCTAAAAGCAAATGCATAAGTTTCAACATTTAATTGACCACTAACTGTAAGATGTGCTGGCTTTCCAAAAAAGTCTTTTGAAAAATCTACTTCTCCATCTTCTAATTTATCCACATTTTTTAAATCAAAAGTGTTTAAATTAAACATTTCGCCTGCACCTTCTGCATCACTTCCTGTGATTATTGGTGTGTGAACATATACAAAGTTTCTTTCTTGGAAAAATTTGTGTATAGCATAAGATAAAACTGAACGAACTCTAAATACTGCATTAAATGTATTTGTTCTTGGTCTTAAATGGGCTATTGTTCTCAAATATTCCATTGTATGTCTTTTCTTTTGTAAAGGATATTCTGGATCTGATAAAGCTACTAGCTTTACTTTTTTTGCTTTTATTTCAAATGGTTGCTTTGCATTTTCTGTTTTTACAACAGTTCCTAAAACTATTATTGATGAGCTTAAAGTTAATTTACATATGTCATCAAAATTTTCTAAAGTGTTGTTAAAAACAATTTGCAAATTTTTGAAAAAAGATCCGTCGTTTAATTCAATAAATCCAAATGTTTTAGAATCTCTAACTGTTCTAACCCATCCAGAAACTTGTACATCTTTTGAATAATATTTTTCTGAATTTCTATATAGTTCTCTAACAAGTATATTATCCATAACTTCCTCCACAATTTATTTTCATATAATTTAACTTTCTGTATTATACAAAATTATATGCATTTTTGCAATACTTCAAGGCTTATAAGAATTTGATTTTTTCTGTTTCATCTATTCTTTCAAATCCAATTTTCTCATATGCAGAAATAGCAGATTCATTTTGAGGACTTACATGTAAAACAATGAATTTACATCCATTTTCTAGTAATTGTTCGCATAAAGCATATACACATCTTTTAGCATAACCTTGTCCTCTATGTTTTTTTAATGTTACTACTCCTCCAATTGCACATCCATTTACTTGCTTTCTAACAGTAACTGCTTGACAAACAATTTCTTTTTCTTCATTTCTTAAAACATATAATCCTTTTTTAATAAAAATTTTAGCAATTTTTCTTGCTTCTTCATCTGGGCATTCTTTTCCATTATAAGTATACAAATACATTTCTCTTATTAACTCTTTAAGAGTTTTCATTTCTATTTCTTCTTCTATTTTTTCAACTTTTTCATCTGTTTTTAGAAGATATTTATCTTTAAATTCAGTAAATTTAAAAATATATTTATATTCACTTTCAAGCATTTTTCTCTTTGTTTTTCTAACATAAAGTTTAGCAATTTTTCTTGCCATTTCTTTTGTTGCCAAAACTTCTTCAAGATTAACATCATGCTTAACAAGTGTATTTACTAAAAATTCAGCTACTTCATCAGTTAATTTGCCATGTGGAGCATATAATAGCAAGCCTTCTTTATCATCATCTACTAAAAATATAGCTTCTACTCTTCCATTATCTTCTATTCTTCCTAAAAACCATTTTTTTATCTTTCTTTCATGATGCTCCATTAATATTCCTATCATTATTTCGTTTTTAGCTTCATCTTTTAGAAGTATGTGCAAATTATTTTTTAAAAACTCTTTTTTTGAACCGTATCTAATAAATTCCATATATCTTTTGTAACTCCTATTTTTATTCATTAATATAATATCAATGAATAAAGAAAAAAGCAAGGATTTTACGCATTAAATCCTTGCTTTTTTTTAATTGTCCAATCCAAAACTTATACCAATAGCGCTATTTACCTTACTCATAACTATATTATCATCTATATGACCAATTTTTTCTTTAAGTCTACTTTTATCTATAGTTCTTATCTGCTCTGTTAAAACAACAGAGTCAGACTTTAATCCATTATTTTCAGATCCTATTTCTATATGAGTAGGTAATTTGTTTTTACCTGTTTGTGATGTAATTGCAGCTGCTATTACTGTTGGACTATACTTATTTCCAGTATCATTTTGTATGATTAAAACAGGTCTAATACCACCTTGCTCTGATCCTACAACTGGACTTAAATCTGCATAAAACATGTCTCCTCTTTTTATTATCATATTTTTCACTCCTATTATATTTACATATAGAATAGAATTGTTGATAATTAAAATTATTTAATTTTTATATCATTATATTTTATGCGTATACAAGTTTTTTTGGTATTGTCTTTAATTAGTAATTCTGTCGGAATTTTTGTGTTCTTAGTTAAATGCAGTTCTTTATATTTTATATATGTACTTAAATTATTTTTTAATTCTGTTTCTAAAATTATTTCATCATCTTTTTCATATTTTTTTGATTCATTATTTTTATAATCATTAATAAATGTATTTAAAAATAAATTATTATTTAAAACTTCCTCATATTTTTCATAAATTTTTTCCATATTTATTTTTGTGTTCGTTATTTTTAAAGTATTATTATTTGCTTCTACTGTCATACCCTTTATGCTGTCTGGACTATTTACTATAAATTTACTACTATTTTTTTCTACTATTTGATTCATATTATAATTATTTTGTGTTTTATTGCTTATAACTAATATATCTACATTTGCTTCATATTCTTCTAAATTTTCTAAAATATTATCAACAACTTCATCTTGATTTATATTTTTATTATTTCCTAAAACACAAAAAATATAATAGAAAATTAAAAAAAGTATAATACAAATTAAAACAAAAATTAACAAAATTTTTTTAACCTTCATTTTCCACCTCAAAATTTGATAAAAGTTTTTATATCAAAATTTATTTTTTTGTTTTCAGTTTATGACAAAAGTTTAGTTATAAAATTTTGTAATTTTTATTTTAAATAAAAAAAGATGAAAGAAGACTTTTAATTCCTACTTTCATCTTACCACTTTGCAAAATTCATATTATGCTTTATTTATTTCAAAATATTCTTTTAAAATTTCTTGAAATTTTTCTTTACTTTCTACTTTATTTATTGCTTCTCTAATCATAGTTGCATTTGGCATTCCCTTCACATACCAAGCAATGTGTTTTCTAATTTCTCTTGTTGCTGTATACTCGCCTTTTTCTTCTAATAATAAGTTAAAATGTTCCAAAATAACTTTATATTTTTCTTCATTTGAAATAGGTTCTAATTTTTCTCCAGTTTCCAAAAAGTGTGTTATCTGTTTAAAAATCCATGGATTACCTAATGAAGCCCTTCCTATCATAATTCCGTCAACACCAGTTTCTTCAAAAATTTTCAGCGCATCCTCTTCTGTTTTTATATCTCCATTTCCTATAACTGGAATTTTTACTGCATCTTTTACTTTTTTTATTATATCCCAATCTGCTGTTCCCGAATAAAATTCTGTTCTTGTTCTTCCATGAACAATTATTGCATCAGCTCCTGCTTTTTCTATAATTTGAGCTACCTCAACTGCAACAACATTTTCTTTATCCCAACCTTTTCTTATTTTCACAGTAACTGGTTTAGTTGCAGATTCTACAACTGCTTTTACTATTTTTTCTACCAATTCTAAGTTTAATAATAATCTGCTTCCATCACCATTTTTTACAACTTTAGGGGCTGGGCATCCCATATTTATATCCAAAATATCTGCAAAATTGCAAATAAATTTTCCAGCTTTTTGCATTGTTTCAGGGTCGTTTCCAAATATTTGCATTGAAATTGGTCTTTTTTCACCTTCTGTATTTATCATATTAAGAGTCTTTTCATCTTCGTAGCAAATTGCTTTGCTACTTACCATTTCATTACATACTAATCCTGGATTTCCATATTTTTTGCAAATTTTTCTAAATGGTAAATCTGTTATTCCTGCCATTGGTGCAAGTATAATATTATTTTCAAGTTCTACATTTCCTATTTTTAATTTTTTTAAATACATATACCCTCTTTTACTAAATTTTGTTTTATACTAAAAAATGAATTTATAAAATATTTTATAAATTCATTTCATTTATGCTATTCTACCAAAATTGCTTTCTGTCTTCTACTACTAATATTTAACAATAGGCCTATACATATGAAGTTTGTAACCATTGAACTACCTCCATAACTTACAAATGGTAACGGTACACCAGTTATTGGAAGTAACCCCATTGTCATTCCTATGTTTTCTACCATGTGAAAGAAAAATATTCCAGCTATTCCTATTGCTATATATGAACCTATATTGTCTTTTGCTGTTTTTGCTACATATATTGATTTTGTAACTAATATTATATAGAGAATTGTTATTGTTCCTGTTGCTACAAATCCCATTTCTTCTCCTATAACAGAAAAAATAAAGTCTGTTGTTTTAGGATGAAGAAATCCTAATTGTGTTTGATTTCCTTTAAACAATCCCATTCCAAAAATTTCACCTGCTCCTATGGCAAGTTTTGATTGATTTAAATTATAATTTGCACCTCTTAAATCTGTTTCTTGATTTAAGAAGCTATTAATTCTTTCTAATGCATGTGGTGGCAATTTAACATAAACAACTGGTAAAGCTACTGCAATTATAAGAAAAGTTGCTATTATATATTTTTTACTAATTCCAGATGTAAATATCATAAAAACTATTGCTGTAATATATGCAAGAGCTGTTCCATAGTCTGGTTCTTTTATTATTAAAAATACTGGTATAATAGCAAAAAACATTACTATTGCCAATTTCCAAATTTTATTAATTTCTCTTCTTCCTTTTAATTGTGCTTTATTTATTATAAATGCTAAAAATAAAATCGTTACTATTTTACCTAATTCAGAAGGTTGAAATGCTGTTTTTTCTCCTATTTTATACCAACTTCTAGCACCACTTATTGGTTCCATGAATAATACACCAATAAGTAAAGCTATTATAATGATATATGCTAAGGTAGAAAATCTAACAATTACATTGTAATCTATTAATGATGCTAATACAAAAAAAGGTATTGCTATTAAAATCCACTTCACCTGTTTTTGAAATTCTTCATATTCAGTACTTTGTGTTGCAGAAAATAAAGCAATTAACCCAATTATTGTTAAAATTACACTTACTATAAGTATTATCCATTCTGTGTTTTTAAGTAATTTCTTTCCCATCAGTAATACTCCCTATTTATTTTTCTTTTGTTTATCTTTAGTTTTTTTTGATGTACTATTTCTTGGTTTTGCACTACTTTTTTTAGTTTCTTCTTTAACTTTAGTATCACTTTCGTTTCTATCTGCTTCTTCGGCTGCTTTTAATAAATCATCAAAAGTAACATCGTCATCATCATCTTCATCTACTTCTTGAAATACCTCTTTTGCTTCTTCTGCATTTTCCTGAGAATTTTCATAGCTATCAGAAAGCTCTATTACACTTGGAACATCAAGTTTTTCTTGCTCAGGTTGTTCTTTATAAGAAGGCAAACCCATTTCTTTATTGAAATCTATTCCAGCATAGTCTTTAATTTTTTCTGCCATCATATCATTTTTTATATTAACGATTGGTATGTTTGCATATAATGCTGGTGCACCATTTGTTCCATCTTCATTTGTTTGATTTGTAAGTCTAACATCTATTAAGTTTTCATCTACTACAATATATTTTTTTATTACATCTATAATTTCTTGTTTCATTAATTCTAGAAAATCGGCTGAAACATTGGCTCTATCTTGCATTAAAACTAAATGTAGTCTTTCCTTTGCTGCATCTTTTGAACCCAATTCTTTTTGTTGTTCTGTTTTTACCATTCTTTTGAAAAAATGTCCTAAATTTTCAAACATTGTCTTTCCTTACCTCCAACTTTTGTTTATGCTATTCCTAATAATCTTTTTAGTCCAGCAAAAAATCCTTTTTCTCTTCCTGGTACTGTAACTTCAATATTTTCTCCTAGAATTCTTCTAGAAATTTCCAAATAAGCTTTTCCTGAAGGAGCCTTTTTATTTGAAATTACTGGTTCTCCTTTATTAGTTTGAGTTATAACATTTTCATCATCTGGTACAACACCAATTAAATCAATTGCTAATAAATCTACGATGTCGTTTACGTCCATCATTTCCCCTCTTCTTACCATTGAAGGTCTTAATCTATTAACAATTAATTCTGGATTTTTTATTTCAGATGACTCTAATAATCCTATTATTCTATCTGCATCTCTAATAGCCGAAATTTCAGCAGTTGTAACTACTAAAGCTCTATCTGCTCCCGCTATTGCATTTTTAAATCCTTGCTCTATTCCTGCAGGACAATCAATTAAAACATAGTCAAATTCTTCTTTTAAGTTTTGTATTAATTTTTTTATTTGTTCTTCATTAATAGCTGTTTTATCTTTTGTTTGTGCTGCTGGAAGTAAGAAAAGCTCTTTAAATCTTTTATCTTTTATTAAAGCTTGTCTTAATTTACATTTTTCTTCTATAACATCTACTAAATCATATACTATTCTATTTTCAAGTCCTAAAACAACGTCTAAATTTCTAAGTCCAATATCTGTATCTACTAAAGCAACTTTTTTGCCTGCTAAAGCTAGTGCAGAACCTAAATTTGCAGTTGTTGTTGTTTTACCTACTCCACCTTTTCCTGATGTAATAACGATAACTTCCCCCATTAAATTTCCTCCTTAAAATCTCTTATCATTTAATCATCATTTTAAACAAATATATCTTATATTTTTTTTTATTAAAAGTCAATGAATTATGACATATTTTTGTAATATTTTTGTAATAAAAAAGTGAAACTCCACTTATTTCGTAGAATTTCACTTTTTATTCATCATCTACAATTCGTTCACTTGTTGTTTCGTTTTTAGTTTGTTTTGTTTTTTCAGATTCTTCTTCAGATTGTTCTATTTTTATAGTTTTATCTTTAGCTTCTTCTGCTTTTGTAGTTTCTTGATTAGCTTGAAAATCAATTCCATTTTGAGCACTTTCTTTTTCATATTCTTTAATTTTTTCTTCTAAAAGATCTTTTATTTGTGTAAGTGCTCTAGTATCAATGTTTTTTTGATATGTGTTATCATAGAAAAATCCAGTTTGTTTTCTTTCTAGCAACATATTTACTTGGTCTAACAATATACTAGCCTTATTATTTGGAATAATTAGTGATAAACTTTCATAAATTTCAACTAAAGAGTTTATCATTTTTGCATTAAATTTTGAATCCCATAAATCATCTCTATACATTGTAGAGTGTATAGCTTGCAAGGTTCGTAATGTAAAATTACTTTCAGGATTTTCAAACATTAATTTAAAACGATTTTCTGTAAAACTTCCTGTTCTTAAATATTCTTTTATTAATTCATGTTCTCTTATGATGTCATTTTTTATTCTAGGTAAATATGTTTTCTCACCCTCAATTAAAACAATTTCAATTTTTTTATTAATTCCTGCTGAATCATAAAAACTTTGCATTTGCTCTCTTTTACGTATTGCTATATCTGAAATTTTATCAAAACAAATAATAAAGTCAGGATAGCCAGATGTTATTATAGCTTCATTATGTTCTTCTCTTGTTCCGCTTATAAAATCTTTAATTTTTCTAGGAGTAGTTACTCTACTAGTTTTTCTAATTCTATTATTGTTTGTATCTCTTACAGAACTTAAATCATGCATTGCAAGTAGTGATATGCTTTCTTTTTTATCTGGAATAAATCCATACAACAATTCTTGATTTGGTAAGCTTGATTTTGCATGTGCTATCATTTTATCTGAAATAATTGTTGTACATTTTTCGTCTGGATGATATGTTCTCTTTAACATTAATTTATAAATTTCATCTTCTGAATCTCGCATAGATTTTTTGTCTAAAACATTTCTTGCTCTTGAACAACAAAATGGCATAATTGTTGAAACTGCTAGATAAAACTCATCGCCTGACAAAATTTTTACTGGAACAGATTCTCCAGATGTAGATTGCACAATTGTTGTATCCATTGAAAGAATTTTATTTCCCATATTTTGTAAATTGCTTATTATATCTTCTTTTGAAACAGCCAATAATTCCTCTTTTAACTTATCTGCTAGTTCTTGAAAATTTGTATTACTTATTAATTCTGCATTTTCTTCTAATAATTTTCTAAATTCTATCAAATTTTTAGCATTTAAAGTTTTAGAAATTATATCTAGTGGCTTATTTGAATGTTTATATAGTTCAGAGTCTGGTAAATACTTTTTATGAAAATATAATTCTTCTATTATCTCTCTTTCAAATTCTTTTCTCTTTTTTGAAGTGTTAGCAGCAAAACTAAATAATCCATTTATTAATTTAGCTTTTGCTTCTTCAAGTGAAATATCTGGTTCTGATAAAATTCTATCAACACAATATTTATTATAATTTAAAATGTTTTCTATATTAGTTGTATAATAAGGTTTGTTTTTCTTTTGTCTATATTCAATATATTTGGGATTATTTATTGTTTCTCTATGATTTGCAAAATCTTTAATAATATCTAGTTGTTCTCTTTCGTTAGATTCATACATTAAAGGATTTGTTTTACAAAAATCAATTAAATCAAAGATGTCTTGATCTGTATAATAAATAGGCTCTTTTCTATCAAATTTTTTTGCTGAATCACTTATTTTTGTCATAATTGAATATATTTCATGAAGCGGATATTTTTGAATATTTGGGTTTTTAAATATTGGAGGGTAAATTTTAAGAATTTCCTCTATAAGTCTATAATTTTCATTTACAAAACCTCCATCATAACTTAATCCTAAATTATCTAATTTATCTAATAAATGTTTATATTTGCTAACACTTTTTTCGTATTTACTTGAAAATATGTCTTGTAAATTGCCTGTTCTTATTATTTCTTTATATTCCTCAGGTGTAAGATTTGATGCCAAATTGTATAAATCAGATATTCTAAAATGATAGCCTCTTTTATTAAAATTTTCTAGGTCTTCAAGTTTAATATATGCAGATAAACAAATTATTTTCTTATCAGGAATTTGTCCACTCTCTCTTATATACATATTATAAGCTTCGTTATGATTTCTTTCCAAATTATAATATAACATAAAATTTTCATCAAAATCCTGCATATCAATTTGTTTAAATCTACTTATCTGTTTAAATAAATCATCATGATATCTTTTAAAATTAAATTTTGAATTATTTCTATATCTTATAAAAGTTCTATAAGAAAAAACTTCTTCAAGTTTTTGTTGATTTATAAGTTCTGTTAGAGTTTCTGGTCTATAGCTATTTAAGATTTCATTTAAAAAAACTATATCTATATTAATTCCTTGTTTTTTTGCTAAATTTAAAGTTCTTACTACTCTATTTTCTTTTTCTTGTATAATTTTATTAATAACTTCATCTTCAAAATGAAAGTAATTTATATGTGCAACTTTTATCAAACGTTTTGCAGTTTTAGTAGTTAAACGTTCTGGATTTAACGCACTACCAGAATCTCTAATACGCACTCTATCTAACTTATCTGCATCTTTTAAATAATTCAAAACTAATTCAAAGTCTTTTCTATCTTTTTTAGGTAAGTTTTCTAATCTCTGCATAACTTCTTCTTTGCTTAAAGAATGACATTCTACTGCAAACTTAATTATTTCTTGATCCTTTATTGAATATCCGTATAAAAGATCTAGATTCTCTATTTTTATTTTTCCTGCCAAACCATGGTCTGGATCTCTAAAATCACTTTTTCTTCCAATATCATGAAGCTTTGCTGCTTTTATAATAAGATTTCTATAATGTTCTGGTATTTTATCTAAACTACATAATGCTTCTGCGAAAAATGTTACCCTTTTTGTGTGAGAAATGCCGTGAACTGCTGAGGAAAAGTATAATTTATAATTATTATCTATATCATCTAGGTCTCTTTCTACTCTATTCATTATGCCTTTTTTTCTCATATAAGATAATAAGCCTAAATAGTCATACTGCATATCAAAATTTTTTGTATCACTAAAAAATTTTTGGCAATGGCTATTATAATGTTTAGGATCACTATAATAAGCAGTTAATTTATCAGGTATTGTTTTGCTTGAATCTTGTGATTCTCCACGAAGTACTTCTTGATTTGAACCTAAAACTTTTTCTATTATGCTATTAAATAAATCACCTATTTTAGACATACTTTCTCCATTTTAAAATATTTGATATCATTATACTACATAAAAAGGGAAAAACTTGTAATGTAATGCTTTTAAAATAAAATTGTAACATTCAATTTATAAATTTCCTAACCTCAATTTATAAATTTACCTTAATCTTAACCTGTAATTTATATACTTTATTAAGTGACTTGGTGTCGCAATCTTCTTTTTTTAAAATAAACAAAAGGAAGATTGCTCCAATCGCACTTCGCTTACGCTTCGTTTGGTCGCTTACGCGTCACTTTATAAAATATATAAATTACAGGTTAAGATTAAATAAGATAAGTAAATAAATTAATTAATTAGTTAATTTATTAAAATTAAAATAAATTAGACTAATTGATATAGTTGATTTTATAAAAAAGTTAATCTTTATCTGTATTGACTTTTTGCGGTAAAAAATATATATTGTATGTTAGTAAATAATATGTAAAACATATTACATATAAAATAAATTTTATAGGGAGGTTTCAATGAGCAATTTAATTGAAATTAGATGGCATGGTAGAGGCGGTCAAGGTGCTAAAACAGCTTCTCTTCTTCTAGCAGATGCAGCATTTAATACTGGAAAATATATTCAAGGTTTCCCTGAATATGGTCCAGAAAGAATGGGTGCTCCTATTACAGCTTACAACAGAATTAGTGACACACCAATTACTGTTCATTCAAATATTTATGAACCTAATTATGTAGTTGTTGTAGATGATACTTTACTTGATTCTGTTGATGTTACAGCTGGATTAAAACCAGATGGAGCAATTATTATTAATACTACAAAAGATGGAGATGAATTAAAAAAATCTCTAAAAAATTATTCTGGAAGCATTTATAAAATAGATGCAAGAAAAGTTTCTATGGAAACACTAGGAAAATATTTTCCAAATACTCCAATGCTTGCAGCTGTTGTTAAAGTAAGTGGAATTATGTCTGAAGAAGCATTCTTAGAAGATATGATTGGTTCTTTCAAACATAAATTTGCAAAAAAACCAGAAGTTATTGAAGGTAATATGAAAGCCTTAGAAATGGCTTTAAAAGAAGTAACTAAGGTTTAGAAAGGAGCTATTATGACAAGCGATAAATTAAATGCAAAAACACCTATAAATGAACTTACAATAGGTGGAAATATTTATACTGCTGGCAATGCAAAAGAATTTAAAACTGGCGATTGGCGTTCTACAACACCTGTTTTTAAACCAGAACTTTGCAAGCAATGTGGACTTTGTTTTCCTGTTTGCCCTGATGATGCAATTCCAGTTGGTAAAGATTTAAAAAGAGGAGATTTCAATTATGATGCTTGCAAAGGATGTGGCGTTTGTGCTAAAGTTTGTCCTTTTAAAGCAATTGAAATGAAATAAAGTAGATTTTAAAAAAATAAATAATAGAAAGGAAAATTATTATGGGAATAAGAGAAAGATTAAGTGGTAATGAAGCAGCAGCTATTGCAATGAAACAAATTAATCCAGATGTTGTTGCAGCATTTCCTATCACACCTTCAACAGAAATACCTCAATATTTTTCAAGTTTTGTAAGCAATGGTCAAGTTGATACAGAATTTGTTGCTGTTGAAAGTGAACATAGTGCTATGAGTGCTTGTATTGGTGCAGAATCAGCTGGAGCAAGAGCAATGACAGCTACTTCAGCAAATGGTTTATCTTTAATGTGGGAAATGATTTATATAGCTTCTAGTTTAAGGTTACCTATAGTTATGTCTTTAGTAAATAGAGCCGTTTCTGGTCCTTTAAACATTCATAATGATCATTCAGATGCTATGGGTGTTAGAGATGCCGGATGGATTATGTTATTTTCTGAAACAAATCAGGAAGCTTATGACAATTTAATAATGGCTCACAAAATAGCAGAACATAAAGATGTTCAATTACCTTTAATGGTATGTCAAGATGGATTTATAACATCACATTCAATTGAAAATATTGAATTATTAGAAGACGATGTTGTTAAAAATTTCGTTGGAAAATATAAACCAGAACATTATTTATTAAATGATAAAGAACCTATCGCAGTTGGTCCTTTAGATTTACAAGCTTATCTTTTTGAGCACAAAGCTCAACAAGCAGAAGCTATGAGAAATGCAAAGAAAGTAATTGCAGAAGTTGCAGAAGAATTTGAAAAAATTTCTGGAAGAAAATATGAATTCTTCGAAAAATATAAATTAGATGATGCAGAATTAGTTGTAGTTTGTATGAACTCAACTGCAGGAACTACAAAAGCTGCTATAGATGAATTAAGAGCACAAGGAATTAAAGCTGGACTTCTAAAAATTAGAATGTTTAGACCATTCCCTGCTGAAGAAGTAGCAGAAGTTTTAAAAAATGCAAAAGCTGTTGCTGTACTTGATAAAGCAGATTCTTTAAATGGATGCGGTGGTGCATTATTTGAAGATGTTGTTTCAGGTATGTATGTTAGCAATATTCATGTTCCAACATTAAGCTATGTATATGGAATTGGTGGTAGAGATACTACTGTAAATGAAATTAAAACAGTTTATACAGATTTAAGCAAAGTTGTATCTAGCGGAAGCATAGATAATCCTTATAGATACTTAGGCTTAAGAAAATAATTAAAAATATTAATTGGAAAGGATGGATTAAAATGCCTTATAATCATAAAGAAATAGTGGCTAATAAGCCTTCAAGATTTACTTCTGGTCATAGAATGTGTGCTGGTTGCGGTGCACCAGCTGTTGCCAGAATGGTATTAAGAGCTGTTAAGCCAGAAGATCATGCAGTTATTGCATGTGCTACTGGATGTATGGAAGTTTCTACTTTCATCTATCCATATACTGCTTGGACAGACTCATTTATTCACACAGCTTTTGAATGTGCAGGAGCTACTTTAAGTGGAGTTGAAGCTGCATACAAATCTATGAAACGTCAAGGAAAATTACCAGAAGACAAAACAACAAAATTTATTGCATTTGGTGGAGATGGTGGTACTTACGATATAGGACTTCAAAGTTTATCAGGTGCCATGGAAAGAGGACATGATATGGTTTATGTATGTTATGATAATGGTGCATACATGAACACAGGTATTCAACGTTCTTCTGCTACACCAAAATTTGCAGATACAACAACTACTCCAGCAGGAAGTGTTATCCCTGGAAAAATGCAATCTCGTAAAGATTTAGCAAAAATTATGGTAGGTCATCACCTTCCATATGTTGCACAAACAATAGCACTTAATAATTTCGCAGATTTATATCAAAAGTCTGAAAAAGCAATTTACACAGAAGGACCTTGCTTCTTAAATGTACTTGCTCCATGTCCTAGAGGATGGGGTTACAATACAGAAGATTTAATGCAAATAAACAAATTAGCTGTTGAAACATGCTATTGGCCTTTATATGAAGTTGTTGATGGAGTTTATAAAATTACTTATAAACCTGCTAACAAACTTCCAATTGAAGAATTCTTAAGACCACAAAAGAGATTTAGACATATGTTTAAACCAGGAAATGAGTGGATGATTGAAGAATTCCAAAAAGAAGTTGATAGTAGATGGCAAGAACTTCTTGATTTAGAAGCAATGACAAATAAACAATAAAAATTTTTTTTAAAGCCTCAATTATTTTTAATTGGGGCTTTTTTATTTTCAAAAATTTTTTTATTTTAAAATTAAAATCTCTTCAATTTTATTTTAAAATTGAAAATTTTTTTAACTTAATTTTAAAATTTAGTAACCTCTTATTAGTGCAAAATATTTATTTTTTTAGTGACTTGGTGTCGCAATCTTCTCTTAAAAAAAAGAAAAGGAAGATTGCTCCAATCGCACTTCGCTTACGCTTCGTTTGATCGCTTACGCGTCACTTAAAAATAAATATTTTGCACTAATAAGAGGTTAAATAATTGAATTTTAAAAAAAATTATAGTAAAATATAACAAATTTTATTAAAGGAATAAAAAATGAATTTAGAACAAGAAACCAAATTTATTATGAAAAAATATAATATAACAGCAAACAAAGGTTATGGTCAAAATTTTCTTATAGATGAAACTATAATTCAAGAAATTGTAAATAAAGCCAATATTTCAAAAGATGATTTAATTATAGAAATTGGCCCTGGTCTTGGAAGTCTTACCTCTGCCCTTTTAGAAAAAGCTGGAAAAGTAATTTGCATTGAGCTTGACAAGAAAATGATAAACTTACTTAATGATAGATTTTCTTTATATAATAATTTTGAATTAATTAATGATGATATCTTAAAAGTTAATTTGCAAGAAATTATAAATAATAACAATTTTAAAAATGCTAAAGTTGTAGCAAATTTACCATACTACATTACTACCCCTATTATTATGAAATTGTTAGAGGAAAAATTAAATTTGAAAAGTATTACTGTTATGGTTCAAAAAGAAGTTGCTTTAAGACTTGCTGAAAAACCTGGCGGAAAAGAAACTGGAAGTATTACTTACAGTATAAATTATTATGCAAATCCAGAAATTATATTAAATGTTCCTAAAGAAAGTTTTATTCCAAGCCCTAAAGTAGATTCGGCAGTTCTTAAGTTAGAAATTTTAAATAAGCCTAAAGTTAATGTTGCAGACGAAAAACTATTTTTCAAAATTATAAAAGCATCTTTTTTACAAAAAAGAAAAACTCTTATAAACTCTCTTTCAAACAGTGGAATTATAAGTAAAGATGCTATAGAAAAAATCTTAAATGAATTAAATATAGATATTAAAGTTCGAGCTGAGGAACTCTCTCTTGAAGATTTTGCAAATATAACAGAAAAAGTTTTTAATATTAAATAATATTTAACCATAAAAAAATCCTAAAGCGTTTTAGGATTTTTTTACTTTTATGCTATTTTTTCTTTAATTTGCTCTAATGCTCTTGCTAATTGATCTGGACAAGATGTCCCTCTTCCTGCACAATCAATACCTTTTAATCTTTTAATTGCTTCATTTATGTTCATTCCCTCAACTAGTCTTGAAACTCCTTGGGTATTTCCTGAACATCCACCTATTATTTCAACCTTTTTAATTATTTCTCCTTCTACTTCAATATCCATTTCCATAGAACACACACCTTTTGGTTCGTATTTAAATACCATATTTTTTCCCTCCATAAATATCTTTATTTAATTTTTAGAAACTTATAATTTCATTATATATTCTTACAATATATTGGTCTGTCATTCCTGACATATAATTTATTATTGCCCTACAATAATTTTTTATGTCATTTAAATCATATACTATTTTATTAACATATTTATCATTTTCTCTTCCATCTGAATTAGAAAATGTTTCAAGCCAATTAGAAAATTCTTCAGCTAAAAATGGATAATATCTTTTCATTTTTCTTATATTTTTTACTGTGGCTGTACCATTATATTCTTTTTTCAATGTATAAAAAATTTCATTCATCAAAACTGTAAAATACCTAATAGTTGGCTGTATTTTAGGATTTTTATAAATTTTTTCATTGTTAAAATTTCTTATTTTTTCCATTACTTCATGGGCTTCTTGAGAAAACTTTAAACCTTCTTCCAACGTACTATTTTTACACAAATCTCCTGTTAAATATCCAATTATATTAGTGTTATTTACTTTTATATTTTCTATTTCTTTATCTATGGTTTGCAAATCTCTATCGTTCAAAAGGTTCATCTCTCTAGCATCTTCCAAATCTCTTCCTAAATAAGAAATATTATCTGCTATTTTAACAGCACATGCTTCCCAAGTAAATGGATCATATTTGTTTGAATAATTAAATTCTTTTAAATTTATATTTTTTTCTCTTGGTTTTTGACCAGATATGCTTGGATTTCCACAATGTCCTAAAATTCCATCTCGTACAGCATAAGTTAAATTCAAATTTCTTTTTAGTCCTGCTGTATCTCTTAATAGTTCTAAGTCATCTACAAATTTTAATCCATTTTCGCCATGCCAAAATTTTTCCCCATATTCTCTTTCTGATATTTCAGATAATATTCTTTCTCCTTGATGTCCAAATGGACTATGACCTATATCGTGTACAACTGCTATTGCTTTCGTAAGTTCTGTATTTAATCCCAAATAATTTGCAATAGTGTTGCTTATTGATTCTACTAAGTTTACATGCTCTATTCTTGTGCAAATATGGTCATTTTTTGGTGCAAAAAACACCTGTGTTTTATGTTTTAATCGTCTATATGCATTGCAATTAATCACTCTTGTGTAATCTCTATCAAATTCTGTACGCATTGGTGCATCGCCATAAATGGGATTATACAGTTTTTCTTCTCTTTTAATTGCTTGTTCCCATTTAGGATTTCCCTCAAACATTGCCTCTTTCTCAAATTTTTTTATCATAAGTTTTTCACCTTTATTTTATTTCTTTAAGTAAATTTTCTAAATCTTCTTTTGAAAAATGATATTTTTTATTGCAGAAATGACATACCACATCTGCCATTCCATCTTCCTTGATTAATTTGCTTAATTCTTCTTTTCCTATTGAAATAAGCCCTCTTTCAAATCTTTCTTTTGTACAATCGCATTCATATTTTAGGCTTAACTCTTGTGCTAAAATTAGTACATTTTCATCACCTGTAACAGTTCTTGCTATTTCTTCTAGGCTCATATTTTCTTCAATCATTTTACTAATACTTGGTGATTTTTCTAATGCTTTTTCTATGTTTACTATATCTTCTTCGGTTGCATCTGGCATTAGTTGAATCATATATCCGCCAGCAGATTTCACACCATTTTTATTTACTAGAACACCCAAAGCAATTACTGTTGGTTTTTGTTTTGATTTTGCAAAATATTCTGTAAAATCTTCTGCGATTTCTCCTGAAACTAGTGGTACAAGACCTGTATAGTTTGAATCGGTTGTTTCGTTTTTATTTAAGATATTTAAAAATCCATTTGTTCCAACAGCACCGCCAACATCTATTTTTCCATTAGATTTTAAAGGTAACTCTATATGAGGATTATCTATTGAAACTTTTATTTTAGTAGTTTCTGCCTCTCTTTTAACTGCTGAAATTAATGTTCCTACAGGACCTTTTCCATTTAATTGAATGCTTAAGAAATCATCACTTTCTTTTATTTCAGTAAAGCCCATCATTCCAGAAATTGTAGAAAATCTTCCTAAAACTGCTGTTGTAGTTGGTGTTAAATCATGAATATTTCTAATTTCTTCTACTAATTCTGTTGTATTTGCGCAAATTAAACTTACTCTTCCTTCGTATGCTAAAAATTTTGCAATTCTATCCATTCTATCTCCTATTTATTAAAAGCTTTTATAACATCTTTATATGTAGACATTAATAATTCATATTTCATTGCTTCTGGTAAATCTTCATTATACATGGCATTTGAAATTGGAATTGTATATTGATTATATTTAGGCATAAAAAATCTTGTTTTAACTATGTAATCTATTAAGCAATCATCTTCTTTAACTTCTATTTCATTTCTCTCTAAAAAGTTTTTTAACATTTCTGTGTATTCGTCATGAAAGTAATTAAAAACCTTTGTATATTCTTTATTTTTCGCTAGTTCCTTCATTTTTTCTTCGATTAGCACGTTTATTACCCCTCTACATAGTAATTTTCAATTAAATTCTATACCAAAATGCTAAATTATACAAGCTTTTTATATTTAAGTTTTAGGAATTTCTTTCAAAGGTAAATATTTTCATCTTTTAAAAAAATATTTATTTTTTAACTTTAAGCATTTATTCCTATTTTAATAATACATTTATTCGTGCCTTGGTGTCGCAATCTTCTTTTTTTAATAAAATAAAATGAAGATTGCTCCAATCGCACTTCGCTTTCGCTTCGTTTGGTCGCTTACGCGGCACTTCAAAATGTATTATTAAAATAAGAATAAATTTGAATTTAAAATAAAAAATGTAACCTTTTTTATTTTAAAACATAATATAAATCATAAATTATTTTAAGAAAGGAATTTTTTATGAATACATTAAGATTAAACTCTAGAGGACCTGATGTAGAATTATTGCAAAGCACTTTACAAAAATTAGGATTTTACAGTGGTGCTATTGATGGAATTTTTGGTTTTCGAACTTTTACTGCTGTTCAAAATTTTCAAAAAGCTTTTGGATTATCAGTAGATGGAATAGTTGGCACAAATACTTGGAATGCACTAATGCCATACATTAATGGAGACGCTACATATACTGTTAAAGAAGGAGACACACTAGATAAAATTGCTAAAAAATATTCTACAACTGTAGATGCAATTATTTATGCAAATCCACAAATTGATGCTAATAAATTGCAAATTGGTGAAGAACTTATTGTTCCATTTGGAAATGTTGTTCCAACAAACATTAGCTATACATCTCAAATTCTAAATATGAATATTTCTGCACTTAAAACTATTTATCCTTTTTTAGATGTTACAGCAATTGGAACTTCTGTGCTTGGAAGAAGAATTCAATGCGTTAAATTTGGAAATGGTAAAAGAGAAGTTTTATATTGTGCTTCTACTCATGCGAATGAATGGATTACAACCCCTCTTCTAATGAAATTTTTGGAAAATTTATCTAAAAGCTATGTAAATAATTTAAACATTTTTGGAGTAAATGCTCGCAAACTTTATGATAATGTTTCTTTATATATAGTTCCAATGGTAAATCCTGATGGTGTAGATTTAGTAACTGGTTTACTTTCAGAAAGCTCTTGGGCATATGCAAATGCAAAACGAATTTCTTCTAATTTTCCAGACATTCCATTTCCAAGTGGATGGAAAGCAAATATTGAAGGTATCGATTTAAACTTACAATTTCCCGCTGGTTGGAATGAAGCTCGAGAAATAAAATATTCTCAAGGATTTAACAAACCTTCTCCTCGCGATTTTGTTGGATTTGGTCCTTTAACTGCTCCCGAATCTGTAAGTTTATATAATTTCACATTAAGACATAATTTTGATTTAATGATAACTTATCACACACAAGGACGTGTAATTTACTATAAATATCAAGAGCAAATTCCACCAGGTTCTAGCGAAATCGCTAAACAGTTTGCAAAACTTTCTGGATATTCTTTAGAAGATGTTCCTGAAGATTCAGGTTTTGCTGGATTTAGAGATTGGTTCATTCTTTACTATAATAAGCCTGGATTTACTATTGAAGTTGGAGCTGGCGAAAATCCTATTCCTGTTTCACAATTTGCCGGAATTTATCGAGAAAATTTAGGAATTCTAGTAAGTGGAATGATTCAGTAGTAATATATAAAAAAGCAATTAATGAAATATATTATTCATTAATTGCTTTTATTTTTATTTAAACTTAAAAAAGCTCATTATCTTCTGTATTATTCTCTTAAATAGATTATTTTCGCTATACTCAATAAGTGATGTATTTTCTTCTACTTCTTGTGATACAGTTTCCTCTTGTAATTTTTGATTTTTAAATAGATTATCTGGATTATATTTCTTTCTTAATTCTGTTTCTCTTTTTTTATCATTTTCAGTATATACTGCTATCAATTCTTTTTTTTCTTTTTCATCCTTACACCAATAGTTAAGATTTAGCATTGCTAAAATTGAATAGGTTTTTCTCTGTAAATTCTGCTTGTCTAATGATATTTTAGGATTTATATTAGGTTCATATCCCTGCAATCTTTTTTTCTTAAATAATTCTCTCATCTTTAAAGGAATTTTTTCAACATAAATATTTTCCATATATGATAATATAACATCTATTTCAGCATATGCTTTTAATAATTCATTTTCCATAGCATCCTCCAATTTTTCTTTAAATATTAGGACATTATTCATTACTCAATTCATTATCTATGTCTCTATCCTGTTCAAATGATCTTCTAATTTCTCGTGTTGTTTGGTTAATTTCATTAATTCCTATTCCTTTTCTTGCTACAGCTTTTCCTATCTGTGTTGGACTCATATTGTCAGAAAAACTAACTAAATCTTCTTCTGCTACTCTTGTTTTATCTTGCTCATCCATTCCTAAAATTGGAAATATTTGTTTAGCATTTGAAAACTCTTTTAATTCTGCTCCTAATAGACTAAAATGTACAATTTGTTCTTCTGTAAGTTGTCCATTTTTATGCATTTCTTTCATTTTAGAATACTCTGATATTTTTGCTTCTGCATTTTGTGAAATCTCTCCGAAATATTGTTTAAAATAATCATAAACTATCATTTTAATCTGTTCATAAGTTTGATTTGGAATATTGCCATTGTCTATTAATTCCATATTTCTTATATCAACTGCTATATTGTTACTTTCTACATTAGGTATAATACTTTTTAAATCTATTTTTGTATTGTGTTTTCCAAATAATTCTGGATTTAAATCGGCATATATATTTCGTTTCGTTTGAAAAACTTGTCTTAATATATTTGCTTGCTCTTCTGGAATTATTCCTTTGTTTAATAATCCATATAAAATCGCATACATTTTTGAATCATTTCGTTTTCCTTCGTTTTGTCTTTCTTTTGTCTCCTCTAAACGCTTTCTTTCCGCTTCTTTTGCTTCTCTTTCAGCTCGTGCTTTTTCTGCTCTCTCTGCCTGTAACTTTCTAGTTTCTTCTCTCGCTGTTTCCTCAGATTTAACGTGATCAGCTATAGTATTTTCTAATCTAATTATTTCATTTTCTGGAGATTCTTTTTCCAATTTACTTTCTTCTGACTTTCTTTGAGGAATAAAATTTGTTTCTAATACTTGATTTAAAACATCTATATCTATACCTTGTTCTATAATTGCATTTCTATATTTATCTATAATATTGCCAAATCTTTTATCAACTGCTTCTTTTACTTCTGGATAGCATTTATGATATGTACTTAGATTAAGAATTACAGCAAGTTGCTCGAAAATAGTTGTTGACAAGTCTGTTTTTCTATTCGATAATTCTAAATCTATAAAAGTTATGCCTTTACCTTGTTCATAAATGAAGTTGCCAGATTTAGATGGGTCTATTCCTATTCCAGTATTTTGAATTTCTAACCATCCTTTTACAAAATTACTAAAGAATTCTTGACCTTCTTGAGAAATTGAATCGATTTGTCTTAAATAATCTAATTGGTATTTTTTTCCCTCTTCGTCCCAGTTTGTTCTATCTAATAATGGTTTGCCTATTGCTCTTTGTTGTAGTACATAACCATCTGCAACAAGTGCATTGTTATCTGAATTCCAATTTCGAGTACCTTGTGAAAGTATTTTATAATCTAATGTTCTAGCTACTTTAACTCCTTTGCTCTCAAGTCTCTCACCTATTTGAATTATTTCATCTATTTCTTTTACCAAGAATTTTTGTCTTAATAGTGCATAATCATCAATCAAATAACATTGTTTATTACCTCCGTGTGCACTTGTTTCTTGTTGTTCTGCCATTTGTATAATATCATCTATAATTTTTTCACTCATATATATACCCCTACTTTTGTTTATATATTTTATTCATTAATTTTTTTACTTTACTTTATATTCTCCATTCTGATATATAAATAAATCTCCTTTTTTAGCATTTTGATATAATTCATTTGGAAATTTTGTTTCTTCAATTTCTTCTGATTTGCTATTTTCTTTTTTATCTAAATCATGTAACAATATTCTCCCATCATATTTTTCATCTACTTCATAAGTATGTCCTTCAATTCTCTTACTATCTAAATATTCATTTTGCTCTTCTATTTTATCATGTATCATTTCATTTATTTCTGTTCCAACATTTTTTGTGTCTTCAGAGTCTAATATAAACTCTAAACTTTCTTTTCTTAACACACTTCCTAAAGTAGCTCCTTCTGGAAGTTCTTCTTTTGATTTTGTAATCACTTCATTACTTTTTCCGCTTTCACAAGCACATAAATTAAAGCAATTACTATCCTTTGAATTTATAGAATAAATATAATACATTTCGCCTTTATTTTTAGTATTTTCACTATATTTCTGCAGAATCTGATTTCTTTCAATTAGCATTTTATCTCTATATTTAGAAATTATTTTTTCTCCATAAAGTGTTAAATCTCCTAAATGTATATCATTAAAGCTAAAATCAACATTAGTTGTATTTTTGTTTGTAATAGAATTTTCTAAATAATTTGATAATTCTTTTATAAAATTTTGCACAAAATTATTCTCCTTTAAATTATTAAATAGCTCATTTGCTAAGTCTAAATTCAATATATAATCACTCCTTCGTTTTTTTGTTTTTATAATGGAAATATACTATTTGATTTAATAGTATTAGAAAATAAATTTGGGAGTAATTATATATTGTTTTTTGTAGATTTACAATATTTTTTTATATTTTTCTTAATTTTCTTCAAAGCTTTCTCCTGTAGCATAGTCAATAGTTATTCCTGGCTGAACATTATAGCAATAAATATTAAAGCAAATTCCTGCTCCTGAATCTTCAACTGACCATGCTTCCATTTCCACTCCGCTTGCTAAAAGATTGTTATCTTCAAAAACAGGTGTTACTCTATATAAAACATGATTGTTTTCATTTTTGTCTATATAATCAGCTACTTTATTTTCAAATGGTAGCATTCCCTCTGTGTTTAAATATCTTGTTCCAGTTATTAAATTGTTTTCATTTGCATTTTCTCCTGCAAGTTGCCAACCAATTAAATGGCAACGATTATATAAGTATTTATCTTTTATTAAATCATCATATCTTTTTTGCACCCATCCTGTTGGCTTAACTCCACCAATTTCTCCTCTTTCTTCATCTTCTGGAGGCATGATTTCCTTGCAAATGTTAGCATAAGCTACACCGCATCTTCCTAAAATATCAAATTCACTATACTTTTCAAATGGCTCTACTGTATAATCTTCTTCAGTAAAATATGGAATATTATTATTAATTTGAACATATGGTTCTTCTCCTGTATATTCCGGAATTGTAGATAAATCAAATATAATATTTTGATTATTCACAGCATAATTATCTTCTAAATTAGTAGGTTCATTTTTTTGATTTATATATCCATAAATTGAAACACAAATTAATATAATTACTGCCAAAATATATTGCCAAATATTTAGTTTTTGATATTTCTTTTTTCTTCCCATAACATTTTACCTCTTTAGTAATCTTAACACTAAAAGCAAAAAAAGTGAACAAATAAATTGTTCACTTTTTTGATTTCAAACAGAATTTTATTTTCTTAAATTTTTAATATATACTGCAAAACATACTACTATCATTAGTGCGCAGAATATAGATATTGCTAAGCTTGTATTTTCAACTATTTTATTTTCTGCTTTATATTCTTTAGCGCTAACTTCTTGCACTCTTGTTTGGGTTTCTGTTTCTTTTTCATCTTCATATTCGTATGAAAAATATTCATCGAAATTCATATTTTCTATGTCTATTCCCATATCGTTCATTCTTTTCACATATTCTTCATAGCCATCTGGAACATCGCTCATATATGTAATTTTGTAGTCTTCTCCTTCTATTTGAGTCATTTTTACATAATACATCATTCTATATTTAGCAGGTATTTGTGGAAATTCAACCTTTTCAAAGTTTTTCCAGTATTCGCTTTCAGGATTTACTGGAGTTACCAATGCACCTATATGAATATAAATTTCATCTCCTAATTCAAATGTTTTAGTATTACAAGGTCCATAACTATCTATTTGAAAATCTTCTGTTATTCTTTCATCTTCACTTACTGTATCTAAAGTTTGCTCTTTTAACCAATTTTCAAAAACTTTATTTGAAATGTTATATTCATAGTCTATAAATTTAGCATAATTCTCTATTGGAAATAAGATAGTAAATAATATTATGCTAAATATTAAAATTATATTTTTAAAATTTATTTTCATATTTTCTTCTCCTTAATTTAATTATTTTTTTATTGCACGCTATCTTTTTCCAATTTTATTTCTGTTTCTTCTCCTAAATATGTTACATGAAGAGTAAGCTCATCTGTTGCATCTTTTGAAGTTAAGTCGAATGCACAATTTGTATTATAATTTCCATTTTCATCTATACTTCCACCACCATTTGGTATTGGACCCATTGTTAATTCAAATTTGTCGCCATTAGAATTTGTTATATACACTTCTTTATCATAAAGTTTTCTTCTTTCTTCGCTTAATTTTTGAAATGCTTCTGCTTTATACACTTTTGTAAGCATATAGCCTTCTATTGCAGTATCTGGATTTCCTTTTCTTATTAACTCTGCTATTTCCCTAGTTCTATCTTTAAGTATTCTAGATTTTAAAGAAAGCTCTACTACAGCTCCAGTGTTATATATTGCAAAACTTCTAACTTTGTGTTTGCTACTGCTTTCATCTACTTGATGATAAGTTATAGATTCTCTATTATAAAATTTTTCTGGTAAATCTACATTTACTTCCCAATTTCCTTTTACTGTTATTTCTTCATCTCCATAAACTGTTTCATCTGAATTAGAAATAGCAATTTCTGTAAATTTAAAGTTTAGCTTTTTGCTTTTTGGATAATGATTACTATATTCTACATACATATTATAAACTGCTTGAACTGGTGATGTGCCTCTTTCTTTTATGAAATTGTTTAATCCGCTACTGCAAACTTTTTCTTCATTTATTTCTCCGCCGAAAAAGTTTTTTAAAGCATCTTGATCTATTCCAAATAAAACATTTCCTTCTTCATCGCTTACTATTAAATCTGGAAATCTCATTTCCCAAATATCTTTTGCTGGAATTTGCTCTAAAATTTTATCAGATAAGTCCACAACTATTGTTGCACTTAAATTAAAATCGTCCATTACAATATCTTGAACTTTTACTTTTGTTTCAGTATCTTCAATTACAATTCCAGTATCTTCATTAGAAAAAGTTTCTTTTTGAGTTGAATTTGTATATTCAGATTTATTTTCTGCAATATATCCTTCATTCATTGCTGTTTCAACGCCTTTTCCTAGCCCATAAAAATCATAAATTCTTTGTGATATGTCTTTTGCAAATACAATTCCAGCAGAAAAAACTAAACAAGCAAATCCTGTAGCTAATGTTTTAAATACTGGAATTTTAAACTTTTTATCTGGTAAATTTGCTACTGTTTTTCTAACAGAAGAATTAAATTCATCTGGAAGCTTAATATCTTTTTTGAAAATTTTGCGAATTTCATTATCGAATTCGTCCATTAATAAATACCTCCTTTAAAACTATTTCTTATTTTGCTTTTAGCTCTTGAAATTCTAGTTTTTACTGTATTTTCATTAATTTTAAGCAATTTTGAAATTTCCTTACTAGTGTAATTTTCTAGATAATAGAGTGTGATAATTAATTTTTCATCTTCATTTAAATTTTTAAGTAAATCGTCAATTTCTAATTTTTCAAATTCTACTGAATTTAAAGAAAATACATCTTCTACTTCATCTAAAGGAATTTTATCTAGCTTTTTCTTTTTATAAGTGTCATTACATTTATTTACTAAAATTTTGATTATCCATTTTTTAAAATTTTCTGGTTTATCAACATTTTTTATAGATTTATAAGCACAAATTATTGTTTCTTGCACAACATCTAAAATATCATCTTCACTGTGCAATCTAGTTTTTGCTATTTTATATAAATCCATTTTTACATAATCAATTAAATTAGAAAAAGCTTGTTTATCTCCCTTTTTTGCAAGTATAACTGTTTCCTCCATTTTTTTCTCCTCTTTTGATTATTACACTTATAAGACTTCAAAATTTTCAAAAAAGTTTCATTTAAGCTTAATTTTTTTCTAAATTTTCCAAATTATAGTCTATATTTTCTACTGTGTAGCCTGTAAAATCTGGAACAGCAACATCTTCATCTGTTACTGTATCAAAACTGTATTTATAATTAACATCCATATTTGCTGTATTTTTTACAATTTCTGTTCCTGGGAAAAAAGTTCTTATAGCATCTTCTTGAAATTCCTTTAAAGGTAAGCCATTTTCTTTGTCTATCCATACTTCATGTCTAGTGGATTTATCCAAAACGTTTCTTAAAACATAGTATTCTCTTCCTATTTGGAAAGTACTTGTATTTATTCCATAGTAAAATACCATTCCAAGTCTTAAATAAAGAGTTCTATTTTGAACAAAAGGAACATATTTTAAACTTTTCTCTGTATTAAGTTCACCTATTAAATTTCCTTTGTATATTGTTACACTTTTTTCTTTTTCATTTATATAAATTTGCTCATCTGAATCTATTTCTGCATATTTTGCATATATATTTTCAACTCCATTTTCAGAGTATATGTCAAAAGTTTGCTTATATTTTCCGTCTTTATAATATGTTCTATAAACACTTGCCTCTCCAGGATTTGAAGAGCTTTCTGCTTTTTCGATATACATATTATTTGATTTTAAACTTTTCTCAGATTTATTTAAAAGACTATTTATTATTATAAATTTTCTTAAAAATAAAATTAAAACTAAACTTAAAACAATTCCAATTGCAATTAATATTGATTTTATTCTGTTTTTTATTCTTATTTTCTTTAAGAAATCAATTTGTTTTTGCTCATTTTCTTCATCTTTTGTATCTTTTTTTATTTCTTCAAGTTTTTTTCTGCACTCTTCACATTCTGATAAATGTTTTTCTACTAATTTTTTAGATTCTGGATTTAAAACATCATCTGCATATCCAATTAATAAGTCTTGGACAATTTCACATTCAGTTTTCTTTTCCATTTTCCATTACCTCCCTTATTTTTTGTTTCGCACGGTAAAAAGTTACTCTAGCCCAGTTTGGTGTTTTTCCAAGTATTTCTGCAATTTCAATAAATCTTAAATTTCCATTCATTCTTAAATAGACAACTTCTCTTGAAAGTTCATCTAGTTTCTGCATGTTCTTAAAAAATTGCATTTTTTCATCATCTCTTAAAATTATATCTTCTACTTTTTCGCCATACTCAATTTCTTCATTAAGTTCTTCAAAAGAAATATGTTTGTCTTTTTTTATTTTCTTATACCATAAATGTTTTGCAATCTGACATAGCCAAACTGAAACTTTGCAATCACCTTTAAATTTATTTATTTCTTTTACAGCTATTGCAAAAGTTTCCTGAGTTAAATCCTCTGCCACATCTTCATTTTTTGTAAGGTATAATAAATATTTATATAGAGTACTCGAATGTTCTTTGTATATTTCTTCTATACTCTGCATAACTTTTACCTCCCTCTACTATATAAGAGATTTAAAAATTAATTTTATTACAAAAAAAGTGAATTTATATAAAATGTTTTATAAATTCACTCTTAATTTTAATAAATTATATGATTTATTAGTATTCCTAAAAAATATGAACTGAAATTCAATATAAATGATAATATATATGGTTTAATCTTTTTAAAATTCAAATTTTTTTTATAAATATATCCTTCAATTATTATTGCAAGTATTTCTAATATAATCATTGATATTCTTCTAGCAAATAACCCATAATAAACATTAATATATGTAGAAATTGCTACCAATAATGGATTTGTAATGCAATTTGCTAAAATTATATTTACAAAATCTTTTTTATCTTTTACTCTTAAAATGTATGCAATAACTATTTCTATAAGTATTGTACATATCAAACATATAATCATCCATATGGGCAAGTTAATCATATTATTTATTTTCCTTACTATTAATTTTTTTAATTAAAAATATTGATATAATTGCTATAATTAATGCCACCAAAATGCAAATTATTAAAATATTTTGTATTGAAAACAATTTTTGCATATTATTCTCTTTTTCTTCTACTAAATTATCATCAATTATCTCATTTGTGTTTTCAATAAGTGTATTTTCATTAGATGTGTTTTCACTAGATGCTTTATAAAAATCATTTTTTATCCAACCACTATATTTATCATTAAATACATAGTGCCAACTACTTAAATTATCAGAATCTGTATAAGTATATTTCTCACTAAGTACTGTATCTTTTGAAATTACTACATTTGTTTCAATTCCATTAACATTGTCATAAATAATAGTATCACTATCAGTAGTATATTCAGAATACTTATCGCTAATTAAACCATAGTTATATCTTTCACTTATTAAATAATCTTCACCCTTTGTATTTACCCATCCACTTATATCATTATAGTGCACATAACACCAGCTTTCATCTCCATAATAATAAATAGAAGCATATAAAACATCACATTCTTCTTTAGCTGGTATAGTTCCTATTACATTATTATTTTCTTCATTAAACTTTTCATATATTGTAACATCTTTTACTGCAATTAAGGAAATATTTTCATTTTTACAATTATAAGCAATAGATAAATTATCTACATCTTCTATTTCATGCCATCCTTCTTTACCTTCGTATTCTATACATATATATTTCTTATGCGGATTATACATATATTCATATTTATATTGTACTTCTGTAAATGCTGGTACTACAATATTAGTTTTTTCTTGTTTCGTAGGCGAATTTTCCAATGTTATGTCCTTTAATGTATAAATTTTTGTATTTCCTTCTGAAATATCAACAAGATGTGATACTTCTTTATATGGAGCATTTTTATAGCATTGATATATGTATACCCAGCCTTTAACACCATTATATTCAACATAACCCCATGCATTTTTTATATAATTTCTTACATTTACTGTAGTTCCTGGTTTTATTTGAATATTTCCATCTACTTTATCATATGCCTTTGATGGTCCTTTATAAAGATATGCTCCTTCTTCCCAAGCATAGTAGTTTTTACTTTCTACGCCTTCACCGACAGGCTCTGTTTCTTCTGATACCGCTCTTAAATCTGAAAGTTTTGTATAATATGATTTACCATTATAATTTGTCATTCCATATTCATTTTCTTCAAAAGTTATTTCTACTAATGTATCGTATGGTATTAATATACTATCTTTTGGTTCATAAAGATCTAATACTGATTCTGCTCCATTTTTATTAATTACTCTTGCTGTATATGTACTTATTTCTGGTGCTCCCATATCTGCATTAACATATATTGGAATTATAAATAGAAATAATAAAAAAAATAATAATAATAGTTTTGTTTTTTTCATAAGTATATCTCCTTTTATAAATTAAATAATTTTTATATGTAGATATTTTCCATCTTGATCTGTTCCAAAAACAAGTTTAGTTTTTCCATATATGCATTCTTCTTGTTTTGATTTTTTCATTTCTTGTATGCATTTAAAAAAGTTTCCATTTTTAAATTCTTTTACAAATTCTTTTTCATGTTTATCTGGAACAAAAAGAATTTTATACTCTTTTAAAGCCTCTTCAGACTTTACTTTAACTATTAAATCAAATAGTTCACTATATATTTTTATGCATAAATTTGTATCATTTAAAGTTTTCATTAAAGGTCCTGTGTATCTCATTACTTTAATATTAAACATATTTTTAATAAATGTAGTTTTATCTATATTATTTTGCTTTAAAATATCATCTAAATTATTTTTTAAAGTTTCATATTCTATTTTCCCAGCTGTATCGCAAATTCGCTCTATTGCCACTTTTTCTTTATTTCTTTTATGAGGTTTTTCATTTATTATTTCTTCGAAAAATAAATATCCATCTTTTATTCTTTCATATTTTTCTAAGTCCATTAAACTTTCATCAACAGCAATAACATCACCATAAGACATTAAAAACAATATTTTTGGAATTTGTTTTTTTATATTTTCATCTGAAATATTAGAAATTAAATCTTCAAAATTGTTTTGAACATACTCGTCGCTTCCCTCAGATGATAAACTAGTAATTAAGGTATGATATTTTATTATAGATTTTTGAATATTTATAAAATCTGTTAATTTTAAATTAAATTGTTTAAGACTCTCTTCTATTATTCCAAGTTCATCTAAAACTTTTTCTACTAATTTTACTCCATATACATCATGTAGTCCAATATTTTCACTAACTCCAATATCATGTATTAAGCAAAATACTTTTAATACAAAAACTGCTGACATATCTAAAGCACAATAAATTTTATGGAGTTCTTTTATTTGTTTTTTTGAATCTATATAATTTTCTAGTTCTATATTTTGGGCAATGTTATAATTTACTATTTGATATACATATAAAGTGTGTGTCATCCAACCATTCATTTTATATGTATTTGTGCCTCCACGAACAATTTCATTTTCTTTTTTCAAAGTATTGCTTAAAATGTCTATGTAGTTTTCATTTTTCTTATATTTGCTATATAAAATCCATAAAAGTTTTGCTGAATTTTCATCTAATAATAGATTTATAAAATTCTTTTTTAAAGAATTTTCATCAATTTTTATGTTTTGAAGTAAGCTATTTAATTCCAATTTAGAACTAGTTTTTATTTTATTTTTTTCTTCTGGTACATTTTTTAAGTTAGTACACAAATCTTTATAATATTTGTCATATTTAAAATTTAGTTCTTCATTAGAAATATTTTCTATTCCGAAAAAATTCATTTATTTCTCCTCTAATAATCCATATACCATTGATATATCTGTTGGAATTATATATTTTGCATCAATTTTTTCTGCAACATTTAAAACAAATGCACACATTGCCCTTGTTGCATACCACCAGTTTGGATCTGACACTCTACTTCTAATTTCATCTAAAGATATTTCTTCAAAAAATCTTTTCGTATCCTTTTTTCTTGTTTCAATATCCATCATTATTGGTAAAAGTTCATCTGAAAATAATGTATTTTTTTTATAAGAAACACCTGAATTTAAAGCAAAATTTTTATGTCCACCTCCTGCTAAAATTAAAATATCTGCTTTTCCTTTTGGTAGATTTAATTTAATAGCTTTTTGTACTGTTTCTAGTTTTGTTTTTGCTAAATCATCTCCTAAATCTGGAAATTCATTCATGATATCCATAACACCAATAGGAGAATTTACCATTTCTTCTATTTTTTCATCATAAATTGCAATTTCTGTTGAGCCCCCTCCGCCAATAAATACTGCAACTTTACTATTCACATTTCTAACAGTACCGTAAACTGTTAATTCGTTTTCTTTTTCTTGAGAAATAATATTAAATTTAGTTCCAGTTTCATCATAAAATAAATTTAAAAATTCATTTTGTTGAGTATTATTTAAACTTCTAAAAATACTAGTTCCACAAACATATATATTTGTGTATTTCTCACTATATTTTTTTACTAAATTAATTAAATTTTTTACATCACTTTCATCTAATTTATTTTGTTTTTTATAGTTTTTCTTAAATTCAATAGTAGCAGTTTCTAAATGAATTACTTTTTCTCCATTAAATAAATCTACTTTTGTATTTATTGAACCGACTTCTATTATAACTTTTTCCATAACTTTCTCCTACATAAATTAATTTTTTTGTTCTTTTCTTTTTTGCATATGATAACAACATTTTGCAAGTATTGAAGTTGGCACAATTTTAGAAAAGAATTTTGTACATTTAATTGTAAAACCTGGTATTATATAGAATTTGTTTTTTAGTAATTTATCTACTGTGTATTTTGCTACATATTCGCTAGAAAGTGACTTTAGCTCAAACTTTACATTTGCTACATTATTAAAATTTGTTCTAACTGGCCCTGGACACAAAATGCTTATTTTAACATTTGAATTTTCTTTTTTTAATTCTTCTCTTACTGCCTCTGAAAGTCTTACTACATAATTTTTAGATGCATAATATGTTGACATAAGAGGCCCTGGCAAAAAGCCTGCTATTGAAGCAACATTTAAAATTGTTCCTTCGTTTTTTTCTTTCATGTCTTTTAAATATAATTTTGTAAGTATGTGAGTTGCTATTATATCTGTTTCAATTATTTTTAAATCTTTTTCAAGTTCTGTTTCTGAAAAAACTCCAAAATCGCCTAGTCCTGCATTATTAACTAAAATATCAACATTTTTTACATTATTATATAAATCAATGCAGTTATCACTATTTGATAGGTCTCTACCAAAATATTCAACTTTTATATTATATTTACTAACTAACTCTTTTTTTAGATTTTCTAATTTTTCTACATTCCTTGAAACTAGAATTAAATTATAATTTCTTTTAGCAAATTCTCTTGCTAAATCTCTTCCTATACCAGAAGAAGCTCCTGTAATTAAAACTCTCATAAAGCCCTCCTTTAATAAATTTATTTTATTATATTTTGTAGTTTTGTCAAGAATTATCCTTAGAATGATATATTTTATAAAAAAATAAACTCATACTTTTTTAAAGCTAAGTGAAATAAGAATTATATTCTACATTTCTTTTAAGCTAATTTTGTACGAGTTTATTTTAATTTACACTTTGTCCTTGTTTTATCCATACTGAAACACTGCCATCTTTGCAATAGAAAATTCCATTTCCCTCATTATCTACATATACTGTTTCAGATAAGTTTCCTGTGCAATCATAAAAAACTGAATTTGCTAAATTTTTTCCAACATTCATTTGGATAGAACCACCATTTTTATCAGACATAACAACTGCTAATCCTGAATTTGGATGTTCATAATCTCCTGTTCTGGTAAATCCTATTAAGTTGTTATCGTAAAAATAATCATATTGGCTACCATAAGCATAATATTTTCTAACTTTTAATAAAATATCTAATATATTTTGTTTTGGTTCTACTCCTTTTTCTGGAATTCCATAGTAATCTCCATAAAATACACATGGAAAACCTTGTTTTCTTAGTAATATTAAGCTATATGCTAAAGGCTTAAACCAATCTGCAATATAAGATTCTAAAGCTTGTCCCGGTTCTGTATCGTGATTATCTGCAAAAGTAACTGCTTTTTCTGGAATAGTTCCAACTATTGTTCCATCAAAAATTTGACTCATATTGAAATCGCCATTACTTATAGAAGCTCTATAAAAATTGTAATGAAGTGGAACATCAAATAAAGACATACAACCTTCTGTTTTTTCTATGTAATTTTTTATTACATCTATATTTGAGCTCCAATATTCTCCAACTGCAAATAATTTTTTTTCTGAAATTTCTCTTAATTCTCCAAGCCATTCTGGGAAAAATTCGCTTCTAATATGCTTTACTGCATCTAGTCTAAAGCCAGAAACTCCTGTTGTTTCTAAGTACCATTTTCCCCACTTTTTAAGTTCTTTTACAACATCAAAATTATTTAAATCTATGTCTGCTCCCATTAAGTAGTCATAATTTCCATTTTCTTTATCAACATCTTCATCCCAATGTTTTCCATAGAATTTATATATTGCAGCAGTACCAGTGTTTTCATCCCAATCTATTCCATGAAAATGTGTCCAGTTCCATTTAAAATCAGAATATGTATCTCCTCTTCCTGGAAAAGTATATTTTGTCCATACTCTAATTGGCTTTGCTTCTGTTAGACTAACATTTCTATTTGAAGCATCATCTTGGACTGCTAAAACATTTTCTGTTTCATCAGCACCCATTTTATGGTTTAAAACAATATCTGCTAAAACTTTTATATTATTTTCTTGCAATACCTTTATGCTATTTACATATTCATCCTTTGTTCCATACTTTGTTGGAATGCTTCCTTTTTGATCAAATTCCCCTAAATCATATAGATCATATACTCCATAACCAACATCATCCTTACCACTTGCTCCTTTATAAGCTGGCGGTAACCAAAGATGTGTTATGCCAATATTTTCTAAATGTTTTGCATCTTTTGTAAGCTTATTCCAAAGTGTAGAATCACTAGGTAAATACCATTCGAAATATTGCATCATAGTATTATTACTAGGCAAATCTATCACTCCTATTTAAATTTTATTAAAACTATTTTACTAGTTTTAATATTTCATCTTTATGTTTCATTATAGTATCATATCCTGTTTGAACAACTTTATCTGCATCAGTTATTTCTAAAAGTGTTGTTCCACTGCAATCTATTTCAATTGCTAAGTCTGCTTCTTTTTGTGCTTCTCTAACATCTTTTAAAGAAAATATATCAACTGTTCTTAAAAGTACTGCAAATATATCTTCTTTTGGTTCATAGTCATCTATTCTAAAACTTAATGCTAATGTTTTATCAGCTCCCATATCTTTTAAAATTTTTACAGGTAGATTATCTTTTGTTCCACCATCTATAAAATTATATTTTCCATATTGACATGGTGTATAAACTCCTGGAAAAGACATGCTTGCTCTTGTTGCTGTGGCTATTGGTGCATTATAAATATAATCTATATCGTCATTTTTAAAGTTATATTCTTTTGATAAGAATATACATTCTTTTGTTGATATTGTATCTACTGTTGCAATTGCATAAGGAATTTTTATTTGATTCATGTTTGTAATTTGTTTTTCCCCTGCAACCTTTGTTACTAAATTTTCTATGTTTTTGCCATCTATCAAGCCTTCTATTTTAGCTGTTCCAGATGTTACATAAGTAACTCCAGCTTTGAAAATTGACTTTTTTTGTATTTTAGTAAGCATTTTATAATATTTCATTGTTCTATTTTTTATTTCTTCTGTTTTAAATCCCATTGCATAAAATGTTGAGAATATGCTTCCAGAACTTGTTCCTGATAAATAATCTATTTTTACTCCTAACTCTTCTAAAGCTCTTAAAGCACCTATATGGGCTAATCCTTTTAGTCCTCCACCTGCCAATGCTACTCCTAAACTCATTTTACTCTACTGTTTCTCCTTTTTCTTTAACATATAATGTTTGTGTTGGATATGCTAAATCTATATTTTCTTTTTCTACTATGAATAATATGCTACATAGTAAATCTTCTTTTATTTTTATATATTTCACATATTCTTTTTCTTTTACATATAAGAATATTTTTATATCACTACTGCAAGCAGAAATTCCATCTAAAACAACTTGCACTGTTCCTTTCACAACATCTGGATTGTTTTCTAAAACTAATTTTATTTCTTTTGTTATTTTTCTAATTTTTTCAGTTGGTGTTTCTAAGCTTATATTTAAAATGGTTTCAAATCTTCTAGTATTTAATCTGTTCCAGTTTATTACATAAGATGATGTAATTGTTGAATTTGGTATAGTTATAACTGTGTTGTTAACTGGTTTTATACGTGTACTTCTAAATGTTATATCAACAACTGTTCCTTCATATTCTCCAACTTGAATCCAATCGCCTATAACAAAAGGCTTATCACTTAATATTGTAAGACCACTTAATAATCCTTTAACTATATCTTGTGCTGCTAATGCTAACGCAGCACTTCCTATACCTAAACCAGCAGCTAAGCCTCCAAGGCTATTGAAGTTAAATCCCATTTCTTTTTGTTTAAGAACAACAATTACAAATATGAACCAAATAACTGCTCTTATAATTTTACAAATAAATCTATCTACTGCTTTATTATCTGACTTCTTAAAAAGTGTTTTATAAATTTCTGAATCTTCTGTAATTAAAGAACAAATTGCTCTAGTTATGCAATAAAATACTATTATTCTAAATATTAAATTCATATATGTTAAAATTTGTTTATCTACTGGTAATATATTTATTGCACAAAAAATTCCAAGAAAAACAAAAAATACTGTTAATGGTTTATACATAGTGCTTTCTTTTGGAACGTTTTTGTTTTTTGTAAATATGTAATAAATTTTTATTAATATTCTAGATAGAATACCTCTAAATAAAATGAAAAATATTAAAACTGCTAATGAAATTTGCAAGTCAAATATCTTTAGCAAATTGTTTACATCTATTGAACTTAGTGATTGCCTTAAATTTTCCACTTTTTCCTCCATATTTTTTATGTAGTAAAACATACTTTACCCAATTTTATAAAGTTATTATATATTAAAAGATAAAAAAAGTATACATATTTTTTTATCTTTAGAAAATTTTTTAAAAAATAAGAAAAAGGAAGATTGCTCCAATCGCCCTTCGCTTACGCTTCGGTTGGTCGCTTACGCGTCACTAAATAAAATAATATTCGAGCCTTTTTAAGAGATGATTAAATTTGATAATAAAAAAAGACTTTATAAAAGTCTTTTTTACACTAATTTATTAAAATCTTCTTTTATTTGCAGTTCCTCACTTATACTAAACTGAGAATATGTATTTGGTTCTCTTTCTTTTGAAAATTCGTATTTATTTGACATATATGAAAATATTATGAGCAAAAATACTGCCATAACCCATAATACTAATGATAATTCTTCTCCTAAATAATTAAGCAATCTATTCTCATTTTGATTATTTTCCATTGTTTCAACATAAACATTTTGTAATTTCATAAATTTTTTCTCCTTCTATATCTCTTTGTGAAGTGTTCTAAATATACATTTAATTTTCATAAATAGCAATTACAAATATATTACTTTATTTTTCCACTTTCTAGGGAAATCCCTTTAGCGCTTTTATTAAGTTTTTATTACATAATATATTATGATTATTTTTTCAAAAAATTTCCTTTGATTTTAAAATTTAAAAACATTTTTATTCTATAAATAAATATAAAAAAAGGCTTAAAATATGCAAAACACATACTTTAAGTCTTTTTACAAATATTTCTATATATATTTTTTATTTATTTGTTGCCTCTATTATATTCATATTCGAATAATATTTTGCTATCAGTTCATCTAATTCTACACTAATTTTATAAATAACAGAATAATCTTCACCATTTTCTATGCATTTGTTTAATTTATCTCTTAATTTACAAATTTTATCATCTAACATAACATCATTCTCCTTTTCTTTATTTTTTTCTCATTTGTATATTTTAAAAATACCATTTTACCTCATAAAAGTCAATAAATTCTCAGCATTTGAGGTGCTTTTCGTTAGACTTTTTTCGACAAAATATTACAATTAGTGAAGTTAAAAATATTAAACTAGACAAAACCTGTGAAATTCTACAATTAAACAACATTAAACTATCTGTTCTTAAACCTTCTAAAAAGAATCTTCCAAATGAATAAAATGTTAAATAAAGCAAAGTAATTTCTCCTTTAAATTTTCTTTTCTTTTGAAGAATTCTTAAAATGATGAATATTGAAAAAGTTAAAATTGCTTCATATAGAAAAACTGGATGCACTTCTTTATACCCTTCTAGAGTTTCAATTCCCATTCTAAAAATGCTTTTTGTTTCATAGCCATAAGCCTCAACATTAAAAAAGTTTCCGAAACGACCTATGCATTGGCCAATTGCTACGAAAGGAACTATGTAATCAAAAAAATTTAGAAAATCCTTTTTCTGTATTTTACAATTTATTATTATAGAAATCGCACCAAATATTAGCCCTCCATAAATAGCTAATCCACCATCTCTTATATTAAAAATTTCTAAAATATTTTGCTTATAATATTCTAAATTAAATAGCACGAAATAAAGTCTTGCTCCTATTATTCCAAAAATTATCCCTATTATAAAATTTTCCAAAACAAAATCGTATTCTTCATCAAACTTTTCTTTGCTTATTTTGCATAAAATTAATGCACATATAAGACCTAAAACAATACAAATAGCGTATTTGTATATTTCTATACCGAATACGCTAAATGCTATTTTAGAAAATTTAAATTCTAAATTAAATTCTGGAAATCTTACAATATTTAATTTTTCCATATTTAAAATTTTATTCAGCTACTGGTTTTATAACTGATACAACCTTCCTTTTTTCTACAAATAATTCTTTTAGAACTTTTTCTACATAATTTTTATTTACACTTTTAAATTCTTCAAAATAATCAAAAGAATTTATGTTTTTAAAATAATCAGCTACTATTATGCTAGCTATATTTGAAACATCATTATAATCCTTTATATAATTACCATACACAGCTTTTTGAGCTCTTAAAAAATCCTCTTCTGAAATACCGTTTTCTTTAACTTTTTCTATTTGATTATCTATTTCTTTTATAACTTCTTCAACATAATTTGTTTGAACTTGTATTAAAAAATGTGCAAAAGTTTTTGAAAATTCATAATTTGTTGTTGGATTTGTTAAAAGCTTTCCTTCTTCATATAATTTTTTAAAAAATTCTGTACTTTTACTAAATAATATTGTAGATAATATTTCAAGAGCTATGTCCTTTTTTATTTTATTTTCATTTAAGTTATTATCTTTGTAGCCAATTATAATTGTTGGCATACTTATATTCATTTCTTTTTCAACATATTTTTCTACTATTTCTTCTGGCTCTTCATTATAAACTCTCTTTACATCTTCTGTATTTTTTAAAATAACTTTTTCTTTTATTTTTTCTAAAATTTCTTTTGGATTAAAATCGCCAGCAAGAACAATTATCATATTTGATGGATAATAAAAAGAACTATAAATTTTATATAATTTATCTTTATCAATTTGAGCTATAGTTTCTTTTGTTCCAGCAACATCAATATTTATCTCATTATTTTTATACATTGCTTTCATTGCATTCATATATACAGCCCATTCTGGATAATCATCATACATCATTATTTCTTGTTCAATAATTCCACGCTCTTTTTCAACATTTTCATCTGTAAAATATGGATGCTGAACATAGTCCATAAATTCTTCTAATGCTTCATCAAAATTATCTGTACATTCAAATAAATATGCTGTATGATCATTTGTTGTGTAAGCATTTGCCTCAACTCCAAGAGATGTTAAAACATCTAAACTATTTTTCCCATTTTCTTGTTCAAATAGTTTATGCTCTAAATAATGTGCAATTCCATCTGGAACTGTTGTTAAATTCTCTTCTCCTTGAGAATAAAATTTATTATCAATAGAACCAAAATTTGCACTCCAAACAATATATTTTTTTCTTGTTTTTTTAGGCATAACCATTATAGTTAAACCATTTTCTAATTTTTCTATATATAGTTTTTCTTTTATTTTGCTATTTTCTAAAATTTGCACTTTTTTTCTCCTATTCTAAACATTATTTTAAAGCATCATTTTACTTATAAACTTTTAGTCTTTTAAAAAATAAATTGTATTTAAACTTATGTTATTTGCTAAATTTATTATATCTTCTCTTTTTACGTTTTCAATTTTTGAAATATATTCTTCTAAAGTCATATTTGTTTTAGCAATTTCTTGCCCTATATAATAAACAATTTCTGTATCTTGCTCTTCATTAACATTTTTAAGTCCTGAAATTAAATATGTTTTTGCATTAAAAATATCTTCATCTGAAAACTCACCTTTTTTTATGTTTTCAAGTTGAACTTTTATAAGATTTAATGCTTTTTCATAATTTTCTATTTGAATTCCACATCTTATAAAGATATTTAATTTTTGTTTTACTAAAGTGCTTTTTGCAGAATATGCCAAACTTGCCTTTTCTCTTACATTTTGGAACATCATAGAATTTGCTCCATCTCCTAAAATTGCATTATATACCATAGATGTTGCTTGCAAGTTTTCCATATTTGAAATAATGTCTAGTCCTAAAACTAATTTTCCTTGAGTAACGTTCATTGATTCTTTAATTTCTTTTACTTTTTCCACAGGTTGTTTACTTTCTGTGTATTCATTGTTCAAAATATAATTTTCTATTCTTGGCTTTAATTTTTTTATATTTTCATTTGCATTTAAAAGTCCTACTATTCTATTTTCATCTATATTTCCAGAAATAAAAATATCTATTTTAGAATTTTGAATTAAATAGTTATAATAATCTGAAAGCTCTTCAATAGTTATTTTTTGAATGTCTTCAACATATCCATATTTATATAATCCATATCCTTTTTCGCCATACATTTCTGATATACATCTATCAAAAGAATATGAATCTTTTTCATCTATTTTACTTTCTATAGTATTTTTCAAATTTTGTTTTTCAACATCTAAAAAATCTTTATTTAAATTTCCTTTATCATCTGTTAATGGATTAAATACAATGTCTAGCAAATCTTCTATGCTTTCTTTTAATATGTTTTCATTATTTAAAGCATACTCTGTGCTTATTGATTCAATATAAAATTTTAAAACTACGTTATCGCCCATTTTGTCTATACCACAATTAAAAGATGCTCCATAAATATTTTCTAGCTCTTTGCTTATTAAATATTGACTTGGTATTTTTTTACTTCCTCTTCTTAGCATAAATGGTATTAGTGCATTTTTTGTTACTGTTTCTCTTTTAAGTGGTGTAGTTATAATAATGCAAGTTATATCTGTTTTATATTTATCTGTTTTTATACAATGTAATTTTATTCCTTGCTTAATCTCAATACTTGTTTTACTCATTAAAATCTCCTTTTTTTCTAGTATTTAAATTTTAGAAAAATTTATTCATTAAAATTCCATTAAATTCAATCCTATTTCATCACTTAATTTTCTGCCAACTTTTCCATTAATTTTTCTTAAAATTATTTCTGATGTAGCTGAAATTTTAGCTTTTACAAGATGTCCACCTCTTACATTTCCATTTTCATCTCCAAAATTAATATGAATATGAAGATAAACATTTCCTTCTTTTCTAGTTGCGTTTCCAATTAAAGAAGTTATTTCAAATATTCCTTCAAAAACTTTTGTGTTATATTCTTTGGTGTTTACATTAAAAACTCCAATTTCTACGAAATTACTTGCTCCAAGCCCTGTAATTTCTGCTAATTCAATTTTTTCTCTACTACAAATTTCTGTTAAGCTTTGAATTACCTCTTCTCCTTTTTCTAATCTTATAACATATGTATCATCAAATTTTCTATATTCCATTTTTTATTTAAATAGCTTTTAAATGCTATTTCTCCTTTCTTTTTTATTAGCAAATATATATTATCATAAGTTTTAAGCTAATACAAATTTTAATAAAAATAATATTTTTTCTAAAATAAAAACATTATTTTTTTCTTATGCAATTTATATATTAATTTAGATGTGATTTGTTGTCGCAATCTTCTTTTTTAAAAATAAACAAAAGGAAGATTGCTCCAATCGCCCTTCGCTTACGCTTCGGTTGGTCGCTACGCATCACTGCTAAATTAATATATAAATTGCATAAGAAAACATGAATAATTTTACTAAATTTTACTAAAAATTGAATTAGAAAAAATTATATATATTTTTTATTTCCTTGACTTTTGTATGATTTTCTGTTATTATAATTATGTTTTAAATCTTATGCGGGAATAGCTCAGTTGATAGAGCGATGCCTTGCCAAGGCATAGGTCGCGGGTTTGAGCCCCGTTTCCCGCTCCACACTTAACTAGAATAGCAAGTATTATACACCTGCTATTTTATTATTTATGAACAAATTTTTATCATTCTAGCAATCTTAAAATGTAGAAATATAAATATTTTATTATGGAGAATATTATGGAAAAGCTTAAGTCTTCTATTAAAGAAAATTGGAAATATCTTCTAACTTCCATTATTTTAATGGGTATTACTCTACTAATTACTGCAACAATGTTTTATAACCACGATTATTCATTAAATATTCCTGGAAGAGATTTATTTTCTAATGTTGCTTGGTCTGTTACTCTTGTTTTAGGTATTCTTGGAATTATATTTTTTAAAAATATAGATCTTAAAAAAATAAAATTAGAAAATGTATTTTTATGTTTAATCATTCCTTTAGGATTACTTTATGTTGCAGTTTTTCCTCTTGGAATGGTTCCTGATGAGGAATTTCATGCAAGAAAAGCTGCAGCAATTTCAGAAGGAAATTTCTTTTCTCATGCAAATGAAGAAGGTAAAGCAACAGATTATTTAAATGCAAAAATAAATGAAGTTGTTACTCGTTCCGCTACTAACTATGCTGAAGCTTGGGAAAGAATGTCTACTGCCGAAACAGAAGATAGAGTTGAACTCGAATATACAACTATGGCTTTATATGCTCCAATATGTCATATGCCACAGGCATTTGCAATGTTTATAACAAGACTTTTCAATGCTCCTATTGCTGTGCAGTGTTATGCGGCTAGAATAGTTAATCTTGCGTTATCAATTTTTTTAGTATATATGGCAATAAAATTAATTCCTTTTAAAAAGCAAATTGTGCTATTTGTTGCACTTTTACCAATAACCTTGCAAGAATTTGCTTCTATGTCTTCAGATGCTTTAACAATTGCAATATGTTTATTTTATGTTTCATACATACTATATTTAAAATTTAATGATAATAAAAAAGAAATAAATAAAAAGGATATTGCTGTTTTAGGAATTTCATCAATCGTTGTAGCTTTATGCAAAATTGTATATCTACCACTATGTTTATTACTATTTATTTTGCCAAAAGAAAAATTTAAAAATTCTAAAAAATTTAAATGGATTTCTGTTATAACTATATTTTCAGTAGCAATAATACTTAATTTAATTTGGCTTGCATATTGTAGCAGATTTTTAATTCAGTTCAATCCAGATGTTAATGAAGCAGAACAGGTAAAATATGTATTAACACATCCTATTAGCTATTTGCTAATATTGTTTAGATCTGTTAATATGTTTTCTCAAAGTTTGCTTTGCTGTCTATTTGGTGAAGGATTATCTCTCTACTTAGCCGTATGCTCTCCTTTATTTATTTTTTCTAGTATGGCAATTCTTTTAATGCTATATTTTATAGATGAAGAAGACAATAAAATTAAAATTGATGGAAAAACTAGATTCATGTTTTTACTAGTATTTGCTATCATATTTTTACTTATATATACTAGCCTTTATGTTCAATGGACTACATTAAAGAAACCAGTAGTATATGGTGTTCAAGCAAGATATTTCTTGCCAATACTAACAGTACTAGCTGTTGTATTATTAAACAAAAAAATAGTATTTAAAGGAAAAATTGAAAATAGATATATAGCATCATTTATGTTATTTTTTAATTTGCATGCACTAACTATTTTATATTTTACTTTTCTTATGGATATAGCTTTAGACTTTTATATGCGATAATATTTTATTTTAGATGTTGCTATTTTTAAAATTTTATTGTATAATCTAGTAAGTTATTTCAAGAAAAATCTATAATATGCATAAAGTTCATATTATAAAATTTTGTGCATATTATAGTATAAAAGATGGCGCCATAGCCAAGTGGTAAGGCACGAGTCTGCAAAACTCTGATCATCGGTTCAAATCCGATTGGCGCCTCCATGTCGAAGAATGTTGAAATTTCAGCAAAAATTTGAGATTTTGACATTCTTTTTATATGCAAATCAAAAATAGTTTAATAAAGTTCAAATTTTTATATATGATTATCAAAACATAAAAGATTGTTTTCCACGTATTTTCATCCTCGTAATTTTATAAATTCTTTTCATTGTTTTTAAAGTTTCTACCTTTGCTCTCTTCCAGTGCTTCTTGATTTATATACTTATAATTCAAAGCATTTTTTCTACTAATAACAGTCTTTCCTAAATTCTTTTCTATATCATCTCTAGCAACCTTTGCAGCATGTCCACCCATCTTTGCAACTTTTTTATTTTCTTCTAACCCGTAAGGTCTATGCTCTTTTGCAAGCTCTCTTGTAGCTATTTCTCCTAAATCAGTTAAAGCTATTTCCATATCAGTCATATTGTCTCTTAGAGATTCTTTTCTAATATTTTTATATTCTTTATATTCATTAGCTTTCATTCCTGACCAACTTTTATAAATTTCATTAGTTAATATAGCATATTCAAGATTTCCTTTAATTCCGTTTTCTTTCCATATATCTGTTAATTTGTTTCTGTCTAAAATACCTTTTAATCTTCTTTCAATCCATTTATCAGAATATCCTCTATTTCTATAATAGTTAATTGCTCTATTTATAGCAATTTCAGGGTCAAATATTTCATCAATTCTATCACTTCCCATTTTTGCAAGCCATAGTTTAAATGGTTCTGCTTTACTGCTTGGAACGGATTCAATAAGTCTTAGAATTCCTTTAGTATCTAATGTATCAGTTTCTCTGAGTTTACCATCTTTTGCTTTCATTTTTAACTGTCGACATTTTGTCGATAGTTCACTCTTTTCTTCTTCTGTCATTCTTATTTTCAACTTATACCAATAGTCTTTTGCATCTTTACTATCTGTTAATGCTGATATAACATCAACAACACTAAAATAATAATCTCCTTTATCTGAATCCCAAATACTTCTAATTTCTTTACCTTCAAATAAATTTGAAATTGTATCTAACTTATTGTTTTTCAATATAAATTCTCCTTTCCATAATTAAGAGGTTTTCTAAAATTTATATGCATTATACCAAACATTTGTTTTCAATTCAATACTTATTATAAAATTTTTCAAAATAAATTTATATTAAATAAAAAAATATATAAAACTACATTAACAAGCAAATTCAAATCCTTCAAAGTATTGATATTTCGGTACTTTTAAAAATATAAAACCGGAGTACGCCTCCAGATAATAAAAAAATGACAAATTTCTAACTTTTTAAGTTAAAATATTGTCATTTTTTTATTTTGCTAAAGCTATTGATATTTCTTAATATTTGAATTATCTATATATTTTCATATTTATTTACATTTTTGAATAAATTCTTTAAATAAATTTTTAGTAAATTCATCTTCTAGCATTAATTCAGGATGCCACTTTACCCCAATTACAAATTTTTTATTAGTTAACTCAAAGCTTTCTACTAATCCATCATAAGAAAAAGAAGATATTTTTGCATAACCTTCAACTTTTTCTTTTGGAGCTATCATAGTATGAATACTGTTTACTGAATATTCAGTTTTATTCATTAATTCATATAATTTTGTTCCTTTAACAACAGATATTTTGTGTCTGTAATTTTTGTCATATATATCATGACTTTTAGTTTTATCTTCAACCACATCTGTTCCCAATGCTCTTAAAATATTATTAAAACCTGCACAAATTCCAATAAGTGGTTTATCTAATTCTATAATTTTTTTAGCCATTTCTATTTCATAATTTGAACTATATAATCCTCCTTGTAATATAAAACCATCACATAAATCTATTTGTCTATATAATTCATTTTTTTCCTCTTCACTTAGAATTGAATTATCTTTAATATCATTATCATTAAATTTTAGAGTTTCCTCTGTTGGTAATAGTGTTATAGCTATTGCACCATTTTTTACAATTAAATATCTTATTTCATCAACTTCATCAATTCTATGCCAAATATCTTCCCCATATTGTGGCTGAACCTTGCCTATTATTCCTATAATTGGTTTTTTCATTTTATCACCTCAAAAAATTTTAATTGCATTATATATGTTTTATAATTTTTAATTTTTCTTGTAAATATGATAATACTACTCTATAAAAATATCAAGTTAAAGCACATATTTAAATTATTCAAAACATTTATGAGTGTCTTGTAATTCTTCTTATAAGTAGTAAAATTGCTATTTCTTACAAACTATGCTATAATATATTTTAGTAACCATTCGCTGGTTGCCTGGCAAAATTTGGCGGGCAACGAGGCCCTCTAAAATTTTGTCTGAAAAATTCATGAAAGGAGGGCCTATCACAATGGGACGTACCAACCAAGACATCAACCTTTCTCAGTATTCGCTGAAGTATGGTGACGATCAGTTCGTTGCTGTTGAGAAAAATGGGTCAACCCTTTTTCGGCTTCACGACACTGTGGAAGTGTTGCCCGATTCTCATGGAAAGATTGCCGTTGGCATTGACCACCATGGTTTCGGTGAAGTGGTCGACATTCGTCCGGATACCTTCGGACGTTTCTTCGGCGTTTTGTTGCCTGACGGAAGTTTCGCATACCTGACTGAACATCAGATGCGGATGCCTTCTGGGCACTAGCATACGAAGAAAAACAGCTACCCTCTTTCGCAGTGGGTAGCCGTTTTCGTTTTATTTAGTTTTTATTTTATTTAAAATTTTTTTATCTCTAATTTATTTAAAATTATTTTATTTCTTTTCTATTTAAATATTTATATGTAAATGCTGCTAGAGCTGAACCAACAAATGGTGCTACAATAAATACCCAAACTTGTTTTAAAGCTTCTCCACCTGCAAATAATGCTGGTGCTAAACTTCTTGCTGGATTTACAGAAGTTCCTGTTAGTGGAATTCCCATTATATGAACAAATGCTAAAGTTAAACCAATAACAATTCCTGCAACTGAACCTTTGCTATCATCTGAAGTTACTCCTAATATTGTATATATGAATACATAAGTAAGTACTACTTCTGTTATAAGAGCTCCAACTAATCCTATTCCAACGCTTGATAATTCACCATATCCATTAGCTCCAAATGTTGGATTTACCATTTCTAAGTTTGAATTTACCATTATAGCATATAAAATTCCAATTCCTGCTATTGCTCCTATTACTTGTGCAATTACATAGCAAACAAATTCTTTAACTGTTATTTTTTTGTTTATTAGCATTGCTAAAGATACTGCTGGATTAATATGGCAACCAGATATATCTCCTATTACATAAGCCATTGCAACTATTGATAGTCCAAAAGCCATTGCAATTCCTAAGGTACCTAATGTTTCACCAGCTATTACAGCACTACCACATCCAAATAGTACTAATACTGCTGTTCCAATGAATTCACAAATATATTTTTTCATTGAAAGTTCCTCCTTTTTTCTATTTTCTACATTATATTTATTAAACAAAATAGTGTCAAGATAATGTTTTTAAAGTTTTAAAATTATGTTGTATTTTTTTTTGCTTTATGATATTATTTTCTTGTAGTATTTTGTTTATACAAAGGAGAACATTATGAATAAGCAAGAAATTGATTCAAAAGATGTAGTAAAATCTATCATTATAGGCTTTATCGCATATGGTATTATTGCCACTTTTCTATGTTTATTTATACTTGCAATTACAACATTTTATATGAATGAATTAAACATATCAAATATAAGAGGTCTTTATATTACCTTGCCTTTAATGGCTGTTATTTTGCTATATTTTATTATACATTCTATATGTAAATTAAGTACATATGATGTATTTAAAAAATGTAAAACTAATCCAGATAATTATAAAGACATTGTTAAATATTTAAACATTTTCTTTATAATCTGTATTGTAATATCTATAATATCTTTCTTAAGTTTATTATACTTTAACCTTAAATATCAAGTATTATGTATTGAATTCGATACAGTAAAATATAAAGAAGTATTTTCTGATGAGCATATAAAATTGCTACGTTCTAAAATGGAAAATAACTATTATGAATCAAAAACTAATTTAACAATAGCAACAAATATTTTAGAAATAGGAATTGCAATTTCATTTCTTTCTTTAATTCCTTATCAAAGAAAAATGATTGTAAAATATAATGAATTTTAAATAATAAATAAAACCTAATTTTAAACTGAAGTGAACCCAAATTGTTAGACAAAAAGTTTAACAAGGAGGGTTTATTTTTTTGCAAATTTATTTTTTTAGAATATTATATCCTTTACGCTAATATAATTCTAATACCAGATTAATTAAAAAGGAATTGCTTATGAAAAGTATAGGAATTATAAGTTTATATGGATTAATTTTTGGAATGATTGGAACAACAATTGGTGGAATTGTTGGAGCATTTACTAATATAAAATCAAATAAATTTTTAAGTTTTGTTTTAGAATTTGCAGCAGGTCTTATGACTGCTGTAATTTGTTTTGACTTAATTCCCGAAGGCTTAGAAATTACAAATGTTTCTGTAACAATTGTGGGTATTTTTATAGGAATAGTTTCAATGATTTTTTGCGACAAAATAGTTAACTTCTCTTGCAAAAACAATTCTAAAATTCGAAATAATAATATGTTAAAAACAGGAATTATAATTGCTATTGGCCTTGCTGTTCATAATTTTCCAGAAGGCTTAGCTATTGGTGCTGGATTTGAAGCTTCAACTTCACTTGGCTTTAAACTTGCCATTGCAATAGCTTTACATGATGTTCCAGAAGGTGTTTCAATTTCTCTTCCTCTTAAAAGTAGTGGTACTTCAAAATTAAAAGCAATTATTATAACTACATTATCTGGTTTAACTACAGGTCTTGGTGCCTTTTTTGGAGCTATTATTGGAAATATTTCACAAATACTAATTGGAATTTCTTTGTGTTTTGCAGCTGGTGCAATGCTTTATATAGTTTCTTGTGAGCTTATTCCCGAGTCTAAAAGATTATATAAAGGTAGATTTGCTTCTCTTGGAAACATGATAGGCTTAATTATAGGAATACTTGCTGAACAACTATAAAAAAATAGATAATTTATAAAATAAAATGGTTCTCATTTTATTTATAAATTATCCATGTTTACCTTTAATTACTAATGGTCTAACATTTATCACAATCAGTAGTAATATTATTATTCCTCCAAAAATATATACTGCCATTTCATTTTTTAAAAGTAATACTAAATTTCCTAAAAACGGTATTTTAAAACAATATTTTCCTTCTATAGCATCTCTTTTTACTAAATCTATATCAATTGCTGAATTAGCATCACCTTTTGTTTGAAAAAATTCTTCTCCATCCTCATTTATTATTTTTATTATTCTATGTGTTACTACTGAATTTTTTTCTTTAAACGATATTATATCTCCTTCTTTTATTTTTTGTGTTTCTCTTACTATTATTATATCACCTATTTTTAACTTCGGTTCCATACTACCAGAAAGTACAACAAAGTTCTTAAATCCAAATATACTAGGTATTTTGTCTTTCCATATTATCTTTTGTAACACCATAACTACACTATATAGCACAAGGATTATCACTAAAACTCTAGTAATTCTTTTTATTTTAGGATCTTTACTTCTTCTCATCAATTTCATTATATCTATTAAACCCCGTGTTTTAATTTACTACTTGCTCTCCATCTAGTTGTATAGTACATAATATTTGTTGTCCTGCATATTTTACATCATTATCGGCGCTACTCCAATTTAGTTTTAATCTATATGTTCTTGTTTCTTCTGCTCCATAGTTCATTGTTAAGTTTCCAGTTTTATTGCTTGATAAATTTACATTTTGCTCACTGCCAGAAGTTATATCATATAAAGTTGCTTTTACTGGTACACTAGTATTTAAATTAATGCTTAAAGTATAGTTTAATAAAACTTCGTTAGTCAAACCACTTTCAGTATTAGAAACTTTAAAATCAAAACTTCTTTCTTCACCGTGGTAGCATATTAGTAACATTATATGTACTACTATCATTAGTTAAGTTTAGTACTGGTACAGCAATAACATCTTCACCTGTTGCTTCTGCTTGTTCCATATACCTGCTAGTAGTTAAACCAAATGTAGATATAAATAAAATAGTTACTAGAAATATACCTATACAAGTAATATTAAATTTATTTATATTTTTCTTCATTTTCTCAGACTCCAATCTAATTTATTTTTTGACTTATTACTGCAATAACTGGTATATCTGTTTCAATTGATTGAGGATTTGGATTTGTAATATCAGTATTCCACTCCCAATATATTTTTAAATTTATTTTGTCATCTGCTGTAAATCCTAAATCTTGATTTGGTAAATCTTTATCATCTCGTATTGTATTATCAGTAATTTCTTTAAATGTTAAACCGTTATCTTTTGTATATTTAGTTAGTTTTATGTCTGGGTGATTTGTTAAATCAAATATAAGTTTATATTCTATACTTACTTCAGCTCCAGTAGGATCTATCTCTATTTCAAAATATTCTTCTTTTAAACTTGGAGCTATTTTATTACCATATGTATTATTATTAGTTGAACTTAAATTTAAAACAAAAGGCTCGTCTGATCCCACTTCTATTCCATTTACTTTTGCAGTAAATTTTGCTGGGCTTACTGTTAATGCAGTTTCTGTGGTTTCTGTATATCTTGAAAATGTATAATTAACAAAAATTAATACAACTAAAGCTATATATAACAAGAAAAAATAAATATATCGTTTTTGTCTTTTCTTGAACCTTTTTCCCTCAGCCATTGCCCTTTCCACCTTTCTTAGTTTTAAATTTGTTCTGCATACACTTTCATATATAATTGATAAGCTGCATCTATAGAAGTTCCTATATCTGTGTCGTTGTCGCTTTCAACCCATTTCCAGTCTAAAGTATAAACATCATAAGTTTTTGCTGGAAGATCTAAATCATATTTGCTTAATTCTTCAGCATCAACATATTGTTTATCATTTCCAATAATATATTTTCCATTCAATTTTAGTCTAAATTTCATGTTTATATTATGAGTATTTTTTTCAAACATTTCTAAGTCATAACTTAAATTAAAGTTATTATTATTTCTTACAACAAATTGATATGTGTTTTCACTAGTTGGTGCTATTTTGTCATTTAAAACATGATATGTTGCTTGTTTAAATATATTTAATTTTGTATTATTCTCTACTGTAACATCATCTTCATCATATACATCTAAGCTTCCTTGTGTGTTATTATCTTCTACAGCACCTTGTCCATTTCCTTGTGCATTTCCTTGTGGAGCAGAATTTTGTTCTGTTGTAGTAGATATTTTTCCTAATAGACGTCTTTGCTTTTTACTATTGCTACTAGTTTCTTCAGTTAGCGGTAAAACATTATTTCCATTGCATATGCATCCTTCTGCATTACAATTACAAACAACATTATTTTGATTATTACAATTACAACCGCATGTACAATTTGCACTATTTCCAAAAACAATATCAAATATATCTATATTTCCTGTTGGAATTCTATATCCATTTTCAATTTTTCCTAAACATCTAATAAGTAGGAAAATAATTATAATTAAAAGTATAATGATTATTGTTGCTAATATAATATGCTTTTTCTTTTTATCACTTTTATAATTTTCTTGATAATCTTCCTGATAATCTTCTTCAATATTTTGTTCAATATTATCTTCAATATTACCTTCGATATTTTCCTCTAAATCTTTTTCCATATCTAAGTCTACATCTTTTTTCTTCATAATTTCCCTCCTTCTCTACTTTCACTTAGGTATATAGATTTTTTAGTTTAAATCTATATACCTAAATGAAAGTATAAAACTCTCATTTAGGTTATTATATTAACTACACTACTATATGTTGTTCACAATGTGCTGTTACTTCAATTTGATATGTTGGTGCCTCTTGTTCTATTGTTTTTCTTGCAATTTCTGAATCATTTGCATTATGCTCTTCATTATTTACCCATTTTGCATATACTCTAACTGTAACTTGATCATCTTTTGTGAATCCTTTTTGTGCTTCATTTTTTAACAATATACTTCCAGTATATTTACCATCTTGTTCTAGTAAGTTTTCTCCATCTTGTTTATCAGGGGTTAAATAACATACTTTTGTAACAGACAAATCTTGAGGTTTTGCTTCACCTTCTGTTCCTGTAATAGCTCCAAGTGTAAACCAATAATCAATAGAAACTTCTGTGTCTGTTGGATCAATTAATATATCTGCATACATTTCTGTATTTGGAGCCATTTTTCCATCAACAACATGGTCATTTTCTACTTGATTAAACTTGATTGTCATATCCTCTTCATTATGTGCTCCTCCAACCTCAATGTGCCATTTAGCAACTTGTATTTCTCCAACTCCTGAAGCTGAACCTGCATATCTTGCATAAGTACCTGCAATACAGTATAAAGCTATTACAAAAACTACAAGTATACACATTATTTGTTTTACTGTTCTTTTAGCCATTTTGTTCTCCTTTCTTTTTTATAAATATTTATTTTATAAAAAGTAAAAACTTATTATAAACACAATAAATTATGAATTTTTATTTTGTTTTTCTTGTTCTTCTTTCATTTTCTTGTACTCTAAAAATTCTTTTCTTTCTTTCTCTTCTTCTTTTGATAGCTTTTTATCTTCTAATTTATTTACTATTTGCAAACAAATTAATCCTACTACTAATATTACTAACAATATTACAACTAATCCTATTGGTTGTTGTACAAACATTAGAAAGTTTCCAAGTTTTCCTATTCTTGATACATAAATTCCTTCTACTTCAGAACTTTTTACTATGTTAGCATCTTCTGCATTGTTAGCATCACCTTTAGTTGTAAAAAGCTTGCTTCCATTTGCCTCCATTACTTCTACTATTCTGTGAGTTGTAACTGTATTTTTTTCATTTCTAAAAGCGATGATATCACCTTTTTTTAGTGTATTTGTATCAACAACTTTTACGAAAACTAAATCTCCTGTATTTATTGTACCTTCCATTGATCCTGTTAGTACTATCATAGGTTTATAACCAAAAATATCTGGTATTTTGTCTGGATATTTATTTGCTTTATATATAATTATTATTGATATTATTAATACTGGAATTATAATTATAAAAAATAATATTTTTACAAAAGTAAGTACACCAAACCTTTTTTCTTCTTCATTTTTTCTTGCTTTACTCAAGTTTTACACCTCTTTTATGAATTGCCAATTTAATTTTTAACTAATTTTTTGTATCTGTAGGAACTTCATTATTTACTTCATTTTCATTTATAGCTCCAACAGTATTCTCATTCATAGGCTCAACTTTATTTTCATTCATTGGTTCAATTTTATTTTCACTCATAGGCTCTACTTTATTCTCACCCATAGGTTCATCAAAAGTTCCATCATCAGTTCCATTAGCAGGTATAGAGCCAACTTTATTTAGTTCTGTTTTTACTTGTTCATCTGTTAAAGGATGATAGTTTGATAATATTCTATTTACAAGTATTGGATCTTCACTTACTTCATTTGCTATAACTTCATTTGATCCTAATTCTGTATTTCCTGTGCTAGTACCTCCTTGATATCCTGTTATTCTTCCTACTCCAGTTTGACCAGCCGTACTACTAATATTTGTAGAATAGTTTATACAACCAGTAATTGTTCCAACGTTATAACCAACTATTCCTCCAATATAGTTAATTCCAGTTATAGTAGCTGTAGAGTGATTTTTACAATTTGTAACAGTTCCACCTGCTTTATTATAACCTGCTACACCACCAATATCTGTTCCTGGTCCACTCCTTGTAGTAAAAGTAGTTATATATGTAGTTACATTAGCATAATTTTCGCAATTTCTAACAGTTCCACCACCATTTGATCCAATATTATTATTATTATCGTCCTGATCTTGCATTGAAGCAAATCCTACAATTCCTCCTGAAAATTTTTGTCCAGTAACAACACCATAATTCTTGCAGTCTTCTATTGTAGAAAAAGACATCCATGCTACAATCCCACCTGCAACACCAGAAAATGAATTTGTATCTCCTGTAAATTGTGAAGTTACTTGAGCTTTATTTATACAATTTTTTATTGTAGCACTTCTTTGAACATAACCAGCAATACCACCTGCATAAGTATCTCTGTCTGGAGTACTTTTATCTGTTGACATTACAGAAGTTCCATCTACTGTTATGTTTTCAATAGTTCCTCCTTGTACTCTTCCTACAATCATTCCTGCAGTTTCATTATCATTTACAATTTTTCCACCTATAATAGTAAGATTTCTAATATTTGCTCCTTCTGTGAAACCAAATAATCCTATATTAGTTTGTAGGGCTTTATGCATATATAAATTTGAAATACTATGATTTCCTCCATTAAACACACCAGAGAATTTATGTGTTTCATCTCCTATTGGAAGCCATCCTGGATCTTGTGTTAGTTCTGCAAATAAATTTCCATTTACTTTACTATCTCTATTAGCATCTCCATAATCTGTTCTTTCACTATTATCAAAAGAAGTAGATTTTCCGAAATCTAAATCTCTTGTTAGTTTAAATCTCTCATTTTTTACACTATTTATATTATCTCTCATTGCTATACTTAAATCTAATAAATCTTCTATAGTTTGAATTGCTCCTTTTTGAACAACTTTAAAAGTAACATCAATTGATTTTGAATATGGACTAGTTGAAGTTACTCGTATTGTAACAGTTTTTTGAGGATCAGATAAATCTTTTATTTTTAGATTAAATGATATTGTATCTTCAATTAATTTACCACCAGCTATTGTTTTAGTTAAAGTTGTTCCTTCTACTTCAAATTTATTACTATTAACAACTGAAACTGTATAATTTGTTGCAAAAGAATTATAGTTTGTACCATCATTATTTTTTATTTTCATACTAACAGGTGCTGATGTAGTTAATATGTTTTCAATATCTGTTGTTGGTGTTGTTCTTTCAAAAGTAATTGTATCTGTTGTTCCAACTGCATCAAAATAAAAAGGAGCTGTTCCTATTGATATATCTAATTTTTTATTAAATATATATTTTGCATAAGAATATGTACTTATTGATAATAAAATAAAAACGATTAAAACCCCAAGGATTCTAGCACTTTTCTTCTGCATTAAGAATACCCCCTTTTTATTTAAATTTATATATGTATACGGATACAAGAATTACATCATTTTATATAATTAATGCGCCTTATTTTATAAACTTTAATATCTAAATATATAGTAATACTAAAGAGCATATTTTTCAATATTCCAATGGGTTTTTTAACATACTTTTAACTTAATTGTTACACTTTTTTAACATTTAAAATTTGACTCTTTTTATAGCAAAAAACCTCATAATTTTTATGAGGTTTTTTATTAATATATTAAGTTTTTTTATTGATATCTATTGTTTTTTTATTTTTGAACTAATTATTTGTATTGCGTTCATCATTAATACAAATAATAATATTGATATTGTTAAAATAATTGTATCTCCTGTATTTGGTACTTCAGCATCATTTTTAGCTGTATTTTCGCTACTAGTATCAGCTTTTGGTGTTGATGATGTGCTAGCTTGTATTGTTGTTGGTGTATTATTTGTAGTTTCTGCTTTTACAGTTGTTTGACTATTATTTGAATTTTCTGATGGCGTTGGGGTTTGATTATTATTATTTAGGTTTCCTGATGATTCTTGATTTTGATTATTACTATTTATATCTTCCTGTTTTTCATAATAATATTTTACCACTATTGGTTCTTTTGTCATTGTTCCTTTATTATTTTCTGGATATGTTGTTTTATCTAATTTATATCCTTCAATGTATTTTTCTTCTGTTTCATAAGTGTCTCCGACACTTCCATCAATATGTTTATCTTCTGCTAATTCTTTTTCTGTAGATTTTTCTAAATATTTTACAACAACTTCTGTTTTTATATTTGTATAATAATATTCCACAACTATTTGGTCTGTTGTCATTATTCCAGACTTATTTTCTGGAATATAGCTATCTTCTGCATTTTTTCCTAAAACAGCTAATAATTCTTCTACAGTTTGAACATTGTTTTCAGTTAAAACTTCTGGATGATCTTGAACATATTTTGTATAATATTCTTCATTTGTTGCTAATCTATAATACTTGAATTCTTTTGAATTTGTTGCATATGGGTCTCCTTCATGTCCGGTATATATAGTTTCGTCTTCTAATAAGTTATCGTTTCCTAAATCTTTATGTTGTTCAACTACTCCTTCCGATTTTTTAACATAATAGTATTTTACTACTGTTTCTGAATTTGTGCTTCCATATTCATTTTTAGTAACAGTCATTTCACCTTTAGCATTTTCTGGATATAATTCTTGTACTAAATCATAATTTTCAAATGTTTTCTCTTTTGTTTCATAAGGGTCATCTTCATGTCCATAAATATATTCTGTACTGTCTTTAAGTTCTTCAGTTTCTGTATCTTCTTCTTGTATAGTTTCTCCAGTTATTTTATCTATGTGTTCTACTTTTACTGATGCTCTTTTTATATAATAGTATTTTACTTCTATTACATCTTCTGTCATTTTTCCTTTAGCATTATCTGGATACATTTCCTCTACTAAATCGTATCCTTCAAAACTTTGTGGAGATGTAATATATTCGTCGTCTACTTTTCCCTCATATTCTTTATTGTCTAATAATTTTTCTGTTTTTACATCAATATGTTTTTCAATTACGCCACTTGAAACATGTATATAATAGTAATTTAATATTAATACATCTTTTTCCATTGTTACAGTTTCTTCTGTTGGTTTTTGTACTAATACATAATTTTCAAAATCTCTTGCTTCAGATGTAAATGTTTCTCCAACTAGTCCTTCTTTTTCATATGTATCTAAGTTTTGTTCTGTAAGCTTATCTATATAATTTACTACTACTTTTGTTTTTTGTACATAATAATATATTACTACTATTGGATCTTCTGTCATTTTTCCTGTTGTATTTTTTGTATCTTCTACGAAAGTATAATTTTCTATTTCTTCTTGTGTTGTAGTGTAATCTAATCCTTCATGTCCTGGTATTGTTTTTTGTTCAGCAAGTATTAAATTATCTGTATAGTCTTCTGGTGTATCATCTTTTTCTAGATATTTTACTATAACTTCTGTATTTTTTGCATAATAATAAGTTTTTACTTGTGGATCTTCTGTATACTCTCCTGTTTTCTCTGTTGGTCCTTCTACTAAAGTATATCCCGGTATTTCTTTTTCATCTTTTTCAACATCAAATTCTGTTCCTACTTTACCAGTATGCTCTTCTGTAGTTTCTATAATGTCATCAGAATATCTATCTTTATATTCTACACTTACTTTTCCTTCTATATTTATTGTTGTGTCATATGTTTCTGTTATTTCTTCAGTACTTGCATTATTTTCTAATAATAGTTGTCCTTTTACTGTATTTGTAATGTTTTCTTTTAATACATCTACTCCTTCATACAACAAGCTTATATTCTTTTCAACAGATATAGTTGCTGTTTCGTTCTCTTCTTTAAATGTATTGATATTTTCTATATCTATATCCCATGTTATTGTATTGTCTTCTGGATTATAAATACCGTCATCTAAAACTGATTCTTTATCATTAATTGGATATTGTAAATTATCTACTAATTTAACCTTAGCATTTCCTGCATATTTACTAATTTCTGCCTCGTAATTTATCTTGTAGTCTACTTTATCTTCTCTTGAATTTATACTATCTGTTCCTGTTTTTGTTATAGTTTGTTTTAAAATCTCAGAATCTTCCTCTGGAGTTACCTCTAATGATGTAGTATCTTTCTTTTCCTCTTTATCTATAATTACAACTGGTTGTGCTATGTCATTTTCTGTTGTTGCCCATAATGTTGGTTTTGTTGCTTCATAATTTATATTTGCATCTACTGTTATTTTGTCTATTTTTGTTATTGGTATAGATAAGTAGAATTCTCCTTCTTTTATATCTTCTTTTTGAACTTCTGATTTTTCGTTATTTAAAATTGTATAATTATCAACATTTTCCTCTCCGATTTTTACTGAAAAATCTACATCATATAATAAATCGTTGTTTTTAACTACATTAATTGGTCCTACTATGTAATTACCATTTTCTATTGTATATTCTAAAGGTTTTTCTGAATCTATTTTTGCAGGTGCTCCAACACCTTGGAAGTTTTCTTCATATAATTCATTTGGTACTAAAGTTAAGAATTTTGAAGCAGCATATCCAACTGTGCCATCTGCTATTTTAATTTTATCCCAAACAAATCCATTGGCTGTAGCAACGTTTCTTTCAATTCTTGTTACAGTTTCTCCATTATTTGCACTACCTATTCTCTCACCAGATGTGCTAGGTTTATCTCTTACAATTACTCCTGATGGTGTTGTTACTTCACAAGTTTCATTATATTCTACTACTTTATATAAATTACTGTTTACATATCCTTGTGTTCCATCTTCTAATTCAACTAAACTCCAAGTTCTACCTTCTACAAATCCTACATTGTCTCTTATTTTTGTCATTGTGGTTCCCTTTGGTAGTTTAACTATAGTCTCAGATGAACTTCCTGGCTCTTTCTTTACATTACATCCTTTTGTAGATGTAACTTTGCATTTTTGATTTACAATTTCTCCACCTAAAAAGTATCTTTCTGATGCGTCTGCTAAATATTTGTATAATGACTCTATTTGTCTTTCTCTTTCTTCTCCTTCTTGTGTTTCTTGTCTATATTTTGTTAAATCATAATAGCTAGAAGCATCTGTTGTATATTCTAGTAAATCTGTTTTATTGTAATTTTCTCTATAAAGTTCATCTTCGCTATTTACAAGACTCCATATTACAAGTTGATTTGCAACTTCTATATCTATATCTTTTAATGGATGTGTATATTCATTAGGATATTTCTTATTTACTTCTTCTAATAGTCTTTCTCTATACTCACTACTTGAACCTCCTGGTGCGTATATGTAAGAAAGTAATGCAAGCAACTTATTATATTTACCGCTATTTACTAAGTTATATAAAACTTTATTTTGTGCTGCAATTTCTTCTTTTTCTGTTAACATATCAAAAGATATGTCATAAGTATATACTTTACCAGATTCTGTAAAACCTAATCCAGCTCTTAGACAATATATAGGTGGTTGGTTTTCGTTTGGTGGCATATTATCTGCATTTGAAGCATGCTCATAAATTTTCCACATTATTTTGCTGTTTTCTTTTAGCCTATAACCTAATATGTCTCCATCTCTCTGTCTAAGCATTCCTATACTTAAAAATTTCTGTCCTGATTTTGATGCAGAGCTATATGGCATTATTCCAAAAATTATTGCTCCCATCATTACAAGCATTAGCAGGATTAAAAAAATAAATAATAATACTTTTCTTAAACTTTTCATTGCTCTTTACTTTTTTACCTCCATTACAAATATATATTCTTTTAACAATATAACTCTTTTTTATTTAATTTCATATAAAATTAATTTTACATTTTTAGGCTGTTTTCATAGATTTTGTACGGAATATATGTTTTTTAGTTTTTATCATTTTTATTTCAATTTTCGCATTATTATTTAAATTTTATAAACCAAATATTTAAATTTATATCACTTATCTAGGGATTAATACTTTTCGCGTTTTCAAAATAAAAAAAATCTAAATTGCAAAAACTTTTACAATTTAGATTTTTAAATCATTTTTACTTAAAAAATATAATTACTCATTATCTCCTTTTAATTTTTCTGCTCTATCTGTTGCAATTAAGTTGTCTATCATTTCATCCATATCACCATTTAAGAAGTTTTCCATTTGGAATATGCTAAATCCTATTCTATGGTCTGTGATTCTTCCTTGTGGATAGTTATATGTTCTTATTTTTTCACTTCTATCACCTGAACCTACTTGACTTCTTCTTTCACTTGCAACTGCTTTTTCTTGTTTTTCCCTTTCCATTTCATAAATTCTAGAACGAAGTAATCTCATAGCATATTCTCTGTTTTGAAGTTGTGATCTTTCTGTTTGACATTCTGCAACTATTCCAGTTGGTTCATGAATTAATCTAACAGCTGAAGAAGTTTTATTAACATGCTGACCGCCTGCTCCTGAAGCTCTAAAAACTTCCATTTTAATATCTGCTGGATTTATATCTACTTCCACATCTTCAACTTCTGGCAAAACAGCAACTGTAGCTGTTGAGGTGTGGATTCTTCCACTACTTTCTGTGTCTGGAACTCTTTGAACTCTGTGTACTCCACTCTCAAATTTAAATCTGCTATAAGCACCTTTTCCAGTAATCATGAAAGATATTTCTTTATATCCACCAATTCCTGTTTCATTTTCATTTAAAACTTGAATTTGAAAATGTTTTCTTTCAGCATACATAGAATACATTCTAAAAAGCACTCCTGCAAATAATGCAGCTTCCTCTCCACCAGCACCTGCTCTTATTTCACAAATAACATTGCTATCATCATTTGGATCTTTTGGAATTAATAAAATTTTAAGTTCTTCTTCTATCTTAGGTAGTTTTTCTTTTGCTTCTAGCATTTCTGCTTCTGCTAGTTCTTTCATTTCAGGATCACTAATCATTTCTTTTGCTTCTTCTAAATCCTTTGCAACTTTTTTGTATTCTCTGTATTTAAGAACTACCTCTTCTATATCGCTATGTTCTTTCATTAGCTTTTTCCATTCATTTTGTTTAGAAATAATTTCAGGATCACTAATTAAATTATTTAATTCTTCATATCTTTTTTCAACATCATCTAATCTTTGAAACATATAAAATAACTTCCTTTTTTTAAAATTGCTCAATTATTATACCATAAATTTACTAGTTATACAATGTTTTTACTTTGTTTTTGGTAATATATTGAAAAATCGATGTAATTTCTCACATCGATTTTTATTTTTTTACAAAGTAGCAATATTATACTTAATTTTTAACTTATCTAATACTTCTTTTTCTCTGTTTGAGCAAGTAAATATTATTATTTGATTATCTTTAAAATTTGCATTTATGTATCTTAAAATATTTTCCAATCTCTCGTTATCAAAATATGCAAAAGCTTCATCTAATATAATTGGCATTGTTTCATTTGAAATTTCATCTAGTGCACTTAGTCTTAAAGATATATACATTTGATCTATTGTTCCCACACTAAGTCTTGAAACTGGCATATAACTTCCGTTTTCTATTTCTATTTTTAAGCCTTCATCATCAGTTAAAACAATATTATTATATCTATCGTTTGATATTTTAGAAATTATATCTGATAAATTTTTTATAAATCTTGGACTAATACTTGATTTTACTTTTTCATAAGCTCTTTCTAAGCACTCTTTTGCTATATTATAAGAATTGTTTAAGCTTAAAAGCTCTTTCTTTTCATCTTCTGCATCTTGCAATTCTTCTTCTATTTTAGATAAGTCATCTAGTTTTTTAGTTATATCTTCTGCAGTTGCTTCCATAGTTTGTAGTTCAAATTTTATAGTGTTTATTCTGTCTTCTTTTCTATCTATTCTTCTTACAATAGCATCATAATCTCTAGCTAAATTTTTTTCAATAAATTCACTAGTTAATACTTTTTCATATTTTTCTGCTAGTTTTTGTTTTCTCTCTTCAACTTCTTTTTCAAGATTTCCTTCTTTGCTTTTTGCTTCATTTCTTTGTGCTTCTCTATTTTTCTTTAAAACTTCAATTTCATTCATAATTTTAGTTTTATCTGCACTACTTATTTGAGCAACTTCAACAACTTTTTCATCTTTATATTTTTTATAAATAATAAAAAATATTGGAATTAAAAATGCAAAATTAATTATTTTGTAAGGATTTACAAACATTAATATAACAAAAATTATAATGCATAAACTTAATACTAAATAATAATTTCTATGTGTTTCTATTTTATTTTCTGTTTTTTCTCTGTCTTCAGATATTTGTTCATTTAGTTCTTTTATTTTTTGATTATATTCTTTCTCCAAATTTTTATTAAAATTTATTTCTGCATCTTTAATTTTAGTATCTTCTAATATTGTTTTCATTTCTTTTAGAAATTCTTTTTCATATTGTGTTTTCTTTTGGTCTTCTAATAATCTTTCTTTTCTGCTTGAATTTCCTTCTATTCTATTTTTATAAGTATCTAAATTTTTCTTTTGTTCATTTAATTTATATATTTTATTTTCAACAACATTTAATGGTCTTTGTGACGTTCTAGAAGTTCCTACCTCTTCATTTTGATTTCTGTTTATTTTTTCTAATGTTTTTTTAAATGAAATGCTGTCATCACCAGAAGAAACTAAATTGCTTATTTTTTGAATAATACTACTTTGACTAGATTTACTAAGTTTTATTCCCTCTTGCTCTGTAATTGCAGTGCTATAAAAAGTTTCTTCATCTATTCCTGTTTGTTCTACAAAAAATTCTATTCCTTTTGATTTATCGATTAGATATTCTTTTGAAATATCTTCTTTTTGTGAATTATATATTATTGGATTTTTCTTTTTAAAATCTCTATAAATTTCATAGCTTTCACCATTATCTAATGTATATTCAATTTTTCCAGAAAATTCATCTGAATACCATGGTTTAAATTTATCAAAATCTGAAATTTCTTTACCGTTTTTATTTTTTGAAGCGCCATACAAAATGCAAGAAATAAATTTCTGCATAGTAGATTTTCCTGCTTCATTATCTCCAACTACTAAATTAATTTCATTTGATAACTTTATATTTTTATCTGTTAATTTTCCAAAAGAATTAATCCTAAGGTTATTAATTTTCAAAATATCACCCTCTTACATAACTTCTAATCCGATTTCAATTGCTTGCTGGTATTCTTCTTCTGTACACAAGCCTTTCTCATACATACTAATTACTTCTCTAATAAACATTCCTTTTAAGTTTTGTTGTTTTGAAAGTTCTTCTATATCATAGGAAAGAGTTGTAGAATTTTTTATTTTTAAAACATTTTCCACAGATAATATTCTTAAAATTTCTCTTGTATTTATCTCAAAATTTCTTTTTCCAATTAAATTAATTTTATATAACTTTTTATCATCAAAATCTAAACTTAATATTTTTTCTATTAAATCTTCTTTTGAATATAAATCATCTACTTTTAGTTCTATTTCTTCAAACTGTCTATCATCTAGCTTTACAAACTCCATACTGAAAGTATCTTTAGTAATATCACCTACAATCATTCCATGCTCGCCAAGCTCGTCAAATCCTAATGAAATTGGTGATCCAGGATAATATATTCTATTTTTATTTTCTATATTGTTTTTATGTATATGTCCCATTGCAACATAGTCGAATCCTATTTCATTTAATTTTGATTCTAAGATTGGATTATAAGACATACCATTACTATCTTTAGAACCATTTAAATCGCAATGTGTTATTAAAATATTTACTTTTTCTTTATCATCAAGCTCAACATGTTCTAATGGTGATCTATTCATATAAAACTCTGTAAAAGCCATTCCATAGATGTTAAAATTATCATCCTCATATTTTTCTATCCAATATGTATCAAAGATTTTTACATTTTTGCCCCAATCATAAGTTTTATAATAAGAGTTTTTAATATAAGGATCATGATTTCCTGGAGTAATAAATATTTTTGTATCTGGTATTTCTTTAAATAAATTAATTATATATTCTATTGTTGATTTTCTTACATATTCATGCTCATATAAATCTCCCGCTATGAATAAGTATTTAATGTCGTTTTCTTTTATATATTCAATTACTTTTTTTAGAATATTTCTTTGTTCTAATCTTCTTTTATCACTTAAATTTTCTCTTGAATTTAATGATGTAAAGGGAGCATCAAAATGCATATCTGCAATGTGAACAAATTTCATATATTATCATCACCATTCTTATTATTTTTTTCCTTTTGGTTTAGTTATTTTATCATAATAAGCCTTAATAGTCAATGAATTAATGGCTTGTACAATCTTTAATAAATAAAGATATTCCAAAAAAACTAATATAAAAAAAGAACCCTATTATTTAAGCAATTTATACTGTACAACTTTTGGGGTTCAGTACATTTTGCCTAAATTTTGGGTTCGTTTGTTAAATTTTATTATTCATCCTCATCTATTGAGCCAAATAATTCATCAAATTTAGCTTCTAGTTCTTTTTGTATGTCTAATAATTCTCCTTTTTTTCTATCATCTTCTGCGCTCATAGACATTCTTTTATTTTCTTCTGGATGTGGAATTTCTATTTTTTCTTCTATAGGTTGGTCTACACTATTATTTAAGCCACTTAAATTGCCTTCATCACTAAATAAATCATCTAATTCTTCTAATGAATTTTGTGCTCCTCCTGTGCCACCTGCTCCAGATTCATTTTCATCAACATAAGGATTATATGGGTTATAAATTCTCCAAATTCCTCTTTCAACACTAACATCATTATGATCTGCTTTATATTTAGTAACTAACTTTCCTTCTGGGTATTTAAAGTAATAATACTTGTTTGCCTTTATAGGTTTAATTCCCTTTTCATATATAATACATATGTCATTGTCCATTCTTCTTAGCTCATCTGGTGTCATAAGAGCTCTACCCATTATTTGGTCTGATTCAGATTTTCCTTGTTTCCAATCTTCTCTATCCTTATTTACAGAAACATTATCTCTTGTAATTGTTTTTTCACCTAACGCCTTTGAAAAATATTCAACTGTTTTTTGTGAGTTAGAACCTAAGAATACATGTGTATCACAGTTACCAATTATTGTTTCATAAGACTCTTTATAAACAGCTTCTAGTTGATCTAAGTTCTGCAAAATAACACTAAAAGATATTTTTCTACTTCTTGATGTAGATATTTTTTTATCAAAATCTGGTATTTGACCAATGTTTGCAAACTCATCTAATATAAAGTAAGTTGGTATTGGTAGTTCACCACCACTTAAATCTGCAAAATCATATAGTTGTTGTATCATTTGTGAGAAGAATATTGTTAATAAAAAGTCATATGCTGTATGAGTATCTGAAGAAATAACATATACTGCTGTTTTCTTCTTTGCAATCTCAGGAAAGTCTATTGTATTTGTAGATGTTACTTCTGCAATTTCTTTTGAATCGAATTTACCTAATTTAGATTGTAATGTTCCAAGAACTGAACCAAAAGTTTTTTCTGGTAACATTTCAATATTTTTATAATATTTTCTAGCTGGATGCTCTATTGGTAATTGATTCATTAAGTTTGTAAGCAAATTATCTCCGCTACTTGCATTTGCTGTTCTTACAAGTTCTGAACAACTTGCTAAACTTTGTTCTTCTAATGGTCTTGTTGCTTTTAAATAGTATATCAATGCTTTCATTAGCATTTCTGACATATCATCCCAGAACGGATCTGAACTTTTTGATTCTCCTTGACCTTTTACTATTGTGTTTGCTATAACATCAACATCTATTTCATTATTTATATGATGTAATGGATTATATCCATCACTGTTTTGTGGATGTACTAGATTTAATACTTTTATGTCATAACCTTTTGCTCTAAAAAATCCTGATGTTTTATCATATAATTCTCCTTTAGGGTCTGTAAAAACATAAGAACCTAATAATTGCAAAGCATTCGGAATAACATAAGAAGCAGATTTACCAGCACCAGAACCTCCGTACTATTAAAACATTTACATTTCCACGTTTATCTACTGGTAAATAATTTTTTTCTGCAAGTACTATTCCTTTATTCTTACTTAAAACTTTGTATTGCTCTCCGCCTTCGCACCAATCACTCGAACCATTTTCGATGTCTTCATATTCATGCTTTGGAAAAGCTTTTGATATTCCTACTATCACAAATAATCCATAAATCATAACAAAAATTCTTACTACAGTAAAAAAATCGCCTATGTATTCTTCTTCAAAAACGCATTTTTTTAATTGAGCAAGTGGATCAACAATTCCAGCACCTAATTCTTCTAGTAGGACTTCCCAATCACATGGATCTTTTAGTGTTGCATTTCTCCTTGCATCTTTTAATGCAACGCTAAAAGGTGCAATTGCCCAAACTATAATAATTAGCACGAGAATTGCACTTACAATTAATTTTCCTTTTATTTTTATTACAGCTCTTTTTAATCTGCTAAAAAATCCCATTCTTTTCACCTTTTCTTAAGTAAAATTATAAAAAATTACTGGTTTTTTATTTCACTTAGAAGACTATTTTTCTTTTTCTTCTGCTTCTTTTGTTTCTTTTTCTGATGATACATCTTTTTTAGTCTTTTTATTTTTACCGTTTCCGTCTTCTTTTCCTTTTCTTACTGTTGAAGGTTTACTTTCACCTTTTATATGAATTTCTGAAAAATCCTCTGGTTCTTCTACTTTTATTTCTTTTAATTCATTTCCATGAACATTTACTTTATTAGGATCGGCAGTAAAGAACATACAATCGAACATTCCACTTAAATCTTCTTCTGTTTCTACAATTTTTATTTCTTCTCCTGTTTTTTTACTGTCGCCAGTTGGCGAATTAGTTTCATTACTCATATCGGTAATCTCCTTCTATTTTAATTTTGTTTAACTTCAAAAGCAAAATATTTTTTATGAGGTTTCAATTTGCATTTTCCTCTAACTTCATTTGCTTCTTCGTCAAAATATAGTGTTGGTTTTATTTCTTCTCCATTTTCTGGATCCAAGATTATAATTGGTCTTTTCATGTTTGGAGTATAAGCAAAATCTTTATAATCTGTTTCTTCTTCATAATATAATGTTTCAAATTTCATTGGCATTGGTTTTTTAGAAATTTTTATAACATCATAATCTAAAAATCCCATGTTTATAATTACTCTATCACTTCTAAATGAAAGAATAATAAGCGGATTTCCTTCAGGTGCTGGATTACTTATATAGAAAGTTTTTTTTCTTTTTTCTCCTACCATTTCCTCTGTAAATTCTAGTCTTTCAACAGTATACTTAGGAGCATTCTTTAAAAATTCTTTTTCTGTTCTGTTTACTTTATAAATTACAGTGGTAACACCTTGTAAATCTGTAATGCTAAAATATTTTCCATGCAAACTTTCGTCAACCATTTGTTTTACACTCCTTTAAAAGTTTATTAAAAAATGTGATTTAATCTTTTGAAAAAATACAAAATAATTATATATTATTAATATGTAAAAGTCAATTACATATGCTTACTCTTTCAATAGATTAACTTTCTCGTGGATTAAATTTTGATATTTTTTTCATTTCTTTAAAAAATTCTAATTCTTTTTTGCTTGGTTCTTTAGGAATCATTATTTTTGTATCTAAAATAAGCTTTCCTCTTCCGCCTCTTCCGTCTTTATATCCTCTATCATCTATTTCTATTTTTTCTCCACTTTGAATTCCAGCAGGCACATAAACAGACACATCTTCATTTATTCCGTGAAAAACTACTTTTGTACTAAGAGCTGCTTCCCAAGGAGTTAAATATAAATTAGATTTTAAGTTATATCCATCTAAACTAAATTTTTCATCGTTTTTAATTTTTACTCTTATAAACAAGTCTCCATTTCTTCCACCATTTGAGCCTTGTTTTCCTTGCCCTACTACTCTAATTTTTTCATTATTTTGAATTCCTGCAGGAACTTGTATTTTTAATTTTTTAAGTTTTCCATCTATTGTTCTTACTCCAATAGTTTGCTCTTTTCCTCTAAAAGCATCTTCTATTGACAAATCTATTTCTGTTTCAACATTTTCTCCTCTAGCTGGCTCTTTTTTTACTTTTTTACTTTTAGAATGACCTTCAATATCTGGTGTTCCAAAAAACATATTAAAGAAATCGCTAGATAAAGAACCCTTTTTTCTTTTACTTTCTTCATAAGAAGAATTTTTCTTTCCTATAGTTCTGTTCCACATTCTGTCATATTTTCTTTTACTTATATTATCAGAAAGCACTCTATATGCTTCATTTATATCTTTAAATCTCTCTTCATTTTGTGAATTTGCAATGTTTACATCAGGATGATATTTTTTTGCTTGTTCTCTATAAGCTGTTTTTATTTGTGTCATAGTAACTTTATTGTTTGGTAAATCTAATATTTTGTAATAATCTTTAAAAATCATTTCAACATCCCCCGAACTCATAAAAAATTCAAACACATTATATCATCTTCACATAATTTTGTGAAGTTTTTTATTAAATAAAAAATATTTTTTTTGCTTTTTTATAACACTATTTTTTGATTTATTCTTACATTATTTTTAATATCTATTTTATTATTCATTTTAACATTAATAAAAATTTAAGATTTCGTTAATTTTTCCTTAATAAGTTTTTTATATAATTTCTCTAATCTAAATTTAAATTGTTGAAAGGAACATGATAATTTAATAAATGGATAGAATGATAAAGAAGAAAAAAAGGAAAAAAATAAAACTTCTAAGAATAATTTTAATTTTTATAATTATATTTACTATAATAAATGTTTATAAAAAATATCATAATTCAATTAGTATATTTATGCATAATATTACTACTAGCTCAAATTATGGAATAATTAAACAAGACTATAATGAAAATTATGATGGAAAAGGACAAGAAACTGTAAAAAACAAAGATGGATATTTCACAACTTTTACAACTGGTGGAGAAAATAAAAAAGTTTATATTGAATATAAGCAAAATGGTAATAGCAGTTGGAAAGATAACATATATTGGGGTGGCAGTATGGAAGAAAATGGATGTGGAATTACTACAATGTCAATTATTTTAAGCGGATATGGAAAAGATTTTTCTCCAGAAGATTTACGAAAAAAATATTATCCAGTTTTAAATTATGGAAATTTTTCAAAAGAATTATCTAAAACTTTTAACATAGAAAATTCTGATTTTTATTATGATGAACCACATCGCTCTAAGAAATATCTTACTGAACATTTACTTACAAATAGGCCTATTATTATTTGTGTTTGGAATGAAAATGGCAAAAACAGATGGACAAACAAATCTCATTATATGGCTCTTTTGGCTACTGATGGAAAAGATATGGTTTATATTTCTAATCCAAATGGGTTGGAAAATGAAATTAATAGCTCAGGCTGGTATAATTTTAGTGAAATTACACCTTATATAGCAAAAGCATTATATGTTGAAACATACTAATAATAAAATCCTTAAAAAAATGAATTTATAAAAAAATTAAATTCTTCATTGCTCCCAGTGGTCTATCTATATCTCTTACTCACTTTATCCCACTGGGGCTGTAACAAGCTATTCGCTTTAACAGCCCTCAGCGGTCCCCACGGAAAAGTTCGTTAGAGCTATAGATAGAACCACTTCGCGCAATTTAAGTTTTTTAAAATTTTATAAATTCATTTTTTATAATTTTTATTAGTATTTTAAACTTTAGCTTTTCGAAAAGTGCGTAATTATTTTACTAAAATTATCTTTTTGCACCTTTCGTTCCTTTTGAGCCTTTGCTTCCACCTTGCATTGCAAGAATGTTTTGATCATAAGAGAAAGTTAATTTTTCTTTGTCTCTATGTCTTTTTATTGCAATGTCTATTATTTCATCTAGTTCTTTTTCAAAAGGTTTTCCAGTTGCTTCCCAAAGATAGAAAGAAAGTGCTCCAGGTATTGTGTTTATTTCATTTACATACACTTTATCTGTTTTAGTATCTATTAAGAAATCTATTCTTGCTACTCCGCTACAACCTAAAACTTTAAATACTTCTTTTGCCAAATTTTGTATTTCTTCTGTTTTTTCTTTGCTTATATCTGCTGGAATTTTTTTATTTCCAAATTCATTTCCTTGCACTTTAGCACCACTTGTTTTTGATGAACCGTATTTAATAGAAGCTCCTTTTCCTGCGATAGTTCCGCCTTTTGATTTCTCATCTCCAATATATTTATCTGCATAGCTTAAGATTTCATCAGAAAAGAATGGCTCTTCACATACAGATGCTTCACTTTCTGTTAAGTTTCCAATTACAGAACAGTTTATTTCTTTTAAGTTTTCAACTGCTTTTTCAACAATTATTCTATCTGTGAATTCCATTGCAAATTCAATGGCCTCTTCTAATTCTGTTTTATTTTTTGCTTTTTTAATTCCAACACTTGAACCTAAATTTCCTGGTTTTACTATAAGCGGATAATCTAATTTTTCTTCTATTTCCTTTAATATTTTTTCTTCATCTTTTATGTATTCAACTGAATAAAAAGAAACAAAATCTACAACAGATATTCCTGATTCTCTTAAAACTTTTTTCTGTAAAATTTTATCCATTCCTATACTAGATGCCATAATATCTGGTCCTACAAAAGGAATTCCAAGCAAAGTAACAAAGCCTGCTATTGTTCCATCTTCACAGTTTGTTCCATGAACTATTGGAAATGCAACATCAATAGTATTTAAAACTCTTTTTCCTATTAATGGTGCTGGTGTTCTTACAACTTTTACTCCTTTTCCATCATTAATTACAGCAACTTTATAACATCTTTTTAATAAAACATCCATATCTCTAAAAGAATATAAGTCTAATAAATCATCTCCTGTATACATTACTCCATTTTTAGCAATGTATATAGGAACTATTTCATATTTTTCTGGGTCTAAGCTTGAAATTGCTTGATTCATTGTAATAACTGAAATTTCATGTTCTACTGAAGCTCCACCGAAAAATACACCTACTTTTATTTTCATTTTTATTTCCTTTCTATACTTAAATTTTAAGTATATTTTAAATTTTCAAATTATAAATAATTATCTGGTAAATCATTTTCTAATAATACAACACTATCTTTTGTTATTATAGAATTCATTTTACCTAAAGCATCTTGTAAATTTTCTGCTATATAAACTTTTGATTCTGGATAATGCTTTTCTTTTATTCCATTATAAATAGGTATTGCTTGATTTGCTCCAACTAATATAATAAAATCTGAGCTTTCTGCTGCATTTCTTCCTAATTCTTGATTGATTTTTGCAGAATCATCTCCTAGTTCTACAATTCCTGGTGTTATTAAAATTCTTTGTTTATGTTCAAAAGATTTTAAAACATCTAATGCCATTTTTGCACCTTTTATATTTGAATTATAAGCATCATCTATAATTATACTTCCATTTGGATTTTGTTTTAATTCTAACCTATGTGGCACTGGTCTTATATATTTTACACCTATTTTTATTTCTTCTTCTGATAATCCTAATTTATCTGCAATAGCAACTGCGCCAACAATATTTAAAATATTTAATTTTCCAAGTAATTTTGTTTTTACATTAATACTGTCTTTTCCTGGAATAACAACATCAAAAGATGAGCCTCTTTCTGTTATATTAATGTTTTTTGCATAATAATCGGCCTCTTTACTTAAGCCAAATTTAACTTGTTTTTTAGAAATTTTTGAATTTCTAATATTTTCATCTTCCCAATTTATAAAAGCTAATCCTTCATTTTCTGGAAGACTATCTATTAATTCTAATTTGGTTTTTCTAACATTTTCTATGTTTTTGAAAGTATCTAAATGTTGTGGGCCAATTGCTGTAAGAATTCCATAAGTAGGATTTACAATATCTGTTATTTCTTTGATATCTCCTACATATTTTGCACCCATTTCACATATGAATAGTTGGTGCATTGGTGTTAATTTTTCATTTATTGTTCTTACAACTCCCATTGTTGTATTATAGCTTTCTGGTGTCATTAATGTATTGTATTTTTGTGAAAGAATTGTATTTACTATATATTTTGTACTTGTTTTTCCATAGCTTCCTGTAATTCCAATTACTTTTAAATTTGGAATTTCTTGCAATTTATGTTTTGCCTTTTGGCAGAAACCATTTCTTATACTTTTTTCTATTGGTTTATTTATGAAGCTAACAATATAAACAAATAAATATGCTAGCATTGTAGAAATATTTGCAACAAGCATTACATATTTATAGTTTAAAATATTTGCACAAACTACTAATATAACAAATAAAACTAAATATGTAGCATAAACTCTTTTTATTCTCGCTGTTACAACAAAAGGCTTTTTTTCTTTTCTTTTTTGGAAAGAAAATATTAAATAAAGTAAAATAAATGCTTCTAAAATTAATCCTACTCTATTTACAATATCATCATTAATAAAAATTAGTATTGTTGGAATAATTAAAAGAATTATTGTTTTAATGTTTAATACTTTTTTTAAATATCTTTTCATCCAAATAGCATATCTGTCTAAATAATAATTTTCTAATTGTAAAATATGTAATCCGTGCCTTGCAACTCTATAAAAATAAGTTAATATTAAAATTAAATTAAAATTTAATAAAACTTTTTCCATTAGCACTCCCCTTTATTTATCATTTTTAAAAAATTCGTTTAATACGCTATTTACATTATTTATGTTTTCTAAATAAGAAAAATGAGTTGAACCAGCGTATTCAATTAAGCCACAATCTGGAATTAATTTTTCCATTTTTTTAGCATCACTAATTGGTGTGTCTTTATCTAAACTACCCCAAAAAAGCAATGTTGGAACACTAATTCTTGGTAATAAGTGGCTCAAGTCTTCATTTACAATTATTTTTAGAGTTTCTTTTAAAACGTTTGCAGACATTTTGTAGTCTTGTGATCCTACATTATTTCTTAATTTTTCTTTGAATTTCTTAATTCCTTTAGTATTTGGTAATAAATTCAAGAAAAATTTTCCTGTTTTATAGAAACCGACTTTTAAGTAATATTTTAAGCTTCTTTTTGGTTTTATTCCTGCACTGTCTATTAAAACTACTTTTTTTGCTGAAACTATTCCTCTTCCGACTGCATTTATTATGATTCTTCCGCCATTTGAATGTCCTATTAGAATTGGATTTTTAATTTCAAGCTTCTCTACAAATTCTTTTAAGAAATCGCCAAAGTCATCTGTTTTTAAAGGATGCTCTGGCAAGTCGCTTTTTCCAAATCCAATAACATCTACTAAATAAACTTTAAAATTTTTGCAAAGCTCATTTGCTATTGGTCTCATTGTTTCCATGTTTGTAAGCCATCCGTGTAATAAAATTACAGGATTTCCATTGCCAATAACTTCATAATAAATGTTACAGTCTTTTACCTTAACTTGCAAAATTCCCTCCTATATGTAATCCACAAAACTTTGGCATTTTGTGGAATTTTTCTTACTATAATTTATTCAAATTAAAAGTTTTTTGTTACTGGTACTATATTATAACAATATTGTTACAATTTCAAGTTTTATCAATATAAAATGATAAATTTTAATTTTATACTGTTAAAGTTCCACCTGGCGTATCTAAAATTACTAAAATATCTTCTTCTTTCCCAGTTTCTACATTTATATAAACTAAAAATTCTTTATCCTCAACTTTTCCCTTGAATTCATAACAATTAATCTCTGTTTTCCATTCAGTAGGAATTATAGCCATATTTTCAGATAAAATCTCTAATTTAGGATTTAGTTTATTTCTTGCTTCATCTAAAGAAATTTTAGGTTCTACATATTTTCTTTCTGTGTGTGAATTCAAATATCCACTTGTTTCTATTCCTAAAACCTCGCCATTATCTAGTGCAATTCTTACTTTTATTAAGTCTGGATATATAATTATTCCATTATCATTATAAGCATAATTTATTGTAACGACATTGCTTTGCTTTATGAAATATGTTTCTTTCATATTTTCAAATCCTTTATCTGCTAAATAACTTTTTCCAATTTCATTTGCCTCTTCTTGTGAAATTTTTTCTTCAGTAACTTCTCTATCTAAAGAAGTTTCCACAACATGTCCACCTTTTTTAGAAATCATTATGCTATATTTTTCTTCTTTATTTTTCAATTTTACAGAAAAATCATATCCAGGAATATCTGCAGTTTCAAGAACTATATTTGTTTGAGCACTTTCAAAATCATCTCCAAAAAATTCTTTTACTTTTTCTTTTGCCTCTTCTTCACTAATATCATTTCCAGTTAAACCTAATTTTTCTTTTTTATTTATATGGTCTGAATAAGCTCCATCATATATTAATCCTTCATAATCATTTAAATTATCATCAATGTTTGAAAAAACATTAATACTATCAACTGATTGTGCAAATTTAGTTCCAGAATTTAAGTTTAAATCTTTCCAATTAATTTCACCACTATATATTTCTTCTGAAAGTTGATTTAATGTATTTTCTAAGTCAACACTATATTTATACATAGTTTCTAAATTATTAAAATCTTCTTCTGATAAACCTTCACCATTAATATTTTTTCTTGACAAAGAATATGAATAATCACTTACTTGATTTAAAAATTTGGCAGTTTGAGATAAGCCTTCATTTTCAGAAAAAATTCTTGAAAGATATACCATTCCTAAATTAGAATCCCTCCAAATTTGAGTTAAAGTTTGTGCAGAATGTTCTGGACTTTTTGAAATCATTGCTTTTGCCAAATAATTTTCCACACTATTTACATAGTTTACTAAATTGCTAAATGCCTCTGTATAGTTATTTTCATTTAAGTTATTATATTCTTCTCTTAATTTAAATGCATAATATCCTGTTGCAAATGTTAATACAACTAAAACAGTTATGCATGCAAGTAACCAATTTCTCTTATTTTCCATATGTTCTCCTTTCATTTTTTCTTATTTTTTCCATTAAAGTAATAAATATACTTTTATTTATTACTTTTCTATTTATAAATTTTATAAATATTATTGCTTAGTTATAAACTCTTCTTTAAGTAACTTGGTGTCGCAATCTTCTTTTCTAAAAAAAAAAATAAAAGGAAGATTGCTCCAATCGCCCTTCGCTTACGCTTCGGTTGGTCGCTTACGCGTTACTTTAGAAGAGTTCATAACTAAGCAATCTTGTTTTTAGTATTTGGAATTGTTTCCGCTTATGCACTCTTTAAAAGAGTTTGTAACTAAGCAATAATATATAAATTAGAGAAAATTTTTTATTTAACTTAAGTTTATTAAGATTTAATTAAAAGGTTGAATTTTAAGAAAATTGAAATTGTTTTTTGCCTAAATCTATGATATAATTTTTGAGAATTTGAAAGGAAAAATTTATGAAAAAAATTTTAATTTTTTATGGCTCTTATGGTGGAGGACATCTATCTGCAGCAAAAACAATAGCATCACATCTGCAAGAATATTATAAAGATGAAGTTGAAACTCAATTAGTTGATTGCATAGAATATATTAATAAATACATAAATAAAGTTTCAACAGAAGCATATAAAGAACTTGCTAAAAAAGCTCCTTGGGCTTGGAAGCATGTTTATAATAACTCTCAAAATGGTGCTCTTTCATATGTAAGTTATACAACAAATAGATTAATGGCTTTAAAATTAAATTCACTTCTTCAAGAAGTTAAACCAGATTTAATAATATCCACACATCCATTTTCTAGTCAAATGTGTGCAATTTTAAAACAAAGAGGAAAAATTCATTGTAAAATTGCAACAATACTTACAGATTATCACATACATGCACAATGGCTTGTTTCTTATAAATATATCGATTATTTCTTTGTTGCAAACGAGCAAATGAAAATAGATATGATTGGTAAAGGAATTAGTGATCAAAGAATTTTTGTAACTGGAATTCCTATTTCAAGTAGATTTTTAAAGAAATATGATAAGGAAAAAACACTAAAAGAACTTGATTTATCTCCAGAAAAAGAAACAATTCTTTTCTTTGCTGGTGGCGAATTTGGACTTGGAAGAAACATGACTTTTCTTGTTTTAAAAGTTTTAATTAGATTATTTAAAGAATTACAAGTTGTAGCAATATCTGGCAAAAATAAAAGAATGAATAAAAAATTTAGAGAACTTGTAAAAACTACAAAATCTGAAGATAGAGTTAAAATTTTAGAATATACCAATAAGGTTCCAGAACTTATGAGCGCTTGTGTTGCAGTTATAACTAAGGCTGGAGGTCTTACTTTAACTGAAGCATTAGTTTCTAATTTACCTATAGCAATTATTAATCCTATTCCTGGTCAAGAAGAGCAAAATACAGAATATTTAGTTCATAATGGAGCTGCTATTTGGATAAAAAAAGGCGATAGTATTGCAAGAACTTTAAAGTATCTTTCTAGAAATAGAGATAAATTAAAAGCTATGAAAGAAAGAGCAAAAGCTATTTCTAAACCTAATTCAACAGAAGATATTTGTAAAATTCTTTTAGAACTAAAATAATTAAATCAAATTTAAAATAAAAAACTCCTTAAAATATGTTAAACTTTTAAAATTTTTAACATAATATAAGGAGTTTTTTAATATTAGTTTTGCATTCTTAAATCTATTTTTATTTAGTTTTCTTTTATTTTCTTTTTTATTATTTTTATTACAATAACAGTCATATCATCTTGCACAGCACCATATCCATTATCTACTGCTTCTGCTAAAATTAAATCTGCTATTTTTTGCACATTACTTGTTGTAAGGTTTTTAAGGAAATATGGTATCCAATCTTCTTCATAATCTGCTTGTGAATCTAATATGCCATCACTGCACATAACTATAATATCGCCATCATTAAGGTCTATTGTTTGTGACTCAAGTTCTATGTTTTCAAGCATTCCTATAGGTAAGTTTTCAGATTTTATTTCTCTAATGTTTCCTTTATTTTTTATGTAGGTACAGCATGCTGCATTTTTCATAAGTTCTGCTTTTCCAGTAAACAAATCCAAAATAGAAACATCTAAAGTTGAATATCTTTTTGAACCTCCTAAATAATTTATTCTCGAATTTATCATTTTAACAGATTCTTCACTATCAAATCCTGCAGATAGCATTTGTTTTATTAACCTTAAAGCTGTTTTACTGTATTCTCTAGCTTTTTCTCCACTACCCATTCCATCAGCAATTGCTAATAAATATTTACCGTCTGCTAACTTAATTTGCAAACTGCAATCTCCTGAAACGCTACTATCATCTTTTGTTAGTTTTCCAGTTCCAACTTGAAGAACAAATTTATCTTCACTTGAATAGATTTGATAGTATTCTTGCTTTTCTTCATCTAGTCTTTCTCTTTGAAAGCAAACTTTTGTGTTTAAGCTTTTAGAAATAATTTCTATTATGCTATCCATTATTTCTTTATTTCTTAGTCTACTATCATTATAATCTAGTTTTAGTTCTATAATAAATTTTTCATTTTTTAATTGTTTTATTTGACAATCTTCTAGTTTTATATTTTTATTTTTTAAAAGAATTGTAAGCTCTTGTTCTTTTTTATAAAACTTACTTTTCTTTTCTTCATTAACTTCTTCTGCACATTTATCAATTATTTTTACAGCACTTTTTAAATTTTCATTCATTGCATTAATTGTATTTTTTCTTTCTTGCTCTTTTGCTCTATTTATTTGATAAATTTTTAATGTTCTATTTGCTATTTTTACAATTTCTTGTAAATCATTTTTTATATTTTCATCTCTCATAATAACATAATTATTATGTTCTTTTAAAATTTCTATTAGGTCTCCATCAACTAGTATTTCATTTTTAATTAGAACAGCACATATATCTCTTGCAATTCCAGTATCTTCGTTGGAAATTTCTTCATAAAAAATATTTAGTTTAACCTCTTCTAAATTATCTAAAAAATCTTGTATAAAGTTTTCTCTGCTTGCTATTTCATCTTTATCAGCAGTTTTCATTAAAGTATTAAACATCTCTGAAATAGTTTTTAGCTTTTTAGACACATCCTCATTTTTTGCTTCTAATCTTCTATCTCCAGAATCATCTAATAATTTATCTTTTCCAAAAAGATCTTCTACTTCTATTTTTATTCTGCTAGGAACTAATAAAAGTCCTATTGAAGCAATGAATATTTCTCTAAAATAAATTATCATAGTTGATGCTCCTCTTACCCAATAAGTAAGAATTGCATTTCCTAATAAAAATCCTATTATAACTCCTATTTTTCCAAATTTATTTAAAAGTCCTGATAGTATTCCAGATATTGCATACATTGAAATTTGTACAAAGCTTGTGCCATCTAAAAAACTAGTAGCAAGTCCTATTGAAATTCCTGAGATGGCTCCAAGCAACATTCCATTTTTCCAACCTAATATCATAATCATAAATATTATGATTATATTGCTGATATTTAGCGTAAATACACTTACATTATTAAATGCAGAACTAGCTATAGCAATAATTATTGTTGTTGCAATTAGTTCATCAACTGTAAAAGCCTTTTTTTCATTTAATTTGTTTATAGAAGCTAGTCCATTAACAAAAATTTTGTAAAACACATATATTATTGCACCTGAAATTGCACTCATAAAAACATCATATAATAAAAATACACCTGCAAAATTTTTTATAAGTGAAACAATAAAATAAGCAAAAAATAACTTCCCTCCTGTTTTTATCATCTCGTTTCGCTCTTCAACAGCTACTTTTGCTCTAAAAATTAAAACTAATAAAAAATATACTACTGAAATCTCAAGAAAATTTATTAAACTTGTAGGACCGCCTCCAACACAAGTTCCAATAATTGCTGAAATAAATACACCTGCTATAGGTATGTTTTCTCCAACACAAGAGGCCATTATAGCAAGTCCGAAAGGCATAAGCTCGCCTTTAATTGATAATGTAGACATTAAAAATGTTAAAATATAAATGATTATATTTTGATATTTAAAAATTTCTTTTAATCTATAATAAGTTTTATTGTTTTCTTCTTCTATTTCTTCATTTTGATTTGAAAAATCTGCGACATTTTGAAACATCCTTAACCACTCCCTTACCTTTAATATATATAATTTAGCATAGATTTTTCTAAAAATTTGTCAAATAAAAAAAATATATATTAAAAGTTTTTTACAAATTGTGATAATTTAGACTTATTTTATTACATTTATTTCAAAAAGACAAGTAAAAAAACAAAAAACTAAAAATAAAATAAAAAGAATGCTAGCAAATTTTGCTAGCATTCTTTTTTTATAATTTTTTATGATACTGTATTGTTTGTTTCTGCTGCAGAAATATCAGTTTCTGCTGCTGCCATTAAAGTAGACAAATTAGTTTTAACAGAATTTAATGCTGTTTCTATATTTGTTTTTAATGAAGTAAATTTTGTACCAAATGCTGTTGCTGCTTCTGAATCCCAAACAACACCTGACCAATGACTTTGGATAGTGTTTAGATTTTCTAAAGCATCAGCAATATATTGTTCTATATTTGCTTTATTAACACTTACATCAGTTGATACAAATCTTAATCCAACATCTTCTGTTGCTGCTAATTCTTCTATTTTTGGAAGTTCTTTGTCATTTACAGTTTTTGTAGGTGCTCCATCTGCTAATGCATAGTTTTTAGCTACAGTTTCCAAAGCAATTGGTATATCGTCAACAACTAATCTTAATATATCATTTACTGCTGGAAGCATTGAATTTAATTCTTTAATAAAAGAATTATATCTAACACCATACCAATTAGAATGCATATTTTGAGTTTCTTGAAATATTTTATTCAAATTAGTATTTAATTTTTGACCTTCTGCACGAATTGAACCTGCTTGATCAGGTAATCTTTCATAATCTACTTGTGTTATATTTGCCATAATTTTAATCCTCCTAAAAAAAATTGTGATAAAATAAATTTATCATATTTTTAAGTTATCAATAAGATACTAGCAAGTCAAGCTTTTTAACACAAATGTAATATTGCTATTTTATTTCAAATAACAAAAATGCTTTGTTACATTTTTGTTAAAAAAATTAAATTTACAAAATAACTATTTTTTTATTACTTTATTATTATTATAATGTTATTATAGATTTAGAAAGGTTGTATAAAAATGAATGATTCAATAAAAAAAGCAGAAATAAGTTTATGTATGATTGTAAAAAATGAAGAATTAGTTTTAGAACGATGCTTAAATTCTGTAAAAGATATTGTCGATGAAATAATAATTGTAGATACTGGTTCAACAGATAAAACTAAAGAAATTGCTTATAAATTTACTTCTAAAGTATATGATTTTGAATGGGTTGATGATTTTTCTAAAGCTAGGAACTTTTCTTTTTCTAAAGCTACTAAAGAATATATTATGTGGTTAGATGCAGATGATGTTATAGAAGAGAATGATGCAAAAAAAATTTTAGAACTTAAAAATAATATAGATCCAAACGTTGATATTTATATGTTTATTTACAACTATTCTTTTGATTCAAACGGAAATCCTAAAGTTGTTCAAAAAAGAGCTCGTATTCTTAAAAAATCTAAAAATTACACTTGGGTAAGTCCTATACATGAAATTATAGTCCCTTCTGGAAATATAGTGTATACAGATATTTGTGTAAATCACAAAAAAATAAAAATAAATGATAAGGATAGAAATCTTCGAATATTTAAAAAAATGGAATCAGAAGGCAAAGATTTCGATATTAGACAAGGTTATTCCTATGCACACGAATATTTTTATAGAAAAGATTATGACAAAACAATTTCTATGTTGAATACATTAGTAGATAAGTATGAAAATACATATTCTGCCAATTCGAGATTTTTATATAAATCTTTACTTGTTTTAGCAGATTGCTACAAAAATAAAAATGATTTTGAAATGGAAGAAAAGTCTTTATTTAAAATAATAAAATATCAAAAACCAGGTATTAAAGCTTGTAATAGACTTGGTGATTTATTTTATAGAAAAAAGAATTTTGAAGCTACAATATTTTGGCTTCAAAATGCCATTGCTTTAGAAGATATACATGAAGATGTAAATATTATTGAACACTACTATACTCCAAATTTATTAATAGGAGCCTCTTACTTCTATTTAAAAGATTATGACAATGCCATAAAATACAATAATTTTGCTTGGCAAATAATGCCTAATAGTATAGCTTGTAAAAAGAATAACGATTTATATATAAAAAAGAAAAATAATTTATAATTTATTTGTATTTTATCTAATAAATATTTAATAGAAAAAGCCCCTTTTTGTTATAAAAGAGGCTTTCTTATTTTTATTTATTCATCTTTTTTTATATCATTACTTATATTTCCAAATGTGTTATCTGTTCCGTCCTGCGATGTTTTTATATTATGTATTATATCTTTAAATTCACTATCTGTTATTTTGTATGCAAACATACCATGCAAATCATTATTTGGATTATTTGGTATTGACAAATCTGGTTCTGTTAATGTTACTGTTTCTGTACTATCTGTTTCTGTGCTTTCTGTTTCGGTTATTGGACTATCTGTTTCTGTTAATGTTGCTGTTTCTGTACTTTCTGTCTCTGTACTTTCTGTCTCAGTTATTGGACTATCTGTCTCTGTTAATGTTGCTGTTTCTGTACCATCTGTTTCTGTACTTTCTGTTTCTGTTATTGGACTATCTGTTTCTGTTAGTGTTGCTGTTTCAGTACCATCTGTTTCAGTGCTTTCTGTTTCAGTTATTGGACCTTCCGTTTCTGTTAATGTTACTGTTTCTGTACTATCTGTTTCTGTGCTTTCTGTTTCAGTTATTGGACTGTCTGTTTCTGTTAGTGTTACTGTTTCTGTACTATCTGTTTCTGTGCTTTCTGTTTCAGTTATTGGACTGTCTGTTTCTGTTAGTGTTACTGTTTCTGTACTATCTGTTTCTGTACTTTCTGTTTCAGTTATTGGACCCTCTGTTTCTGTTAATGTTACTGTTTCTGTACTATCTGTCTCTGTACTTTCTGTTTCAGTTATTGGACCTTCTGTTTCAGTTATTGTTGCTGTTTCAGTTATACTTGTTTCTGGAGCATCTGTTCCTGGTACTGCTAAATCTGGTTCTGTTACTGTTGGCCTTTCAGTGCTCTCTGTTTCTGTACTTTCTGTTTCAGTTATTGGACCTTCTGTTTCTGTTACTGTTACCGTTTCGGTGCTATCTGTTTCTGTACTTTCCGTTTCTGTTATTGGACCTTCTGTTTCTGTTACTGTTACCGTTTCGGTGCTATCTGTTTCTGTACTTTCTGTTTCTGTTATTGGGCCTTCTGTTTCTGTTACTGTTGCTGTTTCAGTGCTATCTGTTTCTGTATTTTCTGTTTCTGTTATTGTCACATCTGGTTCTGATATTGTTGCTGATTCAACTTCAGTTTCTGTAATATCTGTTTCGGTTATTGGTTCCTCCGTTTCTGTTATTGTTGTCGTTTCGGTGCTATCTGTTTCTGTACTTTCTGTTTCTGTTATTGTCACATCTGGTTCTGATATTGTTGCTGATTCAACTTCTGTTTCTGTAATATCTGTTTCGGTTATTGGTTCTTCTGTTTCTGTTATTGTTACTTCTTCACCATTTTCTGAATCTTGAGTTACATCTTCAAGTAAGTTTGCATCTGTTTCGGTTATTGTTATTATAGTTTCAGTAGTAATGTCTGTTTCTGTACTCTCTGCTTCTGCTGGTGTTGATGGATTTTCTTCTATAGCTGCTACCACAGTTTCATTTTCTCCTTCAGCAGCTGAAAAATTATCATATGTATCTTCAATTGGTGGAATTACATTATCTTCTAAATCACTTATATATGAATTCATGTTCTCTACAATTCCTAATATTGGTGTTAAATCCATTGAATAGTCAAGTCCTTTACCGGCATCCCCAGTTTCTCTATTTCCAAAAAAATCTAAAAAACCGTCTATTAACTTATTAAACCATTTATCACTATTTCCAATTTCTTCTCTCAAACCTTGTGGTACACATTTTTCTAATTCCTTTGCTGTTTCCAATTTTTCGGATAAATTAGTTTTAACTCCGTCAAGGGTAGCTAAATCTTCTTTTAATCCATCATAATCTATCGTTACTACAGTTGTTGAATCACTCATTTCCTTCACCTTCCTTTGCGTCCACATAATTTAAAAAGTCATATGTATTTGTACTATAATATACATCGTAATACATATTTGTCCAATCGTTTGTTAAAACTGCCTTATTGTTCCAGTAATATGTATTAGCTAAAGTATATTTTCTCCTACAAGTAGCAACACTACTTTTTATTTTAGTATATAGCTCATCATATAATGCTTTTCTTGTATTATAATCTGTATCCATCTTATTAAGGTTGCTTTCCAAATTAGATAATATAGTTTCAAATTTATTTATGCTATTTGTTTCCATGGCTTCTACTAAATTTTCTAATGTTTCTTTAATACCTATTTTACCGTTTTCGCCTCCACTATTTTCGCCTACGTAAGCAATTGTACCTGCCATATGACTTCCTAGACTAGTATTTACCGTTTCTAAGCTATCTCTTGCAGTTTTTAAAGCATTATTAACTTCTAACAGATAATCGTAAATATTTTGATAAGTGTTTTTAGCTTCTTTAATAGCTTGACATTCTGCATCATATGTTTGACAATCTATTAAATCAGATAGTGATAAGCTATTCTCAGCATTTTTAAATGCAGCATATCTATTACTATATTCTATTTTAATAGAATTATCTGCAGATGTTTCATCAACTTCTAATCCCATATATAACTCTCCTTTTAAATTAAAATTATTTCACTTCCATTTACAATTCCAGCTTCTTTCACAGTTATATTTATCGCAAATAACTGAGATGTTGTTTTATCATATAACTTTGGTAATTCTTCTGGATTATAGTATCCTCCAGAAAATTCATTAATAGCTTTTACCAGCAAAATTATTGTATTATATATTCTTTTATTTAAAGGTAGCCAAACATCATATTGCTGATCTAGCATTGGAACATAGAGTTTTACCAACACTTTATTCATTTTCTACCTCCTCTTTTATTTCCAATAATTTTATTAATGCAGCATTTCCAGATGTTATTACATATCCATGATCTAATCCGCAATTTCCCACTAAATTTCTTCTAGGTGTTATAATATTTATATTGTATTGATCATCCACTCCATTTCCAACAAAAATACCTGTATCTCCTGGTATATAATTTTTATACCACTGTTCATATTCATGGCTTTTCATTTTCTTTAGATTTTCTACAATAATAAAATTCAATGACTTTGTTTCGTTTGACTTCTTTAATAACTCATTAAAGTCTGCATCTCTTTTTCCTATTATATCCCAGAACTTATCTAATCCAATTATTATACATATTGTTTCTTCTTTTACATTTGAATTTAGAATATTTTCTTCAAATTTTTTATACCTATCTATAAATTCTTCTTTTTTATCTGCTTCAATGCCTTCTGCATCAAATATTTCAAGATTAACATCTATCATTCTAAATTCTTCTATTACTTTATATAAAAATTCTGTTGTCTTTTCTATAGATCTTCCAATCACTAAAGTAACAAAGTCTTTTTTAAAATTATATGTACATACTGATAAGTCTTTTTCATATAAACCTATTGGTACTGTTCTTATTGTTTTAAGTTTATCTCTTACCATTTTATACTCTATTTTAGGTGGCATTGTTGGAACTTTTGGAACATGTTTAGAAATTTTGGTTTTTAGTTCCTCTATTTTATTTTTTACAGTAGCATTAAAGTCTTCTGCTTCACAAAATCTAGCTGTTTGAAACTCATAAATTTCATTACTATCATTAATTTTTATTAATCCTCTTCCAAACAAATTAGATGCTCTTTTTTTACTAATGCTTTCAAAAATACTATATAAATCATCTTCTTTATTTAATTTTAATGCAATTTTTTTCTTAAAGTTTTGTGTCAATCTAAACCTCATATCATGATATGCAGTTGTTGTTACACAAAATACAATTCCATACTTTGTACAATCTCTTGTTAAAGAAGTAATCACATCTTCATATTTATTTTCTGTTGTTTCTGTAAATACATCATATCCATTCAATATTATAAATATTAATGGCATCGTTTTTCCAGAGGTTCTCAAATATAAATTATAATCACCATTATAGTTAGAAAGAATAAGTCTTCTTTCATTTAATTTGTTTAAAATAATATCAAAAAACCTTTCTAACTTTTCTTTTTCATTTCCTAATATTACATCTCCAACTGTTGGACTATCTTTAAATATTTTAAAAGATTCACTGCCAAAATCCAAAACATATGTCCAAACACTGCTAATTGAATAATTACACATAATGTCATAAATAAGAGTACTAATTAAAGTTTCTTTTCCACTATCAGCACTTCCATAAATTATAGTATTTCCATCCTCTAATAAGTTATAATTAACTATTCCTTGTTTTTGGTTAGCTGGATCATCATATTCTCCAATTATAGGTTTTATACTCTTTTTGTCTTCTACTACGTTATATTTTTTTCTTAAATCCTTTAAGAATATTTTTTCTGGTATACTCTCTAACCATAGTGTATCCATTTTTATATGTTCATATTTTGCAAGTTCATCTAAGTATTTTACAATTTGTGTTAATTGATCACCACTTGATGCTACATTAGTAATTACCTTATCATTTATTGATTTTATTATATTTCCTGTATTTGAAATGAATTCAATAGAATTATCTTCTTTTTTCTCAACAACATTTGATGGAACATATTGTGCACCTGACCATCCGGATTGTCCTAAAGTATAATATTCATCGTTTCCTACATTTAAATAAAATGTTCCTGATGTTTTTAAATTAGCAGCATCTGGATGTTTAATTACATCATTACTATCTGATTTGTCTTGTACTTTTAAACAAACTGCAAATTTACTATTACTACGAATTTGATCATTAACTATTCCTGAAGGCTTTTGAGTTGCCAATATTAAGTGAACTCCCAAAGAACGACCTATTCTTGATACACTCATTAATTCTTCCATAAAATCTGGTTGTTGTTGTTTAAGTTCTGCAAACTCATCACATATTATAAGTAAATGTGGTATAGGTTTTTTTATTACACCCTCATGATATAACTTTTGATATTTATATATATCTATAGTTCCACCATCTGTTTTATCTCTTGCTTCATTAAATAGTATTTGTCTTCGTCTAAGTTCAGACTTTATTGATGCTAAAGATCTTTGCAATCCAACTTTTTCAATATTAGTTATAGTTCCTACTAAATGAGGAAGTTTTACGTCATTTTTTTGGAAAGCTCCAGCTAAACCTCCACCTTTATAATCTATTAAGATAAATGTTACATCATCTGGCCTATAGTTTATAGCTAAAGACAAAATATATGTTATTATAAATTCACTTTTTCCAGATCCTGTTGTACCAGCTATTAATCCATGTGGTCCATGTGCATTTTCATGGATATCTAACATTATTTTTGATCCATTTGAATCTATTCCTATTGGAGCTTTTAAAGATAGACTTGTATTGTTTTTATTCCATCTATCTAATATATTTAATTGTTCAATCATTCCAACATCATACATCTCTAAAAAAGTATATTTTTCCTTAATGTTACTAACTGAATTCGTACTATTAAATCTAATTGGAATATTAGATAAAATTTTTACAATTCTATCTACAGAATAATGTTCTGTATCATCTATTGTAAAATCACCACTTGCATCTATTTTTTCACTTTCTTCTATTTCTACTTCATTAATTTCTGCTTTATTTTCTGTTATATTAATAAAAGTTTTACATTCATCAGGTAATTCTGTTAGATTATCTCCTAAGCAAAGAACAGAAAAATCTATATTTTTTTCATTATTAATTATCTCTTTTAGTGCACTAATTGATTCTAAAGTTGAATAATTATCTGTTATTATTAAGTAAAATGGTGTATATGATTGTTTTTTATCACTACTTGTCATAGCATATCTTACTTGAAATGTTCCATATATATTACCAATTACTGATTTTGCTTCTTCAGTATCTGTAGCAAAATATCTAAATTTTCTAGAATTGTCCCAAACATGTGGTAAATTTTTTACAAAATCCCATAAATATGATGTTTCATCTTTTAGTAAAAAAACTAATTTTAAATCTTCATAACTTTGGAAGGTTATTAGTTGTATTATTAAATTTTTAACATATTTTACAAGTCTTTCATAATCTTGTGAAATAAAAGATACTAAATTTCTTTTATTAAATGACATTGTAATTGGGGCGTCTGATATTAAAGCTGAATTCTTTTCCATTTCCAATAAAACATCTTCTAATTCATCATCGTACATTGTAAAACGTTCTTCTGGATAAGAAATGTTTGCCTTAACATGAATATTTCCTGTTCCCAATCTAACTTCCATAAAGTCTCTATCATTTACATTTCGTTCCCATAGTCTAATGTTTTTACTTAGTATTAAGCTTATGCAATCTTCTGTTGGTAGAAAATTATTAGATAACACATTTCTTTGATCTTCTCTTATATTATCTATTACACCCTGCTTTATACTTAAATATTTTTTATATCTCCATTGTCTTTTTTTCTCATATTCTCTTTTTCTTTTTTTATCATACAACCTATTAATAATAGGCATTAAAATCATTGCAATTAGCATAGCTCCAGATGTAATTAAAGATGTAATAGTACTTCTAAATGTAGCTTCACCACTTAAACTTTTCTCTATTGTATTAGATACTGAAACTATCATTGCTGTTCCCATAGCCATTGATGTTCCCATCATAAGTATCATTGGTTTATCATCCATTTGTTGAACAGCCGGAATGGCATCAATTTGAACTTTTTGTTCTTCTATCCAATTTGTTAATCTTGGAACTTTTGAGAAATAATCTTTGCTTGTCCATAGTTGTATATTATTATCTTCTTCATAATTTTCTGGAATTTTAGGAAACTTATAAAAATCCTCTTCTAATATTAGTTTATTTAACTTTATTTTTCCAAAAGGATTATTTATATATAATTTTTGATTTAAAAATACTATTTTTAACCCCATTATATAAATTACATCGCCATTCATTAATGGTACCATTTCTTCATTTAATGCCCTATTATTTAAATATGTTATATTTTCTCTTTTATCTATATTTTCAAGCATCCATCTATTATTAGATAAAAAAATTCTTGCATGTTTTTTTGCAATTAATAAATTGTTATAGAAAATATCTGAATTAGGGTCGCTTCCTATTGAAATTTCTTTTATATTTGGTGTTAAATTGTATGGCTTTAAAGTTTTATCATAAACATCTGAGCAATATAATATATATATTTTATTTGAATAACCAATTGAAACAGCATACATGCTTCCTGGTTTTAAAATTACTTTTTCTTTTACAATAAAATTAGACCCTTGCAAAGAAAACTCGTAATCTACTATTTTCAATGATTTTGGATCTATAACTCTAGCATATGAATTGCTGGTAATTTTCCATTTACCATCTTGAGATTCTATATTTACTAATTTTTTTTCTTCATTATCTTCAATTTCAGTAATCCAATAATTACCAATAACAACTTTTGGTAAAATTATTCTGTTTATTGATTTACTTCCTATTAGTGTTACTAACAAATCTCTTTTCTCCCATCATTTGTATTCTATTATATTATATCTCTAATAATATTTTTAAGTCAATAAAATTTATGTTTTATAACAATAATATTTAAATTACAAAATTTTCGTTTATTGGTTTAAATCACTAATTAATTTTGCATAAATTTTACTTGTGGTAGATTACTCTGTAGAATATGTTATAAAAAATATTGACTTTTTTTACAAAATTTGACAAAATATACTTGTAAAATTATTTTATAAAAAATTAGAAAGGGGATTTTTAAAAATGGACACAGCATATTATAACGGTTTAGTTGAAGGATCTATTGTCACAAATCCAAGTGCTGCAGATGCACTAATGCCTTATTTAGGTGCTATTATAGCAGTTGCTATAGTTGTAGCAGTTCTTCAAATTATTGCTATGTGGAAAATTTTCACAAAAGCAGGAGAGGCTGGTTGGAAAAGCATTATACCTATTTATAATTTAATAGTACTTTACAGAATATCTGGTCTTAATCCTTTATTAATATTACTATATTTATTAGTAGCAGTTCCAGTTGTTGGAGGAATACTATCTATTGTACTATCAATTCTTTTAGCTTATAAACTTTCAAAATCATTTGATCATGGAATTGGTATGACTATAGTATTACTTTTATTAGGACCAATTGGTTATTTAGTAATTGGATTCGGTTCTTCACAATACGTTGGATCAGGTGAAAATGCATAAAAATTAATAATAAATTAAAGTCTTATGATTTCACTATAATTGAAACTATAAGGCTTTTTTATTTTAAAAAAATTGTGGGAGAGCTTTTATTCTCTCCCGCAATTTTGTGTGCTTTTTAGACATTTTTCTAGGACACTTCACCCGTTCCTTTTGAATATTTTGTTCATAAAGCTAACAAGTTTAGACTCAGTTGTTGCAACTCTAGATTTTACACCAGTTTCTTCTGGTGTATATAGTTTCTCAACAAACTTTCTGCTTCGCTCATCAGCTCTCCAAAAGTCACAGATTTGCTTTGCATCAGTTTCGTCCGTGACATCGATATATTTGCTCGGAATAATTGATTCCGTTTCTGGGTTATACTGGAACGGAATGCATGCCTTCATAGGCAGTTCGTTCGCGAGCTTTGCAAAGTCTGTTTTTCTTGGATGATATAGTAAATCGACCATCAATGAGTCGTTAAGATAAACAGTAATGCCCACTTTGTGTGGATTGAGTGTTTGAGAAGGAATCAGAAGAATTGAATGTCCTTTTTGGAGCATGCAGTTTTCAACCACAAAGCCAAAATCCTTCTCAATTCGGTTTTTTACCGTCTTGTAGAAGAGATTTCTCTCGTCACGCTCCTTGATTTCTCCTTCCCATGAATGATTTCCACTAAATCTACTCATTGGGCAGTTTTTTACAGAGCATTCCCTGCAAGTTCTTTTATCTGCCATCCAACCCATGTTTAAGAAAGCAGATCGGCAACCCAATATTGTGAGATATCTGTTGATTTTTTTCTTGTCGTGTATTCCCCCTTCTCTTTCTATCACGGTCCAATATATGCTTTCTACGAACGACGGTCCTGGACAGAAAAAGCCAAAACTCCAGATGGAATTGTTCACATACTCCTCCACTGAAATCTCGCCACTTTCCATTCTCTTCATGTCCATGTCTGGAATTATCATGGACAGTGGTCCCTTCTGATGCCGCAATACAATTGGGTAACCTGTTTGCAAGCATCTGGTTGGAATGTGATAATGAAGCCAGCAGTTCGCGTCTGTGCGAATTTGATCGACACCTATCATCATCCCTATCAATTCACTCACAATGACACTGAGCTGTCTAATAATCTCTTCCATGTCATCCTCCACTTAAGGGTCCATGCGCGCACACCTTTCTGCGAAAAATTCTTTCGAGACTTATCACTCCTTAAAAATTATTTTACTATCCTGCTGTACATCCAAAGGTGCAAAAAAGAAGTATAACAGAATTGTAATTGCCAATAAATTATATCATGTTTACATAACAATGTCAAAATCCATATTATACTTCTTCATATCTTTTTATTTATTTATATTTTTAATATTTAATTAGTTATTTCTTTCTGGCATTTGTCCGCCTGATGGTGCCTCTCCTCCGAAATTTCCTTTTGGAAATTCTCCTCCTTCTCCTCTCATATTTTGATTCATTCTTCTATTAAAGAAACTATTTTCACTTTCTTCTGTTTCTATCATTTGAACAGTTTCATTTCCTGTCAATCCAGATTTTATTTCAGTGTATGCATCATTTGATATTCCCGTTTCTACATTTACATTTTGTGTTTCTCCAGAATCACTAACTACTACTACATATTTTTGATCATTAGAAGTTTGAATTGCTTCATTTGGCACTGAAATTACATTCTCTGCTTTTTCAACAATTATTTCACAAGTTGCTGACATTCCAATTTTTAAATTTCCGTTATTTTCAAAAGTGACAGTTGCAGTAAAATAAGAACCGCTTGAACTATATGTTCCAACTTCTGAGATTTTAGTTATATATCCTGTTATTTTTTCATTAGTTGCAGTAAGAGTTATATCTACCTCATCACCTATTTCTACTTTATTTATATCTCCTTCACTTATGCTTAAAGTCATGCACAAGGTATCAATAGATTCTATTTCAATATAATGTTCTGATGTACAAACTTCTTCTTCATTTGGTAAATTACTAGATATTAAAACACAATCATAAGGAGCTGTTAGGTAAGTTCCATTTGTGTATTGAATTATGTTTTCACCTTCTTTTATCATTATGTTTTCTTGAACTAATAACTTTTCAAAATAATATGATGCATGTAGTTTTATTTTTTCATCTAATTCTGAAGATATTTGACCAGAATTTGATAATCTGTTTTCAATTGTTTGTGTTGATACTTGAGCCGTTGTTATGTTTGTGCTATCGCTAGTTTGTTCTGCATTCTCACTTTCTGGCTTTAAATATAAATATACTATTAAGCATAGTAATATTATTAGTATTACTATTATATAAATAATTGGATTTTTCTTTTTCATATTTTTTCCTTTTCTATTTTAATTTTATTTTTTTGTTACATAAACTCTATAATTTCTTGTGGTTCCATCTTCTGCAGTTACAGTTATTAATATTTTATTTTTTCCAGTTTTTAAATTTGAATTTCCATATACAGTTACTACTGATGCAGAGTTTTCTGGGGTTGCTGAAATACTTAAATTTTGAACTTCACTTCCTACATCAAGAAAATATGTTGATGTTGTTTTTTGGAAATTATTTTTTAATTCATATCCACTTACAACTAATTCTTTTAAATAATTATTTTGTGAGCCTTGATATACATTTGTGTTTTGAAGAGATTTAATTTCTTTATTTGCATTTTGCAAATTTTCTTCCATTTGTTTCATCATATTTTTCATGTTATCATATTCTTTTTCTTTATCTTTGTCTTCTAGCAAATCCTTCTCTCCAAAAGGTTTTTCTTTCATTTTATTTTCTTCATTTTCTTGCCTATCTTCTTCCAAATCTGGATTTTTTTGTTCATCTTTATTTTCCGGTTTTATTCCTCCAGTTTGGTTTTGAGTATCAGTTTCATTAGAAACTTCTATATTATTTTTAGATACATTTATTGTTACGTCTTCTCCCACTAAAACATTTCCTGTTTCTTTCATTTCTGTTCTCACTTCATTATTTTCAGGAGAAGTAATTTGATTTTCCTTTAATTCTATTACTTTAATGCTAAATTTCACATTTGATTCATTCATAGGCATTGTATATGCTACAATTATTTTGCTTAAAGAATTATCTTTATTTACTGTAAAACTTAAACTATTACTTGTTGAAGATTCAAGTTGTGCTCCACCTTCTAGTCTTCCTTCTCCTATATTTAAGTCATTTGAAATTTCAACTCTAAAATTTTGATATTCTATTTTTGATATATCTAAAGTAAGATTTATTTCTTCTCCTAATCCTGCCTTTTCTTTGCTAGCAGTTAACAGCTTTTCTGCTCCTTCTGCTCCTAAAACAATTGAAATCGTATTAGCAATAGTAAAAAGTAAAATAACAATTGCTAAAATAATTTTTTTAATCTTCATAAATTTTATTCCTTTCTATATTTTTAAAACCTATAAAATTATTCTGTTCTTAAAGCATCAATTGGACGTAAACATGCTGCTCGATATGCTGGAAAGATTCCAAATATTAATCCTATTACAGCACTTGATGTAAAAGAAATTAATATTACAAATGATGAAGCAGAGAAAGAAAGTCCAAGTTTTTCAGTTAATCCGCCTAAAGCAATTCCTAAAAAAATTCCTATTGTTCCACCAATTAAACTAAGAACTAGTGATTCTACTAAAAATTGTAGCAATATGTCTCTTTTTCTTGCTCCTAATGATTTTCTAATTCCTATTTCTTTAGTTCTTTCTGTTACTGAAACTAGCATTACATTCATAACTCCAATTCCACCAACAACAAGTGAAATACTTGCTATTCCACCTAGCAATAATGATAGTGTTGTTCCTATGTCTGTCATAGCATCTAACATAGAATCTTGTGATGTTACACTATAATACTCACTAGAAATTAATAGTGTACTTCTAATATAATTTTCTATTTCTGATTGAGCTAAATCTATATAATCTTCATCTTTTACTTTTACATAAATATTGTTTATATTCATACTTTCATCAAAATATTTTGCTGTTGTAATTGGTATTAAAATAATATTGTCAATATTTGTTCCCATTGTAGAGCCCTGCTCTGTTAGCACTCCTACTACTGTGTAGTTATCTCCATTTAATTTTATTTTTTCTCCAATTGGATCAGTTAAAGAAAAAAGTGTTTCTGCAATTTCAGAACCTAATATACATGCTTTTGTATTATTTTCTATATCAATTCCAGAAATTGTTCTTCCTTTTGCTAAAGTTAAATTTGAAATTTCTAAGTAATTATCATTAGTTGCTAAAACATTAGCATTTGATGAAGATTCTTTTCCTCTATTTACAGTTACAGATATATTTTTAAATGGTGCTATTTCTTCTACATTATCCAAATTTTTAAATTCATCTAATTTGTCATATTCTAAACTAACATCAGAAGAATTAATATTAACTGTTAAAATATCTGTTCCTAAATTTTGAACACTATCTTGTATATTTGTGGTTGCTCCACTTCCAATTCCTACTAATACAATAACAGATGCAATACCAATTATTAATCCAAGCATTGTAAGAGCAGATCTTAATTTATTGCTTTTAATATTTTTGAAAGCTATTTTTATTATATTTAGTAATTTAACCATTTTCTATAGCCTCCTCATCATATAATTTTCCATCTGAAATTCTTACAATTTTCTTAGCTTTTTGTGCTATCCCATTATCATGTGTTATAAGAATTATGGTTTGACCTTCTTCATTTAGTTTTTTAAACATTTCTATAATTTCTACACCAGTTTTAGAATCTAATGCACCTGTTGGTTCATCTGCTAGTATAATTTCTGGCTTGCAACATAATGCTCTTGCTATTGCAACTCTTTGTTGCTGTCCACCTGAAAGTTGTTTTGGAAGATGATTTTCTCTTCCCTTTAGTCCAACTTTTTCTAAATATTCAAATGCAATTTTTTTAGATTCTTTTGATGAAATTCCTTGATAAATTAGTGGAACTTGCACATTTTCCCATGCTGTTAATTTAGAAAGTAAATTGAAGTTTTGGAAAACAAATCCTATTTTTTTGTTTCTTAATTTTGCTAATTCTCCATCTGTTAAGTCTTTTGTGTTTACACCATCTAAAATATATTCTCCTGAATCTGGAACATCTAATAATCCTAATATATTCATTAACGTGCTTTTACCACTTCCAGATGGTCCTATTATTGAAACATATTCGCCTTTTTCCACTTCCAAATTTACGTTATCTATTGCTTTTATTTCTTCATCTCCCATAAAAAAGCTTTTGTTTAAGTTTAAAAGTTTTATCATTTATTATAACCTCCTCTTCTATCCATTGGATTTTCTCCACCACCTAAAATTGAGGTTATAGATTTTGTTTCATTTTTTTCTTTAGTTCCTTCTTTTTGCTCAATTACTTTTTCATATTTTATTTTATCTCCAAGAGATAACCCACTTTTTACTTCAACATAATTTGCATCTGCTTTTCCTGTTTCAATACAAATTTTTTCTACTTCATTATTATCTTTTATTTTATTTACATATTTTTTATTATTCTCTATTGTTACAGCTTCCACCGGAACAGATAAAACATTTTCAGATTTTTCAATTGTTATTGTGCAAGTTGCTGACATTCCAAGTTTTAAATTTCCATCATTTTCAATTTTTGCTATAGCTGCAAATTTTGTTCCACCGTTAGACACTTCTCCTATATCATTAATTTTAATTATTGCTCCTTTATATACTTTTGCTTCATCATAATTTGCAACTATTTCTACTTCTTGATTTACACTAACATTTTTTAAATCTTCTTCTGTAATACTAATGTTCATATATAATTCATCTACAGAAGCTATATAAATATAATTTTCTGATGTACAACGACTCTTAGCTTCTGGTACAGAATATTCAACAAGTACACAATCATATGGTGCAGTAATATAAGTTCCATTTGTATACTCTAAAAGGTTATCTCCTTGTTTCACATATTCTTCTTTTTCTGCACACATTGTTAAATAAGATAAATTTGTGTTTAATGCTATTTTTTCTTCTTTTGCAGATTCAACTTCTCCAGATGCTGTTAATGTTGTAATTATTGTTTGATTTGTTACTTCACATGTTTCTTCTGAAGTATTTGATTTACTATCTGCCTCTGATGATTTTGCAAAAAATATTATCACTACTAATAAAATTATTATTAATAGTGTAATAAGTATTATTTTTTTGTGCTTCATAAATTATCCTTTCAAATTTATTTTAAACTTCGTTTGCATTTTCAGAAACTATATTTTCTGGTGCATTTTCTTCGCTAGGTTTTTCTGGAATTTCTTCTCCATCCTCTGGTTTATGCATTTGCTCAAAATTTGGTCTTTCTCCATTTTTCATAAATCCATCTGGTCTACCTCTCATATTAGATTTAGAAAATACTAAAAAAACTCCTGCTGTTAATACAGCTCCAATTAAAATTCCTAAAATTAAATACATTATTTTTTCTTTCATAATAAATCACTTAGTGTTTTAGCACTATAAGCTCCTTTCCTTTTTTATATTCAAATTATAAATATAGTTCCTTAAAAAAATATTAAATTTTTTAAAAAATTTAATTTCAAAAAAATAGGCATTAAACAAAACTTTAAAATAAAGCCTGTTTTTTGCCTATTTTTCATAAATACATATTTTTTATAATTATTTTTATTTTCTAAAAATTATTTTAATTTTCCATAATACATATCACTAAATATTCCATTTTTTTCTATTAATTCATCATACTTTCCACTTTCTTCAATTTTTCCTTTATTTAAAACAATTATTTTATCACAGTTTTTTAAAGTTGTTAGTCTATGTGCTATTGAAATAATTGTTGTATTATTTTCTTTTTGCAATTTTTCTATTTCTGTTTGAATATGTTTTTCTGAAGTATTGTCTAATGCTGATGTTGCCTCATCTAAAATTAAAATTTTTGGTTTTCTTAAGAAAATTCTTGCTATTGCGATTCTTTGTCTTTGACCACCAGATAAATTATTTCCACCTTCTGAAATTAATGATTCAAACTTATCTGGAAGGCTTTCTATATAATCCAATATATATGCCTTTTTTGCTGCCTCTTTAACTTCTTCCATACTAACTTCTCTATCTAATCCATAACATATATTTTCATAAATTGTTCCAGCTATTAAAAATGGACTTTGTGGAACAAGAGCAATAAGTTCAGAAATATCTTTTCTGCTTAAAGAATCTATATTTTTTGAATCTACTATTATTCTTCCATGACCTTTTTCTAATTTTGAAATTGCTTTAATAAGTGAAGATTTTCCACATCCGCTAGGTCCTGCAATTCCTAAAAACATTCCTTTATCAATTTGTAAATTAAAATTATCTAATATAACTTTTTCTTCATCTTCATTGTAATAAAACATTAAGTCTTTAATATCTACTATGCTATCTGTTTTAATGTTTTCTTTTTTATTTGATACTTCGCTATATGAAAAATCATTTGGTATTTCTACCATTTTAAAGAAATCTGTAGCTAAAACTGTACATTCTGATAATTCATCAAAGATTCTATGTAGTTCTTCTAGTGGTTTTATTAATTGGTTAAAACATAAATATGCTGTTAATACAGCTCCAACAGATATAATATTTTTTGTTGCTAAATATGTTGAAATTCCAATTATTAAAACTGTGAAAAATGCTTGATTTACAAATTTTAAGCAATCATACATTGCCATTGCTTTATGATGTTTCATTTCTTTTGATCTTAAGAACTCAGATTTATTATCAAATCTATTTGTTTCAAAATTTACACTATCACTAATTCTTATAACTTCAATTCCATTTATTAATTCAACTATTGTTCCATCCATTTCAGATTTGCTTTCTAATAGCTCAACTCTTATGCCTTTTTGGCTATGTATTTGTTTGAATACTATAAACACACCAATTGGTATAACAAGCATCATTGGAAGTGCTAAAACAAATGGAAGAGTTATAAATATTGTTATAATTGCAGCAATACTATTAAAAATTGCTGGAGCAAAATCCATAAATAATAGTTTTTCAAGTTTTACTGTTCCTTCTAGGCATCTATTCATTCTTCCATGAATATTTCCAGTCATATTTTCTCTAAAATATGAAAGTGGTGCCATAAGTAAAGATTTAATAACCATTCCTCTTGCTTCTTTTTCTGTTCTTGTTGCTGTATCTTCAACCATAACTCTTCTGCCAATTTTTATAACTTCGTTTGCAACATTGACAATTAATATCAAAATAAGAAAAGGAATAACTTTAGAAAAAGCTATTTCTTCTTGTGTTAAAATATCATCAGTAAGCCAGCCTATTGCTTTTGGTGTTACTTGTGTTAATCCTGCTGAAATTATCATTATTAAAACAATTATTAAAAATGAAATTTTTTGTTTTTTAGTTAATATTTTATATAGTTTCTTTAATACAGATTTTATTGATTCATTTTTTTCTTTTTTCATATATGCTCCTTTTTATATAATTACAAAACTAATTTATATTATATCATAGTTTACATAAAATGTAAATGATTGCTTTAAAAAAGATATGACATTGAATCAATTTTAACATTTAATTTCAAATCATATCTTTTTTTATAAAATTTCAAATATTTTCATATAATTTTTTATATAACTTCTAATGTAATTTTTAGCTATAATATAAAATTATTCATCTATGTCTATTAATTCATACTCTTTAGAACCTATTCCTAAATCTGCTGCTGCATCTATTGTGTGAGTTCCATGTCTTGAATTAACTCTTTCTAAGAAATGTTCTTTTCCTGGATCATTTGAATTTTTAACTAAATCTATACAAGCTTGATCTATTGCAACTGGGTCTAAAGAAGCTAGAATTCCAATATCTTTCATACATGGGTCTTCTGCAACATTACAGCAATCACAGTCAACACTCATGTTACACATAACATTTATATATGCAATGTTTTCTCCAAATTTTTTAGTAACACTGCTTGCAGCATCTGCCATAGCCTCTAAGAATTTTATTTGATCTGCTCTAAACATATCTTCATAGCTTGCATTCTCTGCTCCTGTGCAGTGAATATATCTTTTTCCTTTTCCAGAAGCAACACCTATTGATAGTTGTTTTAATGCTCCACCATATCCGCCCATTGGATGTCCTTTAAAATGTGATAGTACAAGCATTGAATCATAATTATCTATATTTTTACCTACATAATTTTTCTTAATTACTTTTCCGTTTGGTATTTCTAAAACTTTATCTTCGCCTTCACCATCTAAAATGTCTACTTTAAAATATTTTGTCCATCCATGCTCTGCCATTAATTCATTATGTCTTTCTGTTGTATTTCTAGCACCGTCATAAGCTGTGTTACATTCAACAACAGTTCCATTTACGTGTTCTACCATAGCTTTTACCATTTCTGGTCTAATGTAGTTTTGATTTCCACGTTCTCCTGAATGTAGCTTAACAGCTACTTTTCCTGGTAGTTTTCTTCCAAGAACTTCATACATTCTAACAATGTTTTCAGGTGTAATTTCTTTACAAAAATAAACTTTTGATTTTTCCATAAATCTTTTCCTTTCTTCTTATTTTAAAATTTATTAACCCATTCTCTAAGTTCTTCTTCAGAGATTGAGCTCTTAAGTCTATCTCCGCCAAGCCAATTTGTAGCTATTGAGCATGATGGCTTTAATTCTTCTATTGTTTTTCCAAGTCCACTACTTCCAGAAGTAGCAAATACTATTATATTTTTTCCTGAGAAATCATATTTCTCTAAAAAAGTATTTATTATTGTTGGTGCTACATACCACCAAACTGGAAAGCCTAAATATATAGTGTCATATTCATCAATACTTTTTAAACCATCTTTTATTTCAGGTCTTGATGAATGATCCCTCATTTCAATTGAACTTCTACTATTATTATCCATCCAATTTAAATCTTCTGGTGTATATCTTATTTCTGGTTCTATTTGATATAAGTCACCATTTACTACATTTGCAAGTTTTTCAGCTACTTTTTTTGTAGTACCACTTGCTGAAAAATATGCAACTAAATTTTTCATAAGAAACGTCTCCTTTCCAAATTTAATTATTCAATATATATTTCCGCTTTGATAATATCATAAAGCTAAGAATTTTTCAAATAATTCTTAGCTTTATTTAAAATAGCTTACAATATTCTAATTACTTTGTTTCCAAAGCATTCTATTATCTTTAAATTCATAAGAAATTTTATTTTCTTCATATAAATAAGATAAATATGATTTTATTGTACTTCCTAACAAAACATATTGATTTGGATTCATTATTAAATTATATTCATCAAATATGTATTTTAAAATTTCTTCAAAAGTTTTTTCTTCTTTGCAAGCACCACAAATTTTTTCTGCAATCTCATATATTTTGTTTTTATTAAGTTCTATTAATGAATATATATCACAAGTAGCCTCACAATGTGATGGTATATATAAGTTTCCTTTTAATGTGCTTAAAAAATCTAATGTGTTTAAATATTCTTTAACATCATAAATAAAGAACAAATGGTATTTTGTGATTGTTTCTTCGCTAAATAAAGAATCTGCTAAAAAGTAAACGTTATCACTAGTTTTAATTCCAATCATATCGAAAAAATGACCTTTTAGCATAAAATATTCTAATCCTTCTGGCAAATTTCCATCTAACTCTATAGCATTTGATTCTTTAGCTAGTAAAAATTTATTTCTTATATCTTTAAAAGGATATCCGCCATAAAGAAAAGAAGATTCCAAAATTGGATTTTCTGTAAAACATTTTTCAATATTATGTGCTAAAATTTTACAACCAGTTCTATCTTGAATTACTTTATTTCCGCCGATATGATCTGCATTAGAATGTGTATTTATTATTCCTTTAACTTTCCAACCTTGCTCATCAACAATTTTTAATATTTTTTTACCTGCATCTTTATCATTTCCTGAATCTATTATATACACATTTTCTTTATCTATTTTATAAATTCCAATATTTGTTGGATTTTTTATGTAATATGTTTTTTCTCCTACTTTAATTAATTCCATTTCATTTTCCCTTTTTATAAATTTTTTATTTAATATGTTTTATTATATTATTTCTTTTAAATTATTACAATTACTTTTAATATTAAATCTTCTAAGAATGAAAGTTTTTCTACCAAAACTTTTATTCTTAAGTTTTTATTCTTAAAAAAGCTCTTAAGATGTTTATATATAATTTTATTAGTGACTTGGTGTCGCAATCTTCTTTTTTAATAAAACAAAAGGAAGATTGCTCCAATCGCCCTTCGCTTACGCTTCGGTTGGTCGCTTACGCGTCACATCATAAAATTATATATAAACATCCTAAGAGCTTAAATTAATATAAAAATATTAAATTCATTTTTAAAATTCTAATCCTAATATCTTAAGAATCTAAATCGTTGTAAAAAATATTAACTCTTAAATTTACTTTTATCTTTAACTATAAATCTATCCCAAAATGCCAGTACTGCTGGGAGTAAAGTTAAAATCAAAATTGTAGAACATAAAGTTCCTTCTGATATTGTTTTACATATTTTTGCCGCTATTGCTGATGCAAAATTTGCAATAATTAATGTTACTATAATAAGTATTGAACTTGAAGTTAATATTGTGTGAATTGACTTATTGTATGAATCTATTATTGATTCTTTTATTCCTTCTGTTTTTCTATGCTCCAAATAATATGATGTATATAAAATAGCATAATCTATTGTTGCACCCATTAGAATGCTTTGAACAATTAAGATTGAAATAAAGTAAACATCTTCTCCTACAAATGATAATATTCCCATAGTTAAGTAAACAGCACACTGAATTGTTAAAACTAGTATTATTGGTACAATTATTGACTTAAAAGTAATTACAACTACAACAAATATAAATATCATTGTTATAATAGTCATAAAATTTAGCTCATTATTAAAAGTTTTACTCATTTCATAAGCCATTGGAGAATTTCCTATTACATAAAAATCATTTAAATTCTTACCTAATAGATCTTTTACTTTTTGAACAAATGCAAAAGTTTCATCTGATTCTTGAGCAAATTTTGTATTTAATACAACTCTTGAATAATTATTTCCTATAAGCATTTCTTTAGCATCTGCTACAGTTGTTTTTGCATCTGTAATATCTTTTCTCATATCATCATCAATAAAATCTGTAAAACGCTCATCTTTCAAAATATCATCATTTAAATAATTAACAAATTCTTCTATTGTGAGTTCCCATGAATTATTATATTCTTTACTACTGCCATAATAAGTATAAAGAATTTCCACTGTATTTTTTTCTACCTTATCTGATAAATTACTAAGAATTCCAAAAATCTCATTTGAAGTATATTTAGTTCCAATTATGCTATTTTTCATAATACCATTAACTGTATTCAAATTTGCTATTTGTTCATTATCAAAATTACTTGAATACTCCGGATTTGTAACTACATCTTTTAGTAAAAAATTAATAAATTCATTTAATGATATAGTAAAATTTGAATTTACATATTTTGAACTATATAAACCATAAAGTAACTTTAAATCATCTTTATTTATGTTTAATAATGAGGATAATTCTTCACAATTATATTTTTTATCAAATACAATTCCATCTATTGCTGTTTTTAATAAATTTAAATCTGAAATAGTGTCATTTGAAATTCTTCCTGCTAAAGAAGCATCATCTTTGTGTGCAAGTACAAAATTTACAAATTCTTGTGGTGTTAAACTCATATTATTTTGAAGTGAAACATATAAAGTATATATGCTTTTTGTTTTTTCACTATCAATTCCAATAACTTGCGAAATTTCTTGATAAGTGAATGTAGTATCATTCATGGTGCTTTCCATAATAGTAGATAGCAACTTTAATTTATTAATTGTATTTTCATCAATATTTGATTGTATATTTTCCAATGTACTATTGTCTAATATTAATTTTACAAATTCCTGAGGTGTTGATGTCCAACTATTTGTGTTTCCTGTTCCATAATCTATTAAAACATATAATTGATTAATTTGTTCTAAGCTAATAGCTTGTGAACCAGCAATCTCTTGAAATAAATTTGTCATTTCTTGAGATGTAAATTTTTTATCGCTCATTATTGTTTTTAAAAATTGTAACTTTTTTAGAGCATCGCCCATGCCTTCCGGGTTAAACATACCAGAATCAGAACCACCTGGGGCTTCAGTTGGAATGCTTAATACAAAATCTACAAACTCTTTAGGAGACATTTTATAGTCTTCTCCTTTATTTTCTTTGATAAAAGAGAATAAACTATTTAATGTATCTTGATTAATACTAGCAAAAATTTGACCTAAACCATTTTCATCTAAAGGCATTTGAATATCTTTATTTTCAATAATTGGTAATATAGTTTTTGATAATCCTTGTAATGTTGCAAGTTGAGTGCTATCCATATAAGATGCTCCATATGTCATTGCATTATCAATGAATTCTTTTATATCATATTTACTATTTGCAGTTTGTTTAGTATATTTTAATAGCAAAATTTGAGTTATTTTAGAATCCTCTATTCCAAATAAAGCAGATAATTCTTTGCTATTCATTTGCTTAGTAATAACATTTTTATCACTAAAAGTTGAAAGTAATTTTATATTTTGAACTGTTGCTTCATCAAAACTGCTTGCATAATTACTATCATTTAAAACGGTGTTTAATACAAAATCTGAAAATTCAGAAATACTTAATTTTATATCTATATCATTTACTAAAATATAATACTTATATAGTTCATTCATCGTATTTTCATCAATTCCAAATAGTCCTGCCATTTGGCTACTTGACATTTTGCTTTGAACTGTTTGTTTATTAGTAAATTTTGATAAAGTATTTAATTTATTTCTACTTTCATTATCAATTTTCTTAGAATATTCTTCATTAGTTAAAACATCTTTATTCATGAAATCTACAAATTCATCTAATTTAAGTTGAACATTATTATTCTTAGAAAGATAATAAATAAAAATATCTTTTACTTTATTTTCATCAATTTCCAATATATTTGCAATTTCTGATGAAGTTCTTTTTCTGTTTATAGAGCTTTCGGTAACAAAATTTTTAAGTCTTGTTATATCTTTTTTAGTTTCATCATCAATTTTCTCATTTGTTTTTTCATTTTTATATGCCTCTTCTTCAATAAAGTTTATAAAATCACTAAATGTCATTGCATTGTTCTCATTTTTATTGTAATAATCATAATATAAAATTTTTAGTAAATAATCTTCAATATTAACATCTGATCCTAAATCTTCAAGCTTATCATCTAATTTATCATAAGTTAGTTTTTCATTAATTGTATTTCCATAACCTAAAACTTCTTTTACTTTTCCCTCATTTTCAAATTCTTTTAAATATTTAGAAATTTTTTCTTCATCTTCATTTTTATATATAATTGCAATTTGATTATTTTCGCTAAATATTTTCGATATTTCATCTTCTTTTGAATCTGTGTAGTCAATTCCCAAGTTTCCTTTTAATATGAAGCTTGTAACAAAAATTATTAAAAACAATGGAAATGCAATAAATCGAACCTTGTAACTGTATTTGCCTAACCAGCTTAATTTTATATTAGGACTTTTCTTTTTTGTTTTTGTAATCCATTTATCAAATATTAATATTAAAGCTGGAAGAACAAAGAAAATGCAAATTAAACTAAATAACACTCCTTTTGCCAAAACAAATCCCAAATCTTTTCCTATTTTAAAGCTCATAAATACTAATGCTAATAATCCAACTATCGTTGTAACAGAACTACTTGATATTGCTTGAAAAGCTTTATATAGTGCATTTTTCATAGCTTTGACATTATCTTTTTCTGTTTCTTTTTCTTGATCATATCTATTCATTAGCATAATTGAATAGTCCATTGATAAAGCCATTTGCAATATAGCTGTTATTGAATCTGTTATATGCGATACATTTTCAAATATTATATTTGTTCCTTTATTCAAAATAACTGCCATCAAAATTGATGTTAAAAATAAAAATGGCTCCACATAAGACTCACACATTACAATTAAAATTATTAAAGCACATCCAACAGCTAATGCTATAATCCAAAATGGTAATACTGTTTTATTATTTTCAGATACATCCCCACTTGTATAAATATTATAATTACTATATTTTTCTGTTATTTGATTATATACGTCTGATGCGGTTTGAGAATCTGCTTTTTCATCTACTGTTATAACATATAAAGTGTAATTATCTTTATTGTACTCTTCAGTATTTTCATAATCTATTTCTTTAACGCCTGTTAAATTTTCTAAATAATTTTTAACATCTTCCTTTTCATCATCTTGCAAATTTTCAAACATTAAATTTAAAGTACTAGTCTCTGTTCCTGAAAATTCATCTTCCATAATATTCATTCCAATTCTTGTTTCAGAATCGTCTGGCATATATTTGGCTATATCATGATTGATTTTTACTTTATTAGATAATATAGCACAAATTACTGTAAGAATTATGAATAATGTTAATATAAAATATCTTTTACTTATTATGAAATCAGTAATTTTTCTCAAAGTAAATCCTTCCTTTCTTTTAAATCCGCTGTATATTATATTCTCATTATTTTCATTTAGGAAGTATAAAATATAAAAAAGTGTCTAAATTTAGACAGTTTTTTATATTTTGTATTTATTTCTTGAAAATAGTGTGCTATAATTTTGATATATTTTTAAAAAAGGAAATGATTTATTTATGAAAGTAAAATGTCTAAATTCTTCTTCTGTTAAAACTAGAAATCGTATAAAAAAAGCTTTCGCAGAATTAATTAATGAAAAGAAACAGTTAAATAAAGTAACTGTTACAGAATTAGTAAAAAAAGCAGATATAACAAGAAGCACTTTTTACACACATTATGATGATATTTATGAAGTTGCAAATGATTATCAATTACAAACTATTGAACTTTTATGCAGTGATGACTTGAAATTATATTCAAAAAATGATATAGAAAATTATTTTGAAAATATTATATGTTGCTTAAAAGATAATGAAAAAACATATAAATTACTCTTATCTGCTGATGAGTCACTTTTATTTTTGCAGAAATTAACAAGAATTGCTTGCAATAAAATTTATGATGCTTTAAAAAATACTTGCACAGATAAATATCTTAAACTCAATGTTTCTTTTCTTTTAAATGGAATATCTGGTGAAATTTTAAAATACTTTAGAAATGAAAGTGATTACTCATTGGATGAAATACTTTTTAATATGAAAAAATGGTTTGAGGAACTTTTTAATTAGTATCAAAACATATTAAACAAGCTCTTAGAATGTTTATATATAATTTTATTAGTGACTTGGTGTCGCAATCTTCTTTTTAAAAATAAAGAAAAGGAAGATTGCTCCAATCGCCCTTCGCTTACGCTTCGGTTGGTCGCTTACGCGTCACATTATAAAATTATATATAAACATTCTAAGAGCTTAATTTATATTTAAGAATATATTACATAAGAGGTGCAACTAATCGTAGCAAAGATTGCCAAACAGATTTAAAGAAATTAGGTGATGCTTCTTTTTTAGTTACTTCATGACTTTTTTTCATAGTATCTACTAAATCTTTCTTTATATCTTTAATTACATCCATATTTTCTAAATAACATCCACATTCAAAATGTAAATACAAACTTCTATAATCCATATTTATTGTTCCAACTGTTGCAATATTATCATCTGATACAAATACTTTGCTGTGAACAAAACCTGGAGTATATTTATAAACTTTGACTCCTGATTTTACTAGAGGTTCTACATAAGATTCAGATAATGTATAAACTACTTTTTTATCTGGTATTCCTGGAATTACAATTCTAACATCAACACCTCTTTTTACGGCTAAGCTTAAAGCATTTACCATATCTGTATCTATAATTAAATATGGTGTAAAAATATAAACATAGTTGTTTGCTTGATTTATAATATTTAAATAAACATCTTCTCCTGTTACTTCTTCATCTAATGGTGTTTCTCCATAAGGAACAACAAATCCAGAATTTATATTATTGTTAAATTTATATTTATATTTGTTAAAATCTTTGTCTTCCTTTCTAAATGCATTCCACATAGTTAAAAACATTACTGTATAACTCCAAACAGCATCTCCAGAAATTCTTATTGCATTATCTTTCCAATGTCCATATTTTTTATTTTCGTTTATATATTCATCTGCAATATTTATTCCTCCAGAAAAAGCAACTTTTCCATCTATAACTAATATTTTTCTATGATCACGGTTGTTTAAGAAAACACCTGCAATAGGATTTAATTTATTAAAAACAACACATTTAATTCCCTTTTTTTCCAATTCTTTTGGATAAGAGTTAGAAAGTGTAGAAATACATCCCATATCATCATACATAACTCTTACATCAACGCCTTTTGATGCTTTTTCTTCTAATATTTTTAAAATTGAATTCCACATTTTTCCATGTGCTACAATAAAATATTCAAAAAATATAAATTTTTCTGCTTTTTTTAACTCTTCTAACATAACAGTAAAGGCTTTTTCACCAATAGGATAATATGTAACTTCATTATTTTTAGTAACTGGATATCCTGTAAAATCGCTTAAATATCTAATTTTGCCATTATCTTTATACTCTGCTTTTAGTTTCTTATCTTGAACTAAATATTTTTGATTTTCAATTTCACTTTTTTTGATATTTTTTAAAGTTTTGCTTCCTCTTTTATTTCTTTGAAAAATTATATAAAGTAACGCACCAACAATAGGAAATAAAACTAAAATAATTATTAAAGGAAGTGTATAAGAATAGTTTTTACTTTTTCTTATAAAACCTAAAGTAAGAAGTATGCTTATAATTCCAAAAAGAACATCTATTACAACAATGTGTTCTATAAAAAATAAATATATAAATAATGTTGACAATATTTGTAAAAGTAATCCTACAACTACTATCAATCCTCTTTTTAAGGCCATTTTCATATTTTTAGTCTCCTTACTATAAATTTTAATGAAACTATAATATCATAAAAATGCGTATATTTCAAATTTTTAAGCATATATAAAAAAATATGAGATTAAATTTAAATATAATCTCATATTTTTTGCATATTGATTAATTTTCTTTAGTTCATTAATATTACTTCATTTGTTTTTAAACTGTTTTGTACATCTATTACTCTTTGGTTTGAAGATCCTTTCCATTTTAATGTTGGATCATGAAGATCATCTACATATCTGCCATCAACAAGTACGTCTACATATTTCATAACTTCTTTATCTTTTAAATCTTCATCAAATTTAAATCCAGACCAGACCCATAAGTTTTTATTTGGATATTTTTCTTTAAATTCTTTTGCAAGTTTTGTAGTTGCTTCAATATTCTTTGGATGCATTGGCTCTCCACCTAAGATAGATAAACCTTTTATATGATTTTCACCACATAATTTCATTACTTCATCTATAGATTCTTGTGTGAAATCTTTTCCATCTTCAAAATTCCATGTTTCTGGATTGAAACAATTTTTACAATGAAATTCACATCCTTGCATAAATACTGAAACTCTTATTCCAGGGCCATTTGAGATATCCATTTTCCTTATTACATTATATTTCATCTTACCTTTGCCACCTTATTATCAATATGTAATACTCTCTCTTTTATTTCTTGAGTTCTTCCTTTGTTCCAGAAATTTGTTCCTATATAACCACATGTTCTTCTTGCTACATTTAATGTATTGTGATCTCTGTTACCACAATTTGGACAATACCATTCCAAATTTTCGTCTATTAAAATTTCTCCTGTGTATCCGCATTTTTGACAATAATCTGATTTTGTATTTAATTCTGCATACATTATGTTATCATAAATGAATTTTACAACATCTAAAATTACATCTAAGTTATTTTGTAGATTTGGTGTTTCGATATATGAAATTGCTCCACCTGGACTTAATTTTTGGAATTCGCTTTCTAATTTAAGTTTTGTGAAAGCATCAATTTCTTCAAATACTGGAACATGATATGAATTAGTAATGTAGCTTTTATCTGTTATTCCTTCTACTGTTCCAAAACGTTCTTTTAAGCATTTAGCAAATTTATATGTTGTTGATTCTATTGGAGTTCCATATACTGAATAATCAATGTCTTCTTCTTTTTTCCATTCTTTACATGCATCATTTAATTTTTGCATGATTTTTAATCCTAATTCTTTTCCTTCACCATTATCTGTATGAGAATGACCTGTCATGTATTTTACACATTCATATAATCCTGCATATCCTAAAGAAATTGTAGAATATCCATGATGTAGTAATTCGTGAATGCTTTCTCCTGGTTTTAATCTTGCTAAAGCTCCATCTTGCCATAATATTGGTGCTACATCGCTTGTAGCTGTGCTTAATCTCTTATGTCTTATTTGTAATGCTTTATGACATAATTCTAATCTTTCATCAAGTATTTTCCAGAATTTATCCATATCTTTTTCTGAAGAAAGAGCAACATCTGGTAAGTTTATTGTAACAACGCCTTGGTTAAATCTTCCATAATATTTTCCTTTTCCTTCTTCATAGTTTTTAGCATTAGCAATGTTTCCTATAGACATTGTTCTATCTGGTGTTAAGAAGCTTCTGCATCCCATGCAAGGATAACATTCGCCTTCTCCTTTTTCATTTTTCTTTAATTCTAACATTACTTTTTCAGAAATATAATCTGGAACTAATCTTTTTGCTGTACATTCTGCTGCAAGTTTTGTTAAATAATAATATTCTCCATCTTCATTAACTGTGTCTTCTTCAAGAACATATAATAATTTTGGAAATGCTGGTGTAATATATACACCTTTTCTATTTTTGAATCCAAGAATTCTTTGTTTTAAAAATTCTTCTATTATCATTGCAAGTTCTTTTTTGTATTCTTTTGTTTCATTTAAATACATAAATACACTTAAGAATGGTGCTTGTCCATTTGTATTTGTCATTGAATTTACTTGATAATTGAATGTTTGTACACCATCTGCAACTTCTTTTTTAGTATCTTCCCAAGCAAATTTTTCACAATCTTCTTTTTTAAGTTTTCTTGCTTCGTATTTTTTATAATATCTTTCGTAACTGCTTCTAACGAAAGGTGCTAGATGTGTTAAAGAAACTGTTGCTCCTCCATAGCTAGATGAAGTAACTGCTAAAATAATTTGTGTTGCTATTGTTGCTGCTGTTATAAATCTGTGTGGTTTTTCAATCATAACTCCGTTTATAACAGTTCCATTTTGTAACATATCATCTAAGTTTATAAGTTCGCAATTGTGTAATGCATTTTGTGCAAAATAGTCTGCATCATGGAAATGAATTATTCCTTCATCATGTGCTTTTACTATTTCGCTTGGAAGTAAAAATCTTCTTGTAATATCTGTGCTTGTTATTCCTGCTAAATAATCTCTTTGTGTTGTAACAACTTGTGCATTTTTATTAGAATTTTCGCTATTCCAATATTCGTTTTCACCTTCAATTAATTCTTTAATTGTTTGGTCTGTAGTGTTTGCTTTTCTAACCAATTCTCTAGTATAACGATAAGTAATATACTTTTTAGCCAATTGATATTTATCAAATTCCATTAATTTTTCTTCTATAATGTCTTGAATATCTTCAACTAATATTCTTTTTTTATCCAAGTCTTCAATATAATGGATAATTTCTTTAATCTCTTGTTCGCTTGCTCTTTCTTTTGGTTTTACTTCTGCATTTGCTTTTTTAATAGCTGTTTTGATTTTACTTGGATCATAGTCTACAATATGTCCGTCTCTTTTAACAATTTTCATCTTTTTTCCCCTTCGTTTATAAATTTTTGTTTTTTAATTTAATAAAATTATAATCTTAATTTTAAAAAGTAAAAAGGTGCATTTGCAACTTTTATCAAATTGTGATATAATTGTAATGGTGATGAAATATGATTAATCCTTTTGAAGGACTTTCTAACTCGCAAAGGGCTAAATTACTGCATAAGCTGGAAAGTCACATTTACAAATATAATAAAAATGAAGAGATACTTGCAACATTAAAAGCAACTAATATTGTTTGCATTTTAGTAGAAGGTCATGCCCAAATTTTGAACATAAATTATTTGGGAGAAGAAACTCTTATAGAAGATCTTTTTGAGAATAGTATTTTTGGAACAAATATATCTAGTATTGATAGTACAGAATGTGAAATTAGAGCCATTGAGCCTTGTAAAATAATAGTTATAGATTATAACAAACTAATCAATACAGATAATATTGAAACTTCATATTATAATAAATTCATTTTCAATTTATTTGTAATAATAAATTCACGTTTTAAAGAAAATAACGATAGAATTCAAATTCTTACTAAAAAAAGCATTCGTGATAAATTATTAGCTTTTTTTGAAAATGAATATAGAAAAAATCGTTCTCAAAGAATTTTTTTATCTAGTAATTTAAAAAATTTAGCAGACTATCTTGCAGTAAATAGGTCTGCTATGTTTAGAGAACTAAAGAGTTTAAAAGAAGAAAACTTCATAAAAGTTGACGGCAAAAAAATTACTCTTTTATATGTTCCTAATATATAAACTAATTAAATAAAGACAGGGTTATTGTTACATCTGATGTTCCTAAAAGCTTTTTTAACTCTTCTTTAGATAATCCTTCTACTTTGCCAAGTTTAGTAAAGTTCCAAGTATTTGTATCATAATATAGAGTTATTTGATTTCCTTGATATAGTATTAAATCTCCTGGCTCTGTGGTTATTTTTGTGTCATTTGTTGGAAGAGAAAAATCCAAATTTCCAACTTTTTCAAAATCGCCATAGTCATGAGCTTTAATTACTATATCATTTTCTTTTAATTTTTCTACAAGAGCTTTAGAAGAAGAATTATCTTCTAAATTTACTGTAAGCTCTTTTCCATTTACTTCTAGCTTTATTTTATTTATCATTTCACTAGTTTCCTCTCCTATTTCGTTAGTGTTATCAATTGTATTTGTTGGAATTATTTCTGTTTGCATTGTATTTGTTTCTATTTTATTTTGTTCTTGAGATTCTTCATCATTTGTTAAATATGAATAGTGTTCACTTACTATTTCTCTTAATTTTTGACCATTAACAAGAGACTCATTTAATTTTATTCTTATATCATTTGGAAATATTTCTTTTAAAGATTTTCCATACTCAGAGCCATCTCGAGGCATTTTATAGTCTACTATTTCATCATTTTCAAATATAAATTTATATGGTATTGAACTACCACTATTTATTATTAATTCTCCATCTTGTACATAATAACTTTCTATTAAAGCCCATACATACACATTTGTTTTATTTTGAGATTCTCTAATTCCAAGTTTGGCAATATCTGTAAAAACTTTAAAATCACTTACATTATAATTTGGTTTGCTTTCCTTTGTTTCTAAGTTATAGTGTGGATGTTCTTGACTTATTAGATATTCCTCAACCTTATCATATAAATAGTCCTTATTATTAACCTCTTCCTCTTTTAAATTCATTTTTATAAATATAATCAATATAGAAAGAAATATAATTATTATAAAAATTTTCAAAACTCTTTTCATAAAATCTTCCTTTCATGATTTATTGTGAATGCATTATAATACAAAAGCAAGTGATTTTCAAGGTAATCACTTGCTTTTATCCACTTATTTTATCTCCGATTGTTTATTTTTTAATATTTATCAATTCCAGTACCGTTTTTTAAGTAAACTTTTATTTGTCTTATAATATGAGGAATATTATAGTTTCCAGCAAATTTTGAATTATCTAATAGATTATCATCTATAGTTACCCATTCTAATTTATTTTTTTCTTCTACCAATTTTACTTCATGTTTTAAAATTCCATAATAAACTTGTAAATTATTTTCATATTTAAAATAATTTAAGTCCATAAAATGGTCTAACTCTATGTCTTTATTTGATATTCCTGTTTCTTCAAATAGTTCTCTATATGCTCCTTCATCATTTGTTTCGCCTTCTTCTACTTGTCCACCAACAAAGTTATATAATCCTTTATATGGCTCTTTTGCTCTAATGCAAAAAAGTGCTTTATCCAAATCTTTATTAAATACTACTACTAAATTCAATTTTCTCATATTATATTTCTCCATTTAAAACAAATATTATTTTTTTAGTTGTAATCCATCTTTAAAAGCTTCTCCAACTCTTTCTGTAACTTTATAATATCCATGTGTATATGGGTCAAATGCTATGGCATTTACTAAATTAATATCAACATTATCGCCATTCATTACTGATTCATCAGCATTTACATTTACTATTTTACCAACTACTCCACAACCATATTTATCATCTTGGTATTCTATGAATTCACATTCCATACAGATTGGAAATTCATTTATAATTGGTGCATCTACATTTTCAGATTTTGTAGCTGTTAATTTGCTATTTTCGAATTTGTTTGGAGTATTATTTCCAGATGCTATTCCAAAATAATCTGCTTCTACAACATGCTTACTATCTGCAATGCTAACTGTGAATGCTTTTCTTTTTTTAATATTTTTTACTGTTTTATGTGTTTCTGTTAAGTTAAGTATTACATAATCTCTATCTAACATAGTACCCCAAGCAGCATTCATAACGTCAACACTTCCATCTTCATTATAAGTTGATACCATTAAAACTGGCATTGGAAATATTGCCTCTGTTACTTTAATATTTTTTCTCATAATCTTTTCCTCCCATTTTTTAATATTTTAATTTTAGTTTTGCATAAAAATTTGTTGCCCTTTAATTAAATCATAATTTATTAAACTATTACCGTCTAAATTTTCTTTATACATATCAATTCCAGTAATTTGGCTATTTTCATAAGTTAAATAATAGTATATTCCTTTATCCATATTACAACATGAACTATATATTGTTATTTCATATTGTCCTTTTCCCATATGAACTAATCCTCTTTGATGATATACAGATTCTAGTATATGGAAGAATTGACTAATGCTTTCTGATTCTGAAGAACCAGATTTTGAGTTCATTTTAGTAAAAGTTGCCTTTACAAATCTTGATGCAGAAGATAGGTCTCCTGGTAATCCCATTCCACCCATTCCACGACTATAAGTTTCCAAATTTAAATCTTTTGAAAAATTATTTTCTGGTTGTTCTGTTGATAAACTCATATAATTATTTAAATTAAATAAATGAATATCAAAAGTTGGGTTATTTGTTAGAACACCAACAGGATTATCATATACTTTTAATCCACTTTTTACACTTTCTACTGTTATTGATTTTTCTTTATCTGCAATTATCCAATGTAATGGTGAAGCTGGTAATTCTTCACTAAAATTAATTTTAGCAATATTCATATTTTGTAATAATTTTCTTGCCTCTTCAATGTTTGAGCATTGTGACAATATATAAGGAATAAATTCAAAAGGTGCAACATTATTCTTTCCTTCTTCTATTTCCTTATAGTCAGCATTTCCTGGGAAATTAAGTCCAGCCATTCCTAAACCTTTTTCATTTATTGCATCATAATAAAGTGGATAATCATTTGCAACATAAGCCATTCCAATAATTGCATAATGATTTTTAATTGGCTCCATCATTCTAAAATTAAATTCATAATTTCTAGGAGTTATAGTAACAGTTTCTTTATATGAATATTCTAAATCTAAATTTCTCCCAAAATAATGATCGTTTGTACTATAAGTTACAGCAGTACACATAAACATTCCTCCTTTACTAATGTTTTTATTGTTTCTAATATAAATTATAATCTTTTTTACATTTTATTTATATAGTTGCTTAAATCTATTGACATATATCTTGGTCCTCTAACTGCATTTATTCCAAATTCTTTTAATTTTTCTAATGATAATTTTCCCTTTTCATATCTTTTTATTAAATCTATTTTCATAACTTTTTGTATTCTCATATTTTTATCTTTATATTCATTTTTAGCATTATTTTTATTTGTTATTGTATATGAATAACTCTCTTTAATTAATTCCATTAGTTTTTCATCTGATACAGTATTGTTTAATATAGCTGTAATCCAGCTTTTCTTGTTCATGTGATATGCGGGATAAAATCCATCTTGTTTCAATAAATCTTCTATTTCTTTTGAATCTAATTTTATATCAATTATTTCTATTTCTCCAGTAGAATTTTTATCTATTTTACTTTTGTCAATATTCATTATTATTGCATACCATTTTTTACTATCTTTATTTCTAAAAGTAGCATATCATGGAAACTTCTCCCATTCAAATTGTGGCTCATCTCCACACATTTCTTTTATTGCATCGTTTATCTCAACATCTATTCTAAAAGTATTATTCATAATATTTTTAGAATATTTATATAAAGAATTTTCTTTTTTAAATCCATATTTAATTATTTTTTCAAAATCAACTCTTGTTTTTTTGAATAATTCTTCTTCAATAGTCATTTGGTTATCTCTTGCGAATTTTACTTTTTATCTAACTAATGCAATTTGTAGTTTTTCTAATTGTTCCACTCATATTCAGAAGTTAATCCATCTGGTATATCAGTAACACTTTTTTCTTTTAATAACATACAATCATTCATCATTCCAGAATCTAAATAACTAATAAGCCATTCTTCTTCTGAATATCCTTTAACTGTATATATCTCATCTTGTTTATCTTCTCCAACATAACCCAAGTATTTTTCTCTTTCTTTTGGACTATATGCACAATATGGCACATACTCTTTACCTTTATAAATTAAATAGGAATACTTGTCATTTGAACCTTTTTCAAACGTTATTGGATTTGACTTATCAAACCTATTATTTAACTTAATCCAAGTAAACACTCCAATTATTAAAACTAAAATTGCAATACAAATTACTATAATTACTTTTTTATTCATAACATAACTCCAATACAAATTTCTAACTCATAGAAATTATAATTTGTGTTTCTACTTATTTTTAGATAAATTATAACTATTATCTATAAGTTCGTATATTTCATTTATATTAACAGATCCATCAAGTTTTATGGTTATCCAATGTTTTTTATTCATGTGATAACCTGCAAAGTATCTATCATTATCAACTATCTTTTCTATTTTTTCTGGTTCTAATAATAAATCAATAATTTCAATACTTCCTTCTTCTTCAATTCCTATTTTTGATTTTTGGGCTATAAGTAATGCACCATACCATTTATTATTATCCTTGTTTCTCCATATAGCATTATTAGGAAATTTATCCCATAAATATTCTAACTCATCATTATATTTTTGTCTTATATATTCAATAATTAAGTTAGCATATTCACTTTTAAATATATTTTTAGAACAGCAATTATTTTTAACTTTTTCAATAATGTTATTATATTCTTCTCTTATTTTTCCTACAAATTCTCCTGTTGCACTTGTAACATAATAAAGTATAAATTTCTCTCCTGTAGAAAGTTCTATAACATCAGAACTTATAACATTATTCATATCTATCTTTATAATCAAAGAAAATTGATTGTTCATTATTTTAGTTTCATATTTATAGTAATTACTTTCTTTAACAAATCCTAATTGTAATAATTTTTGAACATTTATTTTTAAATCTTTTAATATCGCTTTATCTTCCATTATATCATCTCCACTTCTACAAATTACTATTTGTTTTACTATATAAAATAATAATTTTCCTGTAGAACTAATTCTTCATTTTTTATATGTCAATGTTTTTACAAATGTAAAACCAACAACAGTCATAGCAAATATGTTTAGGTTCTATTTTTTCCCCTTTAATACGTTTTTCTTTTACAAGTTTATCATATCTACTCACTTTACTTTCATCAGTACATTTTCCATCTACATTATTAGGACAACAAATACATATATCATCACAATCATCAACAAGCACATAATTGTTATTTTTTAAACTATATTTAATTTTTTCTAAATTTCTACAAAATGTCTCACTATATCCTTTTCCCTTATATCTTGGAATACACATTAAATGATGATATCTAATCTTAATTTTTTTATTATTCATATATACTATTTCCCTACAATTTACTATTTATCTAATCAATTTTATATCATAAAAGATTATAATTATCAATTTATAAAAAATAATCAAAAAATTTGTTTTGTTCGCTTGATTTTTATTTATCTTTGATTTATAATCCCCTCCACAGGAAATGACAAAAAGCAGATGTGGTTTTGCCACCAATTTTTACGATTTTTCGTGGGAGAGGTGGTGATGTTTATGGTTAAAGTTATACTATTTGGGATAATATCTTTAATGTTTTCTTTAACATTAAACGTTGCCTTGGCTACAGTTCTGTACAAGAACTGGGTTGATAAGCAACTACATAAATAAAAAAATAAACCATTCTGCTTATGCCGAGCTAATGGTTTATTAAAACTATTATTGGCAAAACCACGTTTGTGGATTCGTCATTTCCTATATTTATTATATAGTCATTTATTTGTTTTGTCAAATGAATTTTTAAGTAATACAAATTGTAATTTATTATTTAGTCAACACTTTTTTATTCCAACTTCTTTTATTACATTTTGGACATTTTAAATATCTAGTAGTTCCATAATGCATTAATATCAAGTTCATTACATAAATCAAGCATTATAGAAGAATCTGGCATACCTTTTCCAGTTTCCCATTTTGATATTGCTCTATCTGTAATATTCAATTTTTCAGCTAGTTGAAATTGTGTTAAATTTTTATTTTTTCTGCACTCTGCAATAAATTTACCAACTTTTAATTTGTTTTTGTATTATTATCTATTTGCTTAATAACTCTACAAGGATTTCCAACAGCTACTACATTTGAGGGAATATCTTTATTTACAATACTTCCAGCCCCAATTACTGCATTATCTCCAATTGTCACACCTGGAAGAACAACAACATTTCCACCAAACCAAACATTATTACCAACTTTAATTGGTTCAGCATATTCTAAACCTTTATTTCTTCTTTCTACATCTAACGGATGTCCTGCTGTGTAAAAAGCACAGTTTGGAGCAATAAATACATTGTCCCCAAATTCTACTTTATTTTCATCTAGTATAATTAAATTATGATTAGCATAAAAATTTTCTCCAATTTCAATGTTGTAGCCATAATCACACATAAAAGGTTGCTCAATTGTAAAAGTATTTCCTGTTTTTCCAAATAAATTTTTTATAGCATTTGTTTTTTCTACAACATTTGATGGCTTTAATTTATTGTATTCATAGCATTTATCCATTGTAATATATCTTTCTTTTATTAAATCCTCATTATAGTTTGCATCATATAATTCACCTGCTAGCATTTTTTCTTTTTCACTCATAATATATTCTCCTTTATTTTATTGCTTTAATATATATCATATAGAGTAATATCTTTCAATTTTAAACCTCTTTTTTATTATATATTTTAACTGATATTCTATATGAAATATAATACATTACTGCTACAATAAGTGCAAAAATTATTAAAAAATAATGCTCTATTACATAATTTATTGTTTCAAGTGATATACTTATATTAAGCATTTTTCCTATATAAAAAAGTATTGTCCCCAAAATTGCAATTGCTAAAATTGCAAAGAATAAAACCATCCTTCCTTTTTCTGAGCCAAATTTATAAATACTTGGAATTTGTACTGTCTCTATAAAAGCTATTCCAAAAATTCCTCCCATAACTATACAAAGTTCTTCATACATATTAGGAAATGTATGATTTATTGCTAAACTTACTATTAATCCCAAAACAAATCCTATTATACTTCCTAAAATTGTTGCACCTATTACTAATATGTATCTCGCTAAAACAATTTGTTTTCTTGTTAGTGGAAATGTGGTAATGTATTTATCTGATTTTGATATTTCGTCATAGCTAAAAGTTGCTAAGCTAAACATTCCAAATCCTATTGTTGTCATTACTGCAAAAAGGCTAATAGTTTCTGATGGATTAGATCTTGAGAATACTGAAATAGCAGAAATTATCATAAATATAATTATAAATTTTTTGTAGCTTTTTAATTCAAATAAATCTTTTATTATTAATCCTTTTATAACATTCATACTATTTTTCCCCCTTAATATAAATAACCATTATTTCTTCAAGTGTAGGTTTATCTACAACTTGAGAATTATATTTCTTCTTAAAATCAAATTTATTTTGAACTAATAATTCAATATCGTATTTGTTTTTTCTACATTTAATGTAATCACTTTTATCTATTTTCTCAAATTCTTCTTTTGAACATTTTACAATTCCATATTGCTCTAATAACTCGTCTCTTGTTTTTGATAGTAATATTTCTCCATTATTTATAAATGTAATATAATCTGCAATATGCTCTAGGTCTGATGTTATATGAGTAGATACCAAAACAGAACTTTCTCCATCTTTTATAAAATCTTGAAAAATATCTAAAATGTCATTTCTTGCAACTGGATCTAGTCCAGAAGTTGGTTCATCTAACAACAATAATTTAGGTTTATGAGAAATTGCTGTTGCTATTTTAAGTTTCATTTTCATACCATTAGAAAAATCTTTTGAGATTTTATTTTTTGGTAATTTAAATTCTTCAATATATTTAAAATATAAATTTTCATCCCAATTTTTATAAACGTTTTTTATTACCTTATTTACATCATTTGGAGTTAAATATTCAGATAAAAAGCTATCATCTAGAACAACACCAATATCTTCTTTTATTTTCTTTTCGTTTTTATCTAGCTCCATTCCAAACATTTTAATGCTTCCAGAATTTATTTTGGTGCTATTTAAAATGGATTTTATTGTTGTAGTTTTTCCTGCTCCGTTTTCACCAATAAATCCCATAATTACACCTTTTGGTAATTCTATGTTTATATCTTTAAGTTCAAAATCATCATATTTTTTACATAGATTTTTAACTTCCAATATATTTTCCATTTATTTATCCTCCCCATATAAATATTCAAAAATATCTAATATTTCTTTTTTAGTTATATTAGATGATTTAGATATTAAAATAATTTTGTCAATACATTTTTCAATTTCCTTCATTTGCTCTTCTCTTAAAAGTTCCATGTTCTTGGCAGATACAATACTTCCTTTTCCATGAACTGTTTCAATAAATCCTTCTTTTTCTAATTCATCATAAGCCTTTTTTACAGTCATAACACTAATTCTTAAATCTTGTGCTAGATTTCTTATTGAAGGTAACATTTCATTTTCTTTTAAAACATCAGTCATTATTGCTTTTTTTATTTCTTGTTTAATTTGTTCAAATACAGGCTGATTACTGCTATTACTTATAATAATATCCACTATCTTTTCTCCTTTTTTATAACTGTTATATATATAGTATAACAGTTATAACAGTTTGTCAATATATATAATCAAAAAGATTATCAACTAAGAAACAGAACTGTGCTAAACTAGAAGTTTAACAATAATTTTTTCTTACAGTTGATAATCTTTTACTATTTTTTATACATTTTTATTTATATATTATACAATTCATTTTATATATTATCTTGCATAATATTAAATACTTGATTTTTTAAATCTTCTATACTTTCTTTTTTATTATCTTTTACTTCAAATTTTATTGGCTCTAATATTTTTAATGTAACATCTTTCTTCTTTTTAAAGAATTTTCGTATTCCTTTTGGATTTCTAAATTTAATTACTATTGGAACAACTGGAACATCATTTTTTATTGCAAAATTAAATGCACCATTTTTAAAGTTTCTTACTTTTTCATAGTAAGGCCACAAAGCTTTTTCTGGATAAAAATGTATTACTTTACCATCTTGCAAAGCTTTATTTACTCCCTTTATAAAGTATTCTTCATCTTTTAATTTTGTAGGAATTGGAACTGCTCTTAAAAGTTTTATTAGTTTTCTTACAAAAGGAATTTTAAAACTTCCTTCTCTTGTGGTAAAATAAACTTTTTTTAATCCAAAAGCTAGCCCTATCATACTGCAGTCTAAAATTAAAACATGATTTGATACACTTATTGCACCAGTTTTTAAGTTTTTAATATTTTCTTTTCCTTCTATTTTCAAGTCATAAACTATTTTATTTAGTACAGTTAAAACTGGAAAAGCTACTCCATAGTATAGTAAATTAGAAAAAAATGAAAATATTTTTCCATCATTAATATATTTGTAATTTGAATCCAATTTCACTTCTAATGGTTCCCATAAGTGAATTACATCTTCATTTTGCTCTAAATTATCACTTTCTTCTGTGAAATATTTTTCCACTGTTTATTACCTCTATCTAATTCTTTTATTACTATTTCTGATATTCTTTCACATGTGTTTTTATCTATATATTTCTTTTGGTTTTGAATTAAACTATCTTGCAACATTTTATTTTCCATTAATTCATTTGTTGTATTTATTACTTGCTCTATATTATCGCATTTTATGGACATTTGTTTTTCAGAAAAATAATTTGCATTATAATTTTCACATCCTGGTATTGGCATTATATGAACTAAAGGTTTTCTCATTGTTGCAATTTCTGTGGTTGTTAGTCCACCTGGTTTTGTAAGAATTATATTAGAAATTGCCATATATTTTCCAAGCTCATTTGTGAATGGAAGTACTAGTATTCTTTCATTATTCTTATATTCTGCATTTAAAGTGTTTAATAATTCTTTGTTATTTCCACAAGAAATAATAAAAGTAATATTTTCTGTATTTTCTAATAACTTTTCAGCTACTTCTTTTACATTTCCAAAGCCCATACTTCCATTTAAAATTAATACATATTTTTTATTAATATCTAATTTTAGCTCTTTTTTTATTTCTTGCTCATTATATTTTTTTCTAAACTGTTTCATTACTGGTATTCCAAGTGGTATTAATTTTTGCTTTTTCATTCCTTTTTTTATGAAGTCTTCTTCTAATTCTTTACTTGGAATAATGAAATAATCTGGATTTGTTTCTTTCCAAAAAGGTATACTTACATAGTCTGTTGCAATTTGCATAAAATGAATATGATGTTCTTTCTTTATTGCTGTTAATGCTTGAGCTGCAAATAAATGTGTTGTTATAACAAAATTATATTTATTTTCTTTTATGTATTTGTAAAGCTTTTCTTTATTTAAACTATTAAGTAAATATACTGGTGATATTAATTTAGTTTTTTCATACATCTTTCCTAAACTATAAGCTGTTTTAAAGACTTTTCCATCTTTATTTGTAGATTTTATATACAGTCCATTTATTCCATCTTTCAATTTAGGATTTATTATTTCTAAATATTCTTTAAAATCCGCCTTTACATTTCTTGAAAGCAATTCTTCCTGAACAGCCCTTGCTGCTGTATTATGTCCTCCACCCGTTCCACAAGATAATATTAAAACTTTTTTATGTTTGTTTTGGGCTTCCATTTCTTCTACAAATTTATTATAAAAACAACCTAATCTACCAACATATCCTTTATGCCAAGGTTTATTTCTACTAAAATAATGAATAATTACTGTATTTTTTCTAATCCACTTAATTCCTATTTTTGATTTTGGATTATTTAAATTATAATAATTTAAATTTCTATCTCCTAAATTATATTTTAAATCACTTACTATTTTTATTTTATTTCCATAAACTACACTAATTATATCTTGATCTGGTAATATTAATTTTTTTTCGTTTTTCTTTAAAAACTCTTTTATCTTTTCATCTGTTTTTGTTTTTCTTAATTCTTTTAGATTCATTAAAAGAACGCCTGTATTTATATATGGTTCATTTCTATCTATTCCAAGCCTTATTTCATTAAACTTGTGCAAAATTTTCTTAACATGTGTTGTTGCTATAAAATAGTTTTCTTCAAAGTCCATATCATATAATTCATTTAATTTATTTATAACTAAAGTATCTGCATCTAAATATAAAATTCTGTCTATATTTTGAGGTAAATATTTTACAGCAAAAATTCTAAAATAAATTTCTAATGGATATCTTGCTTCATGCACTGGCAAATCACTTATTTTTTCCTCATCAATTTTTATATCATGCACACAAAAATTTTCTAAATTTAATCCCCTATTTATTTCTTTAATTTGCTTTTTTGTTAAATTTCCATTTAAAACATATATATCAAATTTTTCATCTATATTAGATTTTTGTATTGAATTTAATAAGATATTTAATTGCTTTATATATGTATTATTAACAGCTACTAAAATATTCATTCTTTTCTCTCATACATTTTTTGTTCTTATATATTTGATAAAAGTATAACAAAAAAGCAAGCAATTGTAAATAATTGCTTGCCTGCATAATAAATCTTTCTTTGAGCATATAAAATTTCTAACTTTGAATATAACTTTTTAACTCTTCAAATTCATTCACAAATGCTGTTATTTCTGAATCAAAAATATCTGTTCTAATTTTTGATTTTGATTTTCTTTCAAGTATTTTTCTTAGTATTTCAAATACATCAACAGTAAAATGCCTATATTCATAGCCATCTTCTATGTCTTTAAATCCTAATGATTCAATTAATTCAAAAGATTTATCAAAAGCTTCAAGAAGGTCATCTAATAATTCCTGAGTTATTTGTGCATTATTACTCTTATAATATATACTTAAACAGATTCTATATTTTGAATAAATTTTATCAAAATCTATACTTATATTTTTCTGCTCCATATATATTTTTGTGCAATAAAGATAATATGCTTTGATGTAAATATATGTTAGCGACTGATCTACATTTTGTAATTTGTTAAATTTTTCTAAAACTTTATAAGTTAAATCTTCTGTTTTATCAAATATGTCACTTGAAAAATTGTCTTCATCAATTTCTTTCATAAATGTAACCTTCACTTTCTTAAATATTACTTATTATCCCACTTTTTCAAATTGTGATCGATATAATTCTGCATAAAATCCATTTTTGTTCATAAGTTCATCATGGTTGCCTTGTTCAATAATGTTTCCATCATTCACAACTAAAATTAAATCTGCATTTCTAATAGTTGAAAGTCTGTGTGCTATAATAAATGATGTTTTGCCTTCTGCTAATTTATCCATTGCTTCTTGTACCATTTCTTCTGTTCTTGTATCTACATTAGAAGTTGCCTCGTCTAATATTAAAAATGGCGTTTTTTGTAACATAGCTCTTGCGATTGTAAGTAATTGCTTTTGCCCTGAAGATATACTATCATTATCTTTTAAAACATAGTCATACGTATTTGGCAATGTTTTTATAAAATGCTCTACACCGACAGCCTTACATACTCTTTTTACATCCTCATCTGTTATTCCTTCTTGATTATAAATTATGTTTTCTTTTATTGTTCCATTAAATAACCATGTATCTTGCAATACCATCGTAAATAAATCATGAACATTTTCTCTTGTTAATTCTTTTGTAGATATTCCATCTATTTTAATATCTCCAGAATTTATATCATAAAACTTCATAAGAAGATTTACCATTGTTGTTTTTCCTGCTCCTGTTGGACCAACTATTGCAACTTTTTGTCCTGCTTTTGCTATTGCACTAAAGTTTTTAATTGTTGGTTTATCATTATTATCATATTGAAAGACAACATTTTCAAATTCTATTTTTCCTTTAACTTCATCTTTTTTCAATTTCTTTGTTAGATTTTCTTCTTTTGTCATTTCCTCTTCATCTACAAATTCAAATACTCTTTCAGATGCAGCAGCTGTTGATTGAAGTGCAGTCATTGCTTGTGCTATTTGTGAAAGTGGTGATGTAAATAATCTTACATAAGTAATAAATGCAACAATAACTCCAAATGTAATTATGTCGTTCATTGTAAGTAAAGCACCAACAATACATACTGCAACATAGCCAAAATTTCCTATAAAGTTCATAAGTGGTGGCATAAGTCCTGACAAGAATTGACTTTTTCTATTTGCATTATAAACACTTTCGTTTAGCTCATCAAATTTTTCATCTGATTGCTTTTTACCATTATATACTTTTACAATGTTTAATCCTGAATAAATTTCTTCAATATGTCCATTTAATTTTCCAAGTTCACGTTGTCTTGCTATAAAATATTTTTGAGATTTTCCTAAAATTAAAAACATAAATATAAAACCTATTAGGCTAGAAATAATAGCTGTTATTGCCATAATCCAATTTGTATGAAACATCATTATTATTGTTCCTAAAAATAGTGTTACACTACTTACTAAGCTTGCAAGTGATTGGTTCATACTTTGTGCTATTGTATCTACATCATTTGTTACTCTTGACAAAATATCACCTGTAGAATTTTTATCGAAAAACGAAAGTGGTAATTTATTAATTTTGTTTGATATTCTACTTCTTAAACTTTTAGCAAATTTATTAGCAACATCTACCATTAAAATAGATTGTATAAAAGTGAAAAGTGCGCTTGTAATATATAGTCCTGCTAAAAATATTGCTATTTTCTTTATTTCTTCCATATTCATAAAAGGTTCTGCTGAATTCACTACCACAAGGCCTTTAGAAATTTCATCTGTTAAATTTGATAATTTGTCTGGTGCAATAATTGAAAGAACTGATCCTAAAGATGCAAGAAGTAATGCTATAAAAATCAATACTTTAAAATTTTTAAGCTCACTAAATAATCTTTTTATTGCTTTTTTAAAATTTTTAGGCTTTTCAAAGTTTCTGCCTCTTCCCATTCTACCCATTCTTGGAGGCATCCTTGTTTGATCATTATTACTCATTTTCTAATTCCTCCTCTGATAATTGTGATAAGGCAATTTGTTTATACACTTCGCAATTTTTTAATAGTTCTTTATGAGTTCCTTGGCCTACACATTTGCCATCTTCTAAAACTAATATTTTATCACTATTTATAATAGTTCCAATTCTTTGAGCAACAATTAATGTTGTAGCATCTTTTGTATATTTTTTTAATTCTTTTCTTAAAACACTATCTGTTTTATAATCTAATGCAGAAAAGCTATCATCAAAAATATAAATTTCTGGATTTCTTGCAATTGCCCTTGCTATTGACAATCTCTGCTTTTGCCCTCCAGATACATTTGTTCCGCCTTCTGCCATTAAAGTTTCATAACCGTTTTCCATTTTTTCAACAAATTCTTTTGCTTGAGCTACTTCAATTGCCTTTTTTATTTGCTCTTCTGTTTTTTCACCTTTTCCATTATCTCCATAAGATACATTATTTTGAACTGTATCACTAAATATTACTGCTTTTTGTGAAATATATCCTATTTTATTATGTAAAAATTCTTGTGCATAATCTTTTACATTAACTCCATCTACTAATATTTCTCCAGAAGTTACATCATAAAATCTTGGTATTAAATTGATTAATGTTGATTTTCCAGAACCGGTAGAACCAATAAATGCAACTGTTTCTCCTTTATTTGCTTTAAATGATATGTTTTCTAAAACATATTCATCTCCATCTGGATATTTAAAAGATACGTTCTTAAATTCTACAACACCCTTTTCATTTGTTGTATCTTTATTTATTTTTCCATCTTTAATAGTTATTTCTGTATCTAATACTTCATTAATACGACTTGCTGAAACTTCAGCTCTTGGTAACATCATAAATATCATTGCTAGCATTAAGAAAGACATAATAACTTGCATTGCATAAGAACTAAATACAACCATATTTCCAAAAATTATTAATTTTTCTTCTAATAATGCTCCTTTTATTAAATATGCACCTATTAAATAAATTCCAAGTGTTAAAAAATACATAACTAAATACATTGTTGGTGATAAAATAGAAAATACTTTTTGATTGAATAGTTGTTGATTTGTAAGCCTTTTATTTACTGCTTCAAATTTATTTTGTTGATATTCTTCTGCATTAAAAGCTCTTACAACTCTTATTCCAGTTAAGTTTTCACGAGTTACACCATTTATTTTATCTATTAATTTTTGAACAAGTTTAAATCTTGGCATTACAATTATTATTAATACAGCAATAACTCCTAAAAGAATTGCAACCCCAGCTCCTGTTAAAGCACTCCATTGCCAGCTTTTGTTTAATATTTTTGTTATTGCCCAAATTGCTGTAATTGGTGCTTTTATCATCATTTGTAATCCCATTGCAACAAGCATTTGTATTTGAGTAATATCGTTTGTTGTTCTTGTAATTAAACTGCTTGTAGAAAAATTTTTAACTTCATTCATAGCTAAGTTTTCAACTTTATCAAATAGTGTTTTTCTAATTCTTTTTGAAAATGTTGCAGATATGTTAGCAATTATATATCCTGCAATTACACTATCAATTAAACTTGCTATACTACATGCAAGCATATATGCACCATTTTTTACAATGTCTTTCATTTGGCTTCCTTCAGTTTGAACTAATACTGTAATTTCTGACATATAATCAGGCATTTTTAACTCTAACCATACTTGACCAAAAATTAATGCAAAACAAATAACTACAAATAGCCATTGTTTTTTGCCTAAATATTTTAATAGTTTAATCATTTTGTTTTCCTTTCTTTAATTTACTATAAGCTTTTTAAATGAACATTTATTGTTCTTTTTTTGTTTCTAAATTTTTAATCATTTTATTTAATATATTAGAAAATGTTTCTAATTCTTCTTTTGTTATATCTTTTCCCGCTATTTTTTCTAACTCTTGCAACCTTTTTTTATTTTCTCTAAAAGATTTTTTTATGTTTTCATTTAATAATATTTTTTTACTTCTCGTATCATTAGGATTAATATTTCTTTTGATTAAGCCATTTTTTTCCATTCTATTTAAAACGTCTGATACCGTTGCTTTACTTAAATTTAATGCTTTTTCTATATCTTTTTGATATATATCTTCTTTATCTATATTATTTAATATGTAATTTGCAATTCTCATTTGAGTTGGAGTTGGTTTTTGCATTGTTTTATATTCTTTATTTATTACAGGTTTCGCTAGATTCTTTAATATAATTTTTTCTAATTCTTTTATTTTATACAAAATACTATCTTCTTCCATAAAAACCCCTTTTAAATATTTAGTTAGTTAACGAACATTTATATGATACTATAATTGTTTTTTACTGTCAATAGTTAAATTATTTAATAAAAAAACTCACATCTGCCTTGTCAAAGTCACAGATGTGAAATTTTTTTATTTTTTTCTATACTCTATATATTCTTCTAAACACATATCAAGTTCATTCATTTTTTTTGCATTTTCCACTCCCACAAATCTCCAATGCCAAGGTTCATAGTCTATTTTAGTAATGTCTTCTTTTTCCTTTTTATATCTTAATATAAAACCATAATTTTCTGCATTTTCTTGTAGCCATTTAAATCCTTTTGTTTCATCAAAAGTATAATCTACATAGTTAAAATCTACTGATAAACCTAAATTGTGCTCGCTCGTTCCTGGTTTATTTATTTTCTTTAATGTTAATTCTTCTGCCTCTTCTCTTGTTTTACCAAGTTTTATGTATGAATTTATTTTATCATTATATAAGCCTTTTTGATATTCAATGCTTCTATATGCAGATTGAACCCACACATTTTCTATTCCATCTTTTCTCATTGCTTTTAGCATATCATTTAAATAAGAAATAGCTCTTGAATCGAATTTTCTTGTTTTATCAATATTTGCTAATTTTATTTCAAAATTTTCTGGCAATGCATTTTCATAATTTACTAAAACTAATTTCCAATCATCAATATTTAAGTTATCCTTTTCTTCATTATTATTCTCTTTTGAACTATCTTTTTCATCATCTTGCTCTTTTAAATAAATTTTTTCATCATCTGTTAATGGTTTCACTACATTTATAAAACTTTTATTTTCAAAAGCGACATTACTATTTAGACTAATTTTTTTATTATTAGTCGAATTTATATTAAAATATATTATTAAGAAAGTAATCACAAGCAGTGTTAAAAAGAAAGCTGTCTTTTTCATGAAACCACCTCCTCTTTATCCTTTTTTCTAATCAGGATAAGTGGTGTTTTTTGTTTGCCCTGCCCTGCTGGATTATCTTTTATTATTTTAACTAGAATGTCATCTTCTAATTTTATATCACTAGATTTTCCAAGGATTACTTGTCCAAAATCATTTGCATCTACAATCATAGAGCTAATCCCTAGTTTGCTTTTTATTTCATCACAAACTAAAGAAGGATTTTGGGGAATTTCTATTCCTATATCTCTATATTCATCCCAAGCTCCATCATAAAATCCATCTAATCCGCTTACTTCTCTACCAACAATTTTATAAAAAACTCCTTTTATACCAAAAAGCTTTGTTATTCCACTTAAAACACTTGCAAAAAGCACTTTAAAAATTCCAACTTTATTTATAGCATATTGCATGTTTATTGGCATTCCTACACCATATCCGCCTCTATTTTTTCTGCAAGCAAACTTAGACAAAAATTTTGCCCAAAATCCTATTTTAATATCTTCTCTTCTTATAACTCTGTTTTGGCATAAAGAAATTATTTTTTCACTACAAGAAATTATATCTCCTTCTTGATATATTGGCTTTACATATTCTTTAAATATCTTAATATAATTTTCGCCTTGCTTAATAAATCTTGTTTTTATGGCATGTCTTAAATAAATGCTGCCATTAACTTCGATTTCTACTTTTTTATTTTCATTTGATACAAATTTCATTTTTTCCCTCCAAACTTTATACTAAAATAGCATAAAGTTGTATCTGGGCTGTATGAAACTTGTATCTTACTTGTATAAAAATTGTATCTATATTGTATGAATTTTTTATATTATTTTTGTGAAATTGTTAATTGCTTGTATGAAAAGTAATCATATAGTTTTCTGGAGTTTCTTCTAGAGCAATAGAAATATTAGCTTTTTCTGATCTCATAATATATTTTTTACTTATTGTATTTGTATCTATTGCAATATCAGTTTTGGCTGATTTTATCATATATTTTGAATTTAAATCATCTGTTTTATATTTCCAATCATCAATAACATGTAAATTTAAATAATTAATAAAATTATTTAATACTTCTTTTTGATTATTTTCAGCATATATATTTTCCTTCTTGAAAGCTATATATATGATTTTTCCAGTTTTACTTTCTATGTTGAAAACATAATTATTCTTTTCATTTTCATATTTAAGTATTATATGATTTACTTCATAAATGTTGTCTTCTACCTTATATTCTGTTTTTAAAATACTAACCACACCATTTGAATCTTGGTTAAAATCTATATTTTTTAATATTTTGCACTCTTGCAGCTTACATAGCTCTTGTTCATAATTACTTTGGGTTTCCCTATTATTTAAAACTAGCTTTTCAAATAAAAGCTTTTCTTCTGGTTTGCTTATTTCGATACTTTTTCCACTTTCAATTTCATGAATAGCTTTAACTAAATAAATATTTTGTGTTTCTATATCTATATTATTTTTGTCCTTTGAAAATATTGCTGCTTCAAAATTATTATTTTCCATTTTTAATAGTACTTCTGGAAGTTTAAAAGAAGAAAGAACAATAATGCAAATAAAAATAACTATAATACCATTTTTTATTTTCATTTTTCTTCCTCCTCTAATTCAAAATATGCTGTAGTTCCTATATTTTCCTCGCTTTCAATAAAAATTTCTGAATTATGCAAATTTAATATTTTTTTTACTAATGATAAGCCTATTCCACTTCCACTTTTTTCTCTACTTCTAGCTTTATCTACCATATAAAAGTCTTCTGTAACTCTATTTATATGTTCTTTTGGTATACCACATCCTTTATCTATAACAGAAATTCTATATTTTTTGTTTTCTTTTCTTTCTCCTTTTATTACGATTTTATTATCTTTTGGCTCAGATTTATCGCTATTTTCTAGCAAATTTTTTATTACTACTTCTAGTAATTCTTTATCTCCTTTTACATAAGCTTTTTCCAAATTTAGCTCTATTTTAGAATTAAAAATAATACTTTCCATTTTTACCATTTTTTCTATAAATTCAGAAATTTCAAATACTTCAAGTTCTATTTTTTCATTTGATAAAGACATTAATTTCATTAGTTTAAAAGATAATTTTTCTAGTCTTTTTGTTTCTGAATATATATAATTAATTGCTTTTCTATATGTTTCTTCATCTGTATTTCTTAATCTTAATAAGTCGCTATACCCAACTATTGCAGTCATTGGAGTTTTTAGTTCATGTGTAAATCCATTTATAAAATCGTTTTTTTGTTTTACTTGCAAATTTAATTCATTAATTTTATTTTCAACTTGATCTGCCATTAAGTTAAAGCTATTTGCTAATTCTCCAATTTCATCTTTACTATTTATATTTACTCTTTCACTAAAATTTCCAGATGCTATTTTTTTAGTTGTTTTATTTAAGCTATCAATTGGTTTTGTAAGCAAAATGGAAAAAATTGAAATTACTATACTTGAAATTACTAAAATTACGATATCTGTAATTAGTATTTCTCTAAGCTGTCTATCTCTTTCTTCATAAATCGTATTTATATCGTAAGCATTTATGATATAAATTGTTTCATTATTTATAAACCAATGTGAAGAAAAAAGCATATAATGATTATCTTTAACTTCTCTTAAACAATAATATTCTTTTTCTTCATCTAAAATTGACTCAATATTTAAGTTCTCTATATCTTTTATGTTTGAATATATTTGCTCATATTTTTCTGAATATATTGCAATAGCTTCTGAATTATTATCTGAATGTTCATACATATTTTTTAAATTTTCAATTATTTTTTCATTTGATATTTGTTCTCCTGTTTCAATCATATTAACTATTGCATTTTCTAACATATATCTTTCTAAAATATTTTGATTAGAATTTTGTTTAACTAAATTTTCCAATGAATTTAAAAAATTGTTTTTAACTATATAAAATCTGCTTATAGAAAGAATTATAGATATAGCTGTTATCACAAACAAAACAAGTTTTTTCCAAAATTTCATCTTGCTTTTTCCTTTCATTTTCTTGTATGTAATCATTTTGTAAGCTTACTTTTTTATATTTCTAACATATAGCCAATTTTATAAACTGTTTTTATTTTATCTTTCCAATTCAATTTTTTTCTTAGTCTTTGAATATGCAAGTCTAAAGTTCTTGTTTCAAATTCTAACTCTTCTCCCCAAACTTTTTCAAATATAACTTCTCTGTATAATGCACAATTTCTATTTTGAATAAGTAATATAAGTAAGTCAAATTCTTTTGGTGTGAGAGATACATGTTTTCCTAATTTTTTCACACTTCTATTTGCAAAGTTTATTGAAACATCGCCAAAGATTTGCTCTTCATTTCCTTTATTATATCTTCTTAAAACAGCTTCTACTCTAGCTACTAATTCTTCTATTTCAAAGGGTTTTGTAATGTAATCATCTGCACCTAAATTTAATCCTTTTATTTTATCTTCTATTTGACTTTTAGCTGTTATAAAAATTGTAGGAGTTTCATATGATTTACGAATGTAATCTAAAAGCTCATATCCATCAACTTTTGGAAGCATTATATCTAATAATATTAAATCATACACATTTTTTTCAATATAATTAGAGGCTATTTCGCCATCTTTTGCAGTTTGGCACATATAGCCTCTATTCTCCAATGCAATTTTTATTAAATCACTAATTGCAATTTCATCTTCAACAATTAAAATTTTATTCATATGCTTTCCTATAAATTTATTTTGCACATAATTATAAATCAAAAATGTATCTAAGTTGTATCTATTTTAATACATATTTCCTTTATATTTTTTCATAACATCTATGCAATCTTCTCTATCTAATTGTTTCATTGAAATCATATTATTGTTTCCTTTTATAAATTCATAAATATCATCATCTCTAAAGCCTATTTCTGCTGCATCTTTTTTAGTGCAACCATAATACACATCTTTGATGTTTGCCCAAATTATAGCAGATAAGCACATTGGGCATGGCTCGCAAGAAGTATATAATGTGTAGCCTGCTAAATTATGTGTATTTAGAATTTTGCCAGCCTCTCTAATTGCAACAACTTCAGCATGTGCTGTTGGATCTTTGTATTTTAAAACTCTGTTATTTCCATTTGCAACAATATTTCCTTTATTATCTACTATTACTGCTCCGAAAGGTCCTCCTTCACCATTTGCAATTCCATTTTCTGCATTTTCTTTAGCTTTTTTCATATAATCATTCATAACTTAACCTCCATAATAATCATCGTTCATATATTTGTAGCCTGTTGTTTTAGTGTCACTCGCAAATTCATCTTTTCCCAAATTTTCTCTTGAAATTATTTCTTTGCTATTAGATAAATATGTAAGTAATCTGTAAAGTCTTGTGCCTTCTGAAAAACTAAAAATTATTGGCTTTTGATAATACATATCAGTTTCATTTAAATTTTCACTATCATAATCAAAAACAATATAATTTTTTTCAGACACCATCATTGTATCTATTGAATCTGGAGAAAAGCAGTTTAAGTTAAAATCATCTATAACAGAATAAGACATTCTATCTTCACAAACATCCTCTAAATGTGCAAAACTTTCTTCTGTTTTTTCAAACATAAAAAATCCTGGTTGATTTGCAGATTTGAAATATATTCTATCTGGATTTTTGTTTTTTATATATGTGCATTCTCTATAATCGTTTCCATATTCTGCTTCATCTTGTTCTACCTTGGCTTTTAATGCTTCTTCCTCTTCTCCTGTTAATTTTTTTACTGTTTGCTTTATGTTTGATTTTGCCATATCTTTATATTTAAATAAAGCACCTGTATTCATAAATTGTCCTACCATAATTCCGCCTGCAAAACCTATAACAAAAGCAATAGTAATACCTATAAAAAATCCAACAGATAATTTTTTCATAGATTTCTCCCTTCAAATTAGTTTTTTACTAATTTATATTATACTTTTAAATTTAGCTATAATAAGTGCATGTGGCAATTTTAGTATATCTTAAATATTTGAACTATTTTTCTTGCAATTTTATATAGCGGTGTTTCCAATTCTTTTCTAGCATTTTTCAATTCTTTTCTAATTTCGATGTGTTGTGGACAATGCCTTTCACATTTTCCACATTCTACACAATTAGATGCAGAAGAAGAATCCTTTCTCATTTCTGTACACATAAAATATTCCATCATTGCAGGCATTTTTCCATCTGAATATCTTCTATTATATGCTGCAAAAGTACCTGGTATATCTACATTTTGAGGACAAGGCATACAATATCTGCAACCTGTACAACCAACTTTCATCTTCGAATTTATTGCATCTATAACTCTTTTTAAAAGATTATTTTCTTCTTCTTTAAATTCTCCTACTTGTACTTCTGATGCTGTTTTTGCATTCTCATCTACCATTTCTATTGAATTCATTCCAGATAACACACAAGTTACTTCTGGTTGATTCCATAGCCATCTAAAAGCCCATTCCGCTGGACTACGTTTTATTGGATAATTTTCAAAAGCTTTTTTAGCCTCGGCAGGCAATCCATTTACTAATTTACCGCCTCTTAATGGTTCCATAATAATAACAGGTATATTTTTTGAATTTGCATAATTTAAGCCTTTTCTACCTGCTTGAGAATTCTCATCTAAGTAATTATATTGAATTTGACAGAAATCCCAATCATAAGCATCTAACAACTGACAGAACATTTCTGAATTTCCATGATAAGAAAAACCTATTTGCTTTATTTCTCCACTTTTCTTTTTCTTTTCTATCCATTCTACAATTCCTAAGTTTTTAAGTTTTTCCCAAGTTTTCACATCTGTTAACATGTGCATTAAATAATAATCTACATAAGTTGTACGAAGCCTTTTTAATTGCTCAGAAAAATATTTTTCTATACTATCAGATTTTTTTATTAAATAATGTGGAAGTTTAGTTGCTATATTCACTTTATCTCTAATATTATTTTTCTCTAAAATTTCTCCTAAAGCTGATTCACTACCAGAATAAACATAAGCTGTATCGTAATAATTAACACCTGAATTGAAAGCCTCCATAATTTCTTTTTCAGCTTTTTCAATATTTATTTTTCCACCATTTTGAGTAAATCTCATACAGCCATAGCCTAAAATTGAAATTTTATTACCATATTTATCTGTTCTATAATTCATAGCTTTCTTTATATGCTTTAAAGCATATTTCTCCTTCTAAATAATATCATAATCAAAAACAGCATAATTTTTTAGATATTATCATTATATCATTTGTTAATTGATTTACAACATCTTAATAAATAATCTTATAGTTTTATTTTTATTATTTCTAAATTTAAATTTCTTCTATTTCTTCTTTTGTAAGCCCTGTTATTTTCATAATGTTTTCTATTCTTTCTCCAGTCTCGAGCATAGTTTTGGCTATTTCCTTTATTGCAATTTTTTTGCCATTTTCAATACCTCGTTTAATACCTTGCTCAACACCTTGTTCAATTCCTAATTTAGTTCCTTCTATAAGACCTTCTGCAACACCTTTATCAAATCCTTCTTCATAAACATATGCTTCTCTTGCTTTATCATCCATTATTTTCTTTTCCATTAGTTCAGCTATTCTCTCTTCATATTCGTCTTGTCTCATTTTATCTAATTCTTCTTTTGCTTTCTTTATATCTTTATTTTCTTTCATTTCTTCTTCCTCCATACTGTCTGGATTTAATAAAAATTTTGCCCATAACATTAGCTTTTCTTCTTTTTTCTCATTCTTATTAATAAACTTTTCTAATTTTGGCAATTCAATTATATGTAGCTCAAATACATCTGTCAATATTGTTTTTCTATAATCTTTTTCTCTTATTTTCCATTCTGTATGAAATTTTTTTATTTCTTTTAAATTTGTCATTTCAAATTTCGTTATTAGAATTAAAATTGTTTTATTGAGTGTTATATAATCTTTTCCTGAACTAATTCCTTTTGAATATAATTTGCT